>JAKSIH010000037.1 GCA_024398935.1 Fibrobacter sp. | reverse complement strand
CATTTTGGACTTGTTGATTTTTTAATAGAGGGTTTTCCGCAAGCCATATTCATTAGCTGATGGAATAAATATACACTTTTTTTTGGACTTGTTGATTTTTAATAGTGTTTTTTGAGCTCTTATTAAATCACGCCATAGTCCACCCATCGGTCGGTCCTGAATCCCTTATTTTATTTTCTTTTCAAACCACGTTTTTATTTCTTGATTCCATTGATGAATTTGCTGTTCCTTTGTAGCGCAAGAATAAGAAACCAAATTAAATGTCGAATCATTCCATAAAATGGCCTGTTTGTTTTCACTGCATTCATGAGCGGACCAAAATTCACGTTCAAAAGAATTCAAAAGCGACAAGTATGAATTTAAAGATTCAATGTCAGAATCCTCGTACTGAATTAAGTTTCCTTTTATGTTCCTAAAATAAAACACGGAATCGCCTTCTAAACGAGCTAAATAGTAATCAAGTGAATCTATATTCTGGATAAACAAATCTTCAACTTCAACAAATTTGCTTACGGGATAAAATAAGATTTTCCCGTCGGACAGCCGCTTGTCCACCTTTGATTTTCTAAAAATCAGCGTATCTAATACTTCGTTTCTCTTTTTATTGGACGAAACACCTTTAAAAAGGCCCTCCCAAGCCTTTGTTGATGTTAAGTAGGACCGTAAATCATATTCTATAGAATCCAGCTTTGTTTTTCCCTTTTCCTTGGAGCAAAAAGCACCTCTAAAGGGAATGTAATTCACGACGCCTTCTTGATCCACAAAGTAGATAGAAGAATTAATCGAATTATTCTGCGAATATGAATCATAAACACAAGTATCATTATCTATTTCTCCCAATCGAGCGATAAACAAATCTGAAACACATCGATCGGTATTCAAATTCCGAAATTCTTGCGACAATGGTTTTGACAACGGAGTGTATGCAAAAACAGCATTTCCAACCTGTATTTTTGAAGAATCTTTGTTGCATTTTATATTAATATCAACTTTTCGAAATTCCTCCATGAAACTATTTTCAATGAAACTATACCTAATGGAATTCTTTTCATTTGGTAATGAAATACGAAAAGAACTATACCGAGTCTCACGCTGCTCGGTAACACAATCCAAATTCACGCTACCTTTATTGCACGACAATAAAGAAACGCAAATTAGAAAGAGAAAAAACCAAAAAAAATTCACTTTGTCCACCTGAATTTAAAATTCCATTTCCATCCTGCATTTTGATTGATATAAAAATAAAACACGCCCCTTTCCTTATTTACTTTTAGATCAAAACCATCGTGAATTCCCGGAGCAGAGACGTCAACATGGCAAGCTCCGTCCGAAACAACATTAAAAGACGTTTTTTTATTTTTTATTCCTTGAAAAGCTTTACAATTTTCAAAAGTAATTGCATCAAGCAAAACTGCACCACGCATGTCAATTCCTTGATTTCCAACGGGTGGCGCTATTTTTTTCACTTCTCGACGATATAAATGCGAATCTACTTTTATAGGGGCAATAGATTCTATTTTCAAGTTTAAGTAATCCTCTTTCGTCGGACAATATACATGAACCAACATATCATACCGCAAAGAAAAAAATTTTCCATTCTTTTCTATGGTTACTGCTTTGAATTGAGGTATAAAAGTTGCTTCAATGTTACATCTTTTATTCTTCCACACAAGTTGGCCAGTTCCAGCAAAAGCTGAGACTACACACAAAAAAAGCATTATAATGATTTTATTTTGTAAAAACACGCCAATATCTCTTATTTTAGAGTTTTTTCATGAACCATGTTCATTAACTGGTGAAATAAATATACCCTCTTTTTAATTCATTCCATAGTCCAAATAAAAAAAAAGCCCCGGCATCACTGCGAGGGACTCTTTACGCTAGGATTCTATCGCCCCTGTCGGGACTCCAGGATGACGAACCTCGACTGATTTATCTGCGCCATTCTAACAAAAAAAACTCCATAAAACTTAAAATTCGTTTACAAAATCACATATTTTTTTTATATTGCGCGAAAGTTTTAACAATCTTACAAAAGGAATAAATATGAAGATCAAAGTTCTCCTGCTCTCCCTGGTTGCAGCCCTCTCCCTGACCGCTTGCGGTAGCGACTCCCCCGAAGCAATTGCTAAGAAGGCTGTAGACGCAATCATCAAGTGCGAAAAGGAAGGTATCAAGGCAGCAGACTGCAAGGAAGCAAACGAACTGGAAAAGAAGATCGAATCCATGTCCGAAGAAGACCAGAAAAAGGCTAAGGAAGCTGCTGAAAAGTACCTCTTGGAAGAAGCCATGAAGATGCTCGGTAAGTAATCCATTTACTTGACATTTTCCTATAAGGACACACCCCGTTTAAGGGTGTGTCTTTTTTTTGAAATTCCCCACACACATTGTATCCCTAAAAAAAAGAATCCCCCGCATTTCTGCGAGGGATTCTTTACGCTTGGATTCTATCGCCCCTGTCGGGGCTCCAGAATGACGCCAGCTAATTACTTGCCAATGGTGAACAAGGTGACGGTACGCTTGCCAACCTTAACCGGCTTGGAAACGTCCACATCCTTAGCCTTCTTGGCAGGATCATTTGCAAAGCCTTCTTTCAGCTTTTCAGAAGACTTGTCAAGAACCTGCATCTTAGCCTTACCCTTGAAGCCAGGGATATCCAGCTTCAGTTCGTAATCGCTGTAGGGGCTCTTGTTGATGACCATGAGGGTCTTCTTGCCACCGTTTTCGGTGTAGTAAGTGGTCAGGAGAGATTCCTTGTCACCCTTGATTTCGGTCTTCAGAAGCTTGCCGCGGAGAGCGTCAGAAGCCATCTGGAATGCCCAGTAGCTGGGACGCGGGCAGTTCATGCATTCTTCTGCAGAACGGGTCAGGTAACCGTAGTCACCGCCTTCCGGAGTGATGTCGTTGTGGATATCCCAGTACTGAGCGTTGTCAACATTTTCAGTTGCAAGCATACCGAGGTAGTCAGCGACGAACAGACCGTTTTCGAGAGCGATGGTCTGGGGACCCGGGTTGAAGTCAACAGAGTTCCATTCGGTGAGCCAGAGTTCCAGCTTCTTGTCCTTACCCTTAGACCACTTGTCAACAGTCTTGTGCAGACGGCTGTAGATCGGGGTCAGGTCCTGCGGAGCAGAAAGCATTGCGAAGTCATTTTCTTCACCGTAGTGCTGCGGATAGTGATGGACGATGATACCGTCGGCAATATCAGCAGTTTCCTTAAGAACGTTGTCGTTCCAGGCACCATCGAGAACGCCGAGCACAGCAACCTTAATGGTCGGGTCAACCTTCTTCATGGCTTCGATGAACTTACGAGCGCGCTTACCATAGATGGTACCGCCGTCCTTACCATACTTTTCGTAGTACGGATGCCAGTTACCGTAGACTTCGTTACCGATTTCCCAGTAGAGGATGCCGGCCTTCTTGTCGATGTTGGTATGCTTAACCCATGCAGCAGCTTCCTGTTCAGTGCCGGAACCGAAGTTCACGGTGAACATAGCGTTGGAGCCGGTCTTCTTCAACCAAGCGAGGAATTCGTCGGTATCGACCATCCAGTCGTGGTTGTCGAGGATTTCCTTCCAGTGGTCGTCATCAGCACGGAGACCACCCGGGTAACGGATAATGCCGTGGTTGATGCGCTTTGCAAATTCCCAGGTCTGGGTCTTGAACTTCGGATTGTCCAGCATGTCGCCATCCCAAAGGGCTGCGTTGATACCGAACAGGCCACCAGAGATGTTCGGGTTGAGAACGTCAGAAGTACCCTTCACGTCAACCTTGACAACTTCAGGACGCTTTGCCTGCTTGACTTCCTTCTGGTTGGTCAACTTGATGTTGTCAATTTCGAAGGAACCGTTAGAGCCTTCTCCACCCGGTTTGAAGTCGAGAGAAACGACACCCTTCAGGTCGAACACGCCGTTTTCCTTAGCGGTAGGCGGCTGATAGTACGGGAACTTGCTGAAGGTACGGAACGGAACGATCACAGTGGTACGACCGCGAGGTACACCAGTGTTGGAAACGAAGAGTTCGTTACCAGCGTCGCCGATCTGGACGGTGATGGACTGCCATGCACGTTCAGAGTAGACGTCGAACTGAATGCCCCAGTGGTTGGTCCAGTCGCGACCCTTAGCGTCGTGGTTAGCACCGTTCTTGGTGAAGTCGAGAACGAAGTCAACCCAGTCGGACATTTCGAAATGCTTGATCCAGAGAGAGTTGCCATCGAGGTTTGCAGACTTGTGAGGCATTTCGATTTCGGCCTTGGACTTAGGACCGAAAGACGGTTCCCAGTTATCCTTGGTGAACTTGCCTTCGAAGTCGGAAATGACCATGTCAGGAGCAGTGGACTTCCAGTTATCCCACTTGATATCCGGGTCAACCCAGTCAATGGTGGAAGTGAAAGTGATCTGGTCCACAAAGATGGTCACAGGAGCCGGCTTACCCGGTTCACCCTGGTTTTCACCCTTGCCAACAGAGAAACGGATTTCCTGAATCTTATCCCACTGGATATCCTTGGCAACTTCGGCCTGCTTGTTAGCATCCCAAGCCTTACCCTTGTCGCCGAACTTCTTCAGAGGAATCTTGACAAGCTTCCAGTCGGTGCCGACCTTGGAGCCTTCGATCCAGTCGTTGAGGCTAATCTTGGTCTGGCTCTTGATATCGTTGCCCTGGTTGTCCAGGATACCAACATATACCTTTTCGCCACCGAGTTTACCCTTAATCCAGAAGTAGAGACCGCCCTTATTGCGGACATCCTTCAGGTTAATGTACTTGCCTTCGCCCAGAGAGTAGGTCACGCCAGACCAGTCATTGTTATCAATGTACATGGCGAGAACGTTCGGGTTGCCTGCAGTCTTGGAGTCTGCTTCACGCTGTGCGGAAAGACCACCATAGCTGTAGCTGAAGCCCTTGAGACCGTTGGAGTAGAACACGCCGTTAGCAACCGGCTTAACCTTGCCGTCCAACTTTTCTGCATTCTTCGGGCCATCGATGATATCGTTATTTTCATCCCAGTAAACGATCTTTGCCTTGGGCTTGGCCTTCTTGTTGCCCTTCACAACTTCAATGTTGTCAACCCAGACTTCAAAGTCGCCTGCACCGCTCTTGTCGATGGAGAAGCGGATTTCAGCAATCTTGTCCCAGTCGATACGAGAGGGGAATTCGGACTTACGGGTGTTGTCCCAGTAGAGACCACGATCCGGGAAGTCTACGAGAGGAATGGAGACCTTCTTCCAATCGGTAGTGACAGCGCCACCTTCGATGTACTTGTTCATCGGGAGAACGACCTGAGTCTTCTTACCGTCAGTAACTTCTTCATCGAGGAGACCGATCTTCAGCTGTTCGCCGCCCTTCTTACCCTTGATCATGAATTCAATGCGGGAATCCAGCATGAACTTGTTCAGGTCGAAAGTTTCGTTGTACAAGCAGACAGAAGCACCGGAATATTCGCTGGGGTCCAGCTTAATATTCAATGCAGCCTTAGACTTATAGCCGCCATCCTTAGTAATGGTAATACCCTTGCTCTTGCCGCCGTATGCGTAGTCGAAGCCCCCTGCACGATATGCATCGTCAAAGAACTTGTAAGGAACTACACGAGGAGCTTTCGGCTGAGCCATGGATGCTGTCACACCAAAGCCGAGAACGGCAATGGTAGCAGCAGTCAGTGCACGCTTCTTCATATATCGTATCCTTGTTTTGAGATTTGTTTGACTTGAAATTAAATTTTTGCGGGTTCAAAAAGGTGTACGAACGTCAAACTCTCGTACACAAAAAGAACCAGTAAAGGTTACTTGGCTTCCTGCAGCATCTTTTCAACCAGTTCCGGTGTGAAACGATCCTGACGCTTGCCGTTGATGTAGAAGTTGGGGGTTCCCTGAACGCCAACCTTGACACCCAGATTGAAATCCTTGTCGATACGGGCATTCATGGCGTCGTCCAGGACGCGGTCCTTTTCGAACTGTTCAATATTCAGGCCGACTTCCTTAGCCACTGCGGTGTAAATGGAATCGCTGAGTTCGCGGAAGTGCGGAGCCAGTGCATAGCGGAATTCCCAGAACTTGCCCTGCTTCTGTGCGGCAATTGCAGCGGCTGCGGCCGGACGAGCATTCGGGTGGAAGGACAGGGGGAAGTTCTTATAGATGAACTTGATTTCGCCCGGGTGCTTGTCCATCAGTTCCTTCATGACAGGAGCGATACGGGAGCAGTAGGGGCACTGGAATTCGGTAAATTCGACGATGGTGAGCTTCGGGTTGGTTGCATTACCAAAGACAGGGCTTTCGTCAACAGGAATATCCCAAACCTTGTTGGCTTCTTCCATTTCCTTCTTGGCGTCCTCGATAGACATGCCAGCACGCTTTTCCAGGATGTAGCCAATGGCTTCCATATTGGATTCCATTTCGGCAACCTTCTTTTCGAGAGCGTCGATACGGGCAGAAGCATTGTTAGAGATAGCAGCACTACCAGCGGAGGCCTGATTGCAGGCAACGAGGCTTGCGGCAAGCATTGCTACAGCGGCAATAGAGAATCGTTTCATGATATTCCTTTTATTTTTGGGTATAGCAACGCCATACCATGGTACGACTGAAATATATTAAATCTTTAAAAAAGAACCCTAATTCATTATCGTAAAAAGAACGAAATAAGCCTCAAAAAAGCGACTTTCGATTATTTTCTCAAACGACCAATGGACATAGGCAACTTTTCCGAAGCCTTTCCCGTTCCGCATTTGGAAAAACCTTCATTGGCCTCCTGGAACAGCTTCTGAAGTTCCTTCAGGCTTGCATGTTTTCCAGAATGTTTCCTGGCAAGCTCTTCCGTATAGTCCTTCAGGGGAATGGCTCGGTATCCCTGAGCATCCCAGTGGGTTACGGAACCTTCAAAAGTAGCTTCGGTCACTGCAAAGGACACATCCTCCCCCACAGCAGTTTTCTGGACCAGGAACTTCGCTACACCGCCCAGCAACTTTGGATTTTCCTTCTGGTTAGAAATAAAGTTACCCAACGACCAGTAGACTAGTCCCGTGTTTCCATTCTTCGTGGTCAGGACTCCATAGGGTTCTACCACATGGGGATGGGCGCAAACCACGATATCGGCACCGGCATCGATAGCCTTGGCAACTTTTTTCTGAGCATCCTCAGAAGGGATGGGAACATATTCAGTTCCCACATGCATAAACACGACGACCACGTCTGCATTGGCATCGGCTTCGGTAATGGGCTTCAGCCATTCGTCCTTTTCATCTTGCATGTCCACCAGGTACTGGCGGTCGTCTGGCATCTTCTGACCATTCAGACCATAAGTGTTGTTGAAAAAGGCGAACTTGATGCCGTTCTTTTCCAGGTAGCGGATGGTGTTCTTGTCTTCCTGGGTGCCGTGAATTCCAAGAATCATGGGAGAAGCATCCCCCTTGCCCTTCCAGAAATCCAAAGTATAATCAACCGCCTTTGCGCCGCGGTCAATGGTATGATTGGTGGCGTGAGTCACAATATCAAATCCGGCGGCGATTTCTGCCTCCCCTACCTGGTCGGGAGTGCCAAATGCGGGATAGGAAGTGAATCCCATTTCGCGAGATACCAGGATGGTTTCCTGGTTCACGGCGGCAATATCCGCGCTTTCAATATCCGATTTCCAGAACTGGAAAATATGGTCAAAGTTGCACTTGGCCGCATCCTTCTTGCAGGCATCGAACAACGGCGTATGGAAAAGGACATCTCCAATGGCAAAGAAAGAAACCTTGGTCACTACGGTATCAGGAGCGGCAGTCTCGGCAACCTGTCCGGAAACAGGTTCCGGGGCAACTTCCTGCGAAACATCGGGTGCAGAATTATCGACAACACTACTTGCGGCAAGTACGGCGGAAAGATCATCGGCAGCCTGAGCCTCGGCTGAAACCGGCGCTTCATTTTCTGTGCCCAGCTCAGTATTCAATTCTGTCCTGGATTCTTCCATTGCTGGTTCGGCACCCTGCAAAGAAACGGAACCTTCTACGGTTTCCGAAACCTTTTCAGAAGTCCTTTCCGGCAAAGAATCTTCTACAGGAACTTCATTTTTTTTTGCGGATTCAGCCACCGCAGGCTCTACAGCCGGAGCACTACCAGCGCAGGACACAAACAAAGCTGCACCGGAGGCAATAAGAAGTGATGTTACTTTATCCGCAAAATTGTATTTCATGCTATCCCTGTGATGTTTCTGCAAATGTCAGGTTTTCGTAGTTCTTCATGGCCAAGTTCAGGCGATATTCATTGGGGAACAGGCAAACCAGGTTGCGTTCCTTGTCGAACATGCAGTCCATGGCGTATTCTTCGGCAAACTTGTTCACATCCTTCTCGGGGCCATTGACCCAACGAATACCGTGGGCAGGCACGCGGTCTAGGGACACGTCGGCACCATATTCGCTTTGAAGGCGGAACTTCAGCACGTCGAACTGCAGTTCACCCACCACACCGATCACAGGAATGGCGGATTTCATGGGTTCGTACAGCTGGGTTGCACCTTCTTCGGAAAGTTCAGCCAGGCCCTTGGCCATCTGCTTAGACTTCAGCGGATTCAGCAAGGTCACGCGGGCGAAGTGTTCCGGAGCAAAGTCGGGAATGCCGGTGTAGTTCATCTTTTCGCCATCGGTAAGGGTATCGCCAATGCGGAACAGGCCCGGGTCGTTAATACCCACGATGTCGCCAGCCCAGGCGTGGTCGATGACTTCCTTATCCTTGGCAAGGAATGCGGTCGGTGCAGCCAAGCGGATTTCACGGCCAGTACGCACGTGGAAAACCTTTTCGCCACGGGTGAAGCTACCGGAACAGATTCGCAAGAATGCGGTACGGTCGCGGTGCTTGGGATCCATGTTGGCCTGGATCTTGAAGACAAAGGCACTGAAAGGCTCTTCACCCGGATCCACAGGACGCTTGTCAGTTTCACGGACCAGTGGCGGAGGGGCCAGATTGGCAAATGCATTAAGCAGCTGGCGCACACCGAAATTGTTCACCGCGGAGCCAAAGAACACGGGGCACATCTCCCCCTTCAGGAACTTTTCGTGGTCGAAGGGGTCCATGGCGCCAGTGACCATTTCATATTCTTCCTTGAACTGTTCCACCCAGTTCTCGCCGCACATTTCCACCAGGCGGGGATCGTCGGGGCCGGTCATCTGGATGAGCTGCTGTTCCCCTTCTTCCTTGTTGAAGGTATGGAAGGTATTGTCAGCGATGGAGTACACCCCCTTGAAGAGCTTACCTACGCCAATGGGCAGAGTGAAAGGAGCCACCTTGATTTTCAGGATGTTTTCGATTTCATCCAGAAGGTCCAGCACATGGCGGCCGTCCAGGTCCATCTTGTTGATGAAGGTAATGATGGGAGTGTGGCGCATGCGGCAGACGTTCATAAGGCGGATGGTCTGCTTTTCTACACCGTTCACGCTATCGATAAGCACCAGGGCCGCGTCTACGGCGGTAAGGGCGCGGTAGGTATCTTCGCAGAAGTCCTGATGCCCCGGGGTATCCACCAGGTTGAACATACAACCTTCGAAGGGGAAGTTCAGCACGGAGCTGGAAACGGAAATACCGCGCTGCTGTTCGATTTTCATCCAGTCGGACACCGTGTAACTGCGGTTGGACTTGGCACGAACATGACCAGCTTCGCGGATCACATTACCGTACCACAGGAACTTTTCGGTAATAGTTGTCTTACCGGCGTCAGGATGACTTACAATAGCAAAAGTGCGGCGTTTTTCAATTTCTGGATTCATAATCAGCTATGAGGTCGGGCCTAAAGGCCCTTTGAGGTATGAGGTATGAGAAGTTCCTGCAAAACAAACTGTGTCGCAGAAACAACCCTTAACTTTTTGCACGCAAAGATAGAAAAAACGCCGGAAGGTCATTCCGACGTTTCTTATACACCATGCCTAAATTCGAAAATCAGGTTTCAGAATAAATCTGGAAACTATTCCTACCGCTGTTCTTGACTTCGTACAAAGCCTTATCCGCACGATCAAAAACCATTTCATAATTCATGTCCAGGTCATTGATGAAAGACGCACCCACGGAAATTGCAAGTGTATTCAACTTGTCGTCCCTGGAAAAAGATTCTTCGGTAGAGGCAAACAGCTGACTCATCGTCAAAGACAAGGCAGATACGGTCTGTATCCCCGGAAGGAGCACAACGAATTCATCGCCACCGAAGCGACAGACGGTCGCACCCACGGACTTGTTGAAAACCTTCCTAAGCAGGTCGGCAAGAATCTTCAACGCGCGATCCCCCTCCAAATGCCCATGGGTATCATTGACATACTTCATATGATCCAGGTCCACAATAATCAGGGCGCCAACATTGCGCTGCACCACTACGTACTTTTCAAATGCGCGTTCAATATAGCGACGATTCCAAAGCCCCGTAAGGGAATCCGTATAGGCCTCGTGCTCGCTCTTGCTGATGGCGATTTCATCGCAATACATGGTCTGTAAATGCCGAATCATAAGCTTGTTGATCAGCAACCCGCAAACAAACATCACAATAAACTCGATGGTCTGGCCACCAACGATTCCGATGAACCAGGGAACCGTATCAATGTCCGGACGAAGGCTTGCGGAATACTCCGCAATTTGCCAGTTACTGAGCAAAAGAACGAGATACCCCACTGTGCTCATGGCTATATAGGTTTTACGGCTGCAATATAGCAGGCTCGTCATGGGCACAAAGAAATAGCTCAGGTAAATGCCGATATGGTCAACGCACATAGTAAAGATGGTAATGTGCAATCCGGCAAGTCCAAGGTACTTGATCAATGAACTTTCGGGCTTGAACTTGTACAGGACCGAATGTCCAATAGCAAAGGCCAATGAAATCAAGAAAGTCTGTAGACACGCCCCGTAGGTTACATCGGGAAAGGCTTCGCAAAGAACACCTACGGCAATAGCAGGTCCCACAAAGCAGCAGTACCAGAGAAGGCGACGGAATAGGCCGTTTACCTTACGTTCGTTTTTGGCTAAAAAATACTGAAAATGTTTCTCAAAAGCTTCGTTTTCCATATGATAGACAATATAGATGAAAAATGGAACAATTGTTTAAAAATTTTCAGAAAAAAGGAGTGCTAGAGCCAACCACATGTAACTTCTTGATTCTAGCACTAGCGGTGATGACGTGAGCTGAACAAGGCTCATATCAATGAGCCTTCGAAGCGAGAGCTAGTGCCAAACACATGCAACATCCCGTTTCTAGCACTAGCGGTGATGATAAGGATGATTTTGCATCACCATCTGGACTCTGTAAAGCTGTTCAGCCGTAATGATACGGGCATGGTCATGGGTAAAAGTCAAGGGAGAAAGGGATAGCAGCATATCGGCAGACTTTTTCAGGTTTTCATCGATACCATAGGCAGAGCCAATCAGGAATACCACATTTCCGGGGAATCGATCCCGCAGGGTATCCGACAGCTTAACCGTATCCATCAGCTTGCCTTCCTCCGACAGAATCACACGCTTGTATTCGCCCTTGGGAAACTTCTTCTCGAAGAGTGCCGCCTCCTGGGCCAAGGACTGAACGCGATCGTCCAACTTGGATTCCTTCAGTTCCACAACTTCCAGAGGGATGGCTCCCCCACGGAGACGCTTGACATACTTGTCCACCTCATCAGCGATATAGGCAGAACCCGCCTTACCAAAAACAGCTAGAACCCACTTCATTATGATTGATGATTGAGAATTGATGATTGATGATTTTAAAGATAGGCGCCATAGGCGCGATTATTCTAATTATCAATGAATAACTTCGTTATTTTTGATAACCGGCTCGGAAATGTCCAAGCAAGCTTGGCCGCTTCACTCGCCCTAGTTATCAATTATACATTACCTTCCGACGGCGAGGCGTTCGATGAGGAAGCTGGGCATTCCTGCCTTACGCATGCGATTCTGGGTTTCCGCAATGTCATAATCCACGCGGATCAGGCGAACGCACTTGGTCTCCGAATCCAGCAGACACCAGCAGGAGCGGGGGTCACGGTCTCGAGGCTGACCAACGCTACCGACATTTACGAGCAGGCGCTCGGTATCCTCGATAGTATATTCGTATTCATCAAGAATTTTAGGAATGGCCATGGGACGACTAGCCACGATTACAGGACTGTGGGTATGCCCCACAAAGCAGTAACGTCCTGAAAAATGGTCAAAGGCATCCAGAGCATCTTCCAACTCGGTAACATAAACCCAGTCAGCAGGGCTCAAGGGCGACGCGTGGACATAGCAGATATCATTGTCCTCATAAATATAGGGCAATGAACGCATGTAATCCACAGATTCCTTGGAGAGATTGTTCTGGGTCCACTCGATGGCCTGCTTGGCATAGGGATTGAACCCGGTACTGGACTCGTATTTTATAGCGACACTATCGTGATTGCCTATAAGACAAACATCCATGTTCTCGCGAGCGAGACGCACACATTCGTCGGCATCGACACCATACCCAACCAAATCACCAAGACACACCCTGCGTTCCACCCCATTTTCCTTCATAGACTGAAGAACCGCCTGAAAGGCGACTGCATTGGAGTGGATATCTGAACAAATTCCGTATAGCATAGGCCTAATTTAATAAAAGTAAGAAGTAGGAAGTAGGAAGTAGGAAGTTTTTTTCTATCTTTGGGCTTGTATGGAAACTATTCAAGACAAGCTGAAAGTCAGCATTGCCTACAGCCTTAAAGAACTTACCGGAAAAATCCTGGAAGAAGTCCCCGTGACACACCCTTTCGTGTATATCCACGGATTCAATAACATTATACCGGGTCTTGAAGATGCTCTGTCTGGAAGAAAACTGAACGAAACCTTTTCTGTAGAAATACCCTTCAAGCAGGGATACGGTCCCTACCGTCAAGATCTGGTCCTGGAAGTTCCCAAGGAAGAACTGAAGGAAATTGGTGAAATTTGGCTGGGAATGGAACTGGAGATGTGCCAGGACGAAGATATCCGCGAATTCCAGCTTCCCGAAACTGCAGACGAGTTCATCGAGGGATTGAACCTGGACAATGACGAAGACGATTCCGACGGAATCTATACCATCAAGGAAATAAAAAAAGATACGGTAATCGTAGATGGAAACCACCCTTTCGCAGGTAAGGACCTGATTTTCGATGTACAGGTGGTTGCCATAGAAGAACCCAGCTTCACCGAACTGGAAAGTGGATTTCCAGACAAGAACGAAGACGACTTTGACGAGTTTGAAGACGGCCAGGATTTTGGCGACGACTTTGGACACAACCCCGAAAACTACAGGAGATGGCGCTAATGGCATCCATGGACGAACTGAAAAAGGCAGCAGGCGTTAAGGCTGCAGACATGATCAAGGACGGCATGACCGTTGGTCTCGGTACGGGCAGTACCGCAGCCCATATGGTAAATCGCCTTGCCGAACGCATCAAGACCGAAGGCATCAAGGTCGTGGGCGTTTCCACTAGCTGGAGCACCACACTGCAGTGCCGCGCCCTGGGCATTCCCCTGAAGGAAATGGGCGAAGTCTCCCACCTGGACATGGTGATTGACGGCGCTGACGAAATCGACGACAACCGAAACCTGATCAAGGGCCGCGGGGCCGCTCACCTGCTGGAAAAGATCGTCGCCTCCATGACCGACAACTACGTGATTATCGCAGATTCTGGCAAGAAGGTGGACGTTCTAGGCACCAAGTTCGCCGTTCCCCTGGAAATCATCCCGGGCGCAATCGCCGTGGTTACAGAACGGGTTGCCAAGCTCGGCGGCGAGTTAAAGGTCCGCATGGGCGCTCCCGGTAAGGACGGCCCCGTCATCAGCGATTCCGGCAACCTCATCGCCGACGCCAAGTTCCCGCCCATCGCTGACGCAGACAAGCTTGCACGCGACCTGGAACATATCGTTGGCATCGTGGGCCACGGCCTGTTCGTGAATATGGCCACCCATGTAATTCTCGCCGACGCCGAAAAGGGCCTGATTGAATTCTAAGCCGAAGGCATAGGATTCTGTTATGAATTACAAATCATGATGTGAAATCTTCCCGTAATTCGTAACTCATAATTCGCAATTGAAAAAAATCCCCCGCATTTCTGCGAGGGATTTTTTAAGCTTTACGCTTTAAGCTGATTAAGCTTCTTCGTCGGAAAGTTCCGGAGCCTTCTTGATCACGTTGCGGCGGCCATAACGGACCTTGGACGGATCAAAAGTGGTTTCGACGGGAGCGATATCGTCGTCAGAAACTGCGGGAATAGCGGAAACAGCCGGAGCTACTACGGGAGCGGCAGACGGTGCTTCTGCTGCAGGAGCAGCCGGAGTTTCAACCGGGATACGCGGAGCGAGAGGACGACGAGCTTCAGCGGCAGGAGCTTCTGCTGCGGCGGGAGCTTCAGCGGCGGTTGCAGGAGCAACGGCTGCGGGAGCGGCATTGTTCATTTCGCGACGGGGACGTTCGGGACGGCCTTCGCGACGATCGCGGCGGTTGCCACGGTCATTGCGCTGTTCGTTATTGCGTTCGCGATTGGCAGCAGACTGCTGCGGAGCAGCGGGAGCGGCGGCCTTGTTTTCGCGATTTTCCTTTGCAGGACGATCCTTGTTTTCCTTGTTATCCTTCTGGCGGTTTTCCTTATTGCTCTTTTCACTACGCTGAGCCATTTCCTGAGCGCCAACGGGGCGACGGGAATTGGGCTTCAAGTTCATGTCCGGAGTGAGCTTCTTGAAAACCGGGGTACGAAGCATAACAAGGAGCTTGTTCACCTTAGTCAGGAGAACAGCGCTAATAACTACTGCGAGTGTTGCCATAATGATGGCAACAACCAGTAGAGCAGTGATTTTATCCATTCGGGGCACCTCATAAGTAAGGGTTGACCGCGCAGGCAGGCTGGAAATGGACCTGCAAGCGGGGTGGCTGTAGTGTGTTTAGGGGACCAGAGTCATAGACAACGGCAAGTGGAGGTCGGCATCTGCAGATACACGGTTTCCTTGGGCTCGTTGAATCTCCGATCTAGCTTAAAGCCATCTTAATAGCGCCTCCAGAGAGGCTTGACGGCCATAAGGCTTCGGGCAAATTGGGCCTGCGAAGCTTTTGAATGTCGGTAGTCGCCTTGGCGGCGTACCTTTCAGCCACGGGCGCAAATATACAAAAAACAGGTGAGGAAATTGAACCGAGGGAGGCGGTTAAAGCCCCATATCCAGACTTTCCAGGGATTTTCTTACGGAATCTTCCTGGGCTCGCTTGACCTGGAGTGCCTTTTGCAGAGAATCCACCTGGAACTGCAAATATTCATTCTCTGTTTTCAGTTTTGCGACCTCCATCTGAAACTGCTCATCCGAACAGCCCGTAAGAACGGTCAGGAGAAACACAGCGGAAAAAAGAAGAGCCATCGTAACGATATTTGTTTTTTTTGCAGTCATGACCACAATTTAAAAAAATTTAAATCCCTTTTCTATCTTTTGCCCCGTAAATAAGCAGGACAGAAAATGGATCAGATCAGGCAAAAAAAATCCGAATTGCTCCTTCCCGTCGGGACACGCGAAATGCTGGAAGCTGCCGTGAAAAACGGTGCAGATGCAGTCTATTTCGGCGTGCCCTACTGGAATGCTCGCGGTCGTACCGAAGACTTTTCCATGGACGACGTGCGGGACATGATCAAGTATGCCCGTATTCACGGAGTACGTACTTATCTGGCCATGAACATTCTCGTATTCGAGCGGGAACTTCAGGACTTGCCCGACTATCTGGCACAGATTATCTCCATGCAGCCCGACGGATTTATCATCCAGGACATTGGCCTTGCCCGCCTGATCCGCGCCATCAGCCCTACCCAGGAGATTCACGCCAGTACCCAGATGACCTTGGCCAGCGCCGAGGGCGTAAACCTGGTAAAGTCCATCGGCTTCAATCGTGCAGTACTTTCCCGCGAACTTTCCGCCAGGCAGATTGCGGAAGTGAAGAAGGGAACGGATCTTGAAATCGAAGTTTTCGTTCACGGAGCCCTTTGCGTTTCCTATTCCGGACAGTGCCTGACCAGCGAAAACTTCGGCGGGCGTTCCGCAAACCGCGGCCAGTGCGCCCAGAGTTGCCGCCTGCCCTACAGCATTTATGTAGATGGCAAGGAATATCGTGACACCAACGCCATGTACCTGTTCAGTACCCACGACCTTTGCGCCCTCCCCAAGCTGAAGGAACTGACCGACATGGGCGTGGAATCCCTGAAGGTGGAAGGCCGTCTGAAAAGTCCCGAGTACGTGGCAGCAGTCACCCGCGCCTACCGCAAGGCATTGGACAATTCCGTCGCGGACCTAAACGCCAAGGACCTGGAGCCGCTGGAAGTGCTTTTCTCACGCGGTTTAACTACCGGCTGGCTGGACGGCGATAACCACCAGGAACTGGTAGATGGAACCTTCAGCAACCATCACGGACTTTACCTGGGCCGCGTCGCCAAGGTGGAACGCAGCTCCGTTTTCGTGGAACTATCCGACAAGTTCATTTCCCAATTTCTGGAGGACGGCCTCCCCTATCCCGGCGACGGCATCCTCATCGAAGACAATACGTTCGGCATTAGTCTAGGAAGTCGCCTCTACAGTGCAGAAATTGTGAAGAACGCCCACAACAAGCGTGGTGACGGCATGCGTGGCATTGGCCCCGTCCTGCGACTGGATTTCAGCCGGGATTTCGATACCCGAAAGATTGCCAAGGGCATGGACGTTTTCCGCAACGACTCCCCCGCCCTTGAAAAGGAATTGCGAAAGACCTTCACGGACCGAACTCAGGAAGTGAAGACTCCTATTAATATGGTGCTGGAAGGTGCCGTGGGTAAACCATTGAAACTGAAGGTTTGGATACCCGGCAACCCGAATAATTGCAGCAAAGCCTCGTTGAGTAAGTGCTGCGCCGAAGTCCAGAGTGAAACCGCCTTGGAGCAGGCGAAGAACGCCGGCGATATAGAAGGTCTTGCCAAGAAGGAACTGGGAGGACTTTCCGCCACCGCCTACGAGCTTGGACATCTGGAAATAGCCCTCCAGGGAACGCCCTTTGTTCCCGGGAAAGTCCTGCGAACCTTGCGTCAGCAGGCCATCCAAAAGCTGGACGAAGCGCGCCTTGCCTGGCACGACCTGCAGGTGAGCGCCACCCGCGGGAAACAGTTCCTGCAGGATATTTCCGTAAGATTTAATGCCGACGAGAAGCGTCCCTCCTCCGAAAAGAACGTCGGGACATCTCCGAAACTAAACGTCGGGACATCTCCGGAGTTCGGCATTTCCTCCCGGGTGGAACGTCCCGAAATTTCAGTCCTTGTCCGCAACCCTCAGCAGATTTCCGCCCTCAGGGGGCTTGCCATAGACAATGTCATCATGGACTTCGACTGGGGCGTTAAATACGACGAACCGCTCCAGCAGATTCGTGACCTAGGGTTCAAGGCGGGTATGGCAACCCTTCGCATTCACAAGCCCGGCGAAAACCATTACCTCAAGAAGATTCTGGAACTCTGTCCCGACTTTGCGTTGGTGAGAAACCTGGGGTCCATCTCCATCCTGAAGGACAGCGGCATTCCCCTGAAGGGAGACTACAGCCTGAACGCCGCCAACAGCGCAAGCTACGACTGGCTCTTATCCCAAGGCCTCGAGACCTTGCATCCTTCCTGGGACTTGAACAGCGTGCAGCTTTTCGACTTGCTGAAAAACATTGACGGCAGCCGTCTGGAGCTGACACTTCACCAGTACATGCCCGCATTCCATTCCGAATATTGCGCCTTCGCCCGCAGTCTAACCACGGGACGCCGCTTCCCGGAATGTGGCAAGATCTGTACCCAGCACAAGGTGGAAATCCTGGACCACAAGGGCGAACGCCATTTCCTGCAGTCCGATGCGGAATGCCGAAATACTTTATTTGTAGGACGCCCCCAATCGGCCTTGAAACTTTTGCCGCAGCTCCGGACAAGCAATGTAAACCATTTCCGACTGGAAATGTTACAGGAAGACGCCGAGACAGTTCGTCAGAAAGTTTTAATTTATACTCAGGCCATCCGCGGGAAGATTTCCATCGAGGACGCCATCCGTCAGGCAGGCATTCAGGAAAAGTACGGCCTTAGCGAGGGGCAGCTCTTTAACGAAAGCACCTGGCAGGACCGCAAGAAATAGAGTTAGAAGGTTAGGAGAATATGAAGTTTTCACTTTTTCAGCTTGCAGCATCCATGTTTGTAGCCTATGCATGTATAGGCTGTTCCGATGCAGGTTTCAGGGATAACCCCAACGATCCAGGGGCCGTCAGTTTCGAAGACGGTGAAGTCACCGGCTCCGAGTACAATTATTCTGTCTATGATAGCCGCAACAAAAGGTCCTATAAGGTAACCAAAATAGGAAAATATTACTGGATTGCCGAAAATCTGAACTACGCTGCAAGCAATAGCTTCTGCTATAACGGCGAATCGGAAAACTGCAAAAAGAGGGGACGACTCTACCGGTGGGCATCCAGGGATCTATGCCCCGAAGGTTGGAAAATTCCCTCCAGTCAAGAATGGGTAAATCTTTTTGAGGAAGACAACGGATTCGTGAGACGATTTCTTTCCGGCGAACGAGTCTGGGAAGACAGCAATTTGAGTTATCCCAACACCTATCAATTTTCTATTAAGCCGGCCGGCTATCGCGCTGCAGACGGCACCTATCGAGGATTTACGGACCTTGCAGGATTCTGGACCCGAACCTCCGATGATGAGACAATGGCCTATTCTGTCTGGGTCGATCTGGAATCACCCTATCCAGACATCATTCCCTACAATAAAAATTCAGCATTATCCGTCCGCTGCATCAAGGAGATATAATGAAGTTTCTACGCATTATTCTCCTGACACTATGTGTATTTGCGGGGCCCGCCCTTGCTAAGTATGTGGCCGTCCTTGAAACCATGAGCTATCCCGACGCTCCCGTCACTCCAACGGAAAAGCTCTTCATTACCGACGAACTGAGATCCGACGCTCTGGCTGTCCTTAAGGACCACGACTACGATCTCATGAGCAGCGAAAACATTCGAGAAATGCTTCCCCCGGGCAAAACAATCGAAGATTGTGAAGGGGAATGCCTAGTGGAAACAGGTCGAAACATTGCGGCAGACTATGTAGTACAAGGCCGCGTAGGTCGATTCGGAAATGAACTGACCCTGACCGTAGAACTTTACGAGACGGCCACCGCAAAATTTCTAGGAAGTATCACCTGCAAGCACGAAATCATCCAGGGACTTCGGCTGGAAATGAAGGAAAAGACCCAGGAACTTTTCAGCAAGCTCCTCCCCAAGGAAGAACCTAAAAAAGAGGCCCGCGCAGACAGCACGTCTGAAAAGGATATAAACCTCAAGGATGTGGACTACAGTTACGACGACGATGACGATGTAGTCATTACCTATGTGGATGAGCATATAGTCCCCCGCTGGGTGACCTGGACCGCCCTTACCTTAGGTGTTGCCGCCACCTGGCTTGGATTCATGAACAACTTGGACATGGAAAATGCCCGAAATGAATATGACAATATGGGCGCTGGTTACTCCATAGAGGCTTTCAACGATAAATGGCGGGATGTGGAATATTGCGAAAAGGGCAGGAACATTCTCTACGGCATAGGAATACCTCTTTTGGTAACAAGCATTATCCTCTTTATCTTCGATTAACAGGGCTTTTACTATATTTTCGCCGTAAAATTTTTACTTAAAGGGTAATACAATGAAACGTACTCATAACTGTGGCCAGCTCCGTAAGGAAGATGTTGGCCAGACCGTAACTCTCTGTGGTTGGGTGGACCGTCGCCGTGACCACGGTGGTGTGATTTTTGTGGACCTCCGCGACAAGTATGGCAAGACCCAGATTGTGTTCAATCCGGACTACAATGCCGACGTGATCAAGAATGCAGAAACCCTCCGTAACGAATACGTGATTTGCGTTACCGGTAAGGTCTATGCCCGTGAAGAAGGCAACGCAAACGAAAAGCTTGCTACCGGCGACATCGAAGTAAAGATCAGCGAACTCACCATCCTGAACGCTGCCCAGACTTCTCCTTTGGCCATTAACGACCCCAACGAAGAATGTAAGGAAAACGACGACCTCCGCCTCCAGTACCGTTACCTGGACCTCCGTCGCCCGTGGATCCAGAAGAAGCTCATGCTCAAGAGCCGCTTCCTCCGCGCTGTCTACGACTTCTTCTATGAAAACGGCTTTGAAAACATTGAAACTCCGGTGCTCTGCAAGTCCACTCCGGAAGGCGCTCGTGACTACCTGGTTCCCTCTCGTGTGAACGCCGGTAAGTTCTACGCCCTCCCCCAGTCTCCGCAGCAGTACAAGCAGCTCCTCATGATCGCTGGCATGGACCGCTACTTCCAGATCGCCAAGTGCTTCCGTGACGAAGACCTCCGCGCCGACCGTCAGCCGGAATTCACCCAGATCGACGTTGAAATGTCCTTCGTGGACCAGGACGACGTGATGGGCATGTTCGACAAGTTCGTTACCGAAGTTCTCGGTAAGGTTTGGAACTTCGAACCTCCCAAGAAGATCCGCCGCATGAAGTGGGCAGAAGCAATGCTCAAGTACGGTTCCGACAAGCCGGACCTCCGCTTCGACCTCGAAATCCACGACGTTTCCGAAATCGGTGCCAAGAGCGAATTCGGCGTGTTCAAGAACTGCGTTGCAGCAGGTGGCAAGATCCGCGGTATCGCTGCCAAGGGTTGCGTGGACTTCACCCGTAAGCAGATCGACGAACTCACCGCCTACGTTGCAAAGTACGGTTCCAAGGGTCTCGTATGGATGCGCGTCAAGGAAAATGACGAAGTTGAAACTCAGGTCGGTAAGTTCTTCACTACCGAACAGCTCAACGAACTCCGCGATGCAGTCGGCGCTAAGTGCGGCGACATGATGTTCTTCATCGCAGGTCCCGAAAAGATCGCAGCTACCGCTATGGGTCAGCTCCGTCTCGAAGTCGCTCGCATCAAGGGCCTCCGCGACCCGAAGAAGCGCGAATTCGTCTGGATCACTGAATTCCCCATGTTCGAATACAGCGACACCGAAGGCCGCTACATGGCTATGCACCATCCGTTCACCAACCCGCTGCCCGAACATCTGGACATGATGCTCTCCGGCAACCTGAAGGATTGCAACGCTGAAGCATACGACTTGGTCTTTAACGGTGTTGAAATCGGTGGCGGTTCCGTCCGTATCCACAACCCCGAAGTCCAGGAAAAGGTCTTCCGCCTCCTCGGTCTTACCGAAGAACAGGTTAAGGAAAAGTTCGGCTTCTTCGTGGACGCCTTCAAGTTCGGCGCTCCTCCGCACGGTGGTCTCGCCTTCGGTCTGGACCGCGTTGTTGCAACTATGGAAGGTGAAGAATCCATCCGTGACTTCATCGCATTCCCGAAGAACACCAGCGCTTCTAGCCCCATGGACCAGTGCCCCAGCGACGTCGACCTGCAGCAGCTGCAGGACATCCACATCGCTGTGCAGATGCCCAAGGCCAAGTAAGGCGAGAGCTGCGCGAATGCTTGCATTCGCATTGCCGAGCCGATTGGACTGCGCTCGTAGAGCGCCAGGCAGAAGTAATCAGTGGTTAGTGGCTAGTGGTTATAAACGAAACTTGGTGCTTTAGCACCTTAGTTGAGTTATCCCCTATGGGGAGGAATAATCACAATGCCGCGAAATAATTTTTAAAGTCGCGAGGTTAACGCCCCGCGGCTTTTTTGTTTTAGGCATTTCCATCCAAATTACCTATAAATCCGTTTTTTTATATCCATTTATGGGTAAATAATTACTTTGTCTACAATACTTCTGGTTGTTCTATTCAATTTTTACCTATAAGACAGAATGTTCATCCATTTTTATGGGTACAAAAAAATTTTCTCTAAACACCATAGAGATTTTTAAACCTGATTTTCAAAAAAATTACCCATAAAACAACCATTCCGTCTTTATTTATAGGTATATCGCGACGAGCCTCAAGGCGAGGTAAAGCCACGAACCACTTTTTATGGTGATTTTCTTCACATTACCAAAAATCTGTTCCAAACATCCCGTTTACATATTCTTTTTGTAACATTCCTACACACATATTTTTTTATTTTTTTGTCAGTCAATATGTTACGCATTTTAGCGAAACTATAAACTATCAATATGGAGATGTTCAAATGAAACTTTCTACTC
This sequence comes from Fibrobacter sp., assembly GCA_024398935.1. Lineage (GTDB taxonomy): Bacteria > Fibrobacterota > Fibrobacteria > Fibrobacterales > Fibrobacteraceae > Fibrobacter. The sequence continues at coordinate 6,126 of JAKSIH010000037.1, read as the reverse complement.
GTGCAATTGCAGAAGCAATCGGTACATTCTGGCTGGTTTTCGGTGGCTGCGGTTCCGCCCTCCTGGCTTGCGGCGTCGCAGGCGTTGGCATTGGCTATGTCGGCGTTTCTCTCGCCTTCGGTCTTACCGTTCTCACCATGGCATACGCCCTGGGCCATGTTTCCGGTTGCCACCTGAACCCGGCTGTTACTCTCGGTCAGGTTGCTGGCGGCCGTTTCCCGGCTAAGGAAGCTCCGGCTTACATCATCGCGCAGGTCATTGGCGGCATCGTCGCTGCTGCTGCACTGTTCTGCATCCTGGGCAACCCCGACTTCACAAACGCTGGCATCGGAGCATTTGCAACTAACGGCTGGTCCGACGCACTCACCAACGGTGTAAACGCTTTCGGCGGTAAGACCTTCGGTATGTGCAGCGCATTCCTCACCGAAACCATCCTCACCGCAATCTTCCTGTTCGTGATCATGGGTTCTACCGACAAGCGCGCTCCCGCTGGTTTTGCACCCATCGCCATCGGCCTGTGCCTCACCCTCATCCACCTGATTTCCATCCCCGTGACCAACACCTCCGTGAACCCGGCTCGCTCTACCGCAGTTGCTGTGTTCGTTGGCGGTGCAGCAATCAAGCAGCTGTGGCTCTTCTGGGTCGCTCCTATCCTCGGCGGTGTCATTGGTGGTGTTGCTTACAAGTTCCTCGCAGAAAAGAAGTAAGGCGAAGTGAAGCGGATTAACGATCCGCGTAAAAAACGATTCAAACGGGCGGACAAGACTTTAAAAGTTTTGTCTGCTTTTTTTTGTTTTTTGAAAATGCCGAACCCGAGCATTCTAGTATACTAAAGTAAAATGTGACAAGCATCATATTAAAGGTTCATTTGTTCAAATCGGCAAAAACAACATGTCGTAAAGGGTGGGATTTTCCAGAACATTTTCTATCTTGTGCCGCGGGATTAGAAAATTTGGGTGTCAGTTCTTTTCATCAAAAGGAATTTTTTCGATGATAAAAAAGGGTTTTCTCTTCCCTGCCATTTTTGCGGGATCCCTGTTCTTTGGCTGCTCCGACGACAGCAGCAACCCCGTTGTAAACGAAAACACCGAAGATTCCGACATCATCTTGCCCGTTGACCCGAATCCGGTCGACCCCAATTTTCCGATTGGCGGACAGCAGCCTACCGAAACGCCCGACAATCCTATCGTAAGCCAGCCTCAGTCTTCCAGCAACCTGCTTAACTCCTCCAGCAGTTTCTTGCGTTCCTCCAGCTCCGTTGCAAGGTCCAGTTCCTCCAACCAGCAGTTCGTGGCAAGTTCCTCCAGCCACAAGGAATGGCAAGACAACAACGCTCCCCGCGAAAGTTTCTTGCCGGCAGCAGGTTTCTACAGCAACCTGGCCATTAACCCGCCTTCGGGCACCCACGGCGGCGAAATCAAGTGCACCACCGACGGTTCCGTTCCGAGTCAGAATTCCCAGCCGATTACAAGCACCATGCAGATTTCCCAGAGCACGGTGCTTCGCTGCGGCGAGTTCGTCAACGGCCAGATGGTGGATTCCACGACCCAGACTTATTTCATCAATGAAAATGTGCAGATGCCGGTGGTGGCCATTACCGTGAATCAGCACGATATGTTCGACAGGAACGACGGCTACTACAGTGTCGGCAATGTGGGCTATTGCATGGAGCCTTGCTACCAGGCAAATTACTGGAAGGATGTCGAACTCCCCGTCCATGTGGAATTCTTCGAAAACGGAAGTTCGTCACAGATGAAAGCCTGGGAAATCGACGCAGGCATTTCCATTTCCGGCCAGTGGAGCCGCTACAACGACAAGAAGTCCGTCGCTATTTCCATGCGCAACGAATACCAGGACGGCCGTCTGAAATATCCGCTGTTCAAGACCCGCCCCGAGGACAAGAAGTTCAAGGCGTTTAACCTGCGCAACAACGGTAACCGTTTCCACTTCGACTACATCGAAGACCCGATGCTGACCAGCCTCCTGGAAGGTAGCGGCGTTGACTACCAGCGTAGCCGCCAGGTGGTGGTTTTCTATAACGGTCAGTACTACGGCATCCACGATATGCGTGAACGCCTGAACGAGCACTTTGTAGAAACCAACTACGGCATCGATTCCAAGACCGTGGACATCGTCAAGCACAAGGGCGACTCCGTTACGGCCAGCGGCGGCACGGTGGATGCCTATGTGCAGATGCTTGATCTCATCAATGCAAGCAACTTCAGCGGAGAGAACAATGCCGCCTACGAAACCGTCAAGGGAATGATGGACGTGGGCAACTTCGCCGACTACATGGCCGCAGAAATCTACTACCACAACGGCGACTGGCCCGACAACAATGTCCGCGCCTGGAGATCCCCGGAACAGCCCTTCAAGTTCGCCGCCTTCGACCTTGACCACGGCTTTGGTTTCCAGTGGACTGTGACTGGTTTCAGCAACAGCACCAACATGTTCAGCTGGATCCGCCAAGGCGGCCAAAGCAACTGCAACCGCAAGGGATGCTTCGCCCAGATTTTCAACAAGTTGATCGAAAATCCGGACTTCAAGAGGACCTTTATCAATCGCTCCTCCGTGATGTTCAACCACTACCTGACCTCCGAAAGGGTCTCCGCAGCGGTTGACGCCATGATGGCAACAATTCCCTCTTCTGAAATGTCACGCGACGAGCAGAAGTTCCCGCGCAAGAACTCCTTGGATCATAGCGGCTCCAGCCTGAAGTCCTACGCATCCTCCCGCACAGAATCTGTCCGCCAGGAATTCCGCCAGGAATTCAACCTGGACTACAACGAAATCAGCATGGTCATCACCGCAAACGGCAACGGAAACGTGTTGATGGAAGGAATGAAGCTGCCTAGCAAGAATTACAAGGGCAAATTCTTCGCAACCAAGGAAATGGAGCTTACCGCAATCTCCGATGCAGGCAGCGTATTTGCCGGCTGGTCTGACGGCTCTATCGAAAACCCGCGACTGGTACAGCCTGCCGAAGGTGCAATCTTCACGGCCATCTTCAAGTAGCACTTTCGTCTTGAACCATTGACAGACCATGTGACGCAAATCAAAAATGGAAGCAAATAACACGCTGTAATGTAAACAATCAAGAAACATTGCAGCGTTTCTTTTTTGTATTTATTATCTTTCAGGAAGTTGTTTGGGATTTTTGGATCGGTTTTCTTTTTTCTTCGAGGATTCTCGTGAATAAAAAAATCATCCTTCTTTCGTTGTGTACTGCGAGTGCATTTTTTACAGCTTGTTCAGACGACGCTCCTGCAGCACCTACGCTGAACCCCAGTGTGGTAATCCCCGAAGATCCGGGTACAGTCATTGACCCCGTTATAGACCCCATCACAGGCGAAGTTGTTCCGCCCAATCCGGACCATCCGCAGGATCCGACTGATCCAGGCTATATGGATCCTGCCAATCCGCAAGATCCGGGCAGTACGAATCCCGAAAATCCGAACCAGCCCCAGAATCCAGGTAACCCGCAGGTTCCCGTAAGTAGCTCAAGCATTGTCCAGCCGGGTGTCAGCAGTTCCAGCACGGCTCCCGTGGGCCAGAGTTCCTCCAGCGGTCTCAAGGATTACGACGACAACCATCTGCCCAAGGAAAGTTTCCTGCCGGCAGCAGGCTTCTACTCCAACTTGATCATCAACCCGCCTACCCCTCAGAAGGGCGGCCAGATCAAGTGTACCTTTGACGGCTCCTTCCCCACGCAGAATTCAGAGTCCATTACAACAGCAAAACAGATTACCCAGAATACGGTCATCCGCTGTTCCGAATTTGTCAACGGGCAGCCTGCCGATACCACCACCCAGACTTATTTCATTAACGAAAACGTATCCATGCCGGTGGTGGCCCTTACGGTCAATCATCACGACATGTTCGATTCCACCGCAGGTCTTTACGCTACTGGCCCCGGCCCTTACCAGGGCGACGCCATGAACGCAACGGACAACAACAACCCCAAGTGCCAGGAACCCTGCAAGGGTGCTAACTTCTGGAAAGATACGGAACTCCCAGTCCATGTGGAATTCTTCGAGAACGGAAGTTCCACCAAGACCAAGAACTGGGAAATTGACGCAGGCATTTCCATCATCGGAAACTATAGCCGCTACAAGCCCAAGAAGAGCGTCGCCATCAAGATGGACAACGACAACTACGGCGACAAGGTCCTGAAATATTCCCTGTTCAAGACCCGCCCGGAAGCCAAGAAAATCAAGAGTTTCAACCTCCGCAATAACGGCAACCGTTTCTGGACAGACTACTTCGGCGACGCCATGCTCACAAGCCTCATGGAAGGAACCGAGGTGGATTACCAGCGCAGCCGTCAGGTGGTTGTGTTCTACAACGGCGAATACTTCGGCATTCACGACATGCGTGAACGTCTGAACCGCAGCTTTGTAGAAACCAACTACGGCATTGATTCCAAGAGCATCAACGTGGTGAAGAACTGCAGCAGTATGGATACCGGCTGCCAGAATGGCTGGGTGGCCAGCGGTACCAACGGAGCCTCCCCCAACGATTTTGTCCAGCTGGTGAACCAAATTACCAACGGAAACTTCGAAGGCGAAAATAACCAGCAGTACAACCAGGTCAAGGAAAAGATGAACGTGGTCAGCTTCGCACAGTATATGCTTGCGGAGATGTACATTCACAACGGCGACTGGCCGGGTAACAACATCCGCGCCTGGGGCGGCAACGGCAATCCCTTCAAGTTCATGATTTTTGACGTGGACCACGGTTACGGATTTACCCCCGGTCTCATCAGCGCCGAAACCAACATGTTCCAGCATGTCCTTGGCAGTGTCACCATGGATAACAACCAGAATAATGGTGGAAACAACGGTGGCTGGGGTGGCATGGGCGGCAACAACGGCGGTTGGGGCGGCGGTTTCGGCGGAGGCATGTGGGGCTTTGGCGGAGCCAATTCCACAATCGGAAACATGCTGAAAAAACTCTTGGCCAACCCGGAATTCAAGCGCATGTTTATCAACCAGGCTAGCATCCTCCTGAACGACTACCTGACCTATAGCAAGGTACAAGCTGCCGTACAGAACATGAAGAGCACTATCCCCAGTTCCGAGCAGCAGCGCGACGAACAGCGCTGGCCCCGTAATCAAAGCCGCTTCAACTGGTCCCCCGACGGATCTGACCTATTAAAGTTTGCCCAGAACCGTACAGAAACATTTAAGCAGGAAGTGTCCCAGTATTTCGGGCTTTCCGGTGAAATCAATGTGACTATCACAGCTAACGGCAGCGGCACTATCCAGGTGGACGGATTGAACTTGCCCAACAGCAACTATCGCGGAAAATTCTTCAGCGGGAACGCCCTGCAGCTCACCGCCATTCCTGCGGCAGGTCGCGTATTCGCCGGCTGGTCCGACGGCTCTACCGAGAATCCCCATCTAGTCACGCCTACTGAAGGAATGACCATTTCTGCTACCTTTAAGTAAAGGAGTTTATACAAAGTAAAAAAGGCCAGCTGTAGCTGGTCTTTTTTTGTTATGAAGGCTAAGTCTCCCCCGCCATTTTTGAAAAAATTTTTATAAAAATTTCAGGTTTAAATTCGGCAAAAGAATCATAGGCCCAATGCCCCAGGTAACGCCACTTGCAAAAAAGTACATCACCCAAAATCCAAGGGTCATTGATTTCATCTACCGCCTGATCCACACGAATTTTCGTATGAGCCTCCTTCCCATGAATAGCATCATAGGCTTTCATCAGGGATTCATAACAGTCCATACAGAATCCTAGTTCCAGAAACTTGTGTTCCGTAACGCTCATGTTTTCTAGGTAGTTTTGATAACATTCAATCTTGCTGTGCGTCTTAAAATACAGCAACCATTGACGAGCGTAGTCCTGAACTTTCTTCAAATTTTCTGGATTTTTTTCTATAGGCTTTCGAATCATAACAAACCTCTCCTTGTTTGCATAAAGTATATCCCAAAAAATTATGGGAAAGGTCGCCATAAAAGCGACCTAATTTAGATTCACTCCCAGTGAAAGATTTTATTTATTTTTATATATTTGAGGCGTAGATTTTTTAACCCGTCCACATTCGTGGACTTCTAACCAAAGGAAGAAACAATGGCTGACAATCTGTCCGTCCTCGGCAAGGCTCGCAAGGCC
>JAKSIH010000036.1 GCA_024398935.1 Fibrobacter sp. | reverse complement strand
AAACACCGGAGTCCAAGGAGTGATGATGGAATCGCGGTATTCCTTGCTCTGGCTCATGAAGAGGGCCGGGCTGATCATGGAGACCACGCGAACCTTGAGGCCTTCGCCGCGGAGAACTTCAGCAGCGTCGTGAGTCAAAAGAACGTCGGAACCGTTGGAGACGAAGGTCAAGTCCGGGCGTGCGGAACCGCAGTTGTCGCTGACGACGTAGGCACCCTTACGGCACTTGGCAGCTTCAACCTTGCGATCGCCGGGGAGAGTCTTCACATTCTGGCGGGTCAGGATAATGGTGGTGGGGCTGTCGTTATTTTCGAATGCCATTTCCCAGGCCACGACGGTTTCGAAGGCGTCGGCCGGGCGGAGCACCAGCATTTCGGACTTGCCCTTGTTCGGGCCATGAGTCTTCTTGAGACCTTCCAGAAGGCGAATCTGGGTTTCGTGTTCGATAGGTTCGTGGGTCGGACCGTCTTCGCCAACGCGGAAGCTGTCGTGGGTGTACATGAACTTCACAGGCAGGCCCATGAGGGCAGCCATACGGAGAATGGGCTTCATGTAGTCGCTGAACACGAAGAAGGTTGCACAAATCGGGTAGAGACCGCCGTGAAGGGCAATACCGCAGCAGATAGCACCCATGGTCAGTTCTGCAACGCCAACCTGGACAAAGCCGCCCTTGAAGTCGCCCGCACGGAAGATGCCAGTCTTGTTGAGGAAGGCCTGAGTGTTGTCGGAGTTTGAAAGGTCAGCAGAAGAGCAGATGCAATTCTTGACGTTTTCTGCCAGGTGACCAAGAACGGTACCGGAAGTAACACGGGTAGCAACACCTTCCTTCAGTTCCAGACCAGAGAGGTCGATCTTCGGTGCGTTGCCGGAGAGCCATTCCTTGAGGGTGGCAGCCTTTTCGGGATTTGCAGCGTCCCAGGCAGCCTTGGCCTTCTTCCAGGCTTCAACTTCCTTGCGGAGTTCGGCCTTACGGGCTTCGAAAGCTTCTGCAACTTCGGGGAAAATCTTGAACGGGTCAGCCGGATCGCCACCCAGGTTCTTGACGGTAGCGTCGGTAGAAGCGCCTGCAGCATTCAGCGGCTGGCCGTGAGTGGAGACAGCACCTTCGAAGGACTTGCCGTCTTCGGCGATGGCGCCCTTGGCCATGGTGGTGTGACCAATAACGATGGTGGGCTTTTCGGTTTCGGCCCAGGCGGCCTTGAAAGCCTTGCGGAGAGAAGCGATATCGGAACCGTCGGCATCGATGACGCGGAAGCCCCATGCCTCGTACTGCTTCACGAAGTCGTGGCTCATCACGTCTTCGCAGCGGCAGGACAGCTGGACCTGGTTTGCGTCGTAGAAGAAAATCAAGTTGGAAAGCTTGAGGTGACCTGCAACGCGGCCCACGCCGTAGGCGATTTCTTCTTCGAGACCGCCGTCGGAAACCAGGCACACCACCTTGTGGTTCAGGATGTCGCCAAAACGTTCCACCATGAAACGTTCTGCAATGGCGTTACCCAGGGCAAGGCCATGACCGATACCCAGGGGACCGCTGGAGTTTTCGATGCCGAGGGCAACGTCAACTTCGGGATGACCGGGGGTGCGGGAACCCAGCTGGCGGAAGTTCTTCAGGTCTTCCATGGTGAGCTTACCCTGGAGGGCAAGTTCGGAATAGAGGAGTGCGGACATGTGGCCCGGATCCATGAAGAAACGGTCACGGGCTTCCCAGTTGGGATTTTCAGGATCGAAGCGGAGGAATTCTGCGAAAAGCAGGGTGGTTGCGTCAGCTGCACCCATGGCTCCACCCGGATGACCGGACTTAGCCTTCTGCACCATGGCAGCGGAAAGAATTCGAACGTTGTCGGCCGCTTTAGTAACGATCGCGTCTTGCACTTTTTTACCTCTCTCTAGATATAAGGCGATGAGCCGCCTATAAAAATTCCGTGCCAAATGTAGTTTTTTTATACTAGGCGCTCAAGTCGAAAGGGGGAAAAACGCACTTTCCCATGAAAAACAGTTATTTTTACTGAACATCAGTGCAGTTTTTTGTGTTTTCAGCAGGCCTATTCAGCGGGCTAGAAAAGAAGGTAGGAAACCCCAAGGACGATTCCAACGGAATGAAAATTATAAACATGCGCGGCAAAATCCTTGTTAAACGACTCACTCATCTGCACGTTCCATCTCAAGTCCAGATTAAAATGATCCGCCAAAATAACGCACATACCAAAAATAAGGTCGTAATCCACAGATGACCGAAGATTCTTTTTAATCAAATTTTCCGATCCTAAACTGGCCGTTAATGGAATGTTTATCTGAGCGCCTATATCAAACATTACATTCCACCGAGCGCCCTTGAAGGCTAGCAACATCGGAATGGCCAAGCGAGTCTGTTCCAGATCTCGACGTTCCTCCACAAGCTCATCCTTTTCTCTTCTTAAAAAGCTTTCTGAATTTTTCGAAAACGAGTACTCATACAACACTCCCAGCCGTAAGGCGACATCGTTATACACCCCAATGGGAATTTGAGCAACGATTCCTACCGAAAAAGAGATCCCATTAAATTTCCCTGTAGTATCGCTTCTTTCCCTATAATCCTGAATTTCGTAACCCGCACTCGCTAAGTCCATATACCCCAGCGTTACGCCAAGTCCTAAATTCCAATCCAGAGGCACCACCCTCATCTTGGCTTCCTCTACCGTGATTTCCGTGTGGGTAACACTATCCATCACATAATGTTGCGCATGATAAACGCTATCCTTGTAAGCTTTCGTCTCTTCCGGTCTAATGCGTATAATACGATAGCCCTCGAGAGTCCGTTCCGGCAAGGAATCTTCAGCGAAGGAGAACACAGTAAGAAAAAGGAACAAGCAGCAACATAAATGTTTCATGTTCCCTCTCCTAATAACACTTGTTGTCGTTCAACAAAGCAACCAATTCAGACTCGGATAAATACTCATCGCACCGATACGCTTCATCTTCTACGGGTTTGTCCATATTAGGCGCTCCGTCCACAAGCAGTCCAATGGACGCCCCAATTCCAGCTCCGATAGCTGCACCAAACGCAATCATCTGCCCCCAAACAGCGCCGTCCTGAGCCATGACGGCGACGATCCATCCACCAGCAAGCCCCGGAAAACCCAATATGAGTCCTCCCGTCAACGCCCCCCAAACAATACCATGCAACGGATGGTTCCTACTTAAATAGGAGTTATTCTTAAAACCTTTCTTGCATATTGTGATGCTATCTTTCGGGATAATTGTAAATAGGCCTTTATTAAGAGAATCGTCATAGAACCAGCGATCTGTCGAATAACCCTGAGCGCTGGGTAAAACGATATAATCATTCTGGGGATCGTAACAGAACCGGTCTATCATAAATAAAGTTGTATCCGTTTCCGTCCGAGATTCATAAGCAAGCTCTCTAGACTGGGTCTTGGGAATAACGCCCTCGTACTTGACAACTTCCGCCTTACTTTTTTTCGGCTTATCCAGAGGATGATATATGCGGGACTCCGTAGGATTTGCACATCCCGTCAAAAGCAGAAAAAACAGAAACAGCAGAAACAATAAACGCTTCACATTAACCTTCAGGAAATACCATCCCTGAATATATACAAATCTTTTATCTATATTTCAGACACTTAGGAGTTTTTTATGAAAGCGTCCATCCTGCGAATCTTGAAAAATCTGGTCCATCCGGGCACGGTTATCGGCATCATTATTTCCTTGGTTATCCCCTTTTTCGTCTATTGGGCCCCGAACCACGGACATAAGGAGCTTATCCAGCTGCTAGAAAACAAGCTGCCCCTGCCCCTTTTTGCAGTCCAGCTTGTTGCAATCATCGTTTTCGCAGTCATCCTCCGCAAGGATTTCCGGGACTGGTTCAAGTCCATCCTTCCCGAAAAGAAGATTTCCATTCTGATGGTCCTCTTTACTGTCGCGATTTCCATCTTTGCTGCAACCCAGATCGAGGCCCGCCACCGCGTCCAGAGCGACGAAAGCGTATTCATGTCTGTCGCCCAGAACATGTACCACAACCAGGAAGGTACCACCTGCAACCAGGGATACTATCAGGACGACAAGCTGGAATGCATAGCCACCTCCCACAGCTTCAAGACCAAGGGGCTTTCCTTCCTGTATGCCCTAGGCATTCCCCTGCTGGGCAAGGACCTTCACTGGATTTTTAACCTGGAATTCATCCTGCTGCCTCTCGCCGTTCTGCTGATGTTCCTTGCAGTCGTCGCCTGGACGAGGCAGCCCCTGCTTGCATTTTTCGCATCGCTTCTCATGGCATTACAGCCTACGGTGCTGTTTCAGTTCCGCGCCATGTCCGTGGAGCCGCTCTATATTTTCCTTTCGGCCCTGTCCCTCTTTGTATTTAGATGGGCGTTTGACAAGAATACCTGGAAACACTGGATCCTGCTAGCCCTGATTCTCGCCTTTTTCGCCCAGACTCGCCAGGAAACCGTTTTCTGTTTTGCCCCATTCATTCTCTTCGCCCTCCCCAAATTGTTGGATTCCAAGGGGATTAAGGCACCCCTCTTCTTTGTCGTTCTCTCCGTCTTTTCTGTTCCCGTACTCCTCATGATCAGCGCCTACCAGGGCTTTGGTTTCCAGGGAGGAGAATTCGAGGCTCATGGCCACTTCCTGGAAGACGTAAAAAAGAACTGGGAAGTCATGACCCTTCCCCTCAAGAAAAACGGCGAACTGGAAAATCCCTTCCTGACCTACTTCAACTACCTCTTTGCCGCCGGAGGGATCTACCTGATTATAAGGGCCATCGCAGATCCGTTCCTCAGAAAAAAGAAACTACTTGCTAAATCAGAATCTTTTTCGGACGACCGTTTTTTCTATCTAAAATTATTAGTCTTTATCGTCCTTTACCATATCCAGACCTATGTCATTCTCGAAAATGTTTCCGGCGATTTTTCCATCCAGATTAACCAGCGCTACAGCCTGGTCATGATTCCTACGATGGCGTTCCTTGCCGCATTGCCTGTGGCACATCTTGTGGGACTCATTGCCAAGTACACAAGCACAGGGAAACGCTTCGGGACCGCACTTGCGATTTTCGGTCTTCTTACAGCCATCGGTTTCACAAGCTGGACCTTCCACTACAAGGATGATTTCAACAAGAACATCATGTACAACCGAAACCACCTGACCATCGAAGAATACGAAATCATGAGTTGGTTGGCAGAACAGCCGAAAAAGGACCGTCTCTTCATTTATGGCAGGCCCTGGCACTTTATCGGCTACGGCATTTCCTCCATCCACTACAATTCCGCAACACGAATGTCCGATAGCGAATTAAGCAACCTGGTAGATCGTTACAAGGGAGAAGTCTACTACATTCGCGGATTGGATTGCTGGGACAGTCAGACCTACCACAAGAAAGCCGTGGAACACCGCATTCCCTCCACCTGCGATTTCTTCGAAAGGGACATGGACATGGAGGGAGTCAAGAACATCCTAATCACCAACAACTACTGGGTGCAAATAGCCAAGTTCCATGGGCGCAAGAATTACAACAACGAAAAAGTCCTTGCCGTCCAGGATCCGGTTCTTGTTACGGCCCAGACCGATAGCCTCGCCAAGGTAGACAGCACGGCAACAGACTCACTGCAGGTAAGCTACGAACTAAGCGAAACCAGTTCTGCTATAAAGAATTGGCAGACCTTCATCATCATGAACAACAAGATTCTCCAGAGCAAGTCCTATACCGCAGGACGCTATAAGGAATCCGTTTCCATAAGCAGCCTTCTACCTGGCTATAACCAGATTCGATTCATCGTAAAGAACACGTCACAGAACAAGGTCATCGCGGACCGGGTCATCAATTACTTCAATGGTGGCAGCGGGGCAATCCCCCTAACGGCGATGAATCACGAAAGTCATTCCCAGGGCTGGGGAAACCTTCATGCAAACGAAAGTGTCGAAGGCAAGCCCCTTACCATAGACGGGCTTTCCTACAAGGATGGTCTAGGGACCCACGCACCCTCCGAAACGGTCTATAGTCTGAAAGGAAAATATTCCACGCTTCGGATGGTTATCGGCCTTGATGACGAATCCCTCTGCAGTGAAGGCGCAATCGTTGAAATTGACGGCGATGGACGCAGCCTGTTCACCAGCCCCGTATTCACCAATGGCAAGGCAAACATGCTGAATGTACCCATTGCAGGCGTCCAGAAGCTGACCATCAGATCTAAACCAGCCGGCAGCAGCATGGATTGCACCCATGTCGATTTTGTCAATGCGGCCCTGATCCCTTAATTTTAACCATGAAGTAATGTATGTTATTATCAGTTATCATTCCCGTCTTTAACGAAGAAGAAATTGTCGCAAGGACCTATTCCGTTCTTGAGGACGTTCTGAAAGATGTTGAGCACGAACTGATCTTCGTTAATGATGGATCCAGGGACAGAACACGCGAAATTGTCGAAGGTCTGCTACCGGGAAATCCAAACAACAGGATAATCAACTTCAGTCGAAACTTTGGACATCAGGCGGCCTTTAGCGCAGGCCTGGACCACGCCACAGGCGATGCCGTGGTGATTATCGACGGCGACCTGCAGGACCCGCCGGAACTGATTCACGAAATGCTCGCCAAGTGGCGCGAAGGCTACCAGGTGGTGTACGCCCAGCGAAATAAGCGCGCCGGAGAGACCATCTTCAAGCGTTTTACTGCGTACGCCTTCTACCGTATCATCGGTAAACTCACCAGCATCGACATTCCGCCCGACACCGGCGACTACCGCCTCATGGACCGCTGCGTGGTGGATCAGCTCAAGAACCTACCGGAACGCAGCCGTTTCCTTCGCGGCCTAGTCTGCTGGGTGGGCTTCAAGAAAATCGGCGTCAAGTACGACCGTGCCGAACGTACCGCAGGCACATCCAAGTATCCTCTGAAGAAAATGGTTCGCCTTGCCCTGGATGGCATTACCGGGTTCAGCTCCTCCCCATTGAAGATCAGCTTCTACATGGGAATCTTCGCGACCCTTGTGGGCTTCGGAGTCTTTGTATGGTCCATTCTGGAAAAGGTACTCTCCCCCGCTACAACCGTCCCCGGCTGGGCCTCCCTCATGACCGCAATCGTCTTCTTCTCCGGAGTGCAGCTGATGACCATCGGCATTCTGGGAGAATACATCGGACGAATCTACGACGAAGTCAAGCAGCGCCCGCTGTATATTGAGGATAAGAAAAACAATTGATAATTGATGATGGATAATGGATGATTATTTCACCAGGCGGCTATGCCGCGATTTTTTCAAATCATCAATTCTCAATTTTCAATCATCAATTCTAACCTAAGGTTTATTTATGAAGAATAAGTTATTCGTAATGAGTTCCGCCAGTGGCGCAGGAAAGTCCACCTTGCAGAAGATGGTCCTCCCCGATTTTCCCGATATCAAGTATTCCATTTCCGCAACCACACGAAAGCCTCGTGAAGGCGAAGTGGACGGCGTTCACTATTTTTTCAAGACCCGCGAAGAATTTGAAGAACTAATCAAAAGCAATGGACTTATTGAATACAACGAGGTCCACGGCAATTATTACGGCACCCCCAAAAGCTTTGTAGAAAAGACTCTGGCTGAAGGCAACCGAGTTCTGTTCGATCTGGACGTTTTCGGCAAGGTGAACTTCGACAAGGTTTACCCCGAAGCTACCGGCATCCTGATTCTGCCGCCCAGCGACGAGGAACTGGAGCGTCGCCTCCGCGGTCGCGGTACCGATTCCGAAGAAGTCATCCAGCTCCGTCTGAAGAATGCCAAGAAGGAAGTGGAATTCGCCAAAACTCAGGGCAAGTACGAATACACCATCGTCAACGACGATGTGGAAAAAGCTGCCGAAGAACTCCGCGCTATTCTAAAAAAATAAAGAAGGATTCAGGGGGTCCAAGGGGGCTGCGCCCCCTTTTCTCTACACCACCTTATGAAACTTCATGCATGCTCTGAGTAGGCGCTTCAGCGCCACTCAGCAAAAAAAGACAAGCTGATTAGGCGAAGCCTAGATGGCGCAGGCTTTTTTTCTGGGGGTCCAAGGGGGATCGCCCCCTTTTCTCTACACCATTCTGAGCGGCGAAGCCACGAAGAATCCAAGGATTTTCTTCTTGCTATACTGGACTGGATCCTTTGGCCTTACGGCCTCAGGATGACGTTGTAATTACAGGCCTCAGGGATGACAGCGGGATTAATCAATCTCGACTTTAATGTCTACGCCTAGGGCCCATGGTTTCGGGCTATTTATGATGGGAGAAAGAATTCGACGAACCATCACAAGGTCCTTCGTCTTGACATAGAGTTTTACCCAATGAACATTCTGGACCATGAAAATGAACGCATCTACAGGGCCTAGCACCAGTAGGTTCTTATCTGCACGGAGAAGCTGTTCCAGGCGTTTGACCGCAGCGTTTAACGCCCCCTCATCCTTACTGCCGCAACTGATTTCCACCAGCTTACAGAAGGGCGGGTAGAACGCATCCTGACGGTCCTGAACTTCCTTGGCCGCAAAGCCCTCAAAGTCATGATGTACAGCAAACAGCATCACCGGTTCCGTGGGTTTTAAAGTCTGGATAAAGACTTGTCCCGGCACATCGCCTGCACGGCCGGCACGTCCCGCAGTCTGGCTCAACAGCTGATACATTTTCTCGTTGGAACGGAAATCGGGAATGCCCAATCCGGAATCCGCACCCACAACTCCCACCAGCCGCACGCCGGGAAAGTCGTGACCCTTGGCCACCATCTGAGTTCCCAGCAAAATGTTGTATTCGCGATTGCGGAAGGAATCCAGAATCTTCTCGCTGGCTCCCACATTCTGGGTGGTATCGCGATCCATACGGACAACTTTGGCGCCGGCCACCCACTCCTGGATTTCGTCTTCCAGCATTTCGATGGCTCCGCCCACAAATTCATAGGTTTCCGCTCCACAGCTATGGCAGGGAGAGTTTACCGGGTAAAGTCTCCCGCAGTAATGACACATCAGGGAACTGTACTGCTTGTGGAAAACCAGCGGGACATGGCAATCCTTGCAGTACAGAGTTTCGCCGCATTCCGAACAAACTCTTATCTTAGAATAGCCTCGCCGGTTCATTAGGACAATAGCCTGACCACCGGCAGCAACACAGTCAGTCAACGCTTCCCGCAGCTGAGGCGACAGCAGGATACCTTTCTGCTGACGCATCTTGCACATATCCAAAATACTGACCTTAGGCATAGGCGCCTGGGTGGCACGTTCCTTCAGCGTCAGAACTTTCAGGTTTCCGGCCTTTGCATTGTTGTACGTTTCAAGGCTAGGCGTCGCACTTCCCAGAACAACAAGCGCCCCGTGCCTGTAAGCCAGATGGAAAGCCAAATCCCGGGTGTGATACCGCGGGGCCGGATCCTGCTGCTTGAAGGAGGAATCGTGTTCCTCGTCAATAATCACCAGGTCAAAATCGAAGGGTGCGAGAATGGCGCTACGGGTCCCCAGCACCACTCGGGCGGAACCATCCATAATGGATACATAGCCTTTCCGCTTCTTGGGGCTGGACAAGGCAGAATGAAGCACCACCACGGGAACCTGCAGGAATTTTTCAAATCGGGACGCCGTCTGTGGAGTCAATCCAATTTCAGGAACGAGAATCAGGACCCGTTTCCCGCGGGAAAGCGCCTCGTAGGCAAGTTCCTGATAGACGCGGGTCTTGCCCGAGCCTGTGACACCGTGAAGTAAGGTTCCCCTAAAGCCTGTTCCATCCAGGTCCTCGACCAGGGAGTCCAGTGCGTTCTTTTGTTCTAAAGTCAAGGGAGGCAAGTCCACAGGTTTCGGAGGAAGTTCAAAAGCGGAGTCATCCAGCGGTCCCTCGGCAGTGCTCGGAGAACTTGCGGTAATCTGCGACCCCTCGGCGTTACTCCGGGAACTTGCAGCATACGCTTCCAGAAACTTCTCGAAATCTGCGGGCCAGAAGACAAAGAGCGACTTCATGGGAGTGCTTATATAATAACTGGATGCCCACTCCAGATTTTCCATATACCTTTCGGAAAAGGAGTATCCGGACTGGTGAGGCATCGCCAACCGAACATCAAAGGAAGGTCGCTCCCCATGAACCCTGGACACCACGGCAAGGGCAGGCTTCTTTCGGGTCGCAAACTGGACCCATACCAGATCACCTCGACTAAGCGTCATCCCCCGGGGCACGCCATAGGTATAAACCGCAGGCGCCATAGGTACATATACCTCGCAGAAATATTCCAGCAGGGTAGACTTTACCTTCGACTTTATTTCTTCAGGTGGAATTATTTTGGGAATACGCTTTGCCACAGGCCCAAAGATAGTTAAACAAGCCTTCTGAGCCTAAAAATCGCAATATTTTTTTTTGAAAAAACTTTTTTTTAGTTAGATTATGTTATAACAGGCCAAATATCAAGGCCTGCCTACCTATTGGAGATCTTTTATGAGCTTATTTGACGCATTTAAACCTAAGTGGCAACATTCTAATCCGGCCAAGCGCCTGGAAGCTGTGAACGAAATGGATGTTGGCAACCAGGACACCCTGGAACGAATTGCCAGCACCGATTCAGACGCAAATGTCAGGACCGCCGCCGTTAAGAAGTTGACTACCATTGCCGCACTGCAGAGCATTTCGAAAAACGACAGCAACGAAAACATTCGAAAACTCGCACTCAACCGCTATCAGGAAGAAGCCGTCAAGAAGCTAAAGAATTTGACCGATGCCACGAGCGAAGACCTGGCATTGCTTAACGACTTGAAGGACACTCACTTTGCCGAAGAGTTGCTGAAAAGCCCCAACGCTTGCGACGCCATCCGCGCCGAACTGGTAAAGAGCTGCAAAAAAGCCAGCGTCCTCGCCAATGTCGCAATGCGCGATGCTAGCGAAGCAATTGCCATGGTTGCAGCCCAGAAGGTGGACTCCGAAACTCTTATGGCAGACATCGCCAAGAGTTCCAAGCATGTATCCATCCGCAAGATGGTTTCTGAAAAAATCCGTGCAAAGAAAGAAGCGGAAGACGGTGGCAAGAAAGCCGCCGCCCTGGAAGCAAGCAAGCGGGAAGCTCTCCTGGGACAGGCCCACCACCTGGCTGCGGAAAAGGATCCCCTTGCAGTAAAGTCCCAGTTCGAAGCCCTTATGAAGGAAGCCTCCGCTCTCGGTATGGGCGACAAACAGGCTGCACTGGACGAAGTATACGCAAGCTTCAACAAGTTCTGCGACGAGGCAAATGCCGAAAAGATTGCCGCCGAAAAGGCAGCGGCAGAAAAGGTGGCAAAGATCGAAGGGCTGGCAAGCGCACTTGAGGAACTGGAACAGTTCATTGCAGAAAACAAGGTTTCCGAAAACGGAGAACGGGTCGACGCAATTATCGCCCAGTGGAACGCAGACAAGTCCATGATGGACGCTAGTCTCGTCAAGCGGTTCAACAACGCCTTCTTCAAGGTCCAGGAAATCCAGAAGCCCGTCGTGGTGGAAGTGGAACCCGGAACCGAAGCAGACGAGTCCGTCCGTCCTGAACTGCTGGAACGTCTGCAGGCCCTGGCAGACGCTGATGTTTCCGAAACTACGGGCAAGCATCTTCACGCCATCGTTCGCGAGTGGGAAAAGCTGCCCCTGCTGGAAGGCGAAGACCCCAAGCTCCAGGCCTACAACGCCCTTCGCAACAAACTAACGGAAAAGATTACCGCATTCAATGACAACGAGAAGAAAATGGTAGAAGAAAATTCCGCCAAGCTTCGCGCCCTCATCGAAAAGGTCAAGTCCTTTGACGAAAACGAAGACTTCCGCGAATTGAACAAGAAGGTTCGCGAATGCTATATGCAGTGGAAGGAAATCGTCGGGGAACAGAAGTTCAAGTACCACGACCTGTGGCAGGAATACAAGGCCGCAACCAGCCGGTTCCAGGAAATGCAGCAGTGGGAAAACTGGCACAACGAGAAGGACCGTGATGACATTCTTACCGAAATGGATGCCATGGTCAACGAAGAACCGAGCCAGGCACTGCTCTCCAAGCTTCGTGAAATTTCAAACCGTTGGAAAGAAGTGGGTCGCGTATCCGCAGAAAAGTTCCAGGCCATGCAGGAACACTTCCAGTCCAACTACGAAAAGATCAAGGAAAAGTGCGCACCCTTCATCGAGGAGATGAACGCCGAACGCCTCAAGAACCTGGAAGAAAAGAATTCCATCTGCCAGAAGATCGAAGAACTGGTTGCCAACGCCGAGATTTTCTGGAAGGACAAGTTCAAGACCATGCAGGAACTTCAGGAAAGCTGGAAGAACATCGGAATGGTTCCCAAGGACAACGTGGCCGAGGTCACCGAGCGTTTCAAGGCAGCAACCAACGCATTCTACTCCCAGCATAAGGAAAACCTGAAGGCAGAGGACGAGACCCGCGAAGCCAACTACGAAAAGAAGGTGGCTCTCTGCATGGAAGCCGAAGCCCTGAAGGAATCCAGCGACTGGAACGCAACATCCAACAAGCTGAAACAGCTCCAGGACGCCTGGAAGGCAACGGGTCCCGTACCCAAGAGCAAGTCCGACGACATCTGGAACCGTTTCCGCACCGCCTGCGACTCCTTCTTCGAGAAGAAGCGTGCCCATTTCGAAGAGATGGACGCAAACAAGCAGAAGAATCTGGAAGCAAAGAACGCCGTCTGCGAAAAGCTGGAAGCACTTGCAGCGGGCTCCTGCACTCTGGAGGAAATCAAGGCCCTGGAAGCCGAATACAAGTCCCTGGGTATGGTTCCCAAGGAAGCGATCGAGACCATCAGTGAGCGTTTCAACGGCATCTACAACAAGTTGCTGGCAAGTGTCGCCGGTTCCGACGCAACATTCGCAAAGGCTCTGGAAGAAATCAAGGCCAAGAAGCAGGAAATGATCGAAAAGGTCAAGGGATTTGCCGATAGCGCTGGCAACAACCAGCTGGCAGACGCCGTCCGCGAAATTCAGAAGGAATGGCGCGAGATCGGCTCCTGCGGTGCAGACGATTCTGAACTGTACAAGAATTTCCGTGAGGCCTGCGACGACTTCTTTACCCGCCGTCGCGACCAGCTGGACATTCAGGAACAGGCCCGCAAGAACAACCTGCAGAAAAAGCTCCTGCTTTGCGAACAGGCAGAAGACCTGCTGACCGACCTGAGTGAAGCTACAGTTGCCGCCTCCATGAACAAGGTGAAGCACCTGCGTCGCCTGTGGAAGGAGGTGGGTGCAGTGCCCCGCGAGCATTCCGAAAAGACCTGGAACCGCTTTAACTCCGCCTGCGACAAGGTTTTCGCCTTCGGTCGCAAGGATGAACCGGCTGCAGCTTCCGAAAGCGCCACGGCACCTGCAAGCACCCCGAGCAATGCCGAGGAAAGCGCAGAAGTTCCCGCAGCAGAATAAGCCTTTCGATTAAGGACGCGGGGCAATCCCGCAAAAAATTTAGGACCGTCCCTCGGGGCGGTCCTTTTTCCATCTAGCAAATCCCACTACAAATTTCTAAATTACCCCGCGATATGAAATTTCCTCCTTGGACATCTGTTGACGAAGCAGCACGCCTTCTTGCAGAAGGACAGGTGGTAGCCATTCCTACGGAAACCGTTTACGGACTTGCAGGGAACGCTTTCGAGCCAAAGGCCCTAGCCCAGATTTTCGCAATCAAGGAACGCCCCACCTTCGACCCCCTCATTGTTCATATCTGCGACGTGGAGCAGCTAAAGGATATCGCAAAGGACATCCCCGATGCAGCCTACAAGCTGGCGGAAGCCTACTGGCCCGGCCCCATGACACTGATTCTTCCCAAGAAGGATTGCATTCCCGACCTCTGCACCAGCGGGTTACCCTCTGTAGCGGTTCGTTTCCCTGCACACCCTGTCGCCCAGGAAATCATCCGGAAGGCAGGCGTCCCCCTGGCAGCCCCTAGCGCGAACCTGTTTAAGCACGTAAGCCCCACCACCGCAAAGCATGTCGCAGACCAGCTGGCCGAACGGGGCCTTGCCGGTATTGTAGACGGCGGATCCTGCGACGTGGGCGTGGAAAGTTCCATCATCTCCCTAGTGGGGGAAATTCCTACGGTGCTTCGTCCAGGAGCCATCACGCCTGAAATGGTTGAAAAGGTATTAGGAAAGGTAGACATCAAGGAATCCACCTCGAAGCCAGGCCAGCCCATGGCAGCCCCGGGCCAGTGCGACACCCATTACCGCCCTCAAGTGCCCCTGTTCTACGGCGAAGTCCCCGAAGGAGCAATGCTCCCCCGGAACACGGTCCGCATCGCCTTCGGCGATCAGCCCGGCGTCATTCCCGCCACATTGAATCTATCCGAAAAGGGCGACATGCTAGAGGCAACCGCCAAGCTGTACGCCTACATGCACGACCTGGACTTGCCGGAATACGACCTGATCCTGGTTGACCCCATCCCCAATGTCGGCGTTGGCATGGCTCTCAACGACCGCCTAAAGCGGGCTAGCATTAAAACGCTATTGTATGAAATTTTGAGAGCGGGGGCAGGAAACCGCTCTATATCGGGAACTTGGTAAAATTCTCGTAAGTGTACTCACGAGTGTAGGCATTGAAATGCCACCATTCGCTACTGAGGGAAACCCATCCCGCCTTGCGCATAATGCGACGCAGCTTATTGCGATTATCAACTTGTTCCTGGGTCAGGCGACCGGATTTAAGGGCATCCTTCTCCCCCACGGCGCCAGCGCAACGTTCAAAGGAATCAAAGTCCGTCCCCATGTCCAGCAGGTTGCCATCCGCATCCGTGATGCTTAGGTCAAGGGCCAGTCCAAAATTATGCAGCCCGCCTTTTCCGGGAGAGGAAACATAATGGGAGTAGGGCGTTCCCTGCACCATCTTTTTTAGCGCGGCCTGAGCGTAAACAGGACGAGCCCCATCGAAAATGACTAGCACGGAACCAGGCATTTCCTTTTGCATATAGGCGATAGTTTTCTTCAACATTGTATAGGCTTCCTTGCGGACAAAGGCTCGCTGTTCCCCGCAATAGAGGTCATGGCCTGTTACATTGTTAAAAGTACCATAACGCAGGTCCATTCGAAGACCTTCCATATTGGTAATTTCCACCAGGTCCTTGGATTTTTCAGCATAACTCAACCAGCGCTGAACATCCTCACAAAAGCGCTTCGGTTCATCAGGTTTGGGCGGCACAAAAACCTGGTCCGTAGGATGAGCCATCAAGACACAGGCAAACGCAAAAAATACAAACAAAAGATTTCGAAGTTTCATAAAAAATTTCCTGTCCCTCCTTCATCCTTCATTCTTCACTCTTCGCCGCCAACTAAATTCCCAGCATAACCTCGACGCCGAACTGGACGTAAAGCCCCATGCCCTTTGCAATGAAGGGAACCAGGTCGTAGCCGTTGGAAGAATTTCCATCTTCGTCACGAGTTACCCAGGAACGCTCGCGGCCATTTTCGGAACCCAAAAATTCCAGAGCCTTCACATCCAGGTTTGCAAAAATGTTATCCACTTCCAGGTAGAAGCGGGCTTTTCTGAAGAAGGACGTCTTCTTACCTTCCAGATCCAGATTCACGCGGACATCCGTCCTGAACAGGTCCGTAAATTCGTGGTAGTCCCTCAGCAGGCGTGTTCCGTTTTCACGGGTCTTGGAATCGGAGGGCTTGATTTCGTAAAAGTACAGCGGACGATGGAGTGCCGCATGATGAGTCAGGATAACGGAAACGATAGAATCCTTACGGGGATAGTAGCGGAAATGGGACACTATATCCAGGCGAGAGTTCGCTTCCCAGGGCAAGCTGTTGCCACTCTCCAGTTCATATTCACCATAGACCGTGCTGACATTTGTCGCCATGGAGAAATGGTGGGATGTCTTGAATTCCAGGTTGCCTGATGCACCCATAACCCAGGCGTAGTCCACAGGCGTTACATCCTTGTACTGGGCGTAGGCCTTGGGCATCGGCAGCAGGGGATCAAAGTAGTAACGGACAAAGACTGCACCCTGCCCCACCAGATACTTGGACAGGTAGCCCAAGCCAACCTTGGCAGAAGCCCCGGATTCCAGGCGTCCCGTCAGGTCCCCGTCATCAAAGTATGGCTTCCAGTCGCTGCGATAGGCCGCATTTGCAAACAGGCGCCAGTAGGCGGTATCCGTCCCGGAAAGATTCTGGTCCAGGTCGAAGGACACCGTGGGAGCCGCATCGTGTTCACTCCAGTCTGCAATGGCCCCCAGGGAGACAATCTTTTCGGAATGCTCATCCTTCCAGCTAAAGCGACCAACGCCAGAAAGGACGCCTGTCTGATGGTCCTTGGAAACAGCCTCGCCAAACCCCGGATAGTCCCTTTCCAGAATATGATGTTCGTAAAGAAGGGCTCCGCTAATTTCAGCCCCCAGAAGTCTTGAATCGTACTTCTTGTCCACGCCTCCACTGATGGTGGTGTGCGTCTGTTCATAGCCATCGATGAAGGTCTCTGCGACCTTGGAACTTGCCGTACTGCGGAAACCCGTCGTATCCCGGAGAGAATCGCTCAGGTATTCACGAACGATACCACCATGGAAGCTTGTACCAAAGCGGGAATCGTATTCCACACCCAGAACGAAGTAGTTCTGCTCACCCGAAAGAATGTCGATGGAATTCACCTGGTCGTAGGCAGTGGAAGTATCCTGACGGATGGTATATTCATCGGAACTGTACAAGGTACGGATCGCCCAAGTGTTGCCATTAGAATCAGCGCCGTTAAATTGAGCGTAGACATCGAAAGCGGAAAGGTCAAAGGGATCGGAAGACTTCACGTTGCAGTTATCCACACAGTCTCCGTCGCGTTTTCTGAATTCCGTAAAGAACTTTTCACCCAGGTTTTTCAGCATTTCCCCATCCAGACGGCGGAATGCAAAGCGGAAGCTGTCCCAGAACATCCAGGGGGCATCCACCACCACTTCCTGCATGGTAATGCCTGCGGCACCCTTAAGTCCCCATTCACCCTTGGTCTGTTCCGGCAGGTACTGAACGGAAGTTGCAAGACCCTGGCCGATGGGACCTGCACCATAGTGATCGTGAATTTCGATGCCGCTCAGAATGTGGGGATTGATCACGGAAAGATTTCCCGGGAAACCCACGTCCAGATGACGCATGTTGGGAATGCGGAGGCGGCCCAGGTGGTAAGCCACATCCCCGGCACGGGAACCATCGTAATAAAGGGCACTGCTAAAATCCTTCTGCCCAGAAATTCCTGGCATCTGGCTTAAATGCTCCGTCAGGTCGAATCGCATACCGGCGGCATCTTCCAGCTTGTCCAGGTTAATCTTACGTTCCACCGTCCACTGGACCTTTTCGTCACCACCTCCGATAATCGTGCTGGCACCCAGATTGCGGACATTGGTACTCAAGGTTACCACCATGTCAAACAGGTCCGCAAAATCCTGAAGTTCCACAAAGACACTATCAAAGCCGTCCTTCTTGAAAACCAGGGAGGCGTTCTTGGAATCCACCGTCAGTTCAAATCGACCTTCAGAATTGGTCTCACCCACACTCTTGCCGGACTGGTAAGTAATGGCAACGTTCTTAATGGGCAAATCCGTTTCCGCCTCCAGGACCACACCCATAATCGTGGTAGGCGTTGCAGCGAAAACGGCACTTACGGCTAGAATCAAAAAACAAAATATAGAGCGAAACTTCATGCTTCCAAATTAGAATTTTAACAGGGAAAGCGGCCGTTCCGGGAACCGGTTGCCCCACATATTTTATATTTCTACCGCTATGCTAGACCTTTTTCTCGTTCAACTGGAATCCATCCTCGGCAAGGATCCCGACTGCAAGGCTAAAAACTTCGGAAAAGTCCGGGAACTACTCCGGGACATCGATTTTTCCAGCGTAAAAAACGGAGTCATCCTCCTGCCGGAAATGTTTGCCACCGGCTACCTACCCAAGGACTGCGCCCCCTTTGCGGAGGATTTTTCCAAAAGGTTATCCAGCGCTGAAAAAGAATCTCCGAAAAAAAACGAGACCGTGGAATTCTTGCAGCAATTAGCAGACGAGACCCGCTGTACCGTTTTGGGTGCAGGCATCCACAAGGTTGCGGAAGGTTTCACCAACCACTCCGGAATATTTACGCCCGATGGTCGCGGACAAGTCGCGGGATATGACAAGTGCCATCCCTTCTTTCCGGAACTGAGCCGTAAGTTCATCGCCGGCGGCTCCATTAATTTATTCAAGATTTGCAACTGGAAAATCGCAAGCGTCATCTGCTATGACCTGAGATTTCCGGAGCTATTCCGCGATGCCGTCAAGAAGGGAGCGAACCTCATTACGGTGCAGGCCGCATGGCCCCTAGTCCGCAGGGAACATTGGGAAACCTTACTGAAGGCACGAGCCATCGAAAACCAGGTCTATATCGCAGCCGTTAACGGGGTTTCGCCAAGCGAAGCGGACTCCAGCAAAAAACTGGCGGGAACCTCCATGATTATCGACCCGCTGGGAAATATCATAAGTGCAGGAGACAGCAATTCAGAAGCTGTCGTTCGCGGAAGCATTACCCTAGAACCGCTACAGAAATACCGCCAGGATTTCCCTGTCCTCCAGGGAATCGTCGATCAGCAGATCCTCGCCGATTCAATGTCCTCGCAGGATGCTACATAGGGAGATTTTGTGAAAATCATCGTCGTCATCCCCCCGCAGGAAGCCACAAAAAATGTGGAACGACTTGGAACAGTCCTCCAGTGCTTTCGGGACGGTTCCCTGCTCGTTGACTGCAAGGACGGAAAGAAACCGGAACAATTCTACTTGACTTCCAGGGACAACTTTCCCTGGAGTGAGTTCATCCAGAAAATGCTGGTGGCTTGGCAGCTAAGCGACTACGAAGGCGTACCTAGGGAATTCCGCCCGCAGAAAAGAATTCCCCAATTTGTGCTGGACGACATCCTCAAGGAAACGCCAGCAAATC
Organism: Fibrobacter sp.; assembly: GCA_024398935.1. Classification (GTDB taxonomy): domain Bacteria; phylum Fibrobacterota; class Fibrobacteria; order Fibrobacterales; family Fibrobacteraceae; genus Fibrobacter. The sequence continues at coordinate 12,104 of JAKSIH010000036.1, read as the reverse complement.
AGCTGAAAGTTCTCGCCGCCCTCCGCCAGCAAGAATATTTCTGCGCCCTCCCCGTCAGAAAAGGACATTAAAAATTCCGCAATTAAAAACCTGCAATTGCAGGTTTTTCCATTTTTTTGTCACCAAACAAAAAGAAACATCTATTTAGTGGCATTATTTTTAATTTATTCAAAACACTTTTTATCAAATTACAATCTATTACCGAATTTCGTTGTCACTAAACGGAAACAATCGGATTATCAGTGACAAACCTAGAGGATTTTCTTGGCAAAAGCAGTTACTTTATCTAAAAACCATGCCACCAAATCCGTCAAATCAAGGATCTAGTGACAAAAAATCCGAAAAAACGGTATTAAAAAATGGGGGCAGCAGCCCCATCGTTACTGCAATCCCGATTGCCTTTCCACAATCCCTTGAGGAGGCGCTTCAGCGCCCCTCAAACACAAAAGGAAGGCTCCAAAGTACAAAACTTGGAGAGCCTTCCCTTTGTCGGGGGTCCAGGGGGCAGAGCCCCATGCGTCAGAGAATTAACATGCCGTCGCCGTAGCTGAACAGCTTCAGCTTGTTTTCTACAGCCATCTTATATGCGGCAAGCGTATTCTCGCGCCCATAGAACGCAGACACCAGCAAAATGAGGGAACTCTTCGGCCAATGGAAATTAGTCATAAGGCCATCCACAATCTTGTAGCGGTATCCCGGATAGAAGAATGCGTGAGTCACTCCCTTCTGGGCACGAACAACCCCCGCGTCATCGGCGATAGTTTCCACCACGCGAGTACTTGTTGTACCCACCGTCACGACGCGGCCACCCGCAGCCTTTGCTTCATTAATAATGCGAGCGTTTTCTTCCGTCAGTTCGTAATGTTCCCCGTGCATCTTATGCTGGGTGAAATCCTCTACGGAAATATTCTGGAAAGTACCCGGTCCTACATGAAGGGTCACTTCGGCAACCTTCACGCCCTTGGCCTTCAACGCCTCCAGCATTTCTTCGCTAAAATGGAGACTTGCCGTAGGAGCCGCAACTGCTCCCGAATACTTGGCAAAAATCGTCTGGTAAGCCTTCTTGTCCTCTTCGTCATCCGGACGGTTAATATAGGGAGGCAGCGGAACATGTCCCTGAGCATTCATGACCGCTTCCAGCTCAATAGGCGTTACAGCAAAACGCAACACACGGGAACCATCTTCATTGATGGATTCCACCGTGGTCTTAACGCCAGCGATCATCAATTCGCGGCCAACCTTGAAAGCCTTACCCGGACGGACCTGGGCCTCGTAACGGGCAGAGCCATCTTCGGCAGGAATCATAGCCTGAACCAGCAAGGTCTCCACTTCCCCATCGTGCATAGTCTTGCCATACAGGCGAGCAGGAATGACCTTGGTGTTGTTCACTACCAGGCAATCACCAGGCTTAAATAAATCCACGATTTCGGGAGCCTTCATGATATGGCGCTCGCCGCCATCTTTCGGACAGTGCAATATGCGGGTCTTGCCCTTGCCTGCTGTACGGCTGGCAATCAGTTCCGGCGGAAATTCAAAGCTGTAATCAGAAAGATTGTGTTCCATAGCCAACGCTTAATCATCCATTTCAGCTAAAGTCTTTTTCAGCATTTCCTTGATTTCTTCCTTCAAGGAGGCCGGTTTCAAAATCTTCACATCGGGAGAAACGCCCAACAGCCAAGTCTTGAAATCCGGAGTCAGACGCAGTTTCAAATCCACAATCATGTTACCATCTCTATCCATACGCCTAGTGGCTTCCGGAGTAAAGTGGGAACGTTCAAACTGCGTCTGGAGCCACTTATTTTTCACCAGCAAGGACACATCCTCGAACTTAGCCAGGGAGGTATACTTACCGAAGGTATACTTATAGTGAACCGCAGCGTCAAATGCAATCTTCTGGAAAGCCGTATTGGTTTCCTGCACGCTAATGATGTTTTCGAACAGGAAGTTCTTGAACACTCCCGTTTCCTCAAAAGATTCGTCAGCGGCGATCAGATACAGCGTATCCATACGCATAATGATTTTCACCGGGCGGAGTTCAAAAGTGCTAGGCTCAGCCGCATGAGAAGACGGTCTGTAGGAAATTTTAATCTTAAACTGTTCGTGTATGGCCTTCAGCACCTTATTGATGTTGGTCGACTGAAGCTTGTTGTCGCTAAAGGGACCATAATCCAGAATGTAGTCCGGGTCCGTGGTAATGGCTTCGGGCTTGAAATCATCGGGATTGGTTACACCCAGCTGTTCGATAATCTTGTCCACCAGCTTCAGGTTCTTGATGTCCTGGGCATTGGACCCCGACATATTCTTCTTGATCTTTTCCAGCTGCTTGACGATATTCTGGTTGAAGTTTACCTCTTCGTTGGTCTGAATCACGTAATACATGGGACCACCAGGTTCCTTGGATTTTCTCAGACCGCAATTTTCCTTTGCCAGAACATCCAGATGACGAAATACAGTACGGGTGCCGCAGCCCAGAACACTAGCCAGCTGCTCCACGGTCATTTTCGTTTTCAAAAGACCCTTGATCAAGTTTATCTTTTCATAACCAGTAGCCATAGGGATTCCTTTACATGTTTAAATCTGTCTTAGGCGATTTTCCACACCTGTGGTTCTCGCCTTTTTCATGGTTGCCAAATAAGCAATCTGTTTCTGGATAGCAGTTCTTACAAAGCCTTCCAACAAAAACTTTTTCTTTGAATAGGAGACCTTTATACAACACCTCTGCAAAAGAGAGTTCAGCGCAAGGTCCGTCTCTATCTGCCTACATAGCAATTCATTTTCCAGGGCATCTTCCGGCAAGCGTGTAATAAAACAGTTGAGGTCCTGTACTCCAGGCATTTCCATAATCCTGTTTTCAAGATCGTTGGAAAAATACTTTTCATTACAGCTAGCGTACACATCCACCCGACCATTCGCCACTTTAAGCCTATAGTCGAATAACCTTGACGAGGGTGATTCTAGCAAGGTAAGGATGGACCGTTCGATCTGAGCATCTGTCACAATTCCGTTCTGCTGAACCTTGGTAAAGTCCACGCATCCGCGAACATGGGGAAGACTGTTGATACAGGATACCAGAGCGCGTTTTACAGACAAATTCCTAACGGATCCATTCAGGTAGATTATGCCTTGCCCAGCGTCAAGGGCAATGTGCCCCATCTCTTCCGGAAACACCTGCGCAAGTTTTACGCGGACCATTTCCACAAGTCTGTCATTAGGGAAATTCTGCGAAATTTCCGGCAGGGAAATGAACACCAGCGTATTATCCTTCAGAAGAACCGCTAGCTTATCCTTGTCGCCATCACGAACTAGCCCCACGGCCACACCGAACTGATTCCGGATAGAATGATAAACCGGATCGCCCATCAGGGTATGCGCACTCTGGGCAGGCAGCAGTCGGTAGCCACCAGGAGCCTCCTCACTCCTGATCACAATCTTTGCGCACTCCACCTTCTGTTCGGGGCCACCATCGTAGCTTATGTTGATGATTTCCTTTTGGGGGCCCTGGAACACGCTTTTCACGATACCAGGCTTCTGCGAACCCTTAAAGTACAGCCAATTGCCCGGAGCAATCCGATTGACGCCAAAAACCTTCGTATACTCGTTGTTCACCTGCCCCGTTCGGCAAAAGACGAACTCGTGGGAAAAGGCGACAAAGAGGGTCTGGCAAGTATCGCAGGAACAGAGTAGAGGAATATGGGACTCCATTCCCCCCAGAGTGCTGTACTGTTCTCGGGCAAAAATGCCGTGTTCCGTCACCTGCTGGCAACGGCGGCAGAAAAGCCTTTGAGTGTACAACCTATGAGGAAAAAGAGCACGCATTGATTGAGTGATTAGTGATTAGTGGTTAGTGATTAGTGGTCAGTTGTTACTGTTTACTAACCACTGTTTACTAAGCACTATTTGTTATCCCATGAGCGGGAGGGCTACGTCGATACGGCGGAGGGTTTCTTCCTTACCGATGATTTCAAACATTTCCCACAGGCCAGGACCAGCGGTAACGCCAGATACAGCGAGACGCGGTGCGCCAACCAGTTCACCAACCTTGTGGCCGATGCGTTCTGCGAGGGCGTAGAATTCCTTTTCAATGACCGGCGTCTTGAAGTCTTCGATGGAAGCCAGCATGTCGCGAACCTGCTGGCAGAGTTCCTTGGAGCCTTCACCAAAGTGCTTCTTGGCACCCTTTTCGTCGTAAGTTTCCGGAGCCTTGAAGAAGTAGGTGGACATTTCTGCCAGGTCCTGCACGAAGTGTGCGCGGGGCTTCAGGTTCTTCACGATTTCCAGGAGACGAGCTGACCGTTCGTTACTGAGGTCAAAGCCCTTGGCGGCAAGGCCTTCCTTCATGATACCGAGGAGCATGGCGTCGTCGCACATGTGGATGTGCTGGCCGTTCATCCACTGGAGCTTCTTTTCGTCGAAGCTTGCGGGCTTGGGATTAATGCGTTCCAGGGTGAAGCAGTCGATCATTTCCTTGATGGTCATGACTTCGCGGTCGTCGCCCGGATTCCAGCCCAGGAGAGCCAGGTAGTTCACGAGAGTTTCGGGCAGGTAGCCCAGGTCGCGGAAGTCGCCCACGGATGCGGCACCCTTACGCTTGGAAAGCTTACCGCCGTTCTTGTCGAGAATCACCGGCAGATGGCACCATGCAGGAGGTTCCCAGCCGAAAGCCTTGTACAGCAGTTCGTGCTTGGGAGTAGAAGAAATCCATTCGTCACCGCGGAGAACGTGGGAAGTACCCATCAGGTGGTCATCGCAGACGCTGGCGAAATGATAAGTGGGATAGCCGTCGCGCTTGATCAAAACCAGGTCGTCCAGCAGTTCATTCTGATAGGAGATATGGCCGCGGATCATGTCGTCGAATTCGGTGACGCCAGTTTCGGGAACCTTGAAGCGGATCACAGCCTTTTCGCCGGCGGCAATGCGGGCTTCGGCTTCTTCACGAGGAATGTTGCGGCAGTGACGGTCGTAACCGGTCACGGACACGCCGGCCTTTTCCTGAGCCTGGCGCACTTCGGCCAAACGTTCTTCGGTGCAGAAGCAGTAGTAGGCGTCGCCGGAATCCAGCAACTTCTTGATCTGTTCGTTATAGATATGCAAGCGTTCGCTCTGGAAGTAGGGGCCGCAGTCCTTTTCACAACCCGGACCTTCGTCCCACTGCAGGCCAAGCCACTTCAGGTCGCGCATCAAGTCGTGGAGAGCAGTTTCGTTATAGCGCTTGCGGTCGGTATCTTCGATACGCAGGTAGAAAACGCCACCCATGGCCTTTGCAAAGAAGTAGTTGTAGATAGCGGTACGGGCACCGCCAACGTGGAGGTAGCCAGTGGGGCTAGGTGCAAAACGCACACGGACAGGACGCTTATTATTGCAGCAATCGCACATATTAATTTCCTTGGTTAAATTTTTTTCTATGTCAAAAAATAGCAAAAAGAAAGAAGCGTTGAATATTAGAACTTCACATCCCTAAGGGAAATCTTGCGCAGCCGGATTCGCGTCGAAGTGTTTTCCACAAAAGTTTTCCAGTAGTTGACTTCCGCCCAGAAGGTTTCCGCCAAATCAAAACGCCAGTAACTTAGGGATTTCTTGCGCTTGCCAAACCACCAGAAGAGCCATTTGAGACGACCGTCACCTGCATGGCGGCCAAAGTTGCCACCCTTCAGGATTTCCCGCAGGAGCCACCTCCCGCGGAATTCGTCGGGCTTACAGAGCATAAAACCATCATCAAGGCCAAACGATTCTCGAAGCAGCCACATGAGGGCCCCCGCAATTTTCCGCAGTCCAAAGCGGTTCAAGTTCGCCATCAGCTCGCGGCGTTCGCTTTCGCTGGAATGCTTAAGCAACACATAATAATCTACAACCTGCCGAAGCCCTACCCCGCCACCAATAAAATGACGATAGATGTGCGACAGCTGCATGGCCAACGCAAACTTCGTGGAATGGGCGCAGAAACCTTCGGGAACCTCCACCGAGTTCAGGATTTTTTTGTCCAGATATTTCAGCAGACGACGTGTCGTAAACGGATTGTAGTTGCCCGAAGATGTACGGAAATGCACCTCCACATCAACGCCACCATCGTTTTTCATGTGGGTGTGGTGCGTGGCCATTGTCATCTGATTCAAAAGATCCGTTCCCCGCAGCAAACCCACGACGCTCTTTTTCCCGCCGGAAACCCAGATGTCAATGTCTCCCGGCTGCCGGCAAAACGGATTCGGGTAAAGGCGGGCATTGGCCTGGCCTTTCAAAACGGCACAACTCCTGCCATGCCCCCTGAAAAATTCAGTAAGCTTTGCGGCTTCCTCATTCAAAATCTTGTTCAAGCCGCTAAAGGATTCCGCTTCGCTAGCCCACTGGAACATCAGTTCCATGGGAGGGCGCAGTTCCTGGGGCAACTTCATCACCCCGTCAAACGCAAGCCCCAGAAGAGTCTGCCGGTCCGCCTCGTTGTAAATGCGTTCCCACTCTTCCGCAGACAGCCGCGGAAACGCACCAGCACTTGCCCCCGGACACCCAAGCGCAATACGCAACAGAAGGAAAAAATTATCGTATCTGGAAAAATCCATAGCATTCTCATCAGGGCGACAAAATGACATTTTGTCAATTCTTCGCCCTTGTCAAAGTGATCCTTGCAAGGTCAAGCATTTCGTCCAAGAAGCGAATCCGCAGAAATAATATGGCTAAAAAAGGCATCCGCAGAAACTCGTTTTGATAAATTTCCCTCATACACGAGAACCGGTCGAAGCGACACCCCCTTTTTCAACTTTAGGCGGTTCATTTTCTCCTCAACCTCATCAACCACAGATTCGTCAATGACATTTCGCCGTTTCATGTCAACAAGATAAGCGCATTTGGCGGTCTGTATCAACAAGTCTATTTGACACCCCTGTTGACGCGCGGTCTTGTTTTGAACATAGGGTGAGGCAGAGGTTATCAAGGCATTATTCAGTCCAATTTGATGCAATAATGCGGATAAGTTCGATATCACAAGATTTTCAAACTGAAGTCCAAGAATTGAATTCCACGCCGGTAACTGTTCCAGAGACATGAACCTAAAGGCATCCTTTTCAATCAGACTTTTCTTTGGCTCAATGTACTTCAGATAAAACCTTGTATAATTGTCCTTGATACGATATTTCCCCAGATTGCTTCTCTTGCCGGTAGCAGGATTCACTCCATCATCCCTCACGATAAAGCCAGCAAGTTCAAGTTCACTGAGATTGTCCGAAACATGACCATTATTTTTGAGATGTAGTTCATCGGCAATTTCAGTCGCCGTAAGCTTTCTTTCGGAAAGCGCGTACAGCATTTTTCGTTTCGTTCCAAGATTCGCATCTAGAGTATCGTTGAAAATATCTTCAAATTCGCTGACCAGCAAGGCTCCAGATCTAAAACATAGAGCCTTAATGTTCTCGTCCGCAGAAAGGGCGGGATTAATATTTTCCAGATATTCCGGGACCCCACCCGTTACCGAAAGTACATCGACAATCTCCCTCGTGGAAATCCGCTTGGCGGACCTTCCCCAAAATTCGATACACTCATTCAGCGGCAATTCCTGCAAAACAAGATTCATCGAGGGGCGACCAAGGAAAGCTTTGCTCTTCACTATTTTTTTGTCAATCCAGGAAGACACCGAACCGCACAGGAATACAATCAGGTTTTCTCGTTTTGAGAACCAGTTGTCCCAGGCCTGTTTCAATTCACCGGCAAAGCCCGAATCAAATTTACCCATCCAGGAAATTTCATCCAGAAGCACAATCACCCTGCCTTTTTTCGGAAGTGATTTTTCCAGTGTACCAAACGCGTCAAACCAGGTAGCTGACGGAGTTCTGTTACCTTTTATCTGTCTAGACAGTTGCCTGTCGAAGGCCGCCAGCTGCGTTGTATTGCTTACACCATCTACCGGCTGCAAACCCTCTAGCTTTATGAACGAAGCCTTGCTTCTTTTGGCAAATTCCAAGACAAGCGTCGACTTACCAATACGCCTGCGGCCACGAATCGTTACAAGCGACGCCACAGATTTATTCCACAAAGTTTGCAAACGCTCTAGTTCAGCCTTGCGTCCAACGAACATAACCTGCCTCCTAGGTTAGGGCGATAAAATGACATTTTGTCATTTCTTCGCCCTAATATAAAAAAATCCCTCCGATTTTGTTCGGAAGGACTTTTATGCATTTTGTGAAATATACTCGTCCCGAAGGATTTCATAAATGTATAAGGCACTACGAGCACGCAAGCCAGTTTCCGGCTTGTTCAACGAGTCAAAAATCTTCGACTTATAAACAAAGTTAAAGGCCGTCTCCAGGTCAATTGAAAAATCAATTGGTTCCATGATATAGAATCATCCGATTGTACCCCCGTTTCGCTTGCAGATGACAACCAGGTCGTCAAGGGCCTCGTCCGTTGGGAGAAGATGTTCCACTGCGTAATGTTCGTCAAGAAAACGAATCCCCTTAAACTGGCACAGGTATTCAGCCGCCACCTGCAGGGTTTTGTCTTAATCTTGAGAGCACTGGCTGCCGAAGCAGGGAGTGATAACGTCAGGGTCACCACTTCCCGACAGCAGGCTTGCCCGCTGCTTCAGCTTGATGACCTTGAGTTTGGGCTGTACGTATTCCTTCTTTTTATTCATCTGCATTTTTGTTTCTTTGGTCTTAAACATTTTCATTTTCCTCCCGGAATCCATCCAGGGTAAATTCTCCATGATTCATACTGGCCTGCAAGAGGCTTGTGCGGTGCTTCAGCGTCACCACCTTCATGCAGGGTTTTGCGTAAGATTTTCTGTCGGTTGACTTTTTTTGCATTTTCCTGTCGCCTTATTTGATAATCACTTTCTTGCCGTTGTTGTAGTAGGTCCCCTTGACAGTGGGCTTGCCGTTGAGGCGACGGCCCTTCATGTCAAACCAGCGGTCAGCCTTTTCAAGGGTTATATTGCCGGTGCGGGTGTTCATCTGGCCCACATAGGTGACTTCGCCATCGGCATTGCCGAACAGGACTGCGATCACTTCGGGCACATCTTCTGCGATAGCTCTGGATACGCCGCGGTATGCCGGAGCACGCAGCATTCCGTTGCCGGAGTTAGACTGATCTGAGGTTCTACTGAGCACAGCGCGCATGGGCTTGACGCTCACGTCAGAACCGCCCTTCACGAAGTCACCGGCCTTGTAGATGCCACCTACATCATCGGCGGCGGCGAAGCCATAGACGCATTCCAGGGCGGTGCAGCCGTTTTCCCAATATCTGTTTGCGTAGGAGCCTGTGAATTCCCAATCGCCCACCTTGGGGTTGTTCAATTCAGCGGTCTGCACGGAAACAGGAGAACCCAAGGTCATGTTCAGATTCGTAGCTTCTTCCTTTAGGATGACGGCGTAGGGAACGCCGGCTTCCAGGGCGGCAACCTTGACTTCCGTTCTGAATTCGGCTGTATAGACACCGTCTTCCACAGTTACGCCCGTAAAGGCGTAGAAGTCTGCATTGGCCGTTGTACCTTCGTTGGTGGAGAAGGGCAGCACAATGGTATTGGCGATGTTCAGGCCTTCAGGGCTAGCCACGAAAGTGCGTTCAAATTCAACAGAGTTCACTTCCACCGGATTAGGCACATTTGCTGTTTCCGTGGAATTACCGAGAATCGTCGCCTTGGACTTGTCGGCAGCAATCACGATGGAACCGTAGTTGAATTCAATCTTTCCGCTGAAATCAGGGTAAGAAATTTCATCGGCAAGATTCTGGCCCCAGACAGAACCGTCAATTCCATTGTGGAGAAGGGCTGCAACAGTACCATTAGAAAATTCTTCTCCAGTTTTGAAGCCGGATCCAAAAGAATTCCCAACGTCTAGGACAATCAGTTTTTCTGCAGAACCGGTCTTTGCAAAACTGTTTGTGACAGAACCTTCGTTGATACCTATCACGCCACCGACATTGGAGTATTCACCTGTAGTATTCACGGAACCGCTGTTGTAGCAGTTCGTGACGGAACCTCCGTTGAATCCTGTCACGCCGCCGACATAGTATTCACCTGTAGTATTCACGGAACCGCTGTTGTAGCAGTTTGTGACGGAACCTTCGTTGGATCCTGTCACGCCGCCGACATAGTATTCACCTGTAGTATTCACGGAACCGCTGTTGTAGCAGTTCGTGATGGAACCTTCGTTGAATCCTGTCACGCCGCCGACATAGTTTTGTCCTCGGAAGTAGGAATCCTCAACGCCTACATTCTCAACCTTTCCGTCAGAACCTACATACCCAAACAAACCGACATTTTCTTCTGATTCATCATTGAAATACAGTCCCTTGATAGCAAAGCCTTGCCCATCGAAAGTTCCTGTATATTGTTTACTGCGGTTTCCAATGAGAGTCCAGGTCCTAAAGCTAGTTCCGTTGGTCACATTACCATCAGCATCCTTTACCAACTGAGACTGCAATGGATTTGTTGCACTGCCGTTCACATAGATGTTTTTCGTCAGCCTGCCGCAAATACTTACTCCAGAAGGCATGTCGGCTGGAACGCTAACAGTTCCGTTCACAAGGGCGGCAAAGCCGTACAATTGTTCTACATTAGAAATTTCGTAGCACTGATTACCAGCCAGCACAGGAATTTCTTGCCACCTGGCATAGAAAGTCTTTGCTCCGGAGGCGTCGGCTGCGATGGAGGACACTGGTTCGCCAGAGAAGTCAGCACTGTTGTACCAACCAACAAAGCCATAGCCTTCGCGGGTAGGAATAGCAAGTGAAAGTTCTACACCCTCAAGGTAAACCGAAGGATTTGCGGAATTATCCACATCCGAGTTTATAGCATCCTTACCATTCAACTCGTATGTAATGGTATAGGCAAAACTCCACTTGGCGTAATATTTCTTTGTCCAGATGGTGTTTTCGCCAACGGTTTGCGCTGTTGCAGAAATCTGAGCGGCGGCGGCGATGGTTTTGACAGCGTCACCAGAGAAGTCTTCATTTTCATACCAGCCAGCAAAGGCATAACCTTCGCGGGTGGGGATCGGCAGCTCAGTTTCGGTTCCGTAGGAATGTGTACTTGCGGCATTAGCTGCGTTAGAACCTTCGTTCAGAACATATTCAAGATTGAATTTCACTACGCCAGGCTGCAGATTTCCTTCTGCATCATAAGTGTTGGAAAGAACAGGATAAGCGTCCGTGCCAACATTCTGCCCCCAGACGTAGCCATTCGTTCCATTGTGGAGAAGTATTGCGACGGTACCGTCATGGAATTCAGTTTCGTCCCTAAAGGCAACACCTGCTGGACTGACAAGGCCAACCGGTGATCCAGACTTTGCAAAGCAGTTCTTGATGGAACCGTCGTTGACTCCGGTAACGCTACCTACAAAAATATTGCCGCCAGTGACAGAACCGCTATTGTAGCTGTTTGCGATGGAACCTACATTGATTCCAGCAACGCCACCGACATAATTATCGCCGCCAGCAACAGAACTGCTATTGTAGCTGTTTGCAATGGAACCTTGATTATATCCAGCTACGCCACCGACAACGTTTAAACCTCGGATGTAGGAATCCTCAACACCTACATTCTCAACCTTTCCGTCAGAACCTACATACCCAAACAAACCTACACTATCTTTTGATCCTTCATTGAAATACAGTCCCTTGATAGCAAAGCCTTGCCCATCGAAAGTTCCTGTATATTGTTTACTGCTGTTTCCAATGGGAGTCCAGGTCCTGAATCCGCCTTCGGTCACCGTATTCAGTTTGCCTTCGTCATCCAGCACATTTTCGTTCACCACAATTTCATTCGCCAGCTTGCCACAGATGTTTGAACCAACCGGATAACCACTGGGGAGTTGTGATGCCGTGATAACTCCATTCACAAGGGCCGCAAAGCTATACAGCTGATTAACGCTGGAGATTTCGAAACATTCACTGACGGTGCCCTTATTCACCAGAGTCGGAAGTTCCTGCCACTTGGCATAGAAGGTCAATGCTCCGGTAGCGTCGTCTGCAATGGAAGCCACGGCTTCGCCAAAGAAGTCAGCACTTTTGTACCAACCCACAAAGGCATACCCCTCGCGAGTAGGAACAAGCAGCGTAGTTGGCGTACCATACTGATAATCGGTTGAACTAATTTCGCTACCATCTTCATCAACATAGGT
>JAKSIH010000035.1 GCA_024398935.1 Fibrobacter sp. | reverse complement strand
GCTGTTGCGGGAATGAAAATCCCGAGTCCTGGGCCACTAGACGATGGAGGCGTTTAGGTAGGCCAAATATAGGTAAGGTTTGTGATTCTGTAAAGGGGGGTAAAACAAAAAAAATTACATTTGCCTCAATGTTCCTGCGAAAGTGGCTAAAAAAATCGTTTTTCAGCGGAATTTTTCGCTTTTTTCCCCTTGCCTTGCTGGCTAGTGGGGCAGATGCCGCTATTCTCTACGGAATAAAATCCTTTATGGAAATTCTTGACGGTCGGGGACCGGTGACGCTTCCGCTCTGGATGACCCTTATGGTCGGCCTGACCGTATTTCGCCTGATTTTCCTCTACCTGAAGGTGCGAACTTCCGAACGATGGCTTTATAACTCCGGCAGCCACGTGACTGCCTGGTTTTTACATGGACTGCGGAACCTGTCTCCACGAGTTTTTCATACTCCCGACGGTGACCGGAAAGTGGAGGCCGCCTATGAAGCCACCCAGGTTTTCCAGAATAACGGTGCAGTCCTTTTCCAGGCGGTGCAGGCCGTCCTCCAGCTGGTGGTTTTCCTGCCGGTGCTGTGTTACATCTCCTGGCAGCTGACGGCGTTCCTCTTTGTGGTCGTTGTCCCGATGGTCAGCGTCCTCCAGCGAAAGCTTCACAAGATGGGGCCTGCCGAAGAATCCCTCCTGTGGGGCCGTTCCAATTTTCGCGGGGACCTGAATCAAGCCCGCCGCCTATTTCGGCAATGGAGTTCCGCCAACGAGCGAACCGCCCTTTCCGACAACCTCCTGAAAAGCAACCGGGACCTCCGCGACCGCGGCGCGGAAACCTCCATCCGCAAACAGGGCCTCTCCCAAATTACCGAGGCGGTCTCCGTGCTTGCCATGGTGCTTGTTCTCGGCTTTTGCGCCCTCCTCATTCATCGTGGCTGGATGGACGGAACCTCCCTCGTTCTCTTCTGTTCCGCTGTGCTGCTTTGCTACAAGCCGGTGAAGGAATGCGCCCGACTCATGCCCCAATACCGTTCCCTCGCAAGTGCGCTGGACATCATGGAATCCTTCGAAAAATTGCCTAGGCGTTCCGAAAATTTGCAGCATTGTTTTTCTGCGGGCTATGAAGGCGATGATGAAAGCGCGGGAGCACTCCGCAAGGAAACCAAAGGCGTTCTGGTGAATAAAAAATCTTTCCATTACGAAGGTTCTGAACATCCGGTGTTTTCCGGTTTTGAACTTTCCTGGTCTCGGGAAAAGCCCGTCCTTGTCCGCGGAAAAAATGGGGTAGGGAAGTCCACCTTCTTGCGACTGCTCGCGGGCCTTGAACAGTGGGATGACGGCTGGCGCAGTGCGTCTCTTGCAGGTGCGGAACATAATGTTTTCTTCGTGGCGCAGGATTTGGAACTGCCGCCTCGTCGGCTGTTGCTGCAACTTCTGGATGCTGCAGGCGTCACGACGAACCATGCGACCGTTCCAACCGCTGGTTCGGCGGTCGAGGCGCTTGCCGAATCTGCAACAGCCTTCGTCATCAACCGCTTCCTGCAATTTGCGAATGTCGGGCCTTTGCTTCACAAGACCGGCCTCTCCGGCGGTGAACGTTCCAAGGTCGCGCTCCTCTGGTCTCTCGCTTCCCGCAGTAAGACTGTCCTTCTGGATGAACCCTTCGCGTCTATCGCACTTGAAGACCGCGAACCTCTTCTTGCCGCATTCCTGGACTGCGCGGAACTGCTGGACAAGTGGGTGGTCGTCGTCAGCCATGACGTTCTTACTCCTGCCATGGAATCGCGGTTCAATGTGGTGACCTTCGGCGATGAAACTTCTAGCAGAGTCCGCGACGAAATTTCCCGTGAAGACTGCGACGCTGAATTTCGCGACAATCCTTCCCGTAAAGAGGCGTCGCGATGAATAAGTTGTACGCCTACCGCGGTTGGATTCTTGGGGCTCTAGCCATCGCGATGCTGCTGTTCCCGGGAGACCCGATTTCAGACACCTGGCTATGTGAGGTCCTGCCCTTATCGGCGGTGCTTCTCGTGTCTTTTTCGATCTTGCGCATTCAGGCTCGCCGCTCCATCGGGGAGCATACCCGCGGGTTTACTCACGATGCGGACCGCCTGGTGACGGAAGGAATTTATTCTAGAATTCGCCACCCGCTGTACCTTTCCAATGGGGGCGTCGGCTATGCCTTTGTTGTCTTGCACATGGGCTTTCAGCCGGTTGCTCTTGTCTTTGTCGTAGCGCTGTTTGCATTTGAATTTTTACTGTCCCGTCTGGAGGACCGTTACCTGGAAAGTCGTTTCGGCGATGGATGGCGAAAGTGGGCTGCGGCGACCCCTGCGTTCATCCCGCGGCTGACCCTCGGAAATAAAACCGCGGCGCCCTTGCGTCCTGAAAGAGTTAGCGGAGAAAGCGCGGCGCTCTTGCATCCTGAAAAAGTTAGCGGAGAAAGTGCGTCACCCTTGCATCCTGAAAAAGTTAGCGGAGAAAATGCGGCGCCCTTGCGTCCCGAAAAAGACTGCGCCCCCGCGAAACGTTCGTTCCTATCGGCTGCCCGTGCGGACGCTTCCACCTGGTTTTGGCTTGCGGTTGTCGTTGCGATTATCCTTTTGCGCAAGACGGTTTTGAGTTTTAATCTCCTGGAACTTCTGGGCTAACTTATGGACATGAACTTCATAAATCTTGGCCGGATGTTCCTTGGTTTACTTGCGGAATTGGCCTGCTGTGTCAGACCCTTGGATCGCAAGTACAGATTGCCCAAACGGCTTCGGGGGCCTTGGCCCAAGGGGCCGTTCCTCTGGATGCACGGCGCCAGCATGGGGGAGTGCAAGATGCTTTTGAATCTTGCGGCCGTGCTGCAAAATGATGTACCCGACTTGCCGAAGATTTTAATTACCAGCCAGAAACCCGAAGTGGTCCGCCATCTTCGTGATTCCTTGGCGCAGGGGGGCGTCGCGGAACCTGCACGTGACAAACCCGACGAATCAAGGCCTGCGTGCGGCCAACCCGAAATAGCGGGGGCGAATTGCGACAAAATTGAGGTGGCATTGGCGCCCGCCGATGTTCCCTGGGTTCTTCGATGTTTTCTCCGGCGGATAAAACCCGTGGGCTTAATCCTGGGTGAAAACGAATTGTGGCCTGGGTATCTTTCCGGTATGCAGAGCTATACCCGAAGTGCATCTGTAGCACTTGTTTCGGGACGGTTCCGTAAGGCCGTTCCCGGTATGGATTTTTCCGGATTGGGATTTGCAGCTATGCAGACTTCTGCGGACCAATCCCGCTTCCTGAAATTTGCTGCCGGAAGTTTTCGTGGAATCATTTCCGTCGGCGGCAACTGGAAACTTCTGCCCTGGGCCCGCCGGAACCAGCCCGAAATTTCCGTCGAAAAATCCGCTCCTTCTCGCGTTGAACTTCGCGCGAAGGATTTGACAAGCTTTATCTCGCTTCACATAGAGGAACTGCCTTTCCTGCAGCAGACGTTTTCTTCCTTAGTCGCCCAGAAAAAATCTCTGGTGATCGCCCCTCGTCGCCTGGAAGAAGTTCCGCGGTTCATAGCCGCGTTCCGCAGTCGAGACCTTCCTGTGGTCCAGTGGCCCGCAACCGCTCCCGGCCAT
This sequence comes from Fibrobacter sp., assembly GCA_024398935.1. Classification (GTDB taxonomy): domain Bacteria; phylum Fibrobacterota; class Fibrobacteria; order Fibrobacterales; family Fibrobacteraceae; genus Fibrobacter. The sequence goes on along the minus strand of JAKSIH010000035.1, from coordinate 28,553 downwards.
ATTTCGCTGGTTTATACTTTCGGTAAGGTTCCCGAAATTCTTTTCCGGAGCGAGGCCGCCTATGTAGGCGGATCCTTCCATAAGAGTCTTGGAATTCACGACTTCTGGGAACCTCTTCAGCGGGGTGTTCCTACTATCGTTGGTCCCTTCTGTCGAGGTGCGGAAAGTGCTGTCCAGGTTTTGATTGAACAGGGCGGGTTGGTTCGTCTGCAAAATCCAAACCAGCTGGTTGGAGTGCCTGCGGATAAGGCCTGCGTTGCTTCCGCCCTTTCCCAAGAGCGGGAAAAAATTTTAAATTCATACACACAATTGAAAAAGTTTGTTGAGGAGCTCCTGAAATGAAGAAAGTAATTCTCGCTACCCCTCGTGGATTCTGTGCCGGTGTGGACCGTGCCATTCATGTGGTGGAAAAAGCTCTGGAAAAGTTTGGTACTCCCATATATGTCCGTCACGAAATCGTGCATAACAAGTTCGTGGTGGAGACTCTCAAGGACAAGGGTGTCATTTTCGTAGACCACCTCTGCGAAGTTCCGGAAGGCTCCGTCGTGATTTTCTCCGCTCATGGAGTTGCAGAACGTATTTATAAGGAAGCCGAAGAACGTCATCTTCAGGTGCTGGATGCCTCTTGCCCGCTGGTCCTTAGGGTCCATTACAGTGCCCAGCGGCACTACAATGCAGGACGCCACATCATTATGATCGGTCATGCCGGTCATGCGGAAGTGGAAGGCACCTTGGGACAGCTGCCGGAAGGCTCCATCTCCCTGGTCCGTAACGAAGCCGATGTTGCGAACCTTGTGGTCCCCGAGGGCAAGGAACTTGCCTATATCACCCAGACGACTCTTTCTGTTGCAGAAACAAGGGGGATCATCGCTTCCCTTAAGGAACATTTTCCCGGCATTATCGGTCCTGACGCGGGGGACCTTTGCTATGCGACGGGTAATCGCCAGGCCGCGGTTCGGGATCTTTGCGGAATGGTGGACATGCTTCTGGTTGTGGGTGCCAAGAATTCCTCCAATTCCAGCCGCCTTAAGGAACTGGGCGAGGAGCTGGGCGTGAAAAGCTTCCTTATCGATACCGTAAAGGACCTGCGTCGGGAGTGGTTTGACGGTCATCAGGTGGTTGGGCTGTCCAGTGGCGCTAGCGCTCCTGAAATCCTGGTCCAGGAAGTTATTGAATGGCTTCGGTCCGAATTTAAGGGCCTGGAAGTGGAAAATTTCGTAAAATTGGTGGAATCCACGAAATTTAATTTGCCAAAGGCGCTGCAAGATTAATTTTTCGCCTTGACATTTTCCTGTGTTTTTACTAAAATTGGTTCTCGTTATAAACAACGGAGTTTTATTATGAGCCGCATTTGTGAAGTTACCGGCAAAGCCGGTCTCGTGGGCAACATGGTTTCCCACTCTAACCGCAAGAAGTTGATGAAGCAGCTGCCGAACCTTCAGAAGAAGCGTTTCTACATTCCTGAAGAAGACCGCTGGGTCGTCCTCCGCGTCAGCAACGCTGGCCTCCGCACTATCAATAAGCGCGGTATCCTGGCTGTTGCCCGCGAACTGGGTATCTAATTCAGCTGTCGGCAGGGTATATCCCGGCTGTTGGCGGAAGGTAGATTAGCTTTACGCAGAAATTCAGAAGTCCGCCTTGCGATGTCCGTCGCGAGGTGGTCTTTTGTGTTTTTAGGAGTGTTTACATTTTGTTGATAAACCTTTGCGTGATGCAAGATTTTTTTGCTGGAATGGGACTGAATCCCGCTTCAGACCCCGAAAAATCGGCACTTAGCCGGTGCTGAGACTGTTTCCGCCGAAGTGTTTAAAAATTTATCCATTTGTGGATAAAGGGTTTCAAAAACATAAAGGACCTTCCGTAGGGAAGGTCCTTTCGAATGTTCAGGAATGGGTATTCCCCGTTACTTGTTCAGGAATTGAGGGATGCCCTTGTACTTTTCAAGACTGCTCATGATGTTTCCCATTTCCCAGTCTTTTTCTTTCAGGCGGCGGCGAAGTACGGCGACAAACACTTCCATCAGCATTTCGCAGTCGTAAACCGCACGGTGCATCTTGGCGGAATCGATGTTCATGGTAATTTCGCCACTCTTCTGGAACATGTTGGCGAGGATGCCCAGCCTGTGGGAACCCGCTTCGGGCATGATTGCCTTGGTAATGGCGAGGCTGTCTACCACGGGGTTGCTGGGGATGAACTGGGGATTTGCCCTATAGGCGTTGCGCATGAAGGTTGCGTCAAAGTTTGCGTTATGGGCGATCAGGATGGAAGTCTGTCCGCAGAAGGCGGCGAACTTCTTGATGGCGTCCCCTACTGCAGGTGCGTCCTGCACATCCTTGTCATAGATGTGGTTCACGTTGGAAGCTTCGGGAGGGATCATCTGGTTCGGCTTTACGAAGGTCTCGAATTCCTTCTCCAGCTTGGGAACGACCTTGCCGTTCTTGACTTCGACGGAAAATTTTACAGCACCGATTTCGATGATTTCGTCTTTCTGGAAGCTAAGACCTGTGGTTTCAAGGTCAAAAGCAACAAATTTTGGGGGCATTGCGATCACAGCGTTGTTCCTTTCTTTTCTTAAATTGCTTTACTTTGGCTAGATTTTTTTGTCTTCACAAAAATACTTAATTTTGATGTCAATAGATGACAGTGGCAGTGGAAGAACCATCTTATCCCAGGTTTTTAGCCTGATGTGGGCTCCGTAGCGGGGTAAAATATGCCATAGGGGACGACTGCTGGACTGGGATAGCCATAGGGAACCCGGCTTTGCTCGCTTGGCCGGCCCCCGGGGTCCATCCAGGGCCATTCCCGCAAACTTCCCCTGCAGCAGAGACTTCAGGATGTGTCTTACGTTGCTGGAACCATGGGTGTCGGACCCGCGGGTTACCCTGAAGCCGAGGTTTTCCGCGGTTTGTGCGAGAAAGGCTCCGTCCCCCGATTCCGATACAAGTATGTGTACATTCCTGTCCCTGAAGGCGGCCACGCTGGCTAGTACATCCTGATGCCATAGACCTAGCACCCCTGGTTTGAAGTTTCTAGGCGTGTGCAGCTTGATCCGTAGACTTCTTAACCAGAGTTCTGCGATTTTGGCTGCAATTCTTACCTTAAGGGGTGCTGACTTCATGCTAAAAAAATAAAAAATTTGAGTTTTTTGACAAACTCCCCTTGAAAAGGTTGAACATTTTACCTATATTGCGTGTCACTTTTGGCGACGTACCCAAGTTGGTAAGGGGCGAGTCTGCAAAACTCTTATTCATCAGTTCGAGTCTGATCGTTGCCTCTAAAAGTAAAACAAAAAGACCTCTCGTATGAGAGGTCTTTTTGTTTCTGGAGGCGGGGCAGCCCCGCCCCCAGACTCCCACCCTGCCGTCGGGTTGGACGCGGCCCCGCCCCCAGGCTCCCACCCTGCCGTCGGGTTGGACGCGGCCCCGCCCCCAGGCTCCCACCCTGCCGTCGAGTTGGGCGCAGCCCCTTTCCCCTGCGACTCCTTTCCCTGCCGCCGGGTTGGACGCAGCCCCTATCCCCTGCGACTCCTTTCCCTGCCGTCGGGTTGGACGCGGCCCCGCCCCCAGATTGCGCAAGCGCCAGGATGCTGAGTTCGGTCATGGCAAAGCTTGCTTTGCCGCGACGTTCACTCTACGCACCTGTCCCACCCTGCAGTCTTGCGCAGGCGCCTGGATAAAAAAGGCCCCTGCATTTCTTGCGGGGGCGTTTCGGTGTGTTTTCTTGATGTTAGGCTTCCGGGAGCGGATTTTTGCGGGGTCTGCCTCTGGGGCGTTTAACGGGCTGTTCGCCGTCGGCTGTTGCAGCAGGCCCTTCGTTAGCGACGGGGCCTCTTTTTGCCATGAGGGCCTCGCGGATTTTCTTTGCGCGTTCTTCGGCTCGCTGCCTAGCCAGATCCGCTGCGGATACGATAACTGCCTTGGGCTTTTCCTCGGTTTTTCCGCCGAAGGAAGCCTTGAGGACTCGTCCCGAAGGAGGTGGAGTGGGCTGTGTCGCCTGCTTTTTTGCCTCGGTGTGTATTTCAACCTTCTTCAGGTTAAAACCGAAGGATGCGGAAGATACAAAACCGGTATACCCCTGGCTTTTGGGAGTAAAGGCGTTGCGGACTAGCTCCTGCTTTTCCAGAGGCAGGCTCCTGTACTCGGGAACACCCGTATTGCGGGGACGCATGTCTTCCGCTGCCTTCTGGTTATTGGTCCCGAAAAGTTCCATGGCCAGTTTCTGAGCTTCTTCCTGCGCTCTTTGCTCCTTCATGGCGATTCTTGCCCGCTTGCTGGGGCGGCGTTCCCCTTTCTTTCGCTTTCCGGAAACTTCCCTTAGAACTTTTTCCGACATTTTTAGAATTTCTTCGTCGGTCGGTCCCTGCAATTCAGGAGGAACTTCAATTATTTCAAGCCTTTTTTCTTTATCAATGTCGTCCATAATCGTTTGTCAAGGGTGTTTTTGCGCTGTCAAGGGTAAAAAAATCTTTTTCTTGACAGAAAAATACTGAGAAATCGAAAAAAAATTAAAAAAAATGTTTGTCAAGGTCTAGAAATAAAATTCTTTTTGGGCTATTTTTGGCTCACAATGCTTCGTTTTACACAAGATATATTACTTGCACTCCGCGCAATCTCCAATGAGGAGGAGGCGCATGAAATGTCTAAGAAGGCCCGTGAACAGTTCGACTTCCTCGGAATTCGTCTGGTTCCCCGCCGTGAAGTGACTTATCCTTTGTTTGACAAGAATCCTCCCAAGGACGGCGACGAACTGGTTGCCCGCGTTGAGGACATGTGGGCTCAGCCTTATCGTGAAATTCAGTATGCGGCATGTGATTACCTGTTCCGTCATCGCGCTCTTCTTGGCGGTCAGCACTTGATGTTCCTGAAGAAACTGATCAAGACCCGTGCCTGGCGCGATACGGTGGATACCCTTGCGGCCTGCATTCTGGGGGACTTGGCCTGGCGCCTCCCTTCACTCCGCTCCAAGATCGCCTCCTGGATTCGTGACCCCAACGTCTGGGTGCGCCGTAGCGCCATCATCTTCCAGATTCAGTACAAGGATCGCACCGACTGGCCCTTGTTGCGTCAGTTCTGCCTGACCTGCGCCAAGGATGAAGACTACTACATCCGTAACGGCATCGGCCGCGCTTTGTCTGAATACGCACGAATCAACCCCCAGGAAGTTCGCCGTTTCATCCAGGACAACACCTTCGCGGAACAGACTACTCAAGAAATCCTGAGAATGATCTAGGGAGTATAATTCCTCGAAAGGTTTTACCCTGCAGGAACACTCCGCTGAAAAATAGATGAATTCGAATAAATGAAAATCCCGTCAATGGCGGGATTTTTTGTAAAAATTTCATGTTGGGACTTGTTTTTTTTTGAGGGGGGGTATCTTTATGAGAACTGCTGTAAAAGTTTTTTTCAATGATGCAGATTCGGAGAAACTCTATGAAGAAAAGTCTAATTACCTTGGGAATGTCGCTCCTGCTGTTTGCCTGCGATTCTGGTGATTCTGCATCTGCCTTGCGAGATGACGCTTCTGTTTCGGATACCGGCAATATCCCCCTTAGTGCTGAAGTTGACGAAATAACTCAAATTACGGATGTTGACGAACAGGATCCCTATGGAGAACCAGAGGGAGTCGTGCCTATTGTTCAGGAAAAACCTGCGGTTAAATCGTCCTCTTCCATGCAAATTTCCAGTTCCTCCGAAGAATCGAAGCTTAAAAAGTTAAATGTAGTGGATTTTGCACCGGAGGGCGATGTGGTGTCCTTTGACGAGTTCGTCGGTTCGGATTCGTTGGATAGACCAACGGTTGATCTGGAAAAATACGTAGACCGGTTCGGCATAGATTCTCTGGCCTTTGATGAGCGCGTCAAATCCTATGCGATGTCCTTTGCTTTTGTAACCACGAGAAAGATGAATCCGTATTATTATGATGTGTATAAACTAGTGGGGATGAACAAATACTCGCCCTTGCTTCTAAATGTTCCCGATAGCCTTCTGGGATATTTCTTCCCAAGTGATGCCGCAGAACTTGAAAAACAAAAATGTATGGATTGCACCTATAAGGTACTGGTGGTCGCTTATGGCGATCCCTTTGCCGCGGTTATCACGGATGTGACAGATGGTGTTGTTTCTTTTTTGCACATTACACCAAAACCTGTTGGAGACGGCCTTTGCTACAACTATAATGACGTTCGCCTAGCGGCTTTTCTCATTGAACAGAATGGCGATACTGCAGTACCTGATGACAAGTGGTATATCACCTACGAAACAAAAGAAGCGGTCACATGGACCTGCGGAAAAAACTAAGGTTCTTCCTTTTCGCTTGTTTTCTTTTTAGAGGCTCTCTTCCGCGCTGGCTGGGCGCTGCCCTTACCTTGGGCAGATTCGCTGAATGGAATCACAAAACGGCCACGCAAGACGCAGCCCGGTGCTCCCGGGTCGCATTCCATGTTGCGCTTTACGCAAAAAGTTCCTCTTAAATTTCGACATTCATAACTCATCGCTATCAATGTAGAAAAATTATCTTGTCTATATACACACCTGATGGGGTACAGGGCGTAGGGTATAGAGACTAGAAACTAGAGACTAGGGGTGTCGGGAATACGCTGCGGGTAAAATAAAGATGAAATTATCCTGAAATCGCAAGCACTTGCATCTTGCGGCCCTAGCCCCTAGAACCTAGCCTCTAGTCCCTAAAAACTTGCATCCCGCTGCCTTACCCTCTAGGAGCGAAGCTCCGACCTCATACCTCAAGCGAAGCGTACCTCAACTAGTGAACAGTTAATAGTGAAGAGTGAACAATGAAAGATGAAGGATGAAGGGTGATTAGAGACTAGAAACTAGAAATTAGAGATTTTAGGGTATAGGGTTCAGGGGATAGTGATTAGGGATATTAAGAATACTCCATCGGGCTAATTAAAGATGCAACCATCTTGAAACAGCAAGCACTTGCATCTTGCGGCCCTAGCCCCTAGAACCTAGCCTCTAGTCCCTAAAAACTTGCATCCTGCTGCCCTAACCCCTAGAACCTAGCCCCTAACCACTAACCACTACCCCCTAACCACTAATTAATTTCTACATTCGCAGCATATGCGTTATGGTGATCTTTCATATTTCCAGAGCGGCGTAGCCGTTCCCCTCTTTAGCCTTTACAGCAAGCAGAGCATTGGTATTGGCGAATATCTTGACCTTATCCAGTTTGCTCGCTGGGCTCAGTTCTGCGATTTCAATATCATTCAGTTGCTTCCGGTAAATGATACGGGCGCCGAATCCAGCCCCTACAGTGCCCGAAGCGCCTTTGCGTTGAATCCAGTTTTTATCAACATCCAGTCTGTAAACGGCTCTTCCGAATTCGAGGAAGATATCCAGAGCGGCAAGGATGAATTTGATAAGCTGGGAAAGATCGACTATTATAAGATTTCCACCTGGAAGCGCTCCATTCTCCGTAAGATCTTTGACAATCGTTACGACTCCCTGAAGAAGAGCAAGATTCTCTCCCGCTGGATCGACGAGAATGTCTGGGCGAAGCCCTATTGTGTATATGCGACTCTCAAGGCCCAGAATAACGAGTCCAGCTGGAAGGACTGGTCTGCAAACCAGAATCCGTCCGAAAAGGATATCGAAAAGCTTTGGACAAAGAACCTGAAGGACTGTCTCTTCCAGGCCTGGATGCAGTGCGTTGCCGAAATGCAGTTTACCACCGCCGTTGCAGAAGTTTCCAAGATGGGAATCCGCATCAAGGGCGACATTCCTATCCTGATCAACGAAGACAGCGCCGATGTCTGGTCCGAACGCAAGTACTTCTCCCTGGACGACCGTGCGGGCGCTCCTCCTGATATGTTTAGCTACAGCGGCCAGAACTGGGGTTTCCCCACATACCGCTGGGATGTTCTGGAACAGGACAACTTTAACTGGTGGCGTCGTCGTCTGGCTCAGGCCAGCAAGTTCTACCATGCCTACCGCATTGACCATGTGCTGGGCTTCTTCCGCATCTGGTCCATTCCGCAGTGCGAAGTCACTGGCATTATGGGACGCTTCAATCCCTGCATTCCGCTGACCTTCTCTGAACTTCAGAATGCGGGCTTCTGCCGCGAGACTCTGGAATACCTACGCCGTCCCAACTATTCCATCGAACAGCTTCGTGAATTCCTGGGCGGTGACGCCGACCGTCTGGCTCCCGTATGCTTCCAGCCTCTGGAAGGACACGGGGATCGCCTGATTCTCAAGCCGGAATACTCCAGCGAAAAGGCTATCCTCGGCATGGACGAACCTCAGGAAGTGAAGGACAAGCTGCTGAAGGTTTACTGGAACCGCGTGTTCATTCCTTCCGGCGACGAGAACACGTTCTACCCGTTCTGGTACTGGTACAACCAGCCGGTGCTGTTCACCCTGCCGGAGAACGAGCAGAAGAAACTGCAGGAAATTCTCAAGGCCAACGAAAACGCCCAGAACGGTCTCTGGGAAGAAAATGCGACCAAGCTCCTTACGGTTCTCGCCAAGGAAACCGACATGCTGGTCTGCGCCGAAGACCTGGGTTCCGTGCCGCCCTGTGTTCCCGCCGTTTTGAACAAGCTAAATATTCTTGCGCTCCGCATTGAACGCTGGACCCGTAACTGGAATGCTCCCTATTCTCCGTACTACGATATGGATGAATATCCCCGTCTTTCCGTTTGCGCTACCAGCTGCCATGATACCTCTACCCTTCGCGGTCTCTGGAATGAACCGGACTTCGATCGCGACCTCTACTGGTCTCATGCGCACCTGCCGGGCTCCGCTCCTGCAGAAATTACCCCGACGGTGGCCCGTACCATCCTGTCTCATGTGTTTACTTCCAACAGCTTGTTCTGTATCCTTCCGGTGCAGGACTACTTCGCCCTTTCTGCAAGCCTTTCCAAGGTGGAGCCGGACAAGGAGCGCGTAAACATTCCGGGAACCGTGGGTGGAGCCAACTGGTGCTACCGCCTGCCCTGTGGAGTGGATGAACTGATGGATTACGCTTCCCTCGGTTCTGATATCCGTAAGCTGGTGGACGTCCGCAAACGCCGCCCTTTGTGGAAATTCTAAATCAGGGGGCGTAGCCCCCCCGAACCCCCCAAAAAAGAATTCGGCTTGCCAGGCTTTTGCCTGGCCGGCCTTTTCTTTTTTGCTTGAGGGGAAGCGTAGCTTCCTCCTCAAACATATCGGGCGGAAGTATTTTGAATAATTCAGGAAGTGGGCGCTGCCCCTTGGAACCCCGAGCAAAAGGTGCGGCATCACAAGCGAATTGCGCTTGTTCACCTTCCTTTTTTGTTTGAGGGGAAGCGAAGCTTCCTCCTCAAAGAACTCTGAGATAAAACATCCCTTAAATTCGGATATCTTTTCAGACAATTTAGCGCGGCTTGTCCGCGCTTTTTTTGTTGTTTTACCCTGCGCTTTATATATATTGGGAAAAACTTTTCATTCTAGAGTATTATGACAAAAAATTTTGCTCCCGCCTGGGTTAAGGACGCCGTCTTCTATCAGATTTTCTCGGATCGTTTCTGCCGCTCGCCGAAATACAAGGCTTGGGGGAACTTCGTGGATTGGAAATCCCGGCCCACCCGCGAAAACATGTTTGGCGGCAACCTCCAGGGAATTGAAGATAAACTAAAATACATCGCTGATCTTGGGGTGAACACCCTCTATCTTTGCCCCATTTTCAAGAGCAATTCCAACCACCGTTACCATACGGTGGATTACTTCCAGATCGATCCCGTTCTCGGAACTTTGGAGGATTTTGACCGACTGGTTCGTAAGGTCCACAAGCTGGGTATGCGTATTATTCTGGACGGAGTCTTCAACCATTCTTCCCGCGGGTTCTTCCAGTTCAATAGCCTGCTGGAACTGGGCAAGAATTCTCCCTACGTAGATTGGTTCCACATCAGGAAATGGCCCCTGAAGGCTTATTCCAGGAAGGCCAATTACGAATGCTGGTGGAATTTCCCGGCGCTCCCCAAGTTCAATACCAGTAATCCCGAGGTCCGCCAGTTCCTCTTTAGCGTAGGGGAGTTCTGGATGAAGCGGGGCATTGACGGCTGGCGTCTGGACGTGCCCAACGAAATCGATGACGATAGCTTCTGGCAGGAATTCCGCCGCCGGGTCAAGGCTATCAATCCCGACGCCTACATCGTGGGGGAAATCTGGGACGAGCCTTCCCGCTGGCTCATGGGTGACCAGTTCGACGGCGTCATGAATTACACCTTCCGTAAGGCGGTGATGGCCTATCTTTTCGAGAAGAGTCCCATTTCTACCGGCGAGTTCTGCTCCCGCCTGAAGGGCGCCTTCCCCCAGTTCCGCTATAGTGCCCAGGGGCAGCATCCCGCAGGCGACATCCCTATGAACTTGCTGGGCAGTCACGATACCACCCGCCTACAGTCCCTGGACTGCGCCGACGAGGCCCGCATCCGCCTTGCCCTGACCCTGATGTTCTTCATGCCCGGCGCTCCCTGCGTCTATTACGGCGATGAGCTGGGCCTAAAGGGAGGCAAGGACCCTGACAACAGACGGACCATCCCCTGGGACGACCTGGATAAGCTGAAATCCCATTGGACCCAGTCCTGCATTCGGGAACTTATCCGCCTTCGCGAGGAAAATCCGGCCCTTCGGTACGGATCCTTGTCCATAGAACAGGACGAGGAAGGCTTCTCTATTATAAGAGCGCTGGATAAAAACGCAGTTAAACTAAGAGTGTGCTGGGATCCGCAGGGTGAAAATCCCCCTGTGTTCGCCATTTCGGGGAACATTCCTAGCCGCGTTCGTTGACCGCTGCTTCCGTTTTTTTCTATCTTTGCGCCCAACTAAACGCGTTTAATGCCTTATTAAGGGATTACAAATGAAAAAAAATACATTCGGCATGCGAGAAATCATCATTCTCCTCGTGATTGCTATTTCCGCCTGGTCTGTATGGCCGTCCGTTCAGGTTCACACCCTCAAGGGTGACGAACAGAAAGCTTTCGTCAAGGAAAATCCGAAGGTAGCCTCCCGCTCCATCAATTTCGGTCTGGACCTTGCCGGCGGTACTTCCATTACCCTGGAAATCGACAAGACCGGTCTTAAGGAAGACGAAAACATTAAGGACATCCAGGAACAGTCCCTGGAAATCATCCGTAACCGTGTTGACCAGTACGGTCTTTCCGAACCGCAGATTTCTCCCAGCGGCGATGACCGAATCCTGGTTGAACTGGCAGGTGTGGATGACTCTACCGCCAAGGCTCTCGTAGGTTCTACTGCAAAGCTGGAATTCAAGATCCTTACCGAAGTGGAACGCTTCGAACAGGTCGTTAAGAATATCGATAGCTACCTGACCCGTCAGACTGCCGATATCACCGCAGCAGCCGATTCTGCCGCTCCTGCCACCGAAACCGAAAAGGTTGCCGAAACTGCCAAGGCTTCTGATTCCGCCAAGGTCCTGACCGATGACGAATTGCTCGGTAACGATGTTGCAGCCGCTCCTGCCAAGGATTCCGCCGCATCTGCTGCTGATGTCGCCAAGGCCGAACCGGCTAGTGAAGTTGGAAAGTCTCTCTCCGCCTATTACTTCAGGGGTCGTTTCAACGGTGGCTTTATCGCCGAAGAAGATGTTGAAAAGGTCAAGAAGCTCCTGGAACTTGACGGCGTCAAGAAGCAGATTCCCCGTGACGTGAACTTTGCTTTCGGTAGCGGTCTGGAACCTGTGGAACGCGGCTCCAAGATCAAGGCTAAGCGTCTGTACCTCCTGAAGAAGCGCGCTGAAATGGGCGGTGATGACATCGTTGACGCTCAGCCCCGCCGCGTATCCGATGGTATGAATGCTGGTGAAGTTTCCGTGAGCCTCAAGTTCGGTGGCATCGGTCCCAAGAAGTTCTCCGCAGTGACCGCCGCTAACGTCAAGAAGCAGATGGCTATCGTTCTTGATAACCAGGTGATTTCCGCTCCCCGCATTAACGAACGTATCCCCAACGGCGAAGCTCAGATTACTGGTCTCGACGACATGGCTGAAGCAAACCGCCTGGCTGTAGTGCTTCGCGCAGGTGCTCTCAAGGCTCCCATGAACATCATCGAGTCTCGTAGCGTTGGTGCTACCCTCGGTGAAGAAAACATTGTCCAGGGCTTCGGCTCCGGCGCAATCGGCCTTCTGCTCTGCCTGGTATTCATGGTTGCCTACTACCGTCTCGGTGGTTTCATTGCTAGCCTCGGTATGATCATCAATACTCTGGTCACCGCCGCTGTCATGTCTGTATTCAGCGCCACCCTGACTCTCCCCGGTATCGCTGGCTTCATCCTGGTGCTGGGTATGTCTCTCGACGCAAACGTGATTATCTATGAACGTATCCGTGAAGAAATCAAGGGCGGTCTTACTGCCCGTGCCGCTGTCGCCAAGGGTTATGAACGCGCCTTCAGCGCAATTTTCGACTCCAACCTGACCACCGTTCTTACCGCACTTATTCTGTACAAGATTGGTACCGGTTCCGTGAAGGGTTTCGGTCTTACCTTGATGATCGGTATCATCACTTCTCTCTTCTGCGCTCTTACTGTTACCCGCGCCGTGTTTGACTGGAAGCTTGCCAAGCATGATGCAACCTCCCTTTCTATCGGTGGTGGCTTCAAGACCCTGAACAATGCAAATCTCTCCATCGTTCCTAACCGTGGCAAGTTCGGAATGCTTTCTCTGATTCTGATCCTCGCTAGCATTGGTTCCATCGTGGTCAAGGGCTTTGACTTCAGCATTGACTTTACCGGTGGCCAGGTCTATACGGTCCAGTATCAGGACGATGCAAAGCATGAAGATGACCTTTCCAAGGCTCTTGCCAATGCTGGCATTAACGGTGCAAAGGTCCGCTCCCTGGGTGGTACTTCCGCAAACTCCTACCAGATTAGCATGAAGGCTTCCGAAGACGCTCAGTTCGAAGTCCAGATGGCTCAGGCTTTCGAAAAGGCTAGCCAGAAGGTTGAGATTGTCGCTAAGGACAATGTTGGTCCTACCATCGGTAAGGAACTGCGCAACGATGCCATCATGGCCATCATCCTTGCCTGGATTGCCATCGGTCTCTATGTCTGGTTCCGATTCGGTAAGCTGGGTCTTGGCTTCGGTATCGGTGCTGTTGTGGGACTCGTCCACGACTCCCTCATTACCTTGGGCTTCATTTCCATCATGGGTCTCTCCTTCGACGGCGCTCTTATCGCAGCCCTCCTGACCATGATTGGTTACTCCGTGAACGATACCATCGTGGTGTTCGACCGCGTTCGTGAAAACACCGCAATCCACGGTCTCTCTAGCTTTGACAAGACCCTGAATAGCTCTATCAACCAGTGCTTCAGCCGTACCGTGATTACCTCTCTTACCACCTTGTTCGTCTGCTTGGTCCTGTCCATCATGGGCGGTTCCTCCATCCGCGATTTCGGTATGGTGATGGTGTTCGGTGTTCTCATCGGTACCTACTCTTCTGTCTGCGTCTGCTCTCCCTTCGTGCTGTGGTACTCCAAGCATTTCAAGGGCGGTGTTTAATCGCAGTCTAGGTTCTGTAAAGAACTGGAAAAAAAGTGTAATAAATTGGGCTCGGACATGTTCCGGGCCCTTTTTTGATGATGAAATTTGCTAACTTTCTCCCCGTTCGATCAAGGGGGCGCTATGCTCAAGAAGTATTATAAAATCGAATCAGGGCGCCTCGCTAGCGCCCCGAACGAAGATGTAGCAGACATCGTTATGATGGGATCTCTTAACCAGGAACAGCGAAGTGTGCTGGTTAAGGAATATGAAATTACGGAACATACCATAGCGTCTGCATTCGACTCCGACGAACTTTCCCGTATTGAATACGACGATGACTTTACGACCATCGTGTTCAAGAAGCCCAAGAACTATTCTGCCGCGGATAATTTCCAGTTCCGCGTGGAATCCTTCGGCATCTTCATCTTTAAGGACTGGGTGCTGCTTCTTACGGACTCGGACATTCCTGTCATGGATGAAAAGCGCTTCTCCAAGATAGATAGCCTGAACACCTTTGTGCTAAAGGTTCTGAGCTATGCCATCTACCACTTCAATGAACACTTGAAGATTATAAACCGCATCAATGACGAACTGGAACAGAAGCTTCGCACCGCTATGGAAAATAAGTACCTGCTTTCCATGTTCAGCCTGAACAAGGGCTTGATTTACTATGTTAGCGCCCTGAACAGTAACGATACGATTCTCCGTAAACTTCAGATGGGCCGCAGTCTCAACTGGACCGAGGCGGAGCGTGAATTGCTGGAAGATATCCAGATTGAAAACGGCCAGAGCCTCCAGCAGGCAAACATCTACGCCAACATTTTGACATCCATGATGGATGCCCGAGCAAGTGTCATTAGCAATAACGTGAACACGCTGATGAAAAACTTGACCATCGTGACCATTTCTATCAGCCTTCCGACGTTCTTCGCCAGCTTGTTCGGCATGAACGTTCGGTTACCCTTCGGCATGAATGGGGATGCAAGCGGCGGTAGCGACATGGCCTTCTGGATTATTATCGCCATGTGCTTCCTGTCCGTTTTGGTCTTTATGGCTATCTGGGCCCGAAAGAAATAGTTGCAGGAATCCATCCTACACATTTGAGGAGACGCTTCAGCGTCCTTCAAACAAAAAAGAAAAGGCCGACCAAGTATTCTTGGCAGGCCGTATTCTTTTTTCGGGGGTGCTCGGGGGGGGGGAGTCCCCAATCAAATTATTAATTTCCGCGGTCGCTCATGGAGGCTATCATCTCCACGATTTCCTCGGTAAAGTTGCTGTTCGGCAGAGTCTGTGCAATTTCCAGTGCTTTTTCAAGATGGTCCTGAGCGCAGGCTTTTGCCTTTTCGAAAGCGTTTTTGGCGTTTAGACGGTCTAGAATTTTTTCCGGTATCCCGGTCTCGGATGCCTTGGCGATAAAGCCTTCCATTTCTGCCCTTTCTTCGGCATTGCAGCCGTCGAAATAGTAAAGCAGGGGGAGCGTAATGAGACCGTTGGAAAGATCCGTGAACTTTGCCTTGTCCAGGTTCTTGCTGCCAAAGCCATAGTCCAGCAGGTCGTCCACAATCTGGAATGCGATGCCGAAGTGTGCGCCCATCCTTGCACAGTTTGCTGCCGTTTCCTTGTCAAAGCCGGCAAGGATGCCTCCGACCTTGGCGGCTGTTTCGATGAGGGCCGCGGTCTTTCCGTCAATGATCCTGTCGTACATCTCAAAGGACAGGCCCATGTCTCCGGAATGGTCCAGCTCGAGAATCTCACCTGCGATCAGCTTGTCTGCCGCATTGGACAGCTCTATGGGAATTTCCCGGGATTCTTCTTCGATGACGCAGCGCATGGCCTGGGAAAGCACATAGTCGCCGATAAGAACGGCCACTTGAGTGCCCCACTCCTTGTGAGCGGTCTTCTGGCCGCGGCGGATATCGGTTCCGTCGATAATGTCGTCGTGAACGAGACTAGCCAGGTGTAGCAGTTCAATTCCCGCGCAAGCCTGTGCGACACGGATGTTCTCGGGCTTTTCCGTCCCGCTCTGGGCAATAAGGCAGAGTAGGGTGGAGCGGATACGCTTTCCCTTGCGCTGGAACAGAGACTCCAGTCGTTCGCTAATGCCCGAAGGTGCGTTCCGGGCCACGTTCATGATTACTTCTTCAGTAAGCTTTAGCTGGTCGTCAACCAGGTTGCGTGCCTGGGAAAGGACAGTCTGGAAATCAGCTTTGGCGTTGCTAGAAATCATAATTAAATATCCAAATCGTCAAGAACCTTGTAGGCGTTTGTTTCAATGAACTTACGGCGAGGTTCCACATCTTCACCCATGAGCATACTGAAAATCTGGTCGGCGACCACAGCGTCTTCCACATAGCACTGCTTGAGGAAACGCTTTTCCGGGTCCATAGTGGTTTCGAAAAGCTGTTCCGGGGACATTTCACCCAGACCTTTGAATCGGGTGATTGTCACGTTCTTCTTGTCTTCAAGCTTTGCCATCGCCTCGTCCTTTGCATCTTCATCGAAAAGATACTGTTCCTTAAGGCCCACCTTCAGCTTGTACAGAGGAGGCATTGCCAGGTATACATGTCCTTCGTCGATGAGGGGACGCATATAGCGGAAGAAGAAAGTCAGGAGCAAAGTCTGGATGTGAGATCCGTCCACATCGGCATCGGTCATGATGACGATCTTGTGG
Source organism: Fibrobacter sp. (assembly GCA_024398935.1). Classification (GTDB taxonomy): domain Bacteria; phylum Fibrobacterota; class Fibrobacteria; order Fibrobacterales; family Fibrobacteraceae; genus Fibrobacter. Next base: position 12,409 of record JAKSIH010000035.1, on the reverse strand, counting down.
TAGCGCAGCTTTTCCAGCTTGCATTCGGATCCGAGACCGCAGCCGATGGCATTTACCAGGTTCTGGATTTCTTCAGTGTCCAGCACGCGATGGAGACTTGCCTTTTCCACGTTCAGGATCTTACCACGCAACGGGAGGATTGCCTGGAATTCGCGCTTGCGGCCCTGCTTTGCGGAACCACCTGCAGAGTCACCTTCCACGATGAACATTTCGCATTCCTTCGGGTCGCGGCTAGAGCAGTCGGCGAGCTTACCCGGAAGGCCACCGCTTTCCAGCACGTTCTTACGGCGGGCCAGGTTACGAGCCTTGTGTGCCGCTTCACGGGCCTGGGCCGCATTGTAGACCTTGTCCAGGATGACGCGGACGGCGTTGGGGTTTTCCTGGAAGTATTCTTCCAGCTTGGCGCCGAATGCGCTTGCTACATAGCTTGTGATTTCGGAGTTGCCCAGCTTACGCTTGGTCTGACCTTCGAACTGGGGCTGAGAAACCTTGATGGCGATGACTGCAGTAAGGCCTTCACGGATGTCGTCAGAAGTAATCTGGATGTCCTTCTTGCCCTTGGGCATATCTGCGGCGAACTTGTTGATCACGCGGGTCAGGGCGGTCTTAAAACCGGTAACATGAGTACCGCCGTCATAGGTGTTCACGTTGTTCACGAAGCTAAAGAAGTTTTCCTGGTAGCCATCGTTATACCACATGGCCACTTCCAGCGGGTACTGACCATCGGGCAGCACCAGGTGAATGGGGGCGTTGAACAGCGGGGTACGGTGTTCATCCACATAGCGCACGAATTCAGAAACGCCACCGGGATAGCAGAAGGTTTCGGAAGGCTTGTTCTCGTCGCGCTCGTCGGTGAGGGTCAGACGAAGGCCACTCATGAGGAATGCCAGTTCGCGGAAACGGGTGGCCAAAGTGTCGTAGACGTAAACCGTTTCGCTAAAGATGGTATCGTCCGGATAGAATTCAACGGAAGTGCCTGTGTCATTTTCGGCGCAGGTGCCGATTTCCTGCTGGGGACCGCAGGGAATGCCCTTGCTGAAGGTCTGGGTCACTACCTTGCCCTTGCGGCGGACGGTAACGACAAGCTTGTTGGAAAGGGCGTTCACGCAGCTTACGCCCACCCCATGGAGACCTGCAGAAACCTTATAGGAGTTGCTGTCGAACTTACCACCGGCGTGGAGCTTGGTCATCACGACTTCCAGGGTGCCCACCTTTTCCTTGGGGTGGATGTCGGTAGGAATGCCGCGGCCGTTGTCGGTCACGCGGATACCGTTGCCCGGAAGGATTGAAATCTCGATATGGTTACAGAAGCCTGCCAGGGATTCGTCTACGGAGTTGTCCACCACTTCCCATACCAGGTGGTGCAAACCGCGAATATCGGTAGAACCGATGTACATTGCCGGGCGGACTCGGACTGCTTCCAGGCCTTCCAGCACGGTAATGTTGGAACCACTATAGTCGTCCTCGGCTTTCTTCAGTTCCTCGGTAGACACATTCTGGTTCACGGTTTCGATGGATTCAACGGCGGCACCGTTTTCCTGTTCCTTGTTTTCCAAATTTTCTGCCATCTTCCTTTAACCTATTTCATCTTTTTGCAGACCGTCTGGAACGGCCCGCTACACCAGTCGGACATCCCGCACCGCAGGCTTGCCCAACAGTAAATTACACTTGTCAATAATAGCTTTTTTCTGCAGGAATAATTCCTGTCTCCAGGCGGAATTATCGCATTTCAGCACCAAAATATTCTTGTCCAGACTGACCGGTTTTACATGGGGCAAAATCAGGTTTCCAACCACTTCTCCAAACTTGCTGCAAAGGGTTGAAAATGTCATGTCGTCGGAGATTTTATTCTGGTCCAGAACCATCTTGAGAAGTACGCCGATATCTGCCGGTTCCTTGCCGCAGACCGCCTTCTTTCGTCTCTTGAAATCCATAATTTCCCCGTCCAGAAATGTCACCCGGGTACTAGAGCAACAGAATTTTGGACAGTACAAAACCGCCAATGAGGATGCTGGTCATACCGGCGACCACGGTGGCCTTGGTGGCCTTGCCGACGCCTTCTGCACCGCTGTGGGTGGTAAATCCAAAGAAGCAGGCGTAGCTTGCGATAAAGTAACCGTAAACGGTCGCCTTGATCAGGCCCACCGCCAGGTCCCAGTTCTCGTAGAACATACGCACTCCGTAGAAGAATACGGAGAAGGAGACGTCCTTGTATATCGCAGCCACTCCATAACCGCCGAGGATGCCAACAAATATGCTGATGACGGTCAGGGTAGGGAGCATGATTACCGTAGCAATCAGGCGCGGTGCCAACAGGAACTTATAGGGACTTAAACCTAATACTTTGTATGCATCCAGCTGTTCCGTAACCGCCATGGTGCCAAGTTCAGAACACATAGAGGCGCCGATACGACCGGCAAGAACCATCGCCGTAAGAATGGGACACAGTTCCACCATGACCGACTTGCCCACAGCCATGCCCACAAACATCAGGGGAATCATGTCGGCGAACTGGTAAGCCAGCTGCCAGGACATAATGGCGCCTGTGGCAAGGGATGCTGCCAGCACTACGGGAATACTGGTGACCCCGACATGCTGCATCTGCTCTACGGTAGTATGGAGATTACTGAACGCCCCGGGAATGTTCTTGAACATTTCCCACACGAAGGAGAGGTAACTGAACACCGTGTTCAGGAACTTTCGGATAAACCGTCCTAGGGCTTCGGCGATTTTATTCATGATCAGCCCTTGAAACTACTTGGATTTCTTGCCAGAAGTCTTGGCGTCCTTCGGTTTGCTTGCGGGGGCCTTGGGCTGGGGAGCCATAGCCTTCTTGAAGAGGTTCATGTCGCTCAGGTAGCGAATGGCCTCGTTCAGCTGCTTGTCGCGCTTCAGGGAGAAGGCCGTGCTTACGGAATCGTTCAAGAAAGAAGTCAGCAGTTCGCGCTTGATGCCGTCCTTGATGTAATCCTTGTTGCTGTCGAACTGGGTGTTGCGGTTGCTTTCCAGTGCGCTGCGCATTTCTGCGATTCGCTTTGCAAGTACGGAATCCGTAACCGTCTTGGAGGAGTCGCCCATGTAGTTCTGCTCGCGGATGATGCTCTTTTCCAGCTGGTCCACCCCTACCAGGGCGTTAGACTTGATCTTCATGAAGTTTGTGTCCTTCATGCAGAAATCCTTGAACTGGTTGAACAGCTCGTCGGGAACTTCCCAGTTGGCGTCGACCTTCACACCCTGCTTTTCCAGTTCGGGGCGGGCCTTTACGGCAAACTTGAAGTACATGGCCATGCGTTCCTGCACCTGCACGACCCAGGGCATAGGATCCAGTTCCACTTCCACGTCCGGAGTGATACCGCCACCGCCGAACATCATGCGGCCGTTGTTGGTATAGAAGGTGTCGCGGGCTACGGTGTCTGCCTTGGCTACGGTAGAATCCGCATCGCCGTTCTCTTCCTTTTCGTATTCCTCTTCCTGCAATTTCAGGCCCTTGATACCGTTTTCGGGCTTGTTGATGCAGCGGCCGAAGGGCAGGTAGTAGAATGCGGTGGTAAGCTTCAGGGCGTTGCCCTGGTTATCCAGCGGGAAGATGGTCTGCACAGAACCCTTACCAAAGCTTGTCTTACCGATGATGAGGGCGCGATCCCAGTCCTGCAGGGCGCCGGAGACGATTTCTGCTGCACTTGCGGAACCCTGGTTCACCAGGACTACCATAGGAATATCGGGGTTCACGACACCGTCCTTGCGGGCGAGGCTTTCGGTCTGCTGGGTGCGGCCCTTTGTACTTACGATGACATTGCCACGCTTCAGGAACAGTTCGCTAATGTCAATGGCCTGGTTCAGGAGACCACCGGGGTTATAGCGCATGTCCAGGATAATCTTCTTCATGCCCTGCTTCTTCAGGGCGTTGATTGCGTTCACCACGTCGCTTGTGGTCTTGTCGCTGAAGGTCGCAAGCTTAATATAGCCGATGTCGCTAGAAACCATGCCGTAGTAAGGCACCGCATGAACGATAATTTCTGCGCGGGTGATGGTAAAGTCCATCAGGTCGGCAACGCCTTCGCGGGCGATGGACACCGTCACGTCGGTACCGATCTTTCCGCGGAGCTTGCTTACGGCGTCGTCCAGGGAAAGTCCCTTGGTGTCCTTGCCGTCAATCTTAATAATGCGGTCGCCGGCGCGGATGCCCAGGCGGAATGCCGGAGTGCCGGAAAGGGGGGAGATGACCGTCAGGATATTGTCGCGAAGGCTAATGGTAATGCCTACGCCGCCGAACTTACCTTCCATGGATACTTTCAAGCTTTCGTAGTCCTTGGGGCTGAACACCGTGGTGTGTGGGTCCAGAATGTCGCGAATGCCGTTGAGTGCAGCATCTGTCAGTTCCGTGGGGTTTACGTCTTCCACATACTTGCGGTTGACTTCGGAAAAGACCTTGTTCAGTCGGGAAACTTCTTCATAGAAGTCTCCTGGAGGAGTCTGCTTGTCGGTTGCGGCAAAGGAACCGCTTGCAAGGCCCAGGGCGGAAATGGATGCTAAAAAGAGATTGCGAAAGTTCGGTGTATAGAATTTCATACTGCTAAAAATACAATTTCGTAGAAATAGAATGTCGTATGAAACGGAAAAAACCGGCCGATTAGGGCCGGTTTTTAATTCTATGAGAGAGAGAAAAAGATCAAAAAAGGTAATGAACTGCTAGGCAGCGTCGTTCAGGAGGCGCTCCACCTGCTGGTTACGGAGCTTTTCCAAGGCGGTTTCCTTCAGCTGGCGGACTCGTTCCTTGGAAAGGCCTACCATGGGGGCGATTTCCTTCAGGTTCAGGTCGGAATCCATCTTGAATCCGAAATACAGCTTGATGATTTCCTTTTCCTGTTCGGAAAGATTATCGTTCATTACTTTGTTAAAAACTTTTGCGCGGTTGCGGCTTTCTGCAAGGGATGCTGCGGAGGCTGCGGACTTGATGGTGTCGCCCAGGGTGGATTCACCGTCTTCGCCCATGGGAGTATCCAGGGATGCGGTGCGGTTGCCCATCATGAGAATCTTCTCGATGTCGCTTGCCTTGTACTTGGATACGCCTTCGAGGCTCTTGGGGTCGACCGTGATGCCGCCGCCGATAACCTGATGGAGTTTTCCGCCGTTCTTTGCAAAGCGACGGAGCACCAATTCCTTTTCGGCGCTGATGCGGACCATGCGGCCCTTTTCTGCAATGGCGCGGGTAATATTCTGACGAACCCACCAGACGGCATAGCTGATGAACTTGATCTTCTGATTGGGATCGAAACGGCGGGCTGCTTCGATGAGGCCCATGTTTCCTTCGTTAATCAGTTCACCTACTTCAATGCCCTGACCCTTATAGAGGTTTGCAATATTCACAACGAATCGAAGGTTGGAACTTACCAGTTTGTCCAGTGCGGCGCGGTTGCCTTCGTGAACCTTCTTCAGCAAAATCTTTTCTTCGGTCTTGGTCAGAAGGGGATATTTGGAGATGTCGCTGAGATACTGGAAGTACACATCCCTTTCCTCGCGAGTCTTAGTCATCTTTGCCATATTCACTCCTTTCTTTCGTTTACATAGGTAAATGTACCTCCTTTGCAATTTTGAAGTGTCACGAAAGACACTGGATTTTGCAAAAGTTTTGTCATAGTTTTGTCATGGAATTCACTAAGTTTTGTCAGATTTGTGTCATAAAGTGGAGTTTTTGGGCTTTTTTTGCCGATTTTTGCTTATTTTTGTCATGAAAGAGGTTGAAATGTCACAAGAAGATACCGAAGAAAAGGGTGGAATTGTCCGAAAGTTCGTGAAAAAACATCGCGAAAAGCTTTCTGTCCTGCAGGAGGCTCGCTTTGAGAAGGGTGAAAAGCAGCTTCTTGAGCTTTTGGGCAAGGATCCGGAAAATGTCAATACTTTCCCTATTCCTGGCGTCATTATAGGAATCCTGGTATGGGTCTTTATTATCCTGTTCCCGCTGATTCTTATGGGCAGGCCTTCTCATGGTCACCATAATTACGACCTGATTCAGCTTCTGGACTATTATGTCCCTCTGTCCGGGACGCTGATTATCTTTTTGGCGAACCAGCGCTTACTTGTTCCTAAGCTGTTCTTTCGAAAAAGATATATCTCTTATATCGTGTCCAATTCCCTATTGCTGGGAATCGTTCTTGTGTTGCGTGAGTTTGCTGCGTTTTTACAGGACCGGGACCCGGGTGTTCCCCTTGCGAACTTTTTTTCAAACTACGCCTTTTTAGGGCCTTCGGGACATTTTGAGATGGACGCCATTGTATCCTTCTTTTTAGTGGACGCCATGGTTTGTGGATGTTGTATCCTGATTGCCATTTTTACCCGCCAGATCATTCGGGCGTTTGTCATTCGCGAAAAGAAACGGGCAACCCTTCAGTACGAACTGGACTTTATGAAAAGCCAGATGAGCCCGCACTTTCTCTTTAATACGCTGAACAATATTACCTCCCTGATTTCTTTTGACCCAAAGCTGGCGGAAACCTCCATGACAAAACTTTCCCAGCTCTTGCGTGTGATGCTTTACCAGGCGAGGGACAAGCAGATTCCCCTGAAGGATGATCTGGATGTCCTGAAAAAGTATGCGGAACTTGAAAAACTGCGGCTTGATGACAAGTTTGACTTTTCCTTCGAAACGGAAATTGAGAAGCCTTCCATGATGGTGGAGCCCATGCTGTTCATGCCCCTGATGGAAAACGCCATGAAGCATTGTGTAAACCCGAAAGGAGGCGGCTTCGCTCATGTAATGATCCGGCAGCAGGGAAATGAGATATATGTCCGTGTGGAAAACAGTAATTTCCCGCGAAAGTCAAGGCCCAATTCCGGAGGCCTTGGGCTTACCACCTTGAAGAAACGGCTGGAACTGCTGTTTGAAGGTCTTTACGAATACAATGCAAGGGTTGAGGGGGAATCTTACATAGCCGAACTGAAACTGATAAACAGAATGTGATATTTTTTTTAGAAGTACTCTTTACAAATTAAGATTTTTTGTATAAATTTACCAACGGATTAAAATAGTTTAGTTAAGCACAGCCGTTAACCACGGGTGTGCTTTTTTTAATCCCGTTTTCTATATGCCGATTGGCAGGCGTTTGCCTGGCCGTTTTTGATATATCAATCTTTACTGGAGGTCCTATATGAATAGGATGTCAAGGTGTGCAGCCTTGATCGGGACCGTATTGTCCCTTTCAAGTTTTGCGCAGGTCTGTCAAGAAGTTTCGCTGTATAAAAATGGAAGCGAAATAGGAAAAATGGAAGAAAATAACAGAACATTCCCGGAGTCTCCGGAATGGGGCGCCAACTGGGGAAATCTTGGCGAAATGGTTCCCCCTTACATCAGGTTGTCTGGCCAGAGGGATGTGACTTCCGACTGGACGGGGGAATTTTCCTTTGGAAATCTTCCGGTGAATGTCTCGGGAGGAAATCTGAAGGTTAAGCTTCGTTCCACCCAGGAGGTTTCTGCAAAGGTCTGGCTTACCGGGAACTTCGGGAAAAGTTCCTCACATACGGTAAATATGGAGAAGGACCGCACTTATTCACTGGAAGTTCCTGTTTCGGGGCTTGTGGGGACAGGTGTGAAATCCGTTTCCCGCATAGGAATCGGTCTTGTAAAAGTACCTGCTTACCAATACACCACATTGTTTGTGGATGATATAGCCTTTACTTGCGGAGTTGTTCCCGAAAATACATCTCTGTTGCAGGGATCGTCTGGTGAGGCGGTGTATCCTTACAGCGATATCCAGCCGGAAAATGCGGCTCGTCCGGCAAAGTTCAGGGATGCCCTGGCCCGCGAAACAAGTGCTGCATATTCCCCGCAGGAACGCAGGTTGTTGTCGGACTCCACGAACATGGACTTTGTGGTGGACCTTTTTGAATACGCCCAGATCAAGCGATACGAAACTGCAACGGACTTGACTCCGAAACAGTCTAGCCGTGGATGGTTCAGTGCCCTCCATAAGTTGGAGGTTAATCGCCTGAGGGACAGTGTTATAGCCAATCCTAAGGAATTGCTTTTCCAGGCGGAAGCTTATGCCGCCAGCAGCGATAAGAAGGCTGTGCCCCTCTTGCTTGGAAATGTGGATTACGGTTACCGATCCTGCGCAGATTCTTCCTGCAAGTCTCAGGTGATTCGACCTGCCCGATTGCTGCTTGCAGGATTGCCGACTTCTGTGATTCATGGCTCTGTATTCAGGATTTTCTATGACCCTTATTTCCTGACGACAAACAGGGCAAAACTCCCTGCCGTGGAAATTAAGATAAAGGGAACATGGGAAGTTCTTGCCCCAAAGTCTGAAAAGGAAATCCAGTTTGAATCGGCGGGTGTTCAGAAAATCCAGGTTCGCCTCACCGAGGGCGGAATCATTACGACGCAAACTCTTTTTGTGGAGGTTAAATAATGAAGTTGCTTAAAACTTTGCTTTGTCTTGTGGCGATGGCGGAAACTGCTTTCGCAAGTATACATGACCTTTATTTTCGCCATTTTGATTCCACCGGGAAATTCCTTGTTAAGGTTGCTCACGACGCCTCCATCTGGATGTCTGCCGATGGAGAATCCATGCAGGATTATGCGGGAGACAACCTGCGCATTCGCGTGATAGACCCTCCTAAAAGTAGCGTTCCCTTTGGATTTGACTTACAACGTCCATTCTTGATTCTAGACGGAATTTATCTCGATGTGGAAAATAATCGAACACTATCCGAATTTATGGAAGAAGCGGAACAGTTCGGCTTGATTTCCGTGCTGAAGGAACTAGGCTACACTCCTGTTTTGGTTCAGTTTGCAGAAACCGTTTCCCAAGGGCTGGAAACAAATTCTACCTACTTTAAGAACCTGCTTCAGTTCATGAATGACAACCCCTATTTTGGCTTTTTGGATAAGGAACAGGATGGCTTTATTGTGATGGGTATTAGCCAGGGAGGCGTATTGGGCCGCTACGGATCTTATCTGTATGATATTTCCAGATCGGAGGGGTCAGCTCCGATTCGACTCTATGCGTCCCTGGATTCGCCTCATCAGGGTGCGATTATCCCTAAAGGATTGCACTATACGGTCAACTTCTGGACAATCAAATCAGACGACGCTGAAAAATTCAAGGAGCTGATTGAGGGCCCTGGCGCTAGTGAATTGCTTTTGTATCAGCCCAAGAAGGGGAATGAAGGCTCTACAGATGACTATTATGCGGCAGATTATTCCAGTGACCGTTTTCTTTTCGGAAAGTATCGCGATGCGGCCAATCATAAGGGGTTTCCCGTGGTTCTTATTTCTCAGGGACAGATGAAAGGACAGTCTCCCTCCCATAACAAAAAATACTTTGCCTTGAATCGCAGGGCGAAAAAACTTGGAATGGTCCTTGGACGTGCGGTTTCTTCCTTTTCTTCGCCGGATCTAGAAAGAGATACAATCGCTCATAATCGAATTTATCAGTTCAACGATACGCTTACCCGCAGTCAAGATGTGGTTGGACTCTCCGAATATGATTTTGTTCAGGGAAGTACTTACCCGTTTGGAAAAACCTTATATGAAAGTTTGAGGTCGGGATTTGTGGAAAGCATTCCCAAGGAATTCGAAATTGAGGCCGGAGACTTCAGCATTGGATTGTCTGGATCCTGGGAAAAGGATACCCTGTATCAGGCGAGCAGTACATTTATCCCTACCACAAGTGCAATGGATATGCTATGCGGAGGAGATCTTTCCATTGGTGCTCCTTGCGCTTTCAGGGAAAGTTACAGTGGATTCCCCTTTGAAAACGCAAAAGACAGAAGTACTGCAGATGCTGCCTATGCGGTGGATCCTACTCATCCGCGTTTTGCAGAACCTATTAGCGGTCGCCATATTGAATTGCCTGGTGTGGGCGAAAAACAAGATTTAACAGTTCTTTATGGCATGCAGACCGATGTATGGAGAATTTTCTGTGAAATAGCAAAACGGGATTATGATGCGTCTACAAGAAGCTTTAACAACCCAAACCTTTCGGGAGTATTTGATCCGGAAGCCAGCTGTATGGATGTCATGAAAATGCCTGCAATTATCAAGAATAGCGGCCTAGTCCAGCGTCGTAAATTCGGATATGCCCGCTATGATTACAGCGAAAAGGCAACGGAGTCTATGGATTCTGTTCGCTTTAAGGTTCCTGCGGGCTGGCATAAAGTTGCTGTTTATGATAATGGTGGGAATATTCCTGAAGGGTCGACATTTGAAGTGTCCGTTAAACCGGAAAAGTCTTCTGGCGGCTGGATGAAGGCTGAATTACTTTTGACTACGACGAAGGCCGGAACAGGGCAGGTTCAGATGCGCGAAATTACCGTTCCGATGGATGGTGAAAAGCACATTCTCAGATGGGCCATGCCAGAGGTGAAGGGCGTTCTTAACCATTATCGTTGGTTCCGTTTGGTCCTGAACTCCAACGGAGCGAATGTCGATGTGATGAAGCCCCGTTTGATATATGCCTCCTTGTCAAAACAGTCTGTAGAATATTTGACAAATTCCGTAATATTCCCGAATGGCGGGGTTCCTGTTAGAAATGCGGGAGAAGGGGCTTTTGTTGGTTCTTATGAAGATGCCTTAGGAATGGGCCAAGAATTCAAGTTTAGAAATATTGGTGATTTTGCCTTTTATGATTGGGGCGTCGCCAAGAATCTTTCTCAATTTGAAAAGGTAAAAATTCAGTATTGGCCGGGAACATGCAACGCCACCAAGGTTTATTTCGATTCTTATGTGAATGCGGGGGTTAGCCTTGCTCAAGGCAATGTTAAAGGCTCGTTCCTGGAAAAGACTATTCCGCTAGAAAGCGTTGTGAATACAAACTTTACGCAGGATAACGATATTTCTGCCTCTAGATTTGTTCTGCGCGGAACACATGCTGATGAACGCTGCCTAGTTCATCGTATAGTTCTGGAATAATCTTTATGAATTTCCCTCGATTCGAACAAAAAAACTGAAAATGTCAACAGTTGGTTGCAAAATGAATGGAGGGGAATTTTATGTCTTGCATTTTTATTCTAGATAAATTATTTTTTATAGACAAATTAGGAGGTTATATGAAAAAGTTCCTTGTGACGACTTGCTTGGGCCTTGGCGTCTCTATGCTGTTTACCGGGTGTCTCTCTCCCAGAACGCAATCCTTGGCAAAGTCCCTGATGCCATCCCCGCTGATGCATCGTGCCGATGGCAATGACAGTGAATCCCACCTTTCCGTTGCGGCTTCCGGTTACTATGGCCATACGGGGGATCCTGCGGATAATGTTAAAGACGTAAATATTGGTGGCGGTAACATCAGTTCCACATTCCGTTTTGGCAGTTTCTTCTCGCCTTTGTTTGTGAATGCTGCCTTTGGAGCGTTTGGCGGTTCTAGTAGTTTTTCCTGTTCGGAGTCGTCCTGCGATTCGGATAAAAAAGAGTTTGAAGCCTATAAGGATTGGCTAAGAACTCCTGAAGGACGTGATGATTACCAGACATGGGCCTTGCAGGAACGCCTTTTGGTCGGTCTTGACTTTAACCTGGGACCGTACCTGATTCTTGGCGCTGCAGGAGGATTGCAGTTGTATCAGGAAGGTGGTGAATACTACCGGATGCGTCGCGATCTGGACAATCCCGAAAATCAAATTGCTGAGAATGCCGACGATAAAACAGGCGGTACTTTATTGCTGCCTGTCTGGGTTGGTACTCATTTGGGACGGCATGGTGAATACGGAACCTTGGTTGCTGAATACGACCTGATGGCTTCAACAGGCTATAGCGTGGATATGAGGTTCACCTACACTCATCCTACGGGATTTTTCGCAGGATACCAGATTTCCCGAATTGTTCGCCATAGCGTTTATTTCGGCAAGGAATTTGTTTTCTAGCGAAGCCTTAAGCTGATACAAAAAATCCTCGGGGGGTTGTTGCCCGAGGATTTTTTCTCGTAAGGACTGGATTCTTCGAGGCATGGCCTCTCAGAATGACGCTAACATCATTCTGAACATAGTGAAGAATCTAGTGACATATTATTTCTTGATTGCCTTGACTACGCCGGCCTTGGTTTTCAGGAGGTAGGTTCCGCTCTGGATATCAAGACGGATGGTTCCGTTTGCGTTGAGAGCCTGGCCCTTAACGCCACTCCAGATCAGGTTGCCGTTCAGATCGAAGATTTGTGCCATCATGTGGCTGTCGTTAGACTGGAACTTACGAACCTGATGGATGGGAGTGGAGGTGCAGCCGGTAGCTACGATCTTTGCGATGTAGATGCCGGATGCGTCGCTGTTGAAGGTGAGGGCGGTAGAACCGTTCTGACCTTCGTTTTCCAGATCCACGGTGGTTTCGCTCCACTTGCTTGCGTTTGCGGGACGGCCGTACTGGTAATCCAGCCAGCTGGAACCTGCGGCGCCACCCACGTTCACATAGGCGTTGGAGGCTTCGGCA
>JAKSIH010000034.1 GCA_024398935.1 Fibrobacter sp. | reverse complement strand
CGGCTTCTTGATTGGTAAGGTCAGTTTGCGCAAGTTCTGCGTCAAATGCCTGTTTTACGTTATTAATAGCTTCACTCATAGTGCGGCAAAATGTAGAAATTGATGATTGATAATTGATGATTGATAATGAAAAGTTCTGCGCGTACGGAGTATTTTTTAATTGACTCCTGGTATGTGCATGATAACGGGTCTGTTTTTCCCGTTCTCGGTCTTGTGGATGGTAAGGATTCCGGTGGAATCGAAACTAAACTGTTCGCCGACTCGCTCGCCATTGACATAAGTGAGGGAATCCTTCAGTACGCCGTTCTTGTACCAGTTGCGCCAGACTCCATGGCGTTTATCTTTCTGTTCGGTAGAATCAAGGTTCCAGAAACCCTGGCTTGCAAGAATCCCGCCTTCAGAATTTCCGTCTAGCGAATCTATGTAGTAGCTGCGGCTTTCCTTCAGAGAGCCGTTTACCCAATCCTCTTCATAACGTAGATTATGACCTTGTTTGTAATGCCACAACATTCCGTGAAGTTTCCATTCGTTAGTACGGGAGGAAAAAGTGGATTCTGCACAGACTATGTACTGGACTAGAGTGTCGTTTATGATATTCCCGCACACGCCGTAGTCAATCCTTTTGATTTCAATGATGTTGTGAAGATCAATGGTGTCGTACTCGATCTTACTTTCTTTAAAGAGATTTCCTTTGGAATCATACCAAGTCCATACGCCTCTTCTTTGTCCATCGCTCCAGAGGTGTTCCCTTTTCTGGATATTTCCGTTGCCGTAGTAGAAAGTTCTCTGTCTGTCGTCTGCGTCCGGTTGACCAAGATAATTGACGTCGGGACCTTCCTCCCACTGGATTTTTTTCCCGTCACTATAGTAATGAACTTGTCTATCGGTAAAGACGCCGTGTTCGCACTCTTTTTCGAATTCCAGGGTCCCGTCGTTCCGAAACTTTTTCAGCGACCCTTTCTCGACCTTTCCAAAACAACTGTTTTCCTCCGCCAGGTTTCCGTTCTTGTACCATTTTTTCCAGACGCCGATGGAATCGCCCCTTTCGCTGTAGTGTTCTTCAAAAGCGGGCTTGCCGTCAGGATGGGCTCCGTACCAGTCGCCTACGGGGAGGCCGCCCTTATAGTAGCGTTCTCCTCGTTTTTTCCTGTCGGGATATCTGCTGATCCAGGTGCCTTCCCGCTTCCCGTTTTCGTAATCGCCTTCCAGGATGACTTCTCCCTTGTGGGTCCATTGCCTAAAGTGCCCGTGGGGGAGGCCTCCCTTATAGGGAACTTCTGTTTCCTTGATGCCGTTGATGAACCAGGTGTTTTCTTTCTTGATGGTGCCGTCGGGGTAAATCCAGAGGGACTGCCTCTTGTCCCCGCCCGGGTAGCGTTCCGTGATTTTTTCCACGGGCTTTTCCGTCGTGCAGCTGCACAGAAGGATAATTGCCCAAAAAAGAGTAAAAAAACAGGGGGAGCGCATCATGACCAAAGTATAAAAAAGTATTTTCTAGATGTGAGCGACGAAAACAGCAAAACGATTGCAAGTACATTGAATGCGAAAATCCGCACCTCCTGGGTGTGGCTTGTTCTTGCTGTGACCGTAGGTCTTACCGTGCTGTTCTATTTTTCGCAGAAACCCCAGGTTGTGGCCTATTCCGGCTACACGAAGTCTCTGTCGGACTATCTTCTTCAGGAGGCTTCGGTGATGCGGTCTGTAGACCAGATCCGCGTGGGTGTCCATGTGGATACTGCCGTGTTCCAGTCGCAGATGATGTCTATGCGCGAAATGGCCCGCTCCTTTTCCCGGGAGATGGACGAGCTTCGCAAGGAAGGCTCGGGGGCGCCGACGGTAGACGCTGTCGCCCGCTACGAAAGGGAAGTCCTGGGAAAGGTGTCCCGTATCCGCCGTTATGCAGAGCGCAGGTCGGCGTGGTTCCAGGACTATCGCAAAAATTACGAGGACCTGTTCACGCAGGATCCTTCAATCCAGAAAAAAGTGCGACCCTTGATGGATTCCGCCCGCGCAGGCTACCAGGTTGCTTTGGGTGCCGCTTCCGACGGGGCGCTCGATTCCATGCCGGATTCCCTGAAGCAGTCTCTGGTCCGCCTGTTCCGTGAAAATGAGGAACTGTCCCTGTCCTGGAATTCCTTTAACAACGGCCTGTCCATGGCGTATACGGAAGATCTGAATAATTTTTTCCAGATGGAAAGCCTGAATGAACTGGCCCTGAAGGGGAAGATTCCCATGGCGTTCTACTTCTTGTCATTGGTGCTGCTTCTTTCTACATTTTTCTTCGTCCTTTATGCTCGTAGGTAATTAGGTGTCTTTCTTTAAGTCTCGCAGATCTGTCTTGCTGGATGTGGCCATTCTCTGCTTCTTTTTGGGAGGCTGGGTCTATTCCTATCTATCTCCCGTTGTTAGGGGCTTGATGGACGAACATGAATTTTGCCTGAAAGACTTCGAGATGGATGATTACCACTTCTTTGGAACGGTAAGCCATGCGTCCGTTCCCAGCCTTTTCGGCGGTACGGACATCCCTTTCCTTGACAAGGTAAACTTTCAGATTAACTCGGACGAGGATTCCAAGTTTGTGCTTTACGCTTCTCAGGAAATCATGGATGAAATGTCCGAGTGGTATAGTTTTGGCGGCTTTGGGGCAGGATCGATTCCGCTGGAAATCATTGCGGCGCGTGTAGACGAACATACTTTCGTGGTGCACTATATGGCCTCCGCAGATGGTGAACTGGACTTTGAGACGCTTGTGGAAGATTACCAGTTCCATTACGCGTTCCTAGGAGTTTGCCTTGTGGCAATTCTTGGACTGCTGGGCCTTATATTCCTGATTCTTTGGCTAGTGCTCAAGAGAAAGTCTGGAACAATAAAGGCCGTTGTGGATTAAACCTTGGATTTAAATAGAAGAACGTGTTTAGAATAAAGTATTCCGTGCTGTTTGTCCTGCTTCTGTGTGGAGCGGGAATCGGGGCTATGCATAAGGATTCCCTTTTGGTGCGGGGGACCAATGGTGCAACAAGTCTCGTTGGCGTCTGGTGGGGCCAGAGTGATTATGCGGTAGTTTCCCCGAAAGAAATGTCTGTCGCCAAATCATCGAAGAAAGGTTCCCGCGGCCGAAAGAAGGCGGATGGGAAAGCTTTGGCGCAGGATGGGACAGCGTCCAGCGTAGCTGTCTGGTTTCACGGCGGGATGACCAGCGGAAACTGCGAGAAAGGTCTCGTGGCGGGCAATGACCTGGCTGCCCTGTTACCGGACTTTACGGTAATCAGCGTCTCGGCCTGCAAGGAAAGTCACTGGGTTACCCCTATTGCGGTGGAATGGGTTGATGCAGCCCTGGATAGTGTGGCTGCCCGCAGAAAAGTTCCTGTTGACATAGTTTACCTGATTGGGGTTTCCGATGGCGCCCTCGGGGTTATCGCCTATTCCATGGAAGGTCGTCATAAGGTGGTTGCAAGAACCTTGATTAGCTCCTATGGTTCCATGCTGGGGACTGCGGAAGAAGTGGCCAGTAATCCGCGACTTCAATCCGGAAAATGGAATTTCCTGCAGGGAGGTTCCGACCGGCTTTATCCTTCCCAGGAAACGGTTCCGTGGATTGAAAATTTCTGCAGGACGGTGGGAAAATCCTGCTATTTGAACTTTGACCAGAAGGGTGAACATGACTGGACCTACTGGAAAAGTGGTCACAAAGACTGGATTTTGAAACTTTTTAAAGAAAAATGAAGAAAAAATGATCCTGCACCCTTGACAAAAGGGAAATAATTTTCAAAATTTGGGCTACCCCACGCGGATGTGGTGGAACTGGTAGACACGCTAGATTCAGGTTCTAGTGCCTGCGAGGGCATGGAGGTTCAAGTCCTCTCATCCGCACTGAAAACCTCGTCAAGAAATTGACGAGGTTTTTTATTATGAAATGATGCAAGGGGGGGGGTAGGGGCTATTTTTGAAAAAATTGTCACTAAAGGGGATTTATTTGGGGCTTAGTGACAAAAATTTTAAACAAAGTAACTTAAAATGCTGGCGAAACGCTGCAAGTTGGCATGTCTCATCGTGTTTTTGCTTGTCAAAAGTTGAAAAAGAGGTGCAGAACAGCCTTTTTTGTGCAGACAAATTAAATTTTTTGTCACTAGATTTAATGAATTGCTAGTTTGGTGACAAGTTTTCGCTGTTTTCTAACTTTTTCACGGCCATACCACCTTCTTTTTCTAGCTTTTGGGCATGAATCAGGTGACTGACAATTTTGAAGATGAATTTACCCAGGTGTTTTCTACGGAGACGCTTGTGGGTTCTGGTGTAAGGCTGGTGGGGCTTTCTCTTCGGGATGTGGAATGTGGCGATGGCTCTATGGCGGAGAATGGCCGGATGTCGCCGGAAGTTGTGCTCCAGCTGGTGCGGGGTTCGGAAGATTTCTTGGCGGAACATCTCCCGTGGGTGCGGGGCGTTACCGCCCCCGAGATCGCCAAGCGAATGCGTAGCTGGATATTTGCGGAACAATATGGGCAGGGGGGCTGCTGGGGCGTCTTCCCGACGGAATGTGGCTGCGGGAACCTTGCCTCCTGCGAAAATCCCCAGGCAGGGGTCTTGGCGGGCTTCATCATGGCGGAGTTCAACCTCAAAAACTGTTCCGCCACCCTCAGCTACTGGCTTTCGCAGAAGTTTACCGGCAGGGGCCTCATGACGGACGCCCTGAAAACCCTCTCCCGGTTCTGTTTTGATGTTCTAAAGCTGAACCGCCTGGAACTTTCCGTTTCCGTGACGAACGAAAAATCTTCTGCGGTGGCTACCCGCGCTGGGTTTGTAGAAGAGGGCATAAATCGCGATTTTGAACGAATAAACGGCATTTTTGTGGACCATCGCCGGTTTTCGCTCTTGGTCCGAGACCTGCTGCCTTAGCAGAATCCTTGGTTACTGGTGGTTACTTGAGTAAACGAGAATGTTTAATTACTTATGCAATTTGAGCCGCCGAACATCTATCTTTTAAACTATGGAAAATGGAGAAAAAAAGGTTTTAACCGAGCCCGATGTGCTGCAGTACACGAACTATCGCGTGTATCTTCGGGACTATTACGAATACAAGAAGTCGACGACGGCCGCCTTCAGCCTTCGCTTCTTTGCGGAAAAGGCTGGTCTTTCCAGTCACGCACACTTGAAGCTGACCATCGATGGCAAACGAAATATCACCAAGAACACGGTGACCAAGCTTATTCACGGCCTGGGTCTTGAAAACCAGCGTGCCGCCTACTTTGAAAGTCTGGTGTTCTTTAACCAGGCAACTACCGACGAAGACAAGAAAGTTTATTACGCCCAGCTGATTAAGGCTAGTCCCCGTTCCAAACTTCACAAGATGGATAAGGCTCAGCTGCGAATCTTTAAGGAATGGCACCATTCCGCAATTCTTGAAATGGTGGGACTTAAGGATTTCCGTCCTATTCCCGACCAGATTTCCAAGCGCCTCCGCGGTCTCATTACTCCTGCCCAGGCTATGGAATCCCTAAACCTGCTTCTGGAACTTGGCCTACTGGTAAAGACTGCCAACGGCTACCGTCAGAGCAATCCCCTGATTACGACCGACGACGAAGTCCAGGACATTATGGTGAAAATGTACCACAGCCAGATGCTCGCTCTGTCTGCTCGCATGCTGAACGACCTTCCGGGGGCAGAAAGGGATGTTTCCGCCCTTACTTTCGGAATTAAGCGCTCAGATTTCGCCAATTTGAAAAAACATTTACAACTAATGCGAAAAGAACTACTAGATTTCTCTGCAAAAGCTGGAGAAGCTGAAGAAGTTGTGCAAATCAACCTGCAGCTGTTCCCTCTTACCCGAGGAGTGTGATGAAATTCTTTTTGCCAAAATTCTCCCATGCGGCCCTTGCAGGTCTAGCCCTTGCGGTTAGCGCCATGTTGGGCTGTTCCGATGGCGAGAATACCGCGGGTATTGAAATCGGGAATCCCAGCGTCGATCCCATTGCCAAGGATACGGTGGCGCCTCCCCATGGACCGGTGGTGGTTGAACCTGCTCTGGCATTGACTGCAGATTTCTCTGTGGATTATTCCGATGTTGCGCCTGTTGTCTTGAGAAAGGCCGCTGCAAAGGATGAAATTGTTGTCCTGGATTCCTTCGACCTGCTTCTGACCGGAGTCCGTACCTACGCAAGTTATTATACCTATGTGCCTGGTTACAATGCTGTAGACGGGATGCAGGTCTGGCCCGATGGTATAGAAGACACTGATGTTTGCGACACGCTGAACAAGTCCTGCTCCATGAAGGTCTCCTTTACGGATGAGTCCTATGTGGATGACGCGTTCAGCAATATTGACCTGCTGGCTGGCGGTTACCTGAAGGAGATTGGAGTTTCCTTCGAACCTTACACTGCGGATGATATTTATGGTCGGGTGAAGATTGGTGATGAGTACGTGCCTTTCGTGTACGACCTGTCCAACTTCAGCAGCTTGCAGCTGCGCTATCATTATTCCCAGATCAAGATTGATTCTGTTGCGAATAAGGCGAATATCTCGGTGGTGTTCCGCGCCAAGCTGTTTACCGATGGAGTGGATTTCTCCAAGGCCTCGATCTCCGAGGATGGCGTTATCTACATCGACATGAAAAACAACTCTGACCTGTGGAATATCCTGAACAAGCGCTTTGTTCCCAGCTTCCAGCCGCTGCGCTACGATTTCACAAATGCATCCGGCTCAGATAGCACTGCCTATGTGAAGGATGTTTGGAAGGGTATCGCTGCAGACGTCAACGAGAACACGCTGATTAACGGCAACTTCCAGTCTCCCTTTACCACCGATTGGATTCTCGTAACCCAGTTTGGCGGTAAGGCAGATACGTCCCTCATTGTGGAAAAGAGTGGCGATCGTATTATGAATGTGAATGTGACCGCAGGCGGTGATAGCTCCTTCAGTGTCCAGCTCATTCAGGAAAACGTGGCCCTCATTGCCGGAGTGAGATACCAGTGCGTGTTCACCATCTGGTCCGACATCGCAGATTCCATTACGGCACGAATCGGCTCCTACGACACCTACAAGACGATCGGCTTCTCCAAGCATGTGTATGTAGGTAAAACGGGTCAGTCGATTCAGGTGGAATTCACTCCCGAGGTCAGCGATCCCTTCGCCCGTTTCGAACTGAACCTGGGTAAGCAGAAACGCAAGTTCTGGATCAAGGAAGTGAAGGTTCTTCGCCTGACTAAGTAAGACAAGCCTCGCTCTCGCCATCGAAGATGGCTCACGGTAAGCCCGCTCGACCACAGAGCAGAAAAATAAAAACAAGAAAATTTGAAACGGGAAATCCTTGTTGGATAGCCCGTTTTTTTCTTTTGGCTCTCGTCGTTCGTCGTTCGTCTTTCTATTTTTACGTCGTATCAAACAGGTAAAAAAGTATGGCTATTATTCCTACTCTCAAAGACAATCTCGTTATCGAGAATATCCGCCCGAGCATTGAGGGCGGCCGTTTCATGATCAAGCGCGAACCGGGCGACACCGTCACCGTGCAGGCAGACATTTTCCGCCACAGCCACGAGAAGTACGACGCCGCTATCTTCTTCCGCCACGTGCCCGCAGAAGCCCCGGCAAAGAAGACTGCAAAGACCGCCAAGGCTAAGCCCGCTACCGTCAAGTGGGAACAGGCTCCCATGCACTTCGTGGATAACGACCTTTGGGAAGGTTCCTTTACCGTCAATAACATCGGTTACTACGAATACAAGATTTGCGCCTGGACCAAGGAACCTAAGGATGTTCCTACTGAAAGCCCGGTGATGAAGCTTCGTGTGGACCCCGCCTACGCCCGTACCGGTACCTGGTACGAAATGTGGCCCAAGTCCCAGGGCACCGACCCCACCAAGAGCGCCACCTGGAAGGACTGCGAAAAGCAGCTGGACTACATCGCCGACCTGGGCTTCGATACCGTTTATCTGGTGCCTATTCATCCCATTGGCGTCACCAACCGTAAGGGTGCCAACAACGCCCTCCACGCCAAGACCGACAAGAAGGGTAAGCCCCTGGAACCGGGATGCCCCTACGCCGTAGGTAACAAGTTCGGCGGCCATTACGCTACCGACCCTGAACTGGGCTCCATGAAGGACTTTGAACACTTTGCAAAGGCTGCCCGCGGTAAGGGCCTCCGCCTTGCTCTGGATATCGCCCTCAACTGCTCTCCGGACCATCCTTACGTAAAGGAACATCCGGAATGGTTCTACCACGAACCCGATGGCTCCATCAAGTTTGCTGAAAACCCGCCCAAGAAGTACGAAGACATTTATCCCTTCGACTACTACAACAAGAACTACAAGGAACTGTGGCAGGAAATCGAAAACATCATCCTGTTCTGGGCCGACAAGGGCATCGAAATTTTCCGTATCGATAATCCCCACACCAAGCCCTTCCCCTTCTGGGAATGGCTCATCGCCGACGTCAAGGAAAAGCGTCCGGAACTGGTGTTCCTGGCAGAAGCCTTCACCCGCCCCAAGATGATGCATCGCCTGGCCAAGGCTGGCTTCGACATGAGCTACACCTACTTCGCATGGCGTAGCGCCAAGTGGGAATTCGAACAGTACCTGAAGGAACTGACCCAGTCCGACGCCAAGGAATACATGCGCGGTATCTTCTTCCCGACCACACCGGACATCTTCCCCAAGTACCTGGCTTACAAGGGCGCCAACGCATTCAAGCAGCGCTACTTCCTGGCTGGTACCTTGAGCAGCCTTACCGGCATGTACAACGGTTATGAACTCTGCGAAAATATTCCGTCTCCCATCAAGGAAGAACTGCAGGATTCTGAAAAGTACCAGTACAAGGTTCACAACTGGGCTGGCCCCGGCATCCAGGACTTCGTCCGCCGCGTGAATACTGCTCGCCTTGAACATCCGGCTCTCCAGGAATACGACAACCTGGACTTCCACTACTGCGCCAACGACCAGCTCATGGTTTACTCCAAGAAGACTGGCGATGACGTTCTCCTGTTCGTCTGCAACATGGACATGGACAACGCCCAGGAAGGCATGGTGGAACTGGACATGGCAAAGCTTGGCCTGAACGACGACAGCTTCTTCTTCCTGAAGGACCTGATCACCGACGAATCCTTCGTCTGGCGTGGCAACAAGAACTTTGTCCGTCTGGATCCGAATAAAGCACCTGGCCATCTGTTAGTGCTGAAGAAAATTTAGCGTTTGCAGTACGCCAGGATTGAATTCCTTGCAACTTTATGTCATTCCCGCGAAAGCGGGAATCTAGCAATAACGAAAGAACGTCGACGAACTCCGTCGGCGTTCTTTATTCTTATTTTTAAAGCATGACTCGTGAACTTGTTATCAATGGTATTTATCGTCATTTCAAGAATCTCTACTACTGCGTAGAGGCTGTGGCCAAGCATTCCGAAACAGAAGAAGACTATGTGGTCTATCGCAAGATGTATGGCGATAAGGGGCGCTGGATTCGCGAGAAGCAAATGTTCCTGAGCGAGGTTGACCACGAAAAGTATCCAGAAGTGACCCAGCAGTATCGCTTTGAGTATTTGAGACTGCAGTCCGAAAGAATCTTCCTGCGCCCGTGGGAAGACGGTGATGCTTCTCGCTTATTTGAGCTGGCTTCAGATCCAGATATTGGTCGCCGAGCCGGCTGGAAACCTCACGAGTCGGCGGAAGAAAGCTTAAGCATTATCCAGAATGTCTTTAGAAACGATAGCACCTGGGCCATTGTGCTTAAGGAATCCGGCGATGTCATTGGTGCCATGGGCTATGGCCCTTCCTGCGATTGCGGGTTGCCTGCTGTTGGGGACGAACCGACCATAGGATACTGGGTTGGAAAGCCTTACTGGAATCAGGGCTATTGCACCGAGGCCTTGACGTTGATGCTTGACTATATGCGTGAACGAGGTCAATATGGAAGCGTTGTCAGCGGACATTTTGTAGACAATCCTGCATCAGGCCGCGTCATGGAAAAATGCGGTTTTGTAGCCTCAGGCGAGGAATGTCTCTGCCCGGAACTGTATGGAGGTGAGGAACGTCCTCTACGAGTGTTACGACTGAAATTTTAGGGACTTGTGAGGTACGCTTCGCTTGAGGTATGAGGTCGGAGCTTTGCTCCTAGAGGTTAGAGCGAGCCTTAGGGGATAGGGGCTAGGGCAACAAGATGCAAACGCAAACGATTTCAAGACAAATACTTATCTAATTTCTAGTTTATAATCTAAACTTCATCCTTCATCTTTCATTCTTCATTGTTGACTGTTCATTGTTAATTGTTAATTGCTAGATTCTTCGCTTTCGCCTCACCGGCTTCGCTCAGAATGACCCCAAGAAAAAAAACACCCTTCATCCTTCATCCTTCATTTTTCATTCTTCATTCTTCATTGTTAACTGTTCATTGTTAATTGTTAATTGCTAGATTCTTCGCTCTCGCCTCACCGGCTTCACTCAGAATGACCCCAAGAAAAACCACCCTTCATCCTTCATCTTTCATTCTTCATTGTTAATTGCTAGATTCTTCGCTCTCGCCTCATCGGCTTCGCTCAGAATGACCCCAAGAAAAAACACCCTTAATTCTTCATCCTTAATCCTTCATTTTTCATTGTTAACTGTTAATTGCTATGATTGACATCTACTCTCTCTCCAAGAATCCTTTGGTTTTTCAGAAGCCCCGTACCATCACTTCCGCATACATCGATGTATCCGGCAAGATGGGGGTGGCTCAGACTGTGCTCATGGTCCAGGATAATTTTACCGAGAACTTTGGTAAGATTAAACAGGATAACTTCTTTGTGAAGGAGAAGGGCGGCTACTGGGTTATTACCAAGGCCAAGTTCAAGTTTTTCCAGCGCCCGTTCTGGGGCGACAAGGTGGTGACTACATCCTTCCCGGCGAATAACGGTCTCATTCGCACCTACGAAAATACGGCTGTTACTACGGTTGAGGGCGAACCCATTGTCCTTGCTGTTCAGGAAGCCTGCTGCCTGGATCTGAGCCGTCATCGCCCTATGAAGTTGTCCGCTGTGGATTTTCCGACGGAAGGTTTCCCGGAACCGGTTCTTGACGACAAATTCACGAAGTTCGAACCTTCTGCCGAAGAATATAAGGAAATTTACCAGCAGCGGGTTTTGCCTCAGCACTTGGACATGTCCCACCACATGAACAACATCAAGTATGTGGAATTGGCCATGAATGTTTTCCCTTCTGTGGACTGGGAACTCTGCACTCCATCTGAAATGGAACTGCATTTTGTCGGCGAGTCCCTCGAAGGAATGTTGCTGAAAATTTTCCGCGCAGACCACAAGGGCGCCACCTATATGAAAATCGAAGACGAGACGGGGCGCCTGGTCTTCGAAATGAAAATCAAGATGAAATAGTTTATTCAAAAAAGACGCGGGTCTCTAGCCCGCATTTTTGATTTTGCGAAAGCGTTTCGCTAAAATTCCCTAAAGAATTCCGGACGGTGAAAGTCCGGCTTTTCTGTGTTGATGGGGAAGGCGCTCATATAATGAGGGGTCTTTGCCTTGTCTGCGCATTTATAGAGGTTGCCTCGCAGTACGCAACCTTCAAAGGATGCCAGGCCGAAAATGCTGGCGGGAATCTGCACTGTCATTCCCCAGCAAATGAGGTTCCCGGCGACGCTTGCCACCTGCTTGGTGCGAATTACTTTGTTAATAATTTCTTGAGGAAGGACCTGACGGCTGTTGCGGTCTGGTCCGTGTGCCGCCAGTAGGTAGCCCCGGGTTGTTGTCTCGAAATTAAAGTATTCCCCAGGGTTTGCCGGATTCTGCAGGAAAATTTCCACGCAGGAATCCTCCCAGCTACGGCCGTTGTCTTCGCGGACTTCGGCGCGGAAACATTGTTCCGGTTCTTCGACCGTGAAAGTTACTTCGAGGAAATCTGCGGTAACGTTAACGTCTGCAAGAACCACGGGAAGTTGGATTCCCTGGTTCGGTAACCAATCCATATTAGCATTCAGAATCATGGGGTGAATTATAGCAATCTCACTCGCTTGTCATCCTGGAGAAACCGCCATTCTGGAGCGGAGCGATAGAATCCGTAGAGGTGATTAATCACTGATTAAACACTGATTAGAATGTCGTTGATCACTTTAATCAGTAAACAAAAGTTTGAATAAATGAACAAAAATCCCCTTTTCTGCATGAATTTGCCATCGTTTGTACTTGGCACGGGTTTTGCATTAACGGGGGCGTCATTGAATAAAGCTTGCATTTGGGGCAAGTGCTCAATGAGAATTACAAATAAAATAGGAGGCCCCTATGGCTGAAGAAAAGAAAGAATCCCAGGCAACCAGCGCCTTTGACTGTCTTGCCGTGACCAGTGTAAATGTTTATCCCTTTAAGGAAGGCCCCAGCATGGGTCACATTAAGGGCCTTGCAACGGTTGTGCTGAACGACCAGATGCTGATTCGTGGCCTTCGCGTGATGGATGGCGAGAACGGCTTGTTTGTGGGATACCCTAACGACCCGTTCTACAAGGGCGAAGACTTCCGTACCATCTGCAACCCTATTACCCGCCAGCTTCGTGAACATATTGAAAACTGTGTTCTTGAAAAGTATCAGGCAGCCGTTGCATAGTAGGTAAGATCTTGTTTCGCAGAATCCGTTCTTATTGCTTGTTTGGAATAAAGGCTGTTCCTGTCTGCGTCGAGGTCGATGCCAGTCAGGGACTGCCAGGATTTACTTTGGTTGGATTACCGGACAATGCGGTAAGGGAATCGAGGGAGAGGGTGGTTTCCGCCATCCGTTCCATCGACAAGGTGGTGACGGGTTTCCGTACCACGGTAAACCTGTCGCCCGCGGATTTGCGTAAGGAGGGGTCTGCCTTGGACTTGCCCCTGGCTGTAGGCCTTCTGGTGGCTACCGGAGAAATAGAGGTTCCGAACCTGGACAATCTGGTTTTTGTCGGGGAACTTTCTCTGGATGGCTTGCTGAAACCTGTTCGTGGTGCTTTGTCCATAGCGATGGCAATTGAAAATCGTGATCGTGACATTCTGGTGATTCCTAGGGCCAACGAGCCGGAGGTTTCCCTAGTAGAGGGATTGCGTTATGTGTGCGCTGATTCCTTAAGGGAATGTGTTGAGATTTTGGAGTCAGGGGCGGAACGTCATGCTGTTTGGGGGGCTGGACTGAAGTTCAGGACCCATGGGGGAGTAGGAGGAAACTCTTGTGAAAACCGCGATGTTCCGGACTTTAAAAACGTAGTGGGGATGGAGGGTGTAAAGCGGGCTCTTGAGGTGGCCGCAGCCGGCGCCCACAACTTTCTCCTGGTTGGCTCCCCGGGCGCCGGCAAAACCTTGTGTGCGAAATGCCTGCCGGGAATTCTTCCCGAAATGACGGATCAGGAAATTCTGGAAACCACCCGAATTCATTCCTGTGCAAGAACTGCGGCGGATATGGTGGCGTTTCACCCGGTGACTGTTCGTCCCTTCCGCTCGCCCCATCATTCTGCGTCCATGGTATCCCTGGTGGGTGGAGGTAGCCGGCTTAAGCCGGGGGAGGCGAGTCTCGCCCATAACGGCGTTCTCTTCCTGGATGAACTGCCCGAATTTAACCGCTGCGTGCTGGAAGCCTTGCGCGAGCCTATGGAGGACGGTTCTATTTCGGTAAGCCGCATTAGCGGGACCGTAGTGTGGCCTGCCCGCTTCATGATGGGTGCCGCAATGAATCCGTGCCCTTGCGGTTACTCCATGGATACCAAGAGAACCTGCACTTGCCTTCCGGAAGCCCGTAAGCGCTATCAGGAGAGAATTTCCGGGCCGTTGCTTGACCGCATAGACATTCAAGTCAGTGTCCCCCCGGTAGAGGTCTCCCAGTTCGCTTCTACGGGTGGTGCGGAATCCTCGCGGGAAATTCGCCAGCGGGTCATTGCCGCCCGGGAAATCCAGCGTAGGCGTTTTGCGGGAACGAACTTCAAGTCCAATGCGGAAATGTCATCCGAACTTGCCCGGGAATCCTGCCGGCTGACTCCTGCGACGGAACGCTTTGCCCTTTCTGCGGCGGACAAGATGGGGTTGAGCGCCAGAGGGTACTACCGCCTGTTGAAGGTTTCCCGCACCATTGCGGACCTGAAAAATGCTCCCGCAGTGGATGTTTCGGACCTGGCCGAGGCCCTGCGTTATCGTTCCTTCAGGTCTTGATTTTGTAGAAATCTTTCGTTCATGCATCCCCTAAAAAGCAAGGGGCGTCATTCGAAAGAATGGCGCCCTTTAAATTTTTCAGCGGAATCGCTGTGTTTCGGCTGGACCGTTATCGGCGGATTCTGATGGAAGATTCCGCTCCTGCGCAGTCGGGAATTGCCTGGGGCTTTCGGACGGAAACTTCAACCATCTGGGCCTTGGGGTAATGTTCCAGAATGTGTCTGGCGGTTTCCATCACAAGGGTTTCTTCCAGCTGGAAACAAGAAAGGCGGATAAACCCCTTCAGGTCTTCCGCCAGTTGAGCATAGTCTATGGAATGTGCCAGATCTTCGTTTCTGGCGGCAAGGGTAAAGTCTAACCAGAGGGAGACGTTCAGGATAATCGGCTGCTCGTTGACCCGTTCAAAAGGAAGCGTCCCGATGATGCAGTCGAAGGTTAGGTCCCTAAGGGAGATTTTACCCGGTTCTACTACCATACGAAGAGTACGACAGCGCCTGCGATGGATGCACCTGCCAGGCCGAACCAGATGTTACGGGCGGTGGCGTAGGAATCCTGGGTCTTCTTGTTGGTCTTCATGCGCTGCTGGAGATCGGCCTGAGTCCATGCGGTGGTTCCGGCCTTCTCGCTCATTGCAATCTCGCAACCTCTGTCGCCCTTACATGCGGCGAGAAGAGCATCGTTCAGTTCGCTCAGGTCATCGTAGGCGTCCTTGGCCTTGTTGGCTTCGGAGTGCTGGGTGATGCCGAGAACGATGGAGGCTGCTGCCAGGGCGGAAAGACCCACGGCGGACCAGAAGCGGACTTCGTCGGCGATACCGAAACGGTCCACGCCGGAAGCGTCATCGGCGGCGCTGCTTGCGGCCATGTCGCGGGAGTCGTCGCCACGGACCGGAGCCGTAGTCTTGTACTGGCTCAGGTCTTCGTCGTCTTCGCAATCTTCATCGTCGTCGTCGCAGTATTCGTCGTCGCTGTTGCTAGCCTTGGCTGCGGTTTCGACGGGAGCTTCTTCGGCGCCTTCACCCTTCAGGGTGACGGGGGAGCCGTCGACGAATGCGATAGCGGTGGTAAGGCCCGGAGCGTAAACGGCCTTGCCATCGAAATAAACCTTTTCAACATCCTGTTCCGGCTTCATGCCGCGGCGAGGATAGAGCTTGGCCTTGACCAGCTTGGAGTAGTCGACGCCGTCTGCAGTAAGCGCTGTCATGGAGGACAGGTCGCCTGCACCGCCCTGATAGAGCTGGTAAGTGGTTGCGGAAGCGTCGAAGGGGTCTTCGAACTTCTGGCGGACCACCAGTCGGCCATCCTGGAGGGATTCGACTTCGTCTGCAGGAACAGTTTTCAGTTCACCGCCGAATTCGGCGGTAATATAAGAGTCAGGAGAACCCGAATCCTTGGCTTCGAATTCTTCAATGTCATAGGAGCCAGCGAAAGCTGACACAACGGACAGGCAGAGAGCCCAGAAAAGAGAACGTTTCATTTAGATCTCCATAGAACTAATTTCTTGGAAATATATAAAAAAAAGTTGAACAAATCTCTTACGAAAAAATACAAGAGGGAAAAAAGTGCTGTAAAATAGACAATGCCGCCGTTTGACTGCACTAAATCGTTGTCTGTCAACGGATTACGGGTGCACTGGTCTGCGGGTGGCGGTCGGGAATGTTCCTGCTGTGCAGAAAAGTGTGATATGCCACATCAGGCGGACCCCTCAAGATGGCCTTTTGTTTATATGCGCTCCTGACCGGCTCTTCATAAAATGGGAGATTTGAATTGTCATAATGATTCGCAATTCCTATATTGTAACCCGTAAATTTTAACTCTAACCAGAAGGTGCTAATCATGGCAAAGCTTTCTATTGAAGATCTCGAACTCGCTGGCAAGCGCGTGTTCATCCGTGTTGACTTCAACGTTCCGCAGGACAAGGTCACTGGTGAAATCACCAACACCAAGCGTATCGAAGCTGCTCTCCCCACCATCAAGTATGCTCTTGATAAGGGTGCTTCCGTTGTTCTCGCTTCTCACCTCGGCCGCCCGAACGGTGAAGTGAACCCCAAGTTCACTCTCGCTCCGGTTGCTAAGAAGCTCGAAGAACTCATCGGCAAGCCGGTTAAGTTCCTCTCTGACTGCGTTGGTGCAGAAGTTGAAGCTGCTTGCGCTGCTGCAAAGCCGGGTGACATCATCCTCCTCGAAAACCTCCGCTTCCACATCGAAGAAGAAGGCAAGCGCAAGGTCAAGAACGCTGACGGCACCGAAGAAAAGATCAAGGCCGACAAGGAAGCTGTCAAGGCATTCCGCGCTTCTCTCACCAAGCTCGCCGACGTTTATGTTAACGACGCTTTCGGTACCGCACACCGTGCTCACTCCTCCATGGCTGGTGTTGAACTGCCGCAGCGCGCTGCCGGTTTCCTCATGAACAAGGAACTGAAGGCATTCGACCAGGTTCTCAACAACCCCCCGCGTCCGTTCCTCGCAATCCTCGGCGGTGCTAAGGTTGCTGACAAGATCCAGCTCATCAACAACCTCCTGGACAAGGCTGACAAGATCATCATCGGCGGTGGCATGGCATTCACCTTCAAGAAGGTCATGAACAACATCGAAATCGGTTCTTCTCTGTTCGACGAAGAAGGCGCAAAGCTGGTTCCGGAACTGGTTGCCAAGGCTAAGGCTGCTGGCAAGGAAATCATCCTCCCGGTTGACTACGTTGCTGCTGACAAGTTCGCTGCTGACGCTGCTACCAAGTGCGTTTCCGACGCTGAAGGCATTCCCGCTGGCTGGATGGGCCTCGACGTTGGTGCAGAATCCACCAAGCTCTTCGTTGACGCTATCAAGTCCTCCAAGACCATCGTTTGGAACGGTCCTGCAGGCGTGTTCGAATTCGAAGCTTTCGAAAAGGCAACCAAGGCTATGGCTGACGCTATCGTCGAAGCTACCGCTGCTGGCGCAATCACCGTGATCGGTGGTGGCGATACCGCTACTGCAGCTAAGAAGTACGGCGCAGACAAGAAGGTCACCCACACCTCTACCGGTGGTGGCGCTTCTCTGGAACTCCTTGAAGGTAAGGAGCTGCCGGGCGTCGCTTTCTTGAGCGATAAGTAATTTGATGATAAGCTGCGCATAGCTGCGTTCTCGGACTCTCGCCGTACGAAGGTACGGCTTCGGTCCTGCGGCCTTTCAGAAATCCAATCGGCTCAGCAATGCAAGCATAAATGCTTGCGCTGCATTCGCCTCAAGGATTTTGCTCTGCTCGCAACTAAACGAATTCCTGACTTAGGGAAAAATTTTAAGATAGCAGGTATTCTTTGGAATGCCTGCTATTTTTGTTTCTTGCCTCTGAAACAAAATTGAAATTTGAAGGATCCCGATGAAAATCGGGATTCTTTTTTTTGGGGGGGGGGCTCACGCCTTGCCTCTCTCGGTTCTTATCATCTATGGGCTAAATTAAACAATTTTTATCCAATTTAGCCCTGTAATAAGCTGAAACTGGGCTATTTTGAAGATTTTTTAATCAATCTAGCCCTATTACACGTTATTATTGGGCTATTTTGATAAATAATAATGTATATTAGCCCTTAGGAGGAAACTCTATGAATTTAATTGGGCGAAATCGTGAAATTCAATTATTGGATTCTTATTACAATTCTGGCAAGCCGGAATTCATAGCGCTTTACGGTCGTCGACGTGTAGGTAAGACATTCTTGATTGATCAAAAGTACGGTGACGAGCTTTGTCTGAAAATCACAGGAATTATTAACGGTACTGCCCAGGAACAAATGGCTGCGTTCGTTATTTCACTCCGTCAGCTCGGTTACCAAGGCGATATCCCTAAAAATTGGCTAGAAGCTTTTGCCCACTTGCAAATTTTACTTTCACAAAAATTAGTTTCAAAAAAACGTTGCATACTGTTTATAGATGAACTTCCCTGCTTTGAAACTCCAAAGTCTGGTTTTGTCAAGGCTTTTGGAAATTTCTGGAACAATTGGTGTTCTACTTGCCCAGAAATAATGCTCATCGTTTGTGGGAGTGCGACCAGTTGGATGATAAAAAACATCATTGACTCCCATGGCGGGCTACACAATCGCATTACTCACGAAATGCACATCAAGCCGTTTACCCTTGCCGAAACCGAGAAGTTTCTTCACTCCAATAATATCTTGTGGGATCGACTATCCGTGTTGCAGTCCTATATGGTCTTTGGCGGAATCCCATACTACTTGAGCTTGATTGAAAAAGGCGAAAGCCTTGCCCAGTCTATTGATCGACTTTTTTTCGCAGAAGACGGAACTCTAAAAAACGAATACTCACGACTGATGAAGTCTCTGTTTAGGACGCCCGACCCTTACATTGCAATTATAGAAGCCCTTTGCAAAAAGAAGAAAGGACTTACTCGTGAAGAGATTGCAGATACAATGAAAACTCCCAACAATGGACATTTAAGCGAATGCCTTACAAACCTTGTGCAGAGTGATTTCATTCGCTATTACAATGTTCGCGAAAAGAAAATCAAGATGACAGGTGGCGTTTATCAGTTGTCGGATTTCTTCGTCTATTTTGTAAACCAGTTTTGCAAAAAAGCAACAACCGATAAGCATTACTGGACAAACCATTTAAATACTTCTACAGTCAACAATTGGATGGGGCTTGCGTTCGAACGCATTTGCCTAGCTCATGTGGACCAAATCAAGAAGGCCTTGGGTGTCGAACAAATTGGTACAGAATACTATAGCTGGCGAAGCAAGGACTCTGAAGAAGGCGCTCAAATAGACTTAGTCCTCGAACGGGCCGACCGCATAGTAAATGTTTTTGAAATCAAATATTCCGAGAGCGAATACTCCCTACAAAAAGATGAGTATCTGAAAATTCAAAATCGGATTGCGGCATTCAAGCAAGAAACGGGCCTTCGGTCAGCGTTGTTCCCGACCATGATGACAACCTTCGGCTTGAAACAAAACGAGTACGCTGCACAGATTCAAAAAGCCCTCTGCATGGATGACCTGTTCGTAGATTGATAGTGTTTTAACTTTGTTTTCTCTAATCAAAGTAGATGAAATGCGTGAAAATACACTCCTTTGTAAAGTCTTATAGAGTTAGATCGATTCTTCTTTTTTTACCTTCTATTAAAGCTGTATCAGAAATTTACAAAAGGAAAGTAAAATGAAATTGAATGTGGTTCTTTTGTTTTTTGCTATACTTTTGACATCCTGTGCATCAAAATACTGTAGAGTGGGAATGGCTAGTGGATGTGCTTATTTTGATTCAAAACGCAATAGTGAGTACGAAGTTTACGAAATCATAAGTCAATGCAACGGATACACATCCGCGAACGCCTGTAGGGATATGTCTCTTAGAAGAGCATCGGAAATTTGCTCATTTGGTTTTGTAGCTTTGGACAATAAAGATTATGTTCAACAGAGTAAAGGAACTTTATTTTATACAAGTGGTTCGGCTACAAATATGATGGAGTATGATGTAGAGAAACCCTCTACATCTTTGTCGGTTCTTTGTATAAGTAAAAAAGAAGCGAAACAATATCCTGATTATTATGAAAGTTCTGTCATTAGACAAAAGACAGCGTATTTAGGCGATGAAGAAAAAAACATTTCTAAAGATAAAGTAGAAACTAGCGTTGGGGTGTTTTTTTTTGGTGGGTCTCTTGATTGTTCCTTTTATATTCCTTCTTTAAATGAAATGGTGCAATCGTTTGAAAGTCGTTACTTTTTCTCTAATAAAAGATTGCGCTAAAAAGCTGATTTAATGAAATGTTAATCTAGATTTCCCGATTTCGTGAAATGGATTTGATAACTGTAGCCTATCACTCTATAATCATTGTGTTGATCATATTAGGAATGTTTAGGTAGTTGGTTGTATTTGCTTCGCGCAAACTGCCAATTCCGCATTGCAAAAAAACTGAACCAATTTGCTGAAAAACTTTTTCTACGACCCCCATGACCGACAGAGCAGAAACTTTATCTAGTTTAGGATTTTCTAAAGTTTCGTATAGCTGTTCCAAAGAAAAGAAAATGTCGCTCCAGGTAGGAAATTTTAAGTGATTGATTTCCGAAATTCCAAAAATGGAATTCCATTTTTCGATATTGCTTAGATGGTATAGGCGACTTTTTTTGGATTGAGTTGCTGATACGATTCCAGAGTAGGTCATTTCAAATAAAATATCTTGAATGCTTTTCCATGAAAAACCGGTGCTATTTGCTATGTCTTGATTTTTGCAGTAGTCCTTACTAAGTAAAATCAGAATGACTTCGGCTCTAGAATTGACTCCAAAGAAGCCTCGAAGTTTTAATTGTAGTGTTGCGATATTGCTTTTGTTGAATGCCGTTTGCTTGCCTAAAAATTTGTATGGGTTTCGTTCCAATCCGTATTGCAAGGCTATCTCATCCCTTGCTTGTTTGCTAATACTCGGAATGTCCTTAAATAGAGGCTTTGTTTCTGCGGTGCTTGAGGGACGCTTTGCGAGTTTGTGCCACTTCAATCTGCTTTCGAATGCGGTTAGATTTGCTGCGACATAAGAAAGGATGTTTGCATTTTTTTGTCCGTTCTTTTTATGCAGGCTTATGAGACGTTGTGTGTTTACGAAACGTCCGTTATTTTGTAGCCAGTCTAGCATAGAGTCAAATAGCCGCTGGTCGTATTGGCCTATGAATAGTGTAAAAAGTATAAGTGACTCAAGGTCTATGACCTGAGCTGAGTATTCCTTTGTATGGCCTGCGACACCTAGAGCGGTCCATTGGGACCATGCTAGGTCAAGGAGGGCGTCCTTTAGTTCGTTTCTATAATCTTTCAGCGACATCGCTAGCTCCAAAACTTTTTAAGAATTCCTTGAGAAGGTATAGGAAACCCTCTGAAACATCCTGTGTGATACACCATTTGGCTGCTGTGTAAAGTTCTTCTTTTGTGGGTTTGATTGCTGTCAAGTCGGTGACATGGTAACCGCCTCTATCGACGGCTGCATAGAGCTTGAAGTGAATTTGGTCAAAACGGGATATGTAATAAATATTTAGATATTCCCCAATGAAAACTTTCTGAAGCCGTTCTGTAAAGTTCTCGGGTAATCCCATACGAAAAAGATCTGCTGGTCCAGAGTTTAACCAATCTTCTGGAAGATGTAAAAGTTTTGCTGTTGTGTTTGCTGCGTTAGTCAGAGTCTCGGGGAAAGGGTCTGGATCTGCTAAGTTACTGTCCTTGAATATGGCGACGACATCAACATCTTGTGTTGTTCTGGGAACAAGTCCGGTGGCAATAAGAGCCGATCCTCCGCAGACAACCAAATGTTGCGGTTCCGACTCTGCAAGCATAAGTTGCTCATTTAGAATGGTTAAAGCTTCGCTTAACTTACTAATATCAATGTTTTTCTCTTTCATATTAACAATATACATTATTTTGTGATAGATAAAGTTAATAATAAAAAAGAATAAGCTGATAATTTTTGCAGTCTATAGGTTCTATAGCATTCTTCGGTAGAACCTGCATAGGAACTCCAGATTGTCTTGTACGATTCTGAGTCCGCGTTCCTTTTCTTTTGAGTCTTTGTAGCGAGCCAGGGGCAACATCTTGTTTGTTGCCATGTACATCAAGCTTTCGTCGCGGACTGCTTCGTAGTCCTTGAACATCATGATGGCTTCTTCGTTATACTCGTCTACAAAAAGATCGCTTGATTCGGTTTTGATGGTATTTGCGTAGCCTTCGAAAAATTCGAAGTCCATGTTGTCAGGAAGGTATAGTGTGAAGTCTGTGTTGCCGCTGAACATCTCTGCCGAATCCTTTTGAAGTTGAACCTCAAATTTTTCTTTCAGCCAACAACTCAAATCTTCGAATGTTCTGAACGAGTAGATTCTCTGACCATTGTTTTCTTTTAGGAACTTTGCTACAACGGCTTTCTTTCGTTCTGTAGAATTGAATTCTTCTACAAAATTGTCGAAATGCTTTTTGGTTGTTGATGTGCTCATTCCTAGCATTTCATAAGTGTCTCGGAATTTTGCAAATGCGGCGGCGATTGCTACTTGGTGGCTAAGGTTGTCGAGGCTGTCCGCGGAGAATGTTTTTGCTGTGACGAAGACTTTTGTTTTGTCGGGAGCTTCGAGAGGCAAAACATCGCCATTGACCTGAAGCGGATTCCAAACATTCAGGTCGTAATACTGGATATTCCTTACGTCTTTGGCTTCTGCATTCATGCCGTTGAATTCTAGAACGTCTACGTACACATCTGAAACTTTCATGGCAAGGGGACCGCAGCCATTTTTAAATGTAGACAAAACAATTGTTGCGTATTCCGCTGCGTTCTCGTCATCGATGTTTTCGGATATCGTGCCATAGAGACTTTCTGCGTTGTCCTGCACTTTGTGCCAGATGGAAAGGTAGGTGCGGGACGATATCAGGGTCAGATTTCTTCGGATGTCATGGAAGTTGTCAAACACGGAGGAACTGAACAGCTTGTTTCTCAGTTCGAGATTTACTTCCGCTCTAGGAAATTCCTGCTGTAAAATGTCAAAGGCGAGCTTAGAAAATTCGAGCATGGCTTCGCTGTTCGGGTTCCTTACGGACAGGTCGTAGGTGTCGGAAAAGTCTAGTCAAAGAATGAACTGGACCGAGCCGCGGGACAGGTCTTCTTCGAGTTTGTCGTCAGGTCCTATTTCGCAGGGCATCAGCTTGCCGAACATTTTTAGATGGTTCTGCCTGAAGCCGCGCCAGAGGCCGATGTGGCTGACGATATCTTCAAAGTAGAGAGCTGTTCGAATGCACATTCTGGCGATGTCGTCATTTTCTTCAACGATTTTGTCGACTATGGACCAGTATATTTTATCGGCTATGTTAGCGTAATAAGTGTCGGATTTATATGAAATTCCATCGTTACGGAAATCGATCAAGTCGGCGGGATAAATTTTGCGCTTTTTCTTTTTTTTTTCATCGTTGCTCCCTAAAAACTCTAAAAAGGGCCTTTTTTTATTTGCCGCGATTTTCTATCCGTTGGATTTTTGATCGGCGCCGGGGACGGTTTCGTCGTGTTCTTCGAACTTGCTCACTTTCTTGAACCAGTAGTCTTCGCTGTTGATGGAGCTCATGTTGTTGATGATGGCGTCCAGGTCTAATTCTTCGTTATTCTGATTTTCGTTAGGCATGCGAAGAATATAACAAAGATTGTGCTGGTTGGGTTGGCTTTGTACTTTGGAAAAGTAATGTTTGCTACATTCTTTGCTGAGGTAATGTATGGCAGACAAAATTTCTGAAATTGCAAAGGATTATCACTTGAACCATGGCCGCTGTGCCGTGTCCCTGGCTTATGGATATTGGCGTGCCCAGGGGAAGTCTGAGGAGGAGTCCCTTGCCTTGGCTGAGGAGATGAAGGCCTTTTGTGGCGGCCGCTCCCCGGGTGGAACTTGTGGCGCCCTGCATGCGGCAAAGCTCCTGGAACCGGAACACGCCGAAGAACTGGTGGCATTTTTCAAGAAGGGCGCCCAAGGCTGCACTCTTTGTAGGGAGATTCGCCCCAATGGAATTATTCCCTGCAACCGCTGTGTGGCACTGGCAGGGGAGGCGTTGGATTCCTTGAAGAAATAGGAATGCAAGGGTTCTCTTAGTGGTTTGTGCGACCTAAAGTGTTAGCCACCAGTGCTCCTGCAACAATAATCGGAATGAGAATGCTCATTTTGACCTCTGGCTGAATGTTCGGCCCCGCTCTTCGGGGCTGTTCTTAATATAGGTTGCTGGAGGTTCAATCGCTTACGGGGCGTTGTCTAAGTGTAGTCCCGAGACAACGAGGAGAATTTCTATATTTTTGGTAAAGCGAGGTTTCTATGTCTATTATCGTGGTTGACTATAACGCAGGTAACTTGACTTCCGTGATGAACGCTCTGGAACGTATCGGCGCTGATGCTGTTTCCAGTCGTGATCCCGAGGTGATTGCCAAGGCGGACCGCCTGATTTTCCCGGGCGTGGGCGCTGCGGCTTCAGCCATGGAAACCTTGACTACTACGGGAATCGGCGAGGCCATCAAGACGGTGGTGAAGGCCGGCAATCCGGTTCTTGGCATTTGCATTGGCTGCCAGATTATTCTGGAAGAATCCGAAGAAGATGGCGGCGTCAAGACTTTGGGCTTGATTCCCGGTAAGGCAGTTCGCTTCAAGGACGAACCGGGCCTGAAGATTCCCCACATGGGCTGGAATCAGGTGAATTTCACCCGCGAGCATCCTATTATGAAGGGCATCCGCAGCGGTTGCGACTTCTATTATGTGCATTCCTACCATCCGGTGGTGCCTGCGGAATACAGCTTCGCAGAAACTACCTACGGCACCCAGACATTCCAGGGTTTGATCGGCAAGGACAATCTGATTGCGTCCCAGTTCCATCAGGAAAAGAGCGGTGACGTAGGCCTTGCCATGCTGAAGAACTTCTGCGACTGGAAAGTGTAATCTCTAAAATTTATAGAAACAAGAAATGCCGCGGGAACGAACCGCGGCTTTTTCAATGAAACTTGCGGAGTCTTAAGCAAGTCTTTTAAGGTAATTCGCCGCCGATCAGTTCCATCTGTTTCTTGTAGATGTCCTTGCAGGCGTTTTCGCCCAGGTCCAGGAGGGTGTTCAGCATGGCGCGATCGAAGCTTGCGTGTTCGCCGGTACCCTGGACTTCGATGAAGTTCTTGGCGTCCTGCATCACCACGTTCATATCGACATCGGCAGCGGAATCTTCCACATAGCAGAGGTCACAGAGGGGCTTGCCATCCACGACGCCAACAGAGATTGCGGTAATGCCGTGCTGGAGAATCTGTTCGGTGAGGCCCAGGCGGGCCTTGATTTTCTTGAGGGCGATGGCCAGGGCGACGAAACCGCCGATGATGCTTGCGGTACGGGTGCCGCCGTCAGCTTCGATGACGTCGCAATCGATGACGATTGCGTTCTCGCCCAGGGCGGCGAGATTGGCGGCACCGCGGAGGGAACGACCAACCAGACGCTGGATTTCCTGGGTGCGACCGCTGGCGCCCTTGCGTTCACGCTCTACGCGCTTGCCTGTGCTCTGCGGGAGAAGGCTGTATTCTGCGGTGATCCAGCCGGTACCGCGGCCAGCCAGCCAATCCGGAACCTTGGGCAGCAAGGTGGCGTTACAAATCACGCGGGTGCGGCCCATTTCAATGAGGACGGAACCGTCGGCGCTGCTGATAAAGCCCACGGTCATCTTCAGGTTTCTGTATTCATTAAAAGCTCTGTCTGTACGTTCGTAAGCCATAGAAAAAGTTCCTTTTTCTTGATTGACGATTGAAAATTGATGATTGATAATTTAAATAATCGCGGCAAAGCCGCCTGATTAAAAACTTCTCAATTATCAATTATCCATTATCAATACTTTAAAGTTTCTACCACGCCTTTCTTGAAGGTTCCTAGGATGTAGATGAAACTGGTGTATTTCTTCAGTTCCGCAAGGGCTGCCTGGGCGTTTTCGTCCTTCATGTTGGCTTCGAAGGAAACATGGAAAATGTATTCCCAGGGCTTGTCCGGATGGGGGCGGCTTTCGCAGCGGGTGAGGTTCAGCCCGCGCTTTGCAAAGCATCCCAAGGCGTTATACAGGGCGCCCACTTCCTTGGAGGAAGCCAGCTCGAACAGAATGGTTGTCTTGGCGTTTTCGCTTTCGGTAAAGTCTGCGGGAGTTTTCTGGATGCCGTAGAAACGGGTGAAGTTCGTTCCCTTCAGGTTCTCGAGGCCGGCCTTCAGAATATCCAGGTTGTAAATCTTTGCGGCGTAGGCACTGGCGATGGCACCTTCGTCTCGTGCACCGCGGGTGGCAAGTTCCTCGGCGGAGCCTGCGGTATCGAATGCGGGAACGGCCTTGATCTGCGGGTTTTCTGCAAAGAACTTGGAGCACTGCGCAAGAGCCTGCGGATGGCTGTACACTCGCTTCAGGTCTTCCTGCTTGACGCCGGGCATAACGCAAAGGGTGTGCTCGATGCGGAGCATGACTTCGCCCACAATGCGGTGACGCCACTTGTAAAGCAAGTCGTAGTTTGCCTCGATGGAACCCGCGGTCGAATTCTCGATAGGAATTGCGCCACCATCAGCTTCGCCAGTTTCAATGGCCTGGTAGATTTCCTCAAATGTATCCTTGGGCAAAGTCTCGATGTCTTCACCGAAAAGGTAGTGGGCTGCGCAATCGCTATATGCGCCCTTACGGCCCTGGAATGCAATCTTTTTCATAATTCAATTCTTGAGTTTAAAATTCTAACGACCTAAAGATACATTATTTTTCTGGAACGCCTTTTGTTTACTTGTTGCCCGTACCCGCGCTGAATAATTCCATTTATTTTTTCAGGCGACGGGCGCCCTTGTAACGGGAATCGTAGTAATTGGCGCTGAGTTTATCGGTAACAACGCCTCGGCTGGTGCTGGCATGGGAGAAGATGTCGTCGCCCAGGTAAATGCCAATGTGGCTAATGCCCCAGAAGTCTCCGAAGAAAATCAGGTCGCCTTCTTTCAGGTCACCGCGGCTGACCTTGGTGAACCTTTCGTCGTCGTAGATCATGGATGCCTTGTGGGGGAGGCTAACACCGTACATGTCACGATAGATATTCATGATGTAGCCGGAACAGTCCGTGCCTGATTTGCTGGAGCCTCCGTAAACATACTTGGTGCCGCGCCAGCTTTCGGTGTATTCCTTCAGGGAGGAGTATTTCTTGGAGGATGCTGGGGTGGCTTGCTTTGCGGCGGGTGCCGTAGATTTTTTGGGGGCAGGCTGCGTGGCGGGATTTTCTCGCTGTTTGGTGGCCGCCTTTTCTGGAGCCTGGGCAACCTGTTCTCCTGATTTTTTTGCCGGCGTGGCTACGGTTTCGGATGAACCTTGTTTCGGGGCTGCTTGAGTTGCCTGGGGGATTGGCTTGTAATCCCCGATTTTCCTGTCGTATCCGGTGCGGACGGGGAAGGTACAGGCGGAGAATATGCCAAGAATCATGACAAGGGACATTGCGAGAGAGGCCCGCAGCAAACCATGGCGCTGGGGGCTAGAAATTCTTTTCGAAACGTTCCTGAAACTTTTCATGAGGTTGAATCCGGATTCGCAGATAAAGATATAAAAATAAGATTGTATATTTTGTCTGGAATAATCTGGATTTAATGTTTTAGATGAGTTGGTCCCGAATGAAAATGCGTAATTTGATTCCGACACTGTTTGCGATGACACTGTCCGTTGAGCTTTCCTTTGGTGCGGGCAATGTTCCTTCCGCCCCAAATTCAATTCCTGTTTCCCATGTGTTCAGTGTAGGGAAGACGGCAAACTGGCTCTCCGATCAGGGACAGGGTGGTAACACCTATCTTCCGAAGAATGTCCTGGATCGCGACTTGAATACGGCGTGGGCGGTTCCCTATCAGAAAGATGGCGAGTATATTCTGCAATTGAATCCTAGTAAGGCCGGGGCGAAGGTTCAGACCATAGAGATTTTCAATGGCTATGGAAAGAGCAAGGACGCCTTTAAGAAGAATCGTCGTGCCAAGGAAATTGCAATTTATGCCAACGGTTTGAAGGACGGGAACAAGATTGCTACCATCACTTTAAGGGACCAGATGGATGGGCAAGTTGTTGCCATGCCCGCTTCGGCTCTTGCAGAAAATGTGGATATGCTTTTCATAAAGATCCTCTCTACTTACAAGGGTAGCAAGTGGGACGATCTTTGCATTTCGGAAATTGCGCTCTTGGGAATTGAGGGTAAAGGTGAGGGCAAGGGGGATGAACTCTACACTGAACCCATAGAACAGATTTCAAGGGAAACGGTTCTAAAGATCGGCGACTCCCAGGTGGAAACTCTCTCCAAAAGGCGCTATGTCATTTTGACGAAAGATCAGAAAAAGCGGATTCACCCCAAGTTCAAGGCCGATACCATTTGGATGGCTTTGCCTAATGCCATGGAAGGCGACGGCGGCGATGTTTACGGGACTTGGACTGGTCAAAAAGATTTTGTGATTCCACCCCTTTTTGCTGCAGGTGACAATCCTGATGTTAGATCCTACAATGTCTATTCCAATTCAATCATTCTGGGACTGGATGGTCGCCTCTATCGAAATGGAAAGGAAGTCTCTGTCGATAGGCTGGTGAAAGAGCAGAAGGCGAAT
Organism: Fibrobacter sp.; assembly: GCA_024398935.1. Taxonomy (GTDB): domain Bacteria; phylum Fibrobacterota; class Fibrobacteria; order Fibrobacterales; family Fibrobacteraceae; genus Fibrobacter. The sequence continues at coordinate 4,789 of JAKSIH010000034.1, read as the reverse complement.
CCCCCGATGGACGGGTTTGGAAATCCCGTTATCGGCGTAAATCCTTGCGACGGCGGTGAAATTCCCGGATTGTCACTCCCGCCAGAAACGGTTCGACCAAATGGAATGGATGTGAACAAGATTGTTGAAGACCTTGGAAAGTCGGGTCTTAACTTTTGCTATAACTGATTTGTTTCTGGACTTTGTAGAAGTTCTTAGTCTTCGATAAATCCGTGGGGTTCAAAGCCCAGTTTGCGGACTAGCTCAAAGTCCTTGGCGCTCTTGACGCCGGAAGTGGTCAGCATGTCGTCGGTGATGGTTGCGTTGGCGCCGCTCTTGAATGCGCGTTCGCCGTCATCGCCCAGAACGCCACGACCACCTGCCAAGCGCAGGTATGCCTGAGGGTTGATAAAGCGGTATATCGCGACAATCCTACAGAACTCGTCGTTAGTCACCTTGGGAAGATTTTCGAAGGGCGTTCCCGGAATGGCGTTCAGCACATTGATGGGGGTGGACTTCACGCCCAGTTCCCGCAGATCGATACACATGTCAATGCGGTCTTCCATAGTTTCGCCAAGGCCCATGATGCCGCCACTGCAGATTTCGAGACCTGCTGCCAGGGCGTTCTGTAGTGCCGCAATCTTGTCGTCATAAGTGTGGGTGGTGCAGACATTCGGGAAGTGGCGGCGATAGGTTTCCAGATTGTTGTGGAAACGGGTGAGGCCTGCAGCCTTCAGCTGGTCAAACTGTTCGCGATTCAAAAGGCCGCTGGATAGGCAGACGGAAAGTTTGGTTTCCTTCTTGATGCGGCGAATGGTTTCGGAAATCTGCTCTACGTCATTCTTGGTCAAGGTGCGTCCGGAAGTAACGATGGAGTAGCGGGGGATTCCGGCTGCCTCGCGCTTCTTGGCATCTGCAAGAATTTCCTCTACGCCCAGGAGCTTGTATTCGGGAGCGCCGGTATGGTAGTAGCTGGACTGTGCGCAGTACTTGCAGTTTTCGGAACAGCGACCGCTGCGGCCGTTGATGATGGAACAGAAGTCAAAATTCTTTCCGTGGAGCTTTTCACGAATTTCGTTTGCGGCAGTGGTCAGTTCGTCCAGGTCGGCATCAAGCAGCTTGATGGCATCTTCGCGAGTGGTGACGTAATTGTCGTTAAGAATCTTATTCTTCAATTCCTGAACGAAAGACATAAAAACTCCTTAAAAGTTTAGCGGAACAGAATCGCAGAAAAGATTTGTTTCGCATGATGTTCCGCGTCTTTTTCTGCGGTTTCCTTTTGCGCTGCCCAATATAGAAAAAGCAGGGCAAGCCTGCTTATACATTTTCTCTATGAAATCCGATAAACGGAAACTATTTTAAAGAATTCGATTTTGTGTTAGGTTCCCCGAACTTGTCGAGGATGCTTTGTTAAAGCTCTGTCACTCCGTCTTCAACCAGGTAGGGCATTTCCTCGTGCATGGTGACGCCTTCGGCAATCTTGTTTACATCCAGATGAATGTAGTTGATTTCTCCATCGGCAAGGAGCGTTCCGTCCATGTCCAGAATGCTTGCGTGGGTTACAAAGAAGCGGGGGGTGAACTTGATGATTTCGCCCTTGCCGATAAGCGGAACGCCATAGGGAACCGGCTTGCGATACTTTGTTTCCAGGGACATGGTTACGCCCCAGATGTTTTCGTCGCCACCTTCCTTTGCCCACACGGCGCGAAGTCCCATTTCGTCCAGCATGGCGGTGATGAGACCACCGTGAACGCGGCCGGGATAGCTCTGGTGCTGTTCGCGGTACTGGAAAAGACTCATGACGCTGCCATCTTCCATGTTGTAGAATGGGGCTCGGACTCCATATTCATTGTCCAGTCCGCAAATCATGCACATCCTGCTGTTGTGCTGCTTGCTAATAACCTTCATTGGAACTCCTAGAGTTTTTTTAACATGGTGTCAATGATCATTTCCATAAAGTCATTGGCTTCTTTCATATACTGCGAGGAAAGTTCTCGAATTTCCTTTTCGCTCTGGATGAACTTGCCTGAGGTGCTGGCGTAGTCATCACGGCAATTCCTGAGCATGCTTTCGACAGATTCTGGACTTGCCTCCAGATGGAACTGCAGGGCAATGGCACTGCCCAGTTTGAATGCCTGATTTTCGCAGCCTTCGCTACTTGCCAGTTTGGAGGCTTCCTTGGGAATCTTGAACATTTGGCCATGCCAGTGGAGGGCGTTGATAGTTCCCTTGCCGGTGCCATGCTTGTCGCAACAGTCATTCCACAGAACCGGGAACCAGCCCACTTCTTTTTCGGGTGCGCTGATGATGGCTGCGCGGAATGCGCTTGCAATCATCTGGGCTCCGAGGCAAATTCCCAACAGGGGCTTGCCCAGCTGGATCATGTCGCGGCATAGTTCCTTTTCGCGGACGAAATAAGGATAGTTGGCCTCGTCCAGAACGCTCATGGGACCGCCAAGCATAATGGCAAAGTCAATGTCATCTTCGTGGGGGATGGGGTCGCCTGCGTAAAGCTTTACTATATGGATGTTGTGGCCTCGGCTTTCCAGTAATTTTTGCAGAATGCCCGGACCTTCGAATTCAACATGTTGAAAAATGTAGGTTTCCATAATTAACTCAATTTTACATCGTTTAATATAAAAAAGTGGGGAAAAACCGCCAATCGCTTTTACAAAGAGAGGATGAACGACGATATCCCTTATGAAAATAAATGGGAAACGTTTATGGCGGATCAGTGTGATTTCTTGATGTAGTTCCTGTGCTCGGCTTTTATTTTTTCGCTGGCCTGCATACAGGGCTTTAGCTTGAAGTATAAGTTTTCCAGTTGAGATTTATTGAAGAAAGTCCTTCGGGATTTTAGGACCTTGGCGATTTTTTCCTTCATCTGGAACAGGTGCAGAATAATCCAGTTTTCGCCTTGAGCGGGAATCTGCTTGAGAACGCAACGGTCGCTAAATACGATGATGGAATAAATTGCAAACTCATCCACATTTAATTCCGAACGGGAAAAGTTTTCCTTCAGGAAATGTTTCAGCGCTCGAATGTGCCCCGCATTTTGTTGAATAGGGTTGTGAAAAGTATGCTCCGTTCTTGTGTTTAGCCGCTGGTGCCAACGTTCCTCGTCAATGCCGCCGGTAATTTCACCGGAGATGTTCTTGCTTTCCAGAACGTAAATTCCAGATTGATGCAAAAGCAGTGCGTCAATTTCCGTGGTGCCGCTATGGCATGGAATGTACAGATTTTTCATCAGGATGTAAGCACGACCGTCATCATTACACAGCTGGGCCATAGCCTGTGTTGCCGCCGCTTCGCCGTATATCCCTTCGGGATCGTTTTCCAACTGTTCCTTCTGAAAATCCTTGAAAGTCTTACGGCGGCCATCGTTGTGGAACTTGCCAGATGGTTTTCGATCGGCCTTCGTCTTGAAGAATACGAAGGCAAGAAAAATGATTACGGCAAGCAATGTGACGATGGTTGTGCTCATGGTGAAAGTATAAGAATTTTTTGACAGATGGATGGGAACAAAAAGATAATATACATGGTGAACCTAGAGGTACTTATGGCAATTACTGAAATGCGCGATTTAGGGGAAGATTCCTACATTGAAGTGAGTTCCATTTCAATGAGCATGATTTTTTTTCAGTTCCTTCTTGATGAATCAGAAAAGAAATCCCTAAAAAGGAAAAGGAGAAAGATTGAAAATTGCCTTGCATTGCGACGGAATGCGAATGTGCAATCAGGTGCAAATCTTCGTAGGCATCCGATTTTCTTTCAAAAGGGGGTGCACTGGCCTTTTACCTTTGAAAAATACGGTGCAAAAGTTTTAGCCGATTTCAAAAAAGGCCTTTTTACGGAAAGTAATTTTCCTGTGATGGCTCGGTATTTAAGGGGTGAACCTGTAAAAATTCATCGCAATGTTCTTCGGGTTCATGCCATGAAGGACTTTGTGGATACATCAGATGATGAATTCCTAAAAAAGTGTTTTAAAGAGCTTGTAGAGAATTGGCTTTCGTTTACAGAAAACTGTTCAATTGATTTTGATTCCGTTCAAGTGAAAAATAAAAAAGACAGCTTAGGGGCGGTTTCCTTTGACTATGTTTATTCTGCGGTAATTCAAATGCGGAAAGTGGAAGAACTAATGTGGATTCCGGAGCGCTTCGAGAATCCCATATTGCCAAAGGATGTTCCCGAAAAGTTACTGTATTCCAGCTTGATGTTTTACGGAGATAAGCTGTGCCTGTATGAAAACGACGGCGAGGATGTGCTGTTCTGTCGCCCCAAAACACGCAGCGACCTTGAACGATTTATCGACTACTCGGTGGGATCCTCCAACGGAAAAATAACCAAGGAAATCCGGTTTTTTGAGTTTATTGAACTTGTTTCGGAAATGTCCAATTCTGCAAAAAACAGGGACATTCTAGAAATGGTGAAAAACTGTAGCGAAAAAAATGATTTGATCATGCCTGTTCTTAACATGGGATTTAGAACTACAGAAATCGATATGAAGCGTTTAGAAAAAATGATTTATAGCGCGGAAAAATTCTGTCAATACCTTAAGGCGTCTCAGGAACTCTTGACACGGTACGCAAAAGAGACTGAACAGGAAGGGACCAACAATATTGAACTGAAAAATTTTAGTTCCGCCATCATGGACCGGATTGCTATTGACCCAATACTTTATCTAGAGCATTGGCTGCCTTGTGTGTCGTTTTCCGCAAAACAGGTTTTTAGCGGAAATATCGACTTGAGTAAATAAAAAAAAGGAACCCGCCGGCATAGCCGGCGGTTCTTCATTTGCGGGCCCTGCCCT
>JAKSIH010000033.1 GCA_024398935.1 Fibrobacter sp. | reverse complement strand
CTAGGGCAGGGCCCGCAAATGAAGAACCGCCGGCTATGCCGGCGGGTTCCTTTTTATACATTAAAGCGGAACAGCATGATGTCGCCGTCCTGCACCACGTATTCCTTACCTTCGGTGCGGAGCACGCCGGCTTCCTTGGCTGCGTTCCAGCTGCCGTACTTTTCGAAGTCAGCGTAGGAGAGGGTTTCGGCGCGGATGAAACCCCGTTCGAAGTCGGAGTGGATGACGCCTGCGCACTGGGGTGCCTTGAAGCCTGCCTCGAAGGTCCATGCACGGCATTCCTTTTCGCCTGCGGTAAGGAAGGTGCGCAGACCGAGAATTTCGTAGCCCTTGCGGACAACTGCGTCCAGGCCGGATTCCTGGAGGCCCAGCTCCTTGAGGAATTCAACCTTGTCGGCAGGTTCCATCTGGGAAAGTTCTTCTTCGATCCTGCCAGAAATCATGATGACTTCGTGTCCATTCTTTGCAGCGTATTCCTTCAAGGCGTCCACATAAGCATTTCCGGTAAGGATGTCGTCTTCCTTCACATTGGCGCAGTAGAACAGGGGCTTTGCGGTAAGCAAGGCCAGGTCCTTGATGATCTGGTCCATTTCTTCGCTTTCGCCGGCGAGACCGCGGGCGGCCTTACCTTCCTGGAAGGCGTCACGGAGCTTTTCGCAGGCGGCGAGGCGGGCCTTGGCTTCGGCGCCACCCATACGGGCGTTCTTGGCTTCGGTAGCGAGGCGCTTTTCTACGCTTTCCAAGTCCTTCAGAATCAGTTCGGTTTCGATGATTTCCACATCGCGGACCGGATCCACGGAACCGTGAACGTGAACGATGTCGCCGTCGTCAAAGCAGCGGACCACTTCCATGATGGCCTGGCATTCACGGATGTGGGTGAGGAACTGGTTACCAAGGCCTTCACCGTTGGCAGCGCCCTTCACAAGACCTGCGATGTCCACGAATTCTGTAACAGCCGGGACGATGGACTTGGGATTGTAAACTTTTACCAGGGCGTCCAGGCGAGCGTCCGGAACATTCACCATGCCTACGTTGGGGTCAATGGTGCAAAAGGGGTAGTTGGCGGCTTCGGCGCCGGCGTTGGTGATTGCGTTAAAGATGGTGCTCTTACCTACGTTGGGAAGGCCCACGATACCACATTTAAAACCCATGATAATCTCCAGTTGTAGGGACGGATTGTTCCGGCCCAAAATTTTTTGCGTTACAAAGTTAGTAATTACCCTTTGGGCGGAGAACTTGAATAGCTAAATTTGCGCCCGATTATGGCAACTGCGAAAAAAATGGATTTGCTCTCGGGCTCGATTTGGGATAAGATCCTGAAATTTGCCGTGCCCCTGGCAGCCAGTTCCATATTCCAGCAACTGTTTAACTCCGCCGACGTGGCTGTAGTGGGAAAGTTTGCTGGCGATGCCGCCCTCGCTGCGGTCGGTGCCAATACCTTCATTATCAACCTGATGGTGAATCTCTTTGTGGGACTTTCCATCGGGGCCAATGTGGTGGTGGCCAACGCCCTGGGGGCAAAAAGCGCTCGGAGCGTTTCCCGGGGTGTCCATACGGCGGTGGCGGTTTCCGTTGTTTGTGGAATTCTTCTCGCTGTTATTGGACTTTTTCTTGCAAAACCTATCCTTGCAGCCATATCTACACCTGCTGACATTATCGATGCCGCTGCCCTCTACTTCAAGATTTACTTTGTGGGCATGCCCTTTATCATGTTGTACAATTTCAGCGCGGCACTTCTCCGCAGCAAGGGGGATACCAAGCGCCCCTTCTATGTGTTGCTGGTGGCGGGTGCCATTAACCTCATTCTAAATGTGGTCTTTGTGGTGGGATTCCACATGGACGTGGATGGGGTTGCCATCGCGACGGTAATCGCCAATGTTATCAGTTCCCTGACGCTGCTGTATTTCCTGATGCGGGAAACTGGCCCCTTCAAGTTTGAATTCTGGAAGATGCGCTTTACGCCCTGGATTCTGGGACGTATCATTAAGATCGGTTTACCTGCCGGTGTGCAAGGAGCTCTGTTCTCCTTCAGTAATGTGTGCATCCAGTCGGCCATAAACAGCCTTGGATCTACGGCGGTGGCCGCTTCTGCGGTAGCCATGAATCCTGAACTGATCGTGTATTTCTGGCTTAACGCCTTCGGCCACGCCTGCGTTACTTTCGTGGGACAGAATTATGGTGCCCGTAATCTGGAACGCTGCAAGAAGGTGGTTCGCTGGACGCTTCTCCTGTCGGGACTATCCACATTTACCTTGGGGGCCTTGACCTGTCTGTTCTATCATCCTATTCTTGCGGTTTTTACCAACGATGCAAATATTATCGAAACGGGTAAGTTCCGTGTGTACATTGTCATTGGTCTGGAATTCATCAATGTGCTGATCGATGTGACTTCCGGGGCCCTTCGCGGTATGGGAAAGTCCATGCTTCCGACATTAATTTGTGTGTTCGGCATTTGTGGTGTCCGCATTTTCTGGGTCTTCGCCATGTTCCCGAAATTTGGAACATTCAAGGCCCTGATGTTCTGCTATCCCATCAGCTGGATTACCACGGGACTGGTCATGGCCTGTGTTTATAGCCGTATTGTCCGTAAAAAGCAGCTGGAGTGGGCAAGGGAAAATTAGGTTTTTATATATTTCATCACGATGAAGTATTTTGTTGTACCCACATTGTGCGCCTTGCTTGGCTTGACGGCTTGTGTCTACGAGCCGGAACAGTATTTGGATGATTCGTCCAACAAGGGCAACGCTAGCGTGTCCTCCAATATTGGGACGGTTTATGCCATCGATGGCGGAAAGCAAATTTGCAACCCTTCCATTTCACAGGATACGGTCAATTTCCCTGGATCCATGCTTTGGTTGAACTTTAGCGGAACGCTGAACGTGGTTCCTCTGGATTCCGGTTACAAGACGAAGGGGGCTGCGGATCATGATCGTCTGACCATTACCAACAAGGATAACGAAGTCCTGTGGTACTTGATGGTTGACGAGTCTGCAAAGGAATGCGAATTCCAGGATCCGGAATGGAGTTCTCATCCGGATTATCTGGTGGCACTCCGCGGATACGATCTTAATGGAAAAGCTTCCTGTGAAAACATGGACTATGGCATTTTTGCTGTCCGAACTTCCGACAAGAAAAAGTTCTGGTTTGTAGAAAAGGACCTCTGGGAATGGGCTACGCCTCATCTGTGGGTGGATCCTTCCGCAGACGTTGATACCGCTTCTTCCGATACCACGGTGGAGGGCTTCTTCGGAACCAACAATGTACGTCTGGTTTATGTCGATTCCAAAAATGAAATTGTCTTTGCGGATTTCGCCAAGGGCGGTCTGAAAAAGAAAATCACCTTGAAGAAGACGGAAGAAATGAAGGACTGGCTGGTGGATAGCCCCCTGATTTCTCCGGATGGAAACTTCATTGTCTTTAACATCCTGGAAGATGGCTGGACTTCCTATATCCAGAAGCTTTCCGAGAATTCCGTTCCTGTAAAGATCGAACGTACTCCTGACATGATGGGCGAGGCAATGCAGCCTCACTGGTTTAAGTATGGTGAACGCCTGTTTGTTTCCTGGACGGAATTTCCTGAAGGGACCCACACCTACCTGAATAAGAATGACCTGTCTCTCCCTTCCGTCCAGGATGGCAGCGCAGGCCGTACCGCGATGCGTGAAATTTCCCTGGATGCGGATGCTCCTGCAGACCTTTCCTTCCGCTGGATTGGTTCTGTAACTCAAATTGCCCCGATTCCCATGATCGGCGGTCGTTCCATGGACGGAAAGTTCCTTGCCACGGGCGCAAACAATGGCTACATGCTTGAACTTCCGTGAGGCCTTCCATGAATAAGAATTACATGAAAATTTTTGGAATGGCAGGAGCCGCCCTGTTGACTACAGTAGCAGGCTTTATGGGTTATCATGCTCCCGTCGAAGTTTCTACCCCCTGGGAGTCCATCGGCGGCTGCGGCGCAGGCGGTTCCGGTGGTGGTTCCGGCGATGGCATCAAGTGGATTGGCCAGGGCGTCTCGGGCGGCTACCTGGAAGTCGAAGCCTTTACCAAGTATTCCGTAGGTCAGAATTTTTCGGGTGTAACTTTTACCCCTCACCTGTCCGTAAAGCCCACCTGGGATACAAAAATCGGGATAAGCATTCCCTGGATGAGCCATAGCGGAGAAGTCCAGTATCGAACCAATCAGCAGCCAACGGACCGTACTACGGGGGGGCTGGGGGATCTTTCCCTTGACTTTAGCAAGACTATTGGCAGTGGGGGTGCTGCCTCCCTTTCCGCAAGCCTTTCCATTCCTACGGGTCAGTACGACATTAAGCGCGGAACCGACGCTTCCCAGGAAATTCTTCCCAGCAGTTTCCAGAAGGGCTCTGGCCTATATAGCCTGACCTTGGGCTGGGATTACAGTCGTGATACGGACAAGGGCATCTGGCTTTACGGCTTGACTTATACTCATCCTTTTGCCATGCATCTCTTCTCTGGCGAAAATGAATTTAACGATTCCTATTGGGATGGCATGTCCCATAAGGGGGATCGCTTTAAGTATCGCTTCAAGGCTTATGGCGAAAACGACCTGGGTGCCTATACGCCCCCTAGCGTAGGCGGATCTATTGCGTACGGTTACCGCGGACGTCCGGGAATTGTACAGTCCTTTGGCTTTAGCTTCTCGGTTCCGCTGGGTGTTGCCTGGATTTCTTCCGAGAAGGTTGGCTCCTACGATCCCCGCCCTGACCCGGATCACCAGGCTTGGTCTGCGGCCTTCGCCTATGGAATCGAATTCTCCGATACGGATTTTCCCATTTTCCTTGCTTTGTCCATTCCCATCCATGACAAGGCCAATGCTCCCGATTCCAAGGACGAGTATGACGAAAGCCCCATGCGTAAATGGAACCTGCCGGACATGGGCGACTTTGGACAGCAGTGGACTATTGCCGTGGGCGTGAAGGGGAGTTTCTTCTAGCGTAAGGGAATCTAAGGATGGCTCGTTCTGTTCCGGCTCTTCTGATTATCGCGCTATTGTCCCTGGGGGGCTGTATTCCGCAGACGGTCATCCACTCTGCGGGAACAATGACCGACCCTAGGGATGGTGATTCCTATAGAACCGTTCTCGTCAATGAGCAGGAGTGGATGGCTGAAAATCTGAGATTCAAGGCGGATTCCAGCTGGTGCTTCAATAATGACGAAAACCTTTGCGAAACCATGGGCCGTTACTATGAGTGGGAATCAGCCTTGAAAGTCTGCCCGGATGGGTGGCGTCTTCCCGGAAAGTCGGATGTCAAGAAACTGTACGACGCCCTGGGTGGCTCTCGTGGTGCGGGCCTAAAAATGAAGTCGGTCAGCGGCTGGCGCAACAACAGCAATGGGCGTGATGAGTTTGGCCTGAGCTTGCAGCCTTCCGGATATAGACATTACGATGGTTCCTTTGCCGGGGATTCCTGCGGCGCTTACTTGTGGACTTCCGACGAAAAATATGATAGGGAGTCCTTAACATGGGGCGCAAGCTGTGTGGACAACAACGGTGACATTCACCACGATTACAAGGAACAGGGATATTCAGTCCGCTGCATGCGCGATCGGTCCCTTTCGGAACGTACAAACTAACGAGAGTTCCTGAAAGAGTTGTTTTTGGATGAAAAAATCCAGAAAGACTTTCCAGAAAAAATGCCTAGGGCTCTTTAAGGTTCTATTCGTGCCTGTTTTCGGCGCACTCGCTGTTTTGAAATGTTCGTTTTTTGTATCTTTGAAGCCGAAATTGTCTTTTTTGATATATAGGTAGGTTTATTCTGCGATCCCGCTTGCTTTTTGTCCTATTGATGGTGGTTGGCTTTGCCCAGGCCCAGCTTCTGGATATGTCCGAAATGTCCGAAAGCTACATGGCCGAAAATAAGATCCATAAGGTGAAGGTCGAAGGTACCTTGCACATGGATGAACGTTCTGTCCTGAGCCGTATCGGCATTCGCGATGGCCAGAGCTATTCTCCCACCGCCCTTTCCGAAAAGGTGCAGTCTTCTGTAACTTCTCTCTACGAATCCGGACTTTTCGACGACGTGACCGCCTGGGTGGACTATGTGGGGGAAGGTACCGATGTGGACCTGATTTTTAAGATCAAGGAGCTGCCTGCCCTGGATACCGCCGTCATCGATGGCGCCGACGAAGTTTCCGAAGAAGATTTGCGCTTGAAGATCCGTTTGATTCCGGGCCAGGTGTATAGCAAGAGCCAGCTTGAACGTGACCGTCAGGTTTTGCTGGATTACTACCGTTCCGAAGGCTACCTGCTGGCTGAAGTGGGCTACCGCGAGACTCCTACCGACGAAAACCGCAACATGGTGACGTTCTTCGTTCGCGAGGGCGAAAAGGTGAAGGTCCGTGAATTTGATATCCAGGGTAACGACCACGTTCCCCGCGAAGACATCCTGGAACATATGCTCACGAAGCAGGACCAGTGGTATGGCGGCGGCGAATTTAAGGAAATCGTCTTCAATGCGGACCGAGACACCGTTTTGAACGCCATCCGCCATTTTGGCTTTTTGGATGCGGAATTGACGGAATATAGCGCCGAATACCTGCCGGACTCCTCCTGCCTGTTCTATATGGGCCGCATGGTTCCCCTTGGCGAAAAGCTGGATCCTCTCTATACTCAGATGAATGCTGCCCTGGAAGATACGTCCTCCGTCTTCTACAAGATGGCGGGCAAGCCTACCATGCAGGTAACCCACTTCTTCCGCAACCATCGCGCCGTGGGAGAGAAAACCTGGGTGTCTAGACCTGCTGCGACAGTCAAGTCCGAGGAGGATGCCTGGAAGTACCTGAACGACATTATCCGCTATGAGGATTCCCGTAAGGAATGGCTTTCCAGGGTGGACGGCCGCAAGTGGAACAACCCGAAGATCGATTCCCTCCTGAAGATCAAGAAGAAGAAACCCTACGAGGAAAAGCTCGCGGTTCGCTATATGATCGAGGAACTGTTCCCGGCCCTGAATAAGTATGACAACATCAAGACTTCCAGCGATATCGTCGTTCACATCCATATGATTGAAGGCCGTCGCTATTACATGGGTGGCCTCCACTTCTCCGGCAACGAAGTGCTGAACGACCAGATCCTGAAGTATGCCTTCCGTCTGGATAGCGGAATGGTCTTTGACCAGTACCTCTACGATGCTTCCAAGAAAGCCTTGCTGGAAGCCTACCGCGAAGACGGCTACCTGTTTGCACAGTTCGATGAGGAACGTACTTTCGAAAATGACTCCACGGTAGCTCTGTCCTATCGCCTGACCGAAGGTCTGCCCGCCCAGATTCACAAGGTGCACATCCACGGTAACACCAAGACCAACGAGAAGGTGATCCGCCGTGAAGTCCGTCTCTATCCGGGTGACACCTACCGCCAGTCCCTGCTGGAACGTTCCTTCCGTGAAATCATGCAGCTGAACTACTTTGACATGGTCATCCCCGACATCAAGGTGGTGGGCGAACAGGAAGTGGATCTTGATTTCGCAGTCCAGGAAAAGGAAGCTGGCACCGGTCAGTTCAGTCTTGGCGTATCCTACAGCCAGAAGGACGGCATGGTGGGTACTGCAAGTATTTCCATTCCCAACTGCTGTATGGGTGACGGTCAGGCCGCATCCCTTAGCGTGGAATATGGTTCCGACAAGAAGAGCGCTTCCATTAGTTTCCAGGAACCCTGGCTCCTCGACAAGCCTATCACTCTGGGTGCAAGCCTTAGCTACTCCTGGTGGAATATGGAAGATTACGACGATCCGGACATTACCCGTTACGGCGGTAGCGTTTACCTGGGTAAGCGCCTGAAGTGGCCCGATGACTACTTCTATGGCCAGATCGGTTACAGCTGGCTCATGAACAAGCAGGGCAAGAACATCCCCAACAGTTATGTTGTTTATACCGGTGTGGAGTCCGCCTTGAACTTCCGCCTGGTTCGTGATGACAAGAACCTGCCGCAGTTCCCCACCGACGGTTCCCGTTACGTGCTGGATGTCCAGTGGGCGGATGATGTGCTGGGCTCCGACTTCAACTTCGTGAAGACGGAACTGACCATCAAGTGGTGGTTCCCCATCTTCCGCGATCGATTGACTCTTGCTCTTACCAACGAATACGGCGTTATCTTCGGTGACCAGCTCCAGTATCGCACTCTATACCAGATGGGTGGCGTTATGGGTTACGAGGGCATGATGCGCGGTTATAGTTCCGGTTCCATCGGTTACAGCCGCCTGGGTCGTAGCTACCAGTATGTGGGTGCAGAACTCCAGCTGGGCCTTGTTCCCCAGACCTTCTACCTGTTGCCCTTCTTCTTCGATGCAGGTAATGTCTTTGGCGACCGCTTTAACCGCAACGCCCGTGTGGCAGAACCCACTCGCAATCCTCTGAGCGAATGGGATCCCTCCAGCCTGAAGAAGGACATTGGTTTCGGTTTCCGTGTGGTTGTGCCTATGCTTGGTATTATCGGCTTCGACTTTGCATGGCCCCTGGATGTGGGTGAAACCTACAGCGGTACTAGCCGCGAACGCGTTGGCGATATGGAATTCAACTTCGTTATCGGCCAGGGTTTCTAGGCTATATAACTTGCAGGAGAATTTATGCTGAAAAAATTAGTGCTTCTGGTAACCTTCGCCCTGCTCTTCGGAGCTTCCGCGGGGTTTGCTGACGATGGCCTCCGCATTGCCCATGTGGATTCCAAGCTGATCTTCGATGGTTACAAGGGAACCAAGAAAGCCCAGGAGGAATATGACCGCCAGGTGGCAAAGTGGGAACAGCAGGGTAACCTGCTGCAGAAGGAACTTTCCGCCATCAAGGAAAAACTGGACAAGCAGGTTCTGATGCTTTCCGATGAAAAGAAACGTGAACTGGAAGCTGAATATGCCAAGAAGGACACGGAACTGAAAAACTTCATTGATCGTGTCTATGGGCGCAAGGGTGAACTGGTTACAGAAAACGAGAAGGTCAGTGGTCCCATTATCCAGCTGATCCGCAAGGCAGTAAACGAAATTGCCTTGCAGGAGGGGTACGACATGGTGGTGGACCGTGCCACCGGCGCAGTACTTTTCTGGAAAAAGGAAAACGACCTGACCCAGAAGGTTTTGGATTATCTGAACAACAGATAAAGTGATTGAGAATTGAAAATTGACAATGGATAATTAAAAAGCTAGGCGGCGGAGCCGCGAACCTAGAACAATTAACAAGCAACCTCGGGCCTCGCGCCTCGAACCTGGAACCTAAATATGGCCGAAAATAAAGCAGAAAAGTTTGTATTCTACATGTACAAGATGTGCAAGTCTTACCCCAACAAGGAAGTCTTGAAGGATATCTCCCTCAGCTTCTACTATGGCGCTAAGATTGGCATTATCGGCCAGAATGGTGCTGGTAAGTCTACGCTGTTGCGTATCATGGCCGGTATCGATAAGGAATTCCAGGGCGAAGCCTGGATTGAACCGGGCCGCACCGCAGGTTACCTGCCTCAGGAACCCCAGCTGGATCCCAACCTTACTGTCAAGGAAAACGTGATGCAGGCTGTGGCAAAGAAGCAGGCTATCCTGGATCGCTTCAACGAAATCTCCATGAAGTTCGCAGAACCCATGGAAGATGACGAAATGAATAAGCTTCTGGATGAACAGGCCAAGCTTCAGGACATTATCGACGCTCAGGACCTGTGGAGCCTGGACCGTAATATCGAAATTGCCATGGATGCACTCCGTTGCCCGCCGGGCGACTGGCCGGTGACCAACCTTTCCGGTGGTGAAAAGCGCCGTGTGGCTCTGTGCCGCCTGCTTTTGGAAGAACCGGACCTGCTCTTGCTGGACGAACCGACCAACCACCTGGATGCTGAAACTGTTGCCTGGCTGGAACGCCACCTTCGTGAATACAAGGGCTCCGTCATTCTCGTGACCCATGACCGTTACTTCCTGGATAATGTTACCGGCTGGATTCTTGAAATCGACCGCGGTCGCGGCATTCCTTGGGAAGGTAACTACGCTCAGTGGCTGGACCAGAAGCTGGAACGCATGAAGAACGAAGAGAAGGGCGAATCTGACCGTCAGAAGCGTCTGGCTCGCGAACAGGAATGGGTCAAGCAGAGTCCCAAGGCTCGCCAGGCCAAGAACAAGGCCCGTCTTAAGGCTTACGAAGACTTGCTGGCTGAAGACTCCAGAGAAAAGATTAACGTGGCTCAGATCCACATCGCTAACGGTAATCGTCTGGGTGACATCGTTATTCAGGCTGAACACCTGCAGAAGGCCTTTGGCGAAAAGGTGCTGTTTGACGATTTGAACTTCAGCCTGCCTCGCTCCGGTATCGTGGGCATTATCGGCCCCAACGGTGCTGGTAAGACCACACTCTTCAAGATGATTACCGGTTCTGAAAAGCCCGATGGCGGTACTCTGAAGATTGGTGAAACTGTCCAGATCATCAGTATGGAACAGGGTCGCGATTCTCTGGATGATACCAAGACCGTCTGGGAATCCATTACCGGCGGTAACGACGAAATTATGGTGGGCGACCGCAAGATGAATGGCCGCGCCTACTGTGGCTTGTTCAACTTTACTGGCGCTGCCCAGCAGAAGAAGCTGAATACCCTTTCCGGTGGTGAACGCAACCGCGTGCTCATGGCCAAGAACCTGCAGCAGCCCGGTAACCTGTTGTTCCTGGATGAACCTACCAACGACTTGGATATCGAAACCCTCCAGGCTCTGGAACAGGCAATCCTGAAGTTCGCAGGCTGCGCCGTGATCATCTCCCATGACCGCTGGTTCCTGGACCGTATCGCAACCCACATCCTTGCTTACGAAGGTGACTCCAAGGTGGTTTGGTTCGAAGGTAACTGGAGCGAATACGAAGCTGACCGCCGCAAGCGTCTGGGCGAAGATGCAGAAAATCCCAAGCCCATCAAGTACAAGACTCTCACGCGCAACTAAGTTGCGCTAGGCCGCTACAGTTCACTTTATGAATTCGAAATTACCTAAAATAGGTAACCTAAAATAGGTTGCCTATTTTAGGTAATTATGTTATATTGTAAACGGAGACTGAAATATGGTTGAAAATCCGTTTATTATTAAGGGCTATAAGTCTGCTGACTTGTTCTGCGATCGCGATGCCGAAACAAAGGCTTTGCTTTCTAATATTAAAAATGGTGCTGATACCACTCTGATTTCTCCTCGCAAGTATGGGAAAACGGGGCTGATATTTCATACTTTTGAAAAAATTCGTGCGAAGAAATTGCCTTTTGAAACTCTGTATGTGGATATTTTTGCAACCCAAAAATTGTCCGATTTTACAAAGGCGTTGGCAGATGCGGTCCTGGCGAAGTTTCCTGCAAAAAAGTCCATTGGTAAGCAGTTTATGGAACTGCTTCAGGGATTTCGCCCGATGTTTACGATGGATCCTCTATCGGGAACTCCTCAGGTTCAATTCAATTATGTAAATGCTTCCGATAAGGAATATACGCTAAAAAGCGTTTTAGAATTTTTAAATAGCCAAAAGAGACAGGTCGTCTTGGCCATTGACGAATTTCAGCAGATTACGGAATATCCTGAAAAGAATGTGGAAGCGCTGCTCCGTACCTATACACAGCAACTGCATAATATTCGCTTTGTCTATTGCGGCAGCAAGCGAAGCCTGATGACAGAAATGTTCCTGGATGCAAAACGCCCTTTCTTCTCTAGCTCCAATATGCTGAATCTCGATAAGATTGATCGGGAAATCTATGGCTCGTTTATTAAGAGACTATTTGGAAAATACGATATCCCGGTGGATGATGATGCCTTGACTTTTATCTTGGATTGGACTCGCTGCCATACGTTCTATACGCAGAATCTTTGTAATGTCATCTTTTCGATGGAACCGTCAAGAGTGAATCTAAAGGTTGCTCGCGAGTCTGCCCTGTATATTCTTGAGCGGGAAGCCTATAACTTTTTGCAGTATAGGGAACTGGTTACGACTCAGCAGTGGCTGATGTTGATTGGAATTGCAAAGGAAGGTTCCGTCTCCAAAATTACTTCTAGTGAGTTCCTTAGGAAGTATGATATTGGAAGCGTGACCAATGCAAAGCGTATTGTGGAATCCCTTGTGCAAAAGGATATGCTTCTACAGACTGTAGGCATCAAGGAAACGAACTATCAGGTTTATAATGTATTCTTTTCTCGTTGGCTGGAAAATTTATAAAATTACCTATTTTAGGTGACCTAAAATAGGTTTGTTGGATTTGCTTATGGTTCTTCACGTTCTTAAACATGAACTGCGATTGATTTTCCGGGAACCTCGTTTCTGGATTCCCTTCATTGTTCCGCCGGTACTGTTGGCGGCGTCCCAGGGAATTGCTGTGAGTCGCTATGGCGGGCAGATCATGCAGGGCATGGAAGGATACATGATGCTTTTGCTGGGCTGCCTCATGGCGCCTATGGGAGCGCCCCTTGCTGCCGACAGTTTTGCTGGTGAACGGGAAAGAAATTCCCTGGAACTGTTGCAGCTTTCTCCCGTAAAGCCGGCCCATTTATTCTGGGGAAAACTGCTGGCGGTGTTGCCGTTCCCTCTGATGTTTTCCCTGATTTGCCAGCTGGTTTATTTTGCAGCGCATTCTGATGCTGTTCGCGGGGAGGTCGCTGCTGGCGCAATTCTTGGTTCCATGTCTGCATGCCTTCTGGTGAATGCATTCTCGCTGCTTCTTTCCCTGAAGGCGAAGACGGTGCGTGCCGCGACACAAGGGACGCTGTTCTTCATTATCCCGCTATTGCTTTTGGTGCAGTTCGGCTATCAAAATTTTTTGCAAAATTTATATATGCCTGTGGCTTGCTTTATTTTGTCGCTGGTGTTGTGCTGTGCGGCTACCGCGGTGGGAATGCGAAAGTTTGTGAGCCTTTAAATTGACTTGGTGAAAAGTCAAAAAATGAAATTTTACCTATAAGTAGCGGATATTCTGTGATTTTATAGGTATATATTTTAATTTGTCTATAACTTTTAGCCCCGAAAAAACATTTTAGGTTTGTTTTTGCACCCTCAAAAGTGTGCAGATGACGAGAAAAGGAGCTGTTTTTAGTGGAAAAATTCTTTTTGTTTGCGTATAAATTAATTTTATACCCATAAACGAATGACTTCTGCGCTAATTATGGGTAATTTTAGGGAAAAAATGTGCTTGTTTTCTCTTTAATCCAGCTTTCCTGTTTGGCAGTGTGGATGATATCGCCGGGTTTAGAATTGCCCACGATGAAAGGGGAGGCTGGGTCGTGCAGTTTGTGATTACGAAGGACCTGGTCTTTGTCGTGATTGGCGTAGCAGTAGCGGCAAAGGTGAGGACAGTTGCTGTAGGCACCGATGTCGCCGCTGATAATGCAATTGCTGCAGGCGGGGCGGGCGAATTTCTTTTTAGGCGGTTCCAGGGTTAAACCTTGTGCGGAAAGTCCTAAGGCTTTTGCGAGAACTTCCTTGGTTCCGCAGCCGCTGATGTCGGCGCCGAATTCCGCCAACTGCGAATTTTCCAGGCAGGTTTTGATGGCAATGTCGTATTTGCGGCCGATTTCTACAAAGGCCTTTGTCACTGCGATTTCTTCTTCGGGGGAGACGGGGCGAAGTTCGGGAAAATTCTTTTTGACATTGTTATAGACATCCACGAAGCTGATGACGCAGGTGTGGGTGTAGCCTGCCAGCAGCTCTGCCATAACCGCGAAAGATTTAATGTGCTGCTCCACGGTGTAGCGGCTTGTAATGCAGATGGGGTCGTAACGCCAATGGACGGCGTCTAGCTTTTGGATTGGATCGTTTTTTATTCCCGCGAGCGCTGCGTTATGGGTGTTTGTCGCGACGGACAATTCCTTGAACCGCTCCACAATCATTCTCTTGTCGGGAACATTGGGCTCGATGTCCTTGCCGTAGGGCGTGAGGGTTACATACCAGAATTGACGATAGGCCTGCAGCTCCCGCAAGTGGGGGAGCATGGGCGTGGGGTTCTTTGTGCAGAACACCAATGCATCAACAACATCGGGATTCAATTCATAGCGGGTAACTGCCTCGGGGCGGTAGGGATTGCGCACCAGGACGAATCCTTCGCGGATACGATTCAAAAACCATTCTGAATAGAATGCCGGAATATCTGTCCGCATGCCCGCTGTGATGATCATGAGAAAACTCGCTGGAAAAAGCTATGTCCTTCCCCTTAAGGGTCAGGGTGACATACTGGTCGAGGATGACGCTTGGGAAAGAATGCGTCGGAACTGTTCCACGCTGAAGGCGGGATTTTCAAAGAAATTGTCCGTGAGGATTTCCATGATTTCTTCGGAGTATTCCGTCTGTTTGCTTAAGAGTTTAACAGCGTTAATCTTTGCGGTTAAAAGATCTGCTTCATTATCCCATCGCAGGCCCGAGTCCGCTGTAAACCCGGCAAGTTCCTTGCCGAAACGTTCTAGGATAATCCAGAAGTAAATGGCGAACTGTACTTTTGTCAAGTTATCTCCGTCAAAGAGACTCTTGGCGTAGTAGCGGAATATCAGATAGGCGACGATGCGGGCACCGTCTTCGTCCGTGAATAAAGGTTGAGGCTGTTGCCAGCCTTTGCGGACCATGCGCTCGTAGGCGGCGTCCCAGGCGGGGCCAAAACTTTCCCCTTCGCCGAGAATTTCAATCCATGTCTGGTAAATGGCCTGTTCGGAGAGGTTCTCGCTGTCGTTTGAATTCTCGGATTTGTCGCAATCGGACATGGCCAAGGCGAAATCCAGAATCTCGATGAGTCTCTGGTTGAGAGGGGTGTCGCGGTCATTTAGAATGGCAAAGATTGCTTCTCGCTCTTCAAAAATGGCGTCGCGGGCTTCTTCCACGCCGTCGGGCATTTCGTCGGGCTCGTCGTCTATTTCGGATTCAATGAAAGTCAGGGTGGCGTTGCCTTGTTCTGTGCTGGATCCTTCGCGCAGCTCAGGATGACGGCGATGGTGAGAGTTATCCTCGGGATGGCTGTTACTGGTGAGCAACAGTCTCACCGCCTCTTCGCAGCAGAGGCCTAGCCCCTTTTCCATCACATCGCCGTAGACTTCCACAAATCGCGGGTGTTCCCTGCAGATGTCACAGAGAACGCTTTCGCCCTTGTCGTCAAGATCGGTTCCGTTGCAGCCTAGGTTGCAGATCATATCGCAGAGGCCGTCTTCTTTCAGAAAGGGACAGCGGTCCCCCGGCTTCAATATGAAATGTCCGTCTTCGATGTTTTCCAACAGCGTTTTAATGAATGCTTTCTGCTTGTTGCAATTTTCTTCTGGATTGTCTTTTGTTTTGCAGCAGCTCTTGCCTGCACTTCCATTTAATTCAGCTAGGCCCTTGTACTTGGCTAAGGTCCTTTCGTCCACGTCGATTTCCCAGCCTACGCAACAGGTGTCCGTGCATTTGCCGGCGATGCAGTGGAATTGATTGAAAAAACTCGGAACTCGTAGAAGCATTGCAGGAGCAGTAATTATTAGAATGCGATCGAAATGGTTAAACCGATTCCTCCGACTATGGCAAGTCCGATGCCTATCGCTCTCATGTTCTGTGCGGAATCGATGTCGTCAAGTCTCTTCTTGTATTCCTTTTCGCTTTTAGGATCGTCCTTTTCGGAAAGGTCCTTTGCCTCGCCGTTCTTTACGATTGCAAGAACTGTGCCGCCAATGATTGCCGCTCCGGAAATGGCGATGGGTATCCAGTGAATGCTCGACCTGTTGGAATCGGTATTGATTTCGCTTGGTATTGTTTCCGGCTCGTCGCTGTAGTCGGGTGGCTCGTCAAGCTTGATTCCCGTTGCGGTAAGGATCGGGTCGTATAGTCCCTCGGCCTTTTCATCGATGGCGTCCAAGAGTTCCTCGGAATTTTGACAGATTGCGGTAAAACTGGATATGAGAGAGGCGTTGCTGGTCTCGTACATCTCTACCGTCATGGTGTATTTGTTTCCGAAGCGCCCGATTCGGGCCTGGGTGACGAAATTTGCTCCGATGTTTCTGCCTGTGGAAACGATGCATTCCCCTTCGCAGGCTTCAGGTGGAATGTCTGGATTCATCATCACGTTGATGTTTTCGCGGGTCATGACAATGAAATCCTTGTTGTTGAGGATTCGAATTGCGTTTTCGCGAAGCTTGTCGGTGATATAGAGTCGTTCGGAATGTCCTATTTCGTTGTCTTCATCAAAATTGGAAACAGTTTCCAGGACTGCCACAAAATGGTTGTTCGCGTGGCTCCAGGAACTCATGAAAAGAAAGATCGCAAAAAAGACGAAATAGGGCTTTCTCTTGAACATCTAGTTTCCTTGGTAAAGTAAAATACGCTCAAAATATAGAAATAGAAGATAAACCTTCCCCAGAAAGAGGGGTGCCGGCTGATGAAATGGGGTGGAAGCCGGAATCGTGGGTGGGTGATTGTGGGGATTTTTCGGATGAAAAAATAGCACTTGCTAAGTGTTCTTGTGTGCAGTAGTATGGCTGAAAAAGCTTGTTTTGGGGGATTTTTCTGAAAACTGAAACGGGAAAAACAATGGCGGAGGTCGGACCTCGGTGGGCGGTTGTGGGGAAATGGTGTTATAAAATCTTATAAAAACTTGCCAAAGTGGATGAAAGTGGGTATATTTGGCTTGTGTGTTTTAAATTCCATGTGTTGTGTAAAGTGTAATGGAATAAATGATGAACTCTGAGAACTATTTCATAGGTCAGGCCAAGTCGGCTATCGACGGAAAGGGAAGGTGTGCCTTCCCTCGGGAATTCCGTCGTCAAATGACCCCTGAGGATGGTTCTGAATTCGTGCTTACAACTTGGATGAAGGATAGACTTCGTTTGTTTGTAAGAAGCGAATATGACAAGTTCAAGGCTGAGGTTGACCGTTGGTCTGACCGCAATGCTGCCCAAAAATTCCGTTTGCGCTTGAGAGCTACGACTGTAGAGCTTGATGGCCAAAATCGCATTTTACTTCCTAAGGAAAAACTCCTCTTTGCAGGTCTTACGAATAGCGTGATGTTCGTAGACTCTGTTGGTGGTAAGTCGCTGGAATTATGGAATACAGAAAAGTACGAAGCCCAGTTCTCTATGGATACTGAAGAGGATCTGGCCGAATTCGAAAGACTCTGTATGGCAGATTTTGCGGGAGGATCAAGTGATCAAAAGTGATTCTCAGTTAAAGTCTCTACATACAAATGAAATTTCCGAGGCTGCCGTCGCTGGCGTTGAAGGCGGCGTGTTCTATCACGATCCCGTGATGCTGAAGGAATGTCTCCAGGGCTTGCGCCTTGAAGCGGGTTCCGAACTGAATAAGTCCGGCGAAATCCTTGCCGACGGAACCTTTACCGATTGCACCTTGGGCGGTGGCGGTCATTCTTACGCCATTGCAACCCGCCTTTCTGCAGCAGGCGTCCTGCATGCCTTTGACCGCGATGACGATGCGGTGAAGTTTGCGACCAAGCGCTTGGCTGGTGTAGCTCCCAAGTTTGTTGTCCATCCGGTTCCCTTTGGAAAGCTGGGTGAAGAAATTTCCGAAAATGTTTTGGACGGTGTCCTTTACGATTTGGGCATCAGCAGCCACCAGGTGGACGATTCCAGCCGTGGCTTTACCTTTGTAGGTAACAATCCGCTGGACCTCCGTATGGACCGTCGTGAAGAAGTTTCCGCACAGGAATGGCTCCGTACGGTTTCCGCCGACGATTTGGCAGAAGCACTCCGCAAGAATGCGGATATGGATCGCGCCTTTAAGCTTGCAACCCGTATTATTGAAGTTGCTGCAGAAACGGGCCGCGAGGGTCGTGACATCCTGCCCAGCGATATTAAGGCCGTTGTGGAAGCTGTGTTCCCGGATAAGCGCCGCGATGCCAATAGCCTGCTTGCTCGCGTATTCCAGGCCGTGCGCATGGAAGTGAATGGCGAGTTGCGCCAGATCGAGGACAGCATCCGCGCTGCAGTGGATTGCCTGAAGGTTGGCGGTCGTCTGGTAGTCATGAGCTATCACTCCGTGGAAGACCGTTGCGTCAAGGAAACTTGCGCTGAATTTGAGAAGGCATGCATTTGCCCCGAGCATCTGCCGGTATGTATGTGCGGTGGTAATCACCAGCGTCTGAAGAAGGTGAACCGCAAGCCGATTCTTCCTTCCAATGAAGAAATTGCAAAGAACAGCAGGGCCCGCTCTGCAAAACTCAGGGTGTACGAAAAGGTATGAGTGAAGTAGAAAACACAAAGCCTTCTTTTAACGCCAACCGCATCGTTGTGCGGCTGTTCCTGGGTGCTGTCTTTGTAGCCGGTCTTTGGCTGATTCTGCCTCTGTATATGCAGAATCGCATGAATTCCCTGTACCAGCAGTCCTACGAATTGACAAAGCAGATCGACCTGCTGGAAAAGGACATCCTAACTCAGAAATATGAAATCAATAAGTATTCTTCCCTGGAATATTTGCTGAAAGTTTCTGCAGAATGGAAACTTGGACTTTACGACGTTCCTACCAAGGTTCGTGTATCAGGAGGTGCCAAGTGAAAATTCTGAATGCTAGCGCACTTTCCATTTTCAAGATGTTCGTTCTTGGCGTTGTTGGAGTTCTTGCGTTCCAGACCTTTACGATTCAGGTCCTGAACCGTGAAGTATACCAGCAGGAGACCAAGAACATTGCAACGCGTACTAAGAATATCTATGCGGAACGTGGACAGATCATGGACCGTAATGGAGTTGTGTTTGCGGACAATCTTCGGGAATCCAGGAATGCGAAAGATTTTACCCGCATTTTCCTGCAGGGTAAGCTTGCCTCCCAGATTGTGGGGAAGGTGGGCTACAATGGTGTTGGCAGCATGGGTGTGGAACAGGTCTTTGATGACCGTCTTCGTGGAAACGAAGGGTTCCGCGTCAGTGTGACGGATTCCAAACAGCGGGAAGTATTTGGCCGTTCAGAGGATGTTGCCGCTGCAAAACCGGGTAAGAACCTGGTCTTGACCATCGATAAGAACATGCAGGAAATTGTGGAAAATGCCTTGAAGGACGGTGTGGAAGAGTTCCAGGCTCTTAGTGCTAGCGCTGTCGTGGTTGATCCGCATACCGGTGAAATTCTCGCTATGGCAAGCTATCCCACTTTTGACCCAAATTCCAAGGCGCAGGTGGTGGGACGCATGTCTAAGAATGATATCGTGTCCCTGACTTATGAGCCGGGCTCTACCTTTAAGATTGTAACTGCGGCTACGGCTCTGGAAAGTGGCATGGTCGATACCAATCGAGTTTTCCCCTTTGAAAAGACGAGCCGTTGCTGGAAATTTAGCGATAAGTCCAAGGAAATCTGCGATTCTCATTTCCATGGGGACATGAATATGCCTCAGGCCATGGAAGAGTCCTCCAATATCGTTTTTGCAAAGATCGCTGATGAGGTTGGTGCCCAGAAGCTTTACTCCATGGCTAATCATTTCGGCTTTGGCATCAAGACTACGGAAATCTTCAATGGTGAAGGAAAGGGAAAACTTTATCAGCCCTATGAACTGACTCGAGATGAACGAACCCTAAAGACGATGGGGTTCGGTCACGCCGTGCTGGCTACTCCGATCCAGATTGCAATGGCTTATTCTGCAATTGCAAACGGGGGCCTTCTGATGCAACCCCAGATCGTGAAGGAATGGCGTGATTCTCAGGGCAATCTGGTGGAAAAGTCCAAACCTGATACCGTTCGTCGTGTGGTTTCCGAAAAGACGGCGGCAAGCATTCGCCATATGCTTAGCCGTGTAGTGAATGGAGAACATGGCACTGCAAAACAGGTTCGTAGCAACAAGATTCCCGATATGATTTTTGGCGGCAAGACCGGTACTGCAGAAAAGTACAATAAGGAAATCCACGCATATGACAGGGAACTCCAGATTGCGTCCTTTATTGGACTTGCTCCTGTCGAAGATACACGTTATGTGGGCCTTGTCCTGGTGGATGAACCGCATACGGCCCAGAAGCATGGCGGTAACACTGCCGGTCCCATTTTCCGTCGCATTATGGAGGGCATTTACTACCATCCGGAGCTTTCCCCTGTATCTCATCGCATGGCTGTCGTGGAAAAGAAGTCTTCCTGTGACGACGATTATGTGGGAATGATGCTTGCCGATGCCAGACAGCTGGCGAAGAGCAAAAATTGCAAGGTCAATTTCGTGGGCAAGGAAGCTGAAAATAGTCGAGTGATTTCTATGCGCCGGGATGTTTTCGATTCTCTGGGAACGACTCTGGTTATTGGCCCTGTGGAAGCGAACAAGATGCCGGATCTGAAAGGCCTTTCCCTGAAGGATGCGCTGGAAGTCGCAGGAAATGTCCGTATGAAGGTTGAGTATTCCGGCAAGGGTCGCGTAGTTGCCCAATTCCCGAAAGCCGATGAAGTGTTACGCAAAGGGCAAGTATGCAAACTGACGCTTAAGGAGAGAGGATAATGCTTTCTGAAACATTGATGAAAAACTTGAATGTTTGTGGCCTTAGCGACGATTCCCGCCGTGTAAAGCCGCGCGACCTGTTCTTCTCCATGCCGGCTCCGAATTATGATGTCTTTGCCCGTGATGCTGTTGCGGCCGGGGCAGTTGCCGTGGTAAGTGAATCTACGGCTCCTGCAGGACTTGCTTCCAAGTGGATTCAGGTCGCTGATGTAAAGGCCGCCCGTCTGGAAGCCGCTAAGATATTCTACAAGGATCCTTTTGCGAAGCTTACCTGCCATGCAGTTACCGGTACGAACGGCAAGACCACGAGCGCATTCCTTATGGATGCCATGCTCACTGCTGCAGGTCGCAAGGTTGCCCTTTTGGGAACCATCAAGAACAAGGTGGGGGATGTTTCCGTTCCTGCCAACTTGACTACCCCGGGCCAGCTGGATCTTTTTGCCTTTGCCGCAAAGGCTGTGGAAGTGGGTTGCACTGACCTGGTGATGGAAACTTCTTCTCACGCCCTTCATCAGGGTCGTGTTGCCGGCATCCATTACCGTAGCGGTCTGTTCAGCAACCTGACCCAGGATCACCTGGATTACCACAAGACCATGGAAGCCTACTTCGAGGCGAAGAAGCTTTTGTTCACGAAGTACCTGGCAAGCGATGGCGTTGCCGTTATTAATGTGGACGATGCGCATGGTGAAAAGCTCTGTTCTGAATTGAAGGCTTGCGGTGTAAAGGCTGTTGGAGTTTCCCGTCTGGGTTCTGCAAAGGCTGATGTAAAGCCTGCGGGAACTGTTGAAAATACGGAAGATGGTCTGAAGTTTGACCTGGCGGGCTTTGGTGCCTCTGCTCATTTTGAAACGGCTCTTTGCGGTGACTTTAATGTGGACAACGTGATGTTGGTCCTTTCCTGGGCAAACGCCATTGGCCTTTCCAAGGAATCCATGGACAAGGCTCTTGCAGAGGTTCGCGTACCGGGCCGTTTTGAAAAGGTCTGGAACAAAAATGGAATTCACGTAGTTGTGGACTACGCTCATACTCCGGATGCTCTGGAGCGTGTGCTGAATACTGCTCGTTCTCTTTGCCGCGGCAAGCTTTCCTGCATTTTCGGCTGTGGTGGAGATCGTGACAAGACCAAACGTCCCATCATGGGTGAAATTGCAGAGCGACTTTCCGATAAGGCTTGGCTCACTTCCGATAATCCCCGCACCGAAGATCCTGCCGAGATTATCAAGGATGTTCGTGCAGGCATGAAGACGGACAAGTTTGAAGTGGTGGAGCTTCGCGATGAAGCCATCAGGCGCGCCTGTGCAGAATTGAAGGATGGTGACTGGCTGGTGGTTGCCGGCAAGGGTCACGAGGATTATCAGATTATTGGCAAGACGAAGCATCATTTTGATGACCACGAGGAAGTGGTGAAGGCAATGGAAAATGTTTAAGCTGGATTTGAAAATTAAGGAATTGCTTGAAATTCTGGAAACCCAGGCTGTGGGTGTAAATGGTCGTACCCAGAATCGCAAGGTGAATCTCTGCATGGATTCCAGGGAACCTGCCAAGGGTGTTGTTTTCTGGCCGATTAAGGGTGAACGTTTTGACGCCCATAAGTTTGTGACCGAGATGGAAAAGAATGGAGCTCTGATGAGTGTTGTGAACCAGGATGCCGTAGGTATTGAAAATTTTAAGATGTATGCTCCCGTGGATGATACCACCAAGGCCTTGCTGAAGCTGGCTAAGGGCTATCAGAAGAACTTCAAGGTGAAGAAGGTGGCTATTACCGGTTCTAACGGCAAGACTACAACGAAGGAAATGACCAAGGCAGTTCTTTCCATGAAGTACAATACTCATGCTACCGCGGGTAACTTCAACAACCACATTGGTGTTCCCATGACCTTGTTCCAGCTGAAGCATTCTCACGAAGCAGCTGTAGTTGAAATGGGTACCAGCGGTCCCGATGAAATTCGCCCCCTGTCCCTGGCAACTGAACCGGATGTAGCCGTGATTACCAACATCGGTGCTAGCCATTTGGAAAAACTGAAGGATTATGACGGCGTTTTTGCCGAGAAGCGTACCATTACCGCAGGCCTCAAGAAGGGCGGACTTCTGATTGTGAATGCTGATGATGAACGCCTTTGCAAGCTCCGTACCAATACCAGCTACAAGGTGGTTACCTTCGGTCTCAAGCGCGGTATCTATAAGCCGGAAAAGTTGTCCTACAACGAAAACAACTGCGCTAGCTTCTACATTGGCCGTACAAAGTTCGAACTTTCCGTTCCGGGCATGCACAATGTCTATAACGCTCTTGCTGCCATTGCCATTGGCGAGGCTTTCAAGATTTCCAAGTCCGATATTGCCAAGGCGCTTGCAAACTTCCATTCCACCAACATGCGTATGGAACTGAAGGTTGCAAATGGTTTTAAGATTGTCTCCGACTGCTATAATGCAAATCCGTCTTCCACTAAGATGGCTCTTCAGACCATTGGCAATATGAAGGTTAGCCGCCGCATTGCAATTCTTGGCGATATGCTGGAACTGGGTGATAAGACCGACGCCCTCCACCAGGAAATGGGGGCCATGGTTCCCGAAATGAATTTTGACATGCTGTTTACCGTAGGCGAAAAGGCAAAGCTTTATGTGAAGGGTGCCAAGTCCAAGGGCATGAAGTCTGCATACCATTTTGAAACGGTGCAGGATCTTATTGCGGATTTGACGGAAGTGGTTTCCGAAGGTGATGTCCTTCTGGTGAAGGGTTCTCGCGGAATGCATATGGAGCAGGTAGTTGACGCCTTGTTGAAATTGACAAGGGTAAAGGCTTAACTGGATATAGGGACTGATGGAAAATACTGTTCAACATACCGGCATGAACAAGCTGCTTCTGGCAGTGGTGTTACTGCTGATTTGTATTGGCGTAGCGATGGTGTACACCGCTTCCGTTGCGCAGTATACAAAGTATGATTTTGAACCGGAACATTATCTCATAGCCCACTTGAAGAAGGTGGTTCCCTGCCTTTTCGGTATTTTGATTGTTTCCAAGATTGACTACGGTCTCTGGAAAATTTTTGGACGTATTACGTTCTATGTTGGACTTGCCATGACCTTTGGGTCTCTCTTTACTGAAAAAGTTCAGGGTGCACACCGCTGGTTTTTGGGAATTCAGCCCTCGGAAATATTGAAGCTTGGCTTGATTATTGTGGTTTGTATCAAACTTTCCGAAGCAGGTGATAATATCAAGACTCTGAAATATTCCTTGATACAGCCGGGGATTCCGTTTGTCATTTCCATAATACTCCTGGGATTGCAGCCGAACTTTTCCATGATTCTCCTGATTTCTGGCGTTGTGTGCTTTGTGATGATCGTTGCTGGCGTTAACATGAAGTATTTGGGCATTGCAATCGGCTGCGTTGCCCCGGTAGGACTGTTGGCCATGCTTGTTTCCCCTCATTCCCGAGCTCGAATTATGGCGTTCTTTGCGGAAGAAGGCGAAATGACTGCATCTTCCTTCCAGGGGGAACATGCCCTGCAGGCCCTCGGCAATGGAGGTTGGTTCGGTACAGGCTATGGTCAGGGAATTCAGAAGCTGGGATATTTGCCGGAAGCGCACAAGGATGTGGTTTATTCCGTGATTGGTGAAGAAATCGGTTTTGCCGGGACAATAACTGTTCTTGCTCTCTTTGCGATTCTTTTTATGCAGGGTTTTAAGATCGCTCAGAATTCGTCTACCCGTTTTGGCAGATACCTGGCCTTCGCCCTGACAATGTCCATTTTCTTCAACTTTGTAATTCATGTCGGTGTCTGTGTGGGGCTTGTTCCGACTACAGGCCAGCCTTTACCGTTCATCAGCTTTGGCGGAACGAACCTGATTTACTGCTCTGCTGCGATTGGAATAATGCTGAATATTTCTAGGTCCAATGCAGGACGTAAGATTAACGAACCCTATACCAGCGAGTCTTCCCTGGACTCCAGTGTCTTTAGAAATTTTGAATTTACAAGGAGTGGCGTATGAAAAAATTCCTTTTTGTATGCGGCGGTACCGGTGGCCATATTTTTCCGGCAGTAGCCATTGCCAATAGCTTGAAAAAAATGGGCGTAGAGGAAATCACCTTTGCCGGTCGTAAGGACTCTATGGAAGAACGCCTCGTTGCCAAGGACTGGCCTTACGAGTATATTTCGGCGATTCCTCTTCACAGAGGTCCGTTCCTTAAGAATTTGGCGCTGCCTTTTAAGCTGATGAAGTCTATCAGCCGGGCAAAGAGCGTAATTAAGAAAGTGAATCCAGATGTTGTCGTGGCAACCGGTGGGTATGTCTCTCTCCCCATTGTTCTTGCCGCCGGCAAGCTGGGTGTCCCTGTCTATCTGCAGGAACAGAATGCGGTGGCAGGGATCGCCAATAAGGTGGGTTCCCGCAAGGCAAAGACCATTTTTGTCACTTCGGAAGATGCTGCAAAGTTTTTCCCGGCTGAAAAGGTCCAAATTTTCGGCAACCCGGTTCGTGAGTTGCCTGCAGAGAACTCCCTTGCTCGCCCTGAGGAATTTAAAGCCGGCAAGAAGGCTGTGTTTATTGTTGGCGGTTCCCAGGGAGCCGTCGGTATCAACAACAAGATCGAGGAAAGCATCAGGACGATCACCGCTCAGGACGATGTTTGCGTAGTGTGGCAGGTGGGTGTCAAGAATGTGGACGCCATCAAGGCTCGTCTGGGGGATATGCCCAATGTGACGGTTTGTGGTTTCCTGAACGGCATTTATGCCTATATGAAGTACGCCGATGTGATTGTCAGCCGTGCAGGCGCATCCGCCTTGGCGGAAATACTCGCTTTCGGTAAGCCTTCTATTTTGCTGCCCTTCCCCCATGCGACCGCAAACCACCAGGAACACAATGCCCGCGTGGTTGAAAAGGCCGGTGCAGCTCTTGTTGAACTGGATGCCGAAGAAAATCACCTGTGGGATAAGGTTTGTGAACTTTTGAAGGATGAAAATCGCCTGGCCAGTATGGCCGCCGCCGCAAAGAATCTTGGAATGCCCGATGCTGCAGATCAAATCGCGAAGGTCATTCTTGAACAGGAGAATGCATAATGCAGATTAATGATTGCAAGCGAGTCCGTCGTCTCCATTTTGTAGGAATTGGCGGGGCAGGCATGTCCGGCATTGCAGAAGTATTGCACGCCAATGGTTTTGTTGTCAGTGGCTCTGATATGAGCGAAAGTGCTGTTGTAGACTATCTGAGAAATCTTGGCATTCGCGTGGATCCCAGGCATGACGCCAAGAATGTAGAGGATGCCGACCTGGTTGTCTATTCCTCTGCCGTACCTCATGACAATCCGGAACTTGTCGAAGCTCGCAATCGTCGCATTCCCGTCATCAAGCGTGCTGAAATGCTGGGCGAATTGATGCGTATGAAGTACACCCTGTCCATTGCAGGTACTCACGGCAAGACAACGACCACTTCTATCGTTGGCCAGATCTGGGAAGAAGCGGGTCTTGACCCCACCATCATCGTAGGCGGTGTGGTGAAGGGACACGGCAGTGGCGCCAAGGTGGGTAAGGGCAATTACCTCATTGCCGAATCCGATGAATTTGACCGCAGTTTCCTTTCTATGATGCCCTCTTCCGCCATCATTACCAATATCGATGCGGATCATCTGGATACCTACGAAAATATTGAAGACATTAAGGACGCCTTTGTTCAGTTTGCTAATAAGATTCCGTTCTACGGTCAGATCATTCTCTGCCTGGACGATCCCAATGCACAGCAGATTCTGATGCGGCTCAAGAAGCCCGTGATTACCTACGGCTTTACCCGTCAGGCCAAGTATCGTGTTGACAATCTTCGTTTCGAAAAGGGATTCCCTGTATTTGAAATTCTGAACGACGGCGTATCCCTGGGTGAATTTAAGCTCCAGATTCCAGGCCGTCATAACGTGCTGAACGCTACTGCTGCAGTGGCCCTTGCCATTGAAGAGGGTATTTCTGCCGATATCGCCCGCAAGGCTGTGGCTGAGTTCGAAGGTGTAAAGCGTCGTTTTGAATTTATTGGCGAAAAGAATGGTGTCATGGTGTTTGACGACTATGCGCACCATCCTACTGAGGCTACAGCAACGCTGCTTGGTTTCCGCGATGCTTTCCCGGATAAGCGAATTATCGTCGCTTTCCAGCCGCACCTCTTTACCCGTACCCGCGACCAGCATGAAGCGTTTGGCAGTGCCTTTGCCAATTGCGATGTCCTGCTGGCAACGGATATTTATCCCGCTCGTGAAAAGCCCATCGAAGGTGTGACTGGCGCCCTGGTTTCCGATAGTGCGACTGCCCGTGGTCATCGCGACGCCCGCTTCATTGGCGACCAGATGAACTTGCTGCCTATTCTGAAGAAGGAACTGAAGAATGGCGATGTTGTGGTCCTGATGGGTGCCGGCAGTATTTACAAGCTGGGAGAAAAAATTCTTGAGGAATGTCTCTAGGATTTAGGAGTAGACTTTGACTGTTAACAAGACCACTTTTCTCGGCCGCCGCATTGGCGTGAATGAACAGCTGCGCAAGCAGGCTCGTAGCCAGAAGATTAAATCTGGTATTGCCAAGAGCTTGCGCTGGTTTGCTCGCCGTGGCTGGATTATTGGTGTTGTCATCGTCGTTCTCTGCGTTGTTGGCTGGCAGCAGCGCTACCGTCTGCAACGCTTTAACCCGCTGGAATTCCGTAATTTGCAGTACATTGACATCGAAGGTAACCGGATGCTTTCCTGGGAAGATGTGGTGCAGAGCGCCCAGGTCGAAACAGGCATGCGCATGTCCAGTGTTGATGTGGATTCTGTGAAGCAGGCTCTGATTCATTTGCCCTTGATTCAGGATGCTGTTGTGGAAAAGTCTTTCCCGTCTACATTGACAATCAAGATTCGGGAAACGACACCGGTGTTCTCCGTGTTCGAAGGAAGCAGTGTCGTTGGATATTCTGAAAAGGGTTTACCGATGCCGATTGCAAGAGCTTCCGCCATGCGACTTCCCGTTCTGGAAATGGATAGTCAGGATAAGGTTGCCTTGACAGCAGCATTTCTTACCAGGATGAGGAGCCTGGATAGTGATTTGTATGATAAGGTTTCTCAGGTTAGCTGGTCAGAAAAGGATGATGCTTTTGAAGTTTATTTCAAGGATGCCGGATTCCATGTTCTTTTCCCTGCATCTGACTGGACTGTAGAAATGTTTACTCTCTATGATGCTTTGATGAAAGGCTTTAATAATGATTTGCGCTGTGCAGGAGAAGTGGACATGAGATTTCCTGGCTTTGCATATGTGAGAAATTTTGAAAAGAGGTGCGTCAATGGATAATAAGCAGACCATCAAAAAAGACAATTACATCTTTGGCCTTGATATCGGTGCGTCCAAGGTCAATCTGTTCGTTGGAGTTTCTGACGGAGATTCTGTTCGAGTCATTGAATGTGGTGACTTTCCGTTAGCCAACGCC
This sequence comes from Fibrobacter sp., assembly GCA_024398935.1. Lineage (GTDB taxonomy): Bacteria > Fibrobacterota > Fibrobacteria > Fibrobacterales > Fibrobacteraceae > Fibrobacter. The sequence goes on along the minus strand of JAKSIH010000033.1, from coordinate 5,782 downwards.
GATGAATTTGATGCTGTTGTAGAAAAGCTTCAGCAGGCTGTCCACTTGCTGGAAACTTCTGCGGCCGCCGCTGTGGATGTCCACGATGTCTATGTCGGCATCGCAGGAAAGCATGTTCTCTCTTTCAACTATAAAGGCCTTATTACGCTCTCGACCGGCGAGGTCCGTGAAGAGGATATCATTAATGTCCAGAGACAGGCGAGCACCCTTCCTGCTTCTGCGGGTGAAATCATCCATGTGTTCCCTGGCGAATATACCTTGGACGATGAGGAACATATCCGTAATCCTAAGGGACGCTCCGGCCGCCGCCTCGGTGTTGAAGTTCAGCTGGTGACATCTCGCCAGAATGCCCTGCAGAATTTGGCAAAGTGCGTTAATCGGGCCGGCCTCAATGTTTTGGGCTTTGTCCTGGAACCGCTGGCTGCCGCCTATGCAGTCCTTACAGAAGATGAACGGGAATTAGGTGTGGCTCTTGTCGATATTGGAGCTGGTTCCGCCGATATTGCTGTATTTGTAAATGATTCCGTTCGGTATACCGCATCCCTGGATCTTGCAGGTAATGTGATTACAAGTGACATCAGCAAGTGCCTGCCGGTGCCTATTTCCTTGTCCAAGGCCGAGGAAATCAAGAAAAAGTATGGCACCTGCATGATTAGCAACTTGATTGAAGATGAAACATTCCCGGTTCCCGCTGTAGGCGACCGCGGAGATGTTCCCTGCTCCAAGAAACTTTTGGCACAGGTCATTACTGCCCGTGTCTATGAAATTTTTGAACTTCTGGCAAAGGACCTGAAAAAGCACCAGATGGATGCCATCATTAATGGCGGTATTGTTCTTACCGGTGGCTGCTGCGCCCTGGAAGGAATTGAAAATGTTGCTACAAAGGCTTTTGGAAAGTCTGCTCGCATCGGGCGCCCCAAGGGCATGACCGGAATTCAGGAGGCTTTCCAGAATCCGTCCTATGCAACAGGTATTGGTCTTCTTCATTACGCCAATAAGCAACTTCGTGAAAAGAAGACGAAGGAAACTGGAACCCAGATTGCCGTTTCCGTGAAGAAGGGCTTCCAGAGATTTAAGGATTTCGTTAGGACCTATTTCTAATCGAAATGGTCGGGAAAAATTTTTAACAAGAAACAAAAACCACTCAAAAAATCAGGGAGATTATAATATGAGTGAATTCGACAAGATCAACTTCGATGTCCAGACCCGAATCATGGGGGACGATACCTCTTCTCGCAACGCAAAGGTTAAGGTCTTTGGCGTTGGTGGCGCAGGTGGCAACACTGTTAACCGTATGAAGCAGATGAATATTGAAGGCGTGGAATACTATGCCGTCAATACAGATGCTATGGCACTGGACCTGAGCCTTGCCGATTTCAAGATTCTCATTGGCGAAAAGACCACTAAGGGTCTGGGCGCAGGCATGAATCCTGATGTCGCCCGCAAGGCCGTAGAAGAAAATGTGGAACAGATCAAGGACGCCATGAAGGGCGCCGACATCATTTTCGTTACCGCTGGTATGGGTGGTGGTACCGGTACTGGTGCTGCTCCGATCGTTGCAAACATTGCCCGCGAAATGGGCATCCTGACTGTTGCCGTGGTGACCAAGCCGTTCCGCTGGGAAGGTAATGCTCGTAACAGCATCGCTGTGGAAGGCATTAAGACTCTTCGCTCTGCAGTGGATACCATCATCGTTATTGAAAACAGAAAGCTCCTGAGCCTTATCCAGGCAAATTGCAAGAATGCTTCTGTTGACGAATCTTTCAAGATTGTTGACGAAATCCTGGGCAACGCCGTCCAGAGCATCTGCAACATCATGTTCCATCACGGTCTTGTCCACGTTGACTTTGCTGACATTCGCAAGGTGATGCTGAATGGCGGCAATGCCCTCATGGGAACAGGTTTTGGTTCTGGTGAAGGCCGTGGAATTGTCGCTGCCGATATGGCTCTCGCATCTCCGCTTCTGGAAGACATTAACATCGAAGGTGCTTCCGGCGTTCTCGTGAATGTCTCTCATGGCGAAAACTATTCCTTGCTGGAACATGACGAAGCCATGGGCCATATCTATGACATCGTGGGTGAAGCTGGCAATCCCAACATCATCGTTGGTGACATCACTCTGCCGGAACTTGGCGACAAGGTTTGCATTACCATTATCGCTACCGGTTGCGGTGGCACTGCCGCTCCCGCTGTAAGTGCTCCTGTAAACTCCATGGCCCAGCTCTCTCAGGCTGCAGGTCTTGGCAATCCCTTTGCAACCCAGCAGCAGCCCACTGTTGCTCCCACCATGCAGATGCCCACTTCTGGTGTTCAGCAGGCCACTCCCCGTATTACAGGTCTGAATGTTTTTGAACAGCTGAAGACAGCTGAAACATCTTCTTTTGCTTTCCAGTCCGCTCCTACGGTTGTTGCTCCTGCCGTTCAGGCTGCTCCCGCCGCCGCTCCTGCCGCTGCAGCGCCTGTTGCCGTAGCACCTGTTGCCGCCCCGCAGCCGGCTCCTGTCCAGGCAGCTCCCGTTCAGCAGCCTGCTGCTGATCTGTTCGTCCGTCGTATGCCGGCATCTGCAGTTCAGTCCCGTTCTGTTGAAATGGCTCCGGCTATGGCTGCGGCCGCTACATCTTATGCCTCTCCGGCATTTGATGCTACCGCCCCCGCAGAAGAATTCGTTCGTACCTCCGATACTTCTGAATTCTCCCGCGTAGCGGATGAAGATCGTTTCAACGGCGGTAACGGTGGCTTCGAAACACCGGCCTTTACCCGTAGTTATGCATCGGCAGAACGTCAGGCTCCCGCAGAGGAATCCTTGAAGGACAACTCCCAGGACTACTCCATTCCCGCCTATCTCCGTTCCGGCTTCATGGATAACTTCTAATCTGAAATTGAAGTGCCGTCAGGCAAAAGTGTACTGCTGCGAATTCCTTGCAGCAGGGTATGCTTGATGCACTCGAAAGAAACACACACACACAGAGTACGCGAGTGCGTACTCAACACAACACAAGGAACTGCCTGGGTCTCCCTGCCTGGGCAGTTCTTTGCTTTTTTGCTACATTCGGAGTATGAAGTTTTCTATTGGACATTGTTTTTCTGCACTTGCTCTTGGAATTTCTGCTGTATACGCCACGGATATTGTTCCATCGGTGATTTCTGCCGATAGCTCTGTTTCAGTGGAACAGTGGCGATCTTCCCTGTGGCAGGATTCCTCGACCTACAGGGGCTATGTTCAACTGGGAACGGATTTCAATTTCGGATTTAACGGCGGTCCTACGGCGTCCTATTTTGCAGTAGACACGGTGGATCGTTATGGCGAAAACTGGCGTGGTCTGCAAATTCCTTTGGAGACGGCTCGCAATTACGAGGATCGCATAGAACCCTTCTTTAAACTGAGTTTCCGTGCGGGGTACAAGAATTTCCATTTTCTGATGGAACTGCCTCTGCGTAAGGATCTGGAAGCGTGGTACGATAGCGGTTCAAAAATCAACTTGACCTATAGACCCAGCGAATTGGATATCAATGTGCCTTACAACGCGTACGCACGTTGGAACAACCCTGTAGGTTATGTACAGATTGGCCGCTTTGATGCCGATGTGAAAACTTCTCCCAATGACGTGTTTATCGGGGGAATCCCTTACCACGACGGTATTCACTGGAAGTTCAATCCGGGCATTTTCCGCTACGACTTCCTGCTCAGTTCCCTGAACGGCTGGCTGTATGGCGATGTCATTGACCATAGCACGGGGTGCCCTGCCTATGGCACAGAAGCCTATGCCCAGAAATGTACCGAGCTGGATAAACAGGTAAATAACCAGCGCAACAGGACATATTCCGAAAATGTAAAGAACCTGGTGTTCCACCGCTTTGGTATTGAAACCAGTAAGTTCTGGGCCTATATGGTGGAAACCAGCATGATCGGGGGGAAGGCCCTGGAGTTTCGTTCCATCAATCCCTTCATGTACTGGCACGACAATTACTCCAATGGCTATACCTCTGCGGCAACCTCCATTGAAGTGGGTCTGAAACCCATTGAGGGCGCTCGGTTCTATGGCCAGATCAATATGGAGGACATCAATAGTCCGGTAGGGGAGGATGACGACAAGAACGCAACCCGGTCTATCATCAATTACCTGGTGGGTTATTATCAGGTCATTCCTACCCAGAAGTATGGTACCTTTACGGGGCGTCTTGATGTTGTCTTGACAGATCCCGTGGCCAATAACAGTAAACTTCCTTTGTTGAAGTACACCGGTCGCAAGCTGTACCGCAGCAATTACCGCGAACAGGATGACAAGGATTATGCAGATGCCTACTTCGTGGATTACCCGGTGGGGTATCGCCGCGGTCCCGATGCTCTGGACATGTGGCTGGATTTAAACTGGACCTACAAGAATCGTTCCGTGGACTTGAACCTTGCCTGGCTCCGTCAGGGAGACAAGGAACTGTATTCCGACTATGAATCCGCCCTTGCGGAGAAAAAGTCTACATCCGGTGTGGAGGAAGCCCAGTATGTATTCGATGTACTTTACAGGGAAAAGTTCAATAGCTGGTTTGAATATTACATAGGTGGCGGTTTCCGCATTTATGAAAACCTAGACCATGTTAACGGAGAAGATGGCGCAGACGGGTGGATTCGTACCGGCGTAAAGTTCATTTTCAATCCTGTGGATTACAGATTTTAATCCAAACCCCAAATTTTTCTATTCTCATACCTCAAAGCTCCGAAGGAGCGGCCTCATACCTCTAGCAGCGTAGCTGCGTACCTCCTCTCTCTTGTCTCATGCTTTTAAAAATGCTATCTTGTCCGATACATTAAATCAGGAGTATATTATGGCTGAAATTGGTACCCCGCTTAGTTCTAGTGCAACCAAGGTTCTTTTCTGCGGTGCAGGCGAACTGGGTAAGGAAGTAATTATCGAAATGATGCGTCTCGGTGTCGAAGTGGTTGCCGTAGACCGTTACGCCAATGCTCCTGGCATGCAGGTGGCTCACCGTTCCCATGTAATCAACATGCTGGATGGTGCCGAACTCCGCCGCGTCATTGAACTTGAAAAGCCTGACTACATCGTTCCCGAAGTGGAAGCTATCGCTACTGACACTCTGGTCCAGATGGAATCCGAAGGCTACAACGTCATTCCCACTGCAAAGGCTACCAAGCTGACCATGAACCGCGAAGGTATCCGTCGCCTGGCTGCAGAAGAACTGGGCATCAAGACCAGCCCCTACAAGTTTGCAGACAACTTCGAGGACTTCAAGGCTGCCGTCAAGGAAATCGGTATTCCTTGCGTCATCAAGCCTGTGATGAGCTCCTCCGGCCACGGCCAGAGCGTCATCAAGACTGAAGCCGACATCGAAAACTCCTGGAACATTTCCCAGAACGAAGGCCGCACCGGTAAGGCTAGCCGCGTAATCATCGAAGGCTTTGTTCCCTTCGATTACGAAATTACCCTCCTCACCGTCCGTCACGTTGCTGGCACTTCCTTCCTGGAACCCATCGGCCACCATCAGGTTGGCGGTGACTATCAGGAATCCTGGCAGCCCCAGCCCATGAAACCGGAACTTCTGGAACAGGCCAAGGTCATCGCCAAGAAGGTGACCGACGCTCTCGGCGGTCGCGGTATCTTCGGTGTGGAACTGTTCGTCTGTAAGGACGAAGTCCTGTTCAGCGAAGTGAGCCCCAGACCTCACGATACCGGCATGGTGACTCTCATTTCTCAGGACCTTTCCGAATTTGCACTCCACGCCCGCGCAATCCTCGGCCTGCCCATTCCCAACATTGCTTTCCACGGCG
>JAKSIH010000032.1 GCA_024398935.1 Fibrobacter sp. | reverse complement strand
AACATGAACGGTAAGGAAGTCGGAATTTGCAATCACGGTGTCGAGATCGGCAATTCCAACCTTGTTGGAAAGTTCATGCATGTTGAGAGCGTTAGGATACGGTTCGTATGCGATCACGCGCATGTTCTTCCAACGAGCGTAGTTGGCAACCAGAACGCCAATCTTACCCAGGCCGATAACACCGAGGGTCTTGCCGGCAAGTTCTGCACCTGCGAACTTCTTCTTGCCGCTTTCCACAGTCTTAGCCATGTCCGGATCGTTCACGTCCAGAGCCTTGACCCAGTTGGCAGCCTGAGCAACGTTACGAACAGCCATACCGAGAACAGTCATCACCAGTTCTGCAACAGCGTTTGCGTTTGCACCCGGAGTGTTGAACACGCAGACACCCTTAGCGGAAGCCTTGTCGATGGTAATGTTGTTCACACCAGCACCGGCACGAGCCACAGCCAGAAGGCCGTCAAACTGATCAGTATCGACCTGAGCAGAACGGACGAGGATTGCGTCCGGATTTTCGACGGTATCAGAAACCTGATAGTATGCTCCAAACAGGCTAAGGCCCTTCTTGGAGATGTTGTTCATAGTCTTAATAGTTGCCATGATTTGTTATTCCTTATTTAGTTTATGATTAAAAATTCTTAGTGGCTAGTGGTTAGTGGTTAGTGGTTAGTTTTATAATCGCGGCGGAGCCGCCTTATTTTTACTGATTACTAACCACTGTTTACTGTCTACTAATCACTGCGCCTCCGGCGCGTCTACCCAGCGGCCTCGCTCCTTGATGAGTGCCACCAGTTCTTCGATGGCGTCTTCTTCGGGGATGTTCTTCTTCACCGCGGTCTTGCCTTCGAACAGGGTAATGCGGCCAGGGCCACCGCCCACATAACCGAAGTCTGCGTCAGCCATTTCACCGGGACCATTCACGATGCAGCCCATGATGCCGATGGACAAGTCCTTCAGGTGGCCAAAGCGGGCCTTGATCTTGCCCATGACTTCCTGGATGTTGTACAAAGTACGACCGCAACTGGGGCAGCTGATAAAGTTAGTCTTACTGCGACGGCAGTAGGCAGCCTGTAGAATGTCGAAGGCCAGTTCCACGGATTCCTTGGGACTCTTGTAACCTTCAATGACGACAGCATCGCCGATACCGTCGGTCACCAGGCTACCGATATCAGCGGAAGTGCGAAGCATGTCCTTTTCAGAACTGCCGATATTGGCATACAGCAAAATCGGATCCTTGCGACCAGCGGCTTCAAGAGCGGAAACCATGGCACGGACGCCGGATACCATGTTCTCGCCAGTGTAGCAGAACACGGAACCTTCCGGAACGGAAATGGGGTTAGCGGCAAAGCCTGCGATATCCATCGGGTCATCGAATGCAACCACGGGCTTGTCGCCAAGGCTTGCAACGGCAAATTCAGGACCGCGACCTTCGGAAGTCAAGCTTGCAGCATCGGCACGGACGCCAACCTTCACAGGCTGTGCGCCACCAATTTCAACGCCATTCAAAATTACGGGCTTTGTTTCACGGCGGGCGTAATGGTACGGGTCCTTCTCAAGAACGGGAACCGCATAGCTGGTGGGAGCTGCGGGCAGAGCGCAGGCCTTGATCAGTTCCTGGGCAACGGGGACTTCCGCCACCGGATCTTCGGTCAGGGACACGCGGATCGTATCGGCAAGGCCATCCATCAGAAGTGCGCCAATACCTGCGGCAGACTTCATGCGGCCATCGGCGCCGGCACCAGCCTCGGTAACGCCCACATGGAACGGATAGGGCTTGTAGTTTTCCTGCTTGATGCGGGCAGCCAGCATACGGTAGGCAGAAATTGCCACGCGAGGATTGCTGGACTTGAGGGACAGGACCACCTGGTCAAAATGTTCCGCTTCGCAAACAGCCAGATATTCCATGACGGATTCCACCATGCCTTCCACGGTGTCGCCATAACGGTAAATCATACGGGCGGAAAGGGAACCATGGTTCACGCCGATGCGGATCACGCGGCCCAGGCGCTTAGCTTCCTGGACGAAGGGAGTGAACTGTTCGGCAACCTTCACCTTGCCCTCTTCGAACATGACGTCAGTCTGGTTTTCCAGAGTCAGGATGCCGGTATCCACGAAGTTACCCGGATTGATGCGAACCTTTTCAACCCACTTGAGGGCTTCGAAGGCGGCCTTGGGCTGGAAGTGGATGTCGGCGGAGACAGGCACCTTGCAACCAGCGGCACGGATACGCTTCATGACTTCTTCCAGACCCTGGGCGTCGGCCAGGGTGGGAGCAGTAATACGAACGAGGCCACAGCCCACCTTGGCCAGATCCAGAGTTTCCTGGACGGTCTTTTCCACATCCTTGGGCTTGGTGGTGGTCATGGACTGAACTAAAATGGGGGCGCCGCCCCCGATCAATGCGTCGCCTACGCGAACCTGTACAGTTTCCCTGCGGACAGCGTTAAAACGGTCGGCTACATACGGAAATTCAGAAAATCTTGTCATGTCCTAAATGTAAAAAAAAGGGCGGGAACACACCGCATATAAACCAGAAAAAGAGGGACCTAAACCCAGTTCAAAAACAAAAAATTCCCCCGAAAGCAAAAATACACTTCCAGGGGACTTGTTTTTTATTTGCGATTCTTTCCGCGATTACTTCCAGTCAACAATATGATGGTCGCCAGATGTCACGAGATATCCTTGGTTAGTCCAACTCTTATCAAAAGACTTTCCGTTATAGTCCTGTCTTGCGACAAAGCCAGGCTTGTAGATAGTCCTTGTAGAAACATTGGTCTTTCTCACATAGACGATATCGTACTTCACATGGCGATTGATATAACCGCCAAGAGCGTTCGTCGTGTATTCATAGCCCTGACTTCTGATAATTACCTTCTTGATGGTGGGGTACTTTTCCTTGGTCAGCTTCATGAGAGCCTTGTTTACAGCAGCATCATTCCAGGCATCCTTGGGAAGATCAGCCTTCGTCACATCCATGGAACGTCTTGCGCAATCCGTTTCGGTGGGATCCGCTTCTTTTTTCCAGCGCTCCTCGCTCCAGTCAACCACTTCGATTTCATGCATCTTTTTCTTCCAGGCCTTGGCCTTGGAGAAATTTTCAGCATCCTTGCGGCTTACGGAATAGCCATAAGTGAAAACCACCTTGCCATCGGCACGCTTATGAATCATGTCGAAGTCAACCTTTTCGGAAGCGCCATCAGTAACCCAATCGGAAGTCTTCGGGTAGACAGCGATCACATCTTCCTGGATGTTGTAGCGGGCATACTCGTAGGTGCTTCTAAGAAGTTGCGCATCCATCACGCCAAGCTTGGGGAAGTTATCCATGATGAAGGATGTCATGGTATCCAATTCGGCATTGGTAAACTTCTTTGGATCGTAATTGAACACAATGGCTTCGGGAATAAGATGGGTACAAGTCACATCTCCATTCTTAAACTCGTCGCCGTCTTCGCCAATTGCCGTAAGGTCGGACACGTAATACACCGTGCCATCCTGACGATAAAGCAGGTTGTACTTCATGGTATAAAGATTGTGGTGGTCACCCTTGCTGTCCAAAAGTTTTTCCCACTTTTCGCTGGTGGTTCTTACTTCCAGAACGTTGACACCACACTTTCTCCAGTTGGAGCCAATGGACACTATAGCATGATGACCTTCAGGATCGTCATACCACTTGCCATTAGCAGGTAAATCGTATTTAGAAACCTGCTTAATGTTTGCAACATCCACGCTTCGTTCTGCGCCAATACCTTCTACGAGAAATTCCGGCTTAAGCAGAGACTTGTCGACAGTTTCAACAGTATCGCCATCCAGATCGTGGGAGTTCTTACCCAGCAAACCAGAGGCATAGTACACCTGACCATCTTCGGCCTTGTAGACAATGCTATGCTTTAAAAAAGCATTTCTTGTAAAGCCACCACGGTTACTTCTTTCACGTTCCCACTTTTCCGGAATAATGACTTGGAGAACATTCACGTTTTCCTTAGCCCATGCCTTGGAAACGGATTTCTGAGCTCGCCAGCCAGCAATAGATGTCACCCAATCACCAGATTTCGGCAAATCCTTAGCATCAATTTTCTTAATTTCAGCAGCATCTTGAGCATTCGCCATAGTTCCCGCAAACAGGGATGCAAGCAAAGCTTTCATCAACATTTTTTTCATATGTCCTCTTACTTCTAATTTCGTAAGAAAAAATGTTACAAAAAAAACAGATATTGTCAAGATTTTTTTCGGCATTTTTTCGGCATTTTTTGCCCATTGCGCTTTTATTTTTTAGTAAAACTTTCCTGCACATACAAAAAAAGACCAGCGCCAAAGCACCGGCCTTCATCCATTCAATTCAGTAAAGAACTACAGCTTCATATCGCTCAGGCGAGTGTGTTCCACGGCATCGAACTCATCGGTAATATCCTTGGAGGGAGCCTTAGTCAGAAGGCTTACCACCACGATGGTGACAAAGCTCAGGACAAAGCCGGGCACCAGTTCATACAGTCCGAAAATTTCGTGGACGCCAGCCATTTCCGCCAGGTAGAACTTCCAGACGAAAGCGGTGATACCGCCCACCAGCATGCCAGCCACAGCACCTGCCAGGTTGGTACGCTTCCAGAAGAGAGCTAAAAGAACCAGCGGTCCGAAGGTTGCGCCAAAGCCGGCCCAGGCAAAGCTCACCAGGCTCATGACCACATCCAGGAAGCCCTTCTTCTTGGCGGGAGCGGGGGTTTCCTCTGCAGGGGCCTCGGCGGCAGCAACAGCGGCTTCCTGCTCGTCAAAGCGTTCGGCCACCACCTTTTCATCGGCAGCGTTTGCTTCCAGTTCTTCAAGACGTTCGGCAACCACCGGTTCAGAAGCGTCGGATGCCTTTTCAGCAGCAGATGCTTCGGCAGCTACCGGAGTAGCTTCAGCCACGGGTGCAGCCGGAGCAACAGCGGAATCCGTGGCAGGCGCAACAGCGGCGGAATCCACGGAAGCAATCTTTTCGGCGGCAACAGGAACCTCAACAGCGGGAGCGGCACTTGCAGCAGGAGCCTCGGCCACAACTTCCACCTTCTCGGCAGGGGCAGCAGGAGCTTCTTCCGGACGACCCTGGTAAGCAATGAGAACGGCGATTACGGCAATTGCAGCAACCACCACGCGGCTCACCCACATCAGTTCCTTGTTGGAAGCGTTCTTACGGAAGAGATGCTTGTACATATCGTTACTGAATGCGGATGCAGAAACCAGGAGCTGGGAGTCCGCGGTACTCATGATTGCGGCAAGAATTGCGGCCATCAGGATGGAGGCGATTACCGGATGGCAAAGAGCCTGGCAAAGCACCATGAAGATTCGTTCCGGGTCAAGGCTTCCGTCGGCAGCGATCAGGCCCTGAGCAATGAGAGCTTCGGAATTTGCGCTTACATAGTAGCGGCCCAGGAGACCGATCATGATTACCGCACCCAGACAGACCGTCACCCAGGTCATGGCGATACGGCGGGAGTGTGTAATTTCTTCGGCATTCTTGATGGACATGAAGCGCACCAGGATATGGGGCATGCCGAAATATCCAAGGCCCCAGGCGAGACTGGAAATCAGGGAAATGAAGCCGATGGCCTTACCCGAGGAAGCATTGGTAAAGAGACTCATGAGGAAAGGATTCTGACCATTTACCGCATCCATGGTCTCGGCAAAGCCGCCACCGGAAACGCAAATGATGGTCGGAATGATCAGCACGGCCAGAAGCATCATCAGAGCCTGGATGAAGTCAGTCCAGCACACGGCGAAGAAACCGCCCATGAAAGTATAGCTCACCACCACGACACCACCGATAACAAGACCCGTGGTGTAGTCCAGGCCGAAAATAGTTCCAAACAGTTTTGCGGAAGCAACAAAGCCAGAAACCGTATAGAACAGGAAGAATGCCAGAATGAAAATGGAGGCGATTACGCGGATAACACCCTTTTTGTCGCGGAAACGGTTGGAAAGGAAATCCGGCAAGGTAATGGAATCGCCACAGAAGTGGGAATACTTACGGAGGCGGCGGCCCACAATCTTCCAGTTGAAGTAGGTGCCAATCACAAGACCGATACCGATCCAGGCTTCGGAGAAGCCACTGAGATAAATTGCACCGGGAAGCCCCATAAGCATCCAGCCGCTCATGTCGGATGCCTGGGCGGACATTGCCACCACCCACTTGTTCATTCCACGGTCACCCAGGTAATAGGCGTTGAGGCTATTTGCCTTTCTGGAGAAGTAGGCACCAATGCCTAGCATCATCAACAGGTAAAGAACAAAGATTATAGCTGTCATGTAATCCTCTTCTTGTTTCGGCGATTTTTTTCGCCTATGTTTGTAATTCCGTTTTGCAAGATAGAAAATATTTCTATATAGCCTGTCATGAACAGCGCCAGCGAATACCATTTCAAAGTCATCGCAAAAATCAAGAGCGACTTTCCAGACAAGTTCGGCATTCCCCGCCAGAGCGGACTTCTAAAGGGGCTACGCTCCACCATCCGTTTTGAACCAGAATACCGCATCGCCGACGCCCTGCGAGGGCTTGAAGGTTTCAGCCACCTTTGGATTCTCTGGATTTTTTCAGAAAATGTAAGGCCCGATGAGAATGGAGAAAACCGCTGGAGTCCCACGGTTCGACCGCCTCGCCTCGGAGGAAACAAGCGCCTGGGCGTTTTCGCCACAAGAAGCAGCTTTAGACCCAACCCGCTGGCAATGAGCTGCGTAAAAATAGAGGAAATCCGAAATGTAACCGACGGGGAGTACAACGGTCCCGAAATCGTCGTCAGCGGCGCAGACCTCATGGACGGCACCCCCATCGTGGACATCAAGCCCTACCTTCCCTACGCCGATTCCATTCCAGGCGCCCTGGGAGGCTTCGCCCATGAAGTGATGGACCGGAGCCTACAAATAAACTTTCCCGAAAATTTAAGGAATGCGCTTCTGGAAAAATACGGGTTTACTTCGGAAAAAATGGACGCCCTTATGGAAATCCTAGTGGAAAATCCTCGACCTGCCTACCAGAAGGACCCCAACCGAATTTACGGATTCAAGTTCGCCGGAGTGGATGTGAAGTTCAAGATTCAGGACAACACCCTCACCGTCCTGGAAATTCTAAAACTCTAACCCCAAAGTTCACCAAGTTTCCTCAACAAGTCATTCCCGGCTTGACCGGGAATCCAGCATCCCAGATGCTCGATCAGGTCGAGCATGACTTTCATCAGGAAACATCAAGGAATTCACCGAGACCAGCCGAGGGGAACAGCCTTATTTCATAACGCAATTTTCACACTGCGCGGAGGCCGCACCGGGATTCCCAAAGCGTCTCTCCGGATTGGGGCAGTTCTGTTCCGAGCCATCGGGAAGAATCCAGATTTCGTCCTGAAAGGCGCATCTGGAATTTTTTTCCTTTTCCGCAGTCCCACATCCGGCGAGTTTTTTTTCAAAGAATAAACTGCCCCCGCATTTTAGTTTCGTAGAGACAAGTCGCCCCCGCAATTCCTCAAGGTCAAATGGTTCCAGGCCATATTCCGCCACCAGCCGGGGGGCCGCCGTACTGAGAAAAACCGCGGGATTCCACTTGATGCGATGCACTCCAATGGACTCCGCCCACCGCAAAATTTTTTCGGCACGGCAGGCATTCTTTCGATGCAAGGTCATCTGCAGGGAAACCGTAGAAAGCCTAGTTTCACCCTCACGCACCAACTGCTGGCGACACGCCAGTAAACATTCCACATTTCCTTTCCAGGTCCGTTCGTCAAAGGTCGCACCCTGAACATCGCTACTTTCAAAAGCTAGCCCGCTGACTTTAATATCGCTACAGGCTCTCAGCAACTTTTCATACCCCGCGGGCGTCCCCCACATTCCAGGGAAAGTCCCGTTGGTGGTCAAGTTCAGAAGGATTCGTCTATCGCTACAGAAATCAAGCAGCAGGCTAAAACTAGAATAAAGTAACGGTTCCCCCATGGTGGAGGGAATGACCTCTTCAAGACCTACTTCGTATTTCTGGATTGCAGCGACCGCCGTCTCAAAGGGCATCTCCCCCATACCGAAAGAACGCCCCCGCTGTTGCAAAAAACAGAGGGGACATTTCAAATTGCAAATATCCGGATTAGTCAGGAGGGTGATGCGTCGCATTCAGTTCTCGCGAACACTTTACTCCCGGTGTTCCCTCAGGTACTTGATGGCGACAAGACTTGCACGAGCGCCTTCGCCCACAGCTACGGAAATCTGCAAGGTGCCGCCGGTACAATCCCCCGCCGCATAGAGCCCGGGAATGGTAGACTGCAAGTTTTCATCCAGGACCATCTTCCCCTGGTCAAAGGCGGCACCCGCCTTCAGGGCAAGGTCCGTCGCATTGGCGCTTCCCAGCGCGACAAAAAGGCCATCAAAGTTCTGTTCGGATCCATCGGCGAACTGCACCCCCTTGAAAGCGCCCTCGCCCACTAGCCCCTTCAGGGGGCGGGTCTCAATTTTTATGCTTTCCGGGAATGTGGCGGTGAGGGGCGCCCCGTTGGTCAGGAGGGTGACACTCTTTACCACCTGCAGAAGTTCGGTCGCCTCGTGAAGGGCGTACTCGCCACTTCCCATGACAGCCACATCCTTCCCTCGATAGAAGAACGCATCGCAGACCGCACAATAGCTAACGCCATGTCCTTCCATTTCCGCCATACCGGCAAGAGGCTGCTTCTTTCGGGCAGAACCTGTGGCCATAATGCAGGTCTTTCCACGATACACGCCCTTAAGTCCAGTAGCCACGAAACCGGTTCCGTCAAACATCAGGTCCGTCACTTCGTCATCGACGATTTCAGCACCCAGTTCCAAGGCCTGCTTCTTGCCGATTTGCAGCAATTCTTCACCCGTTATGGGTTTCTCAAGTCCGTAATAATTCTGGATCAGGTGAGCCTTCTGGAGGGAACCCCCATCCTTGCCTATCAGGGTAACTTTCAGTCCTGCCCGCAAACCGTAGAGGGCCGCGGAGACACCAGCAGGGCCATAGCCCAAAATCAACATATCATTCATAGATGACCTCTCTTATAAAGATACGAAAAAAGTTATTTTAAGAAAAGATGAAGTTGATAAACTTCTCCGAGGATTTTTTCTATGGAACGATACAAACCCCGCGACCTTTTCGTCGAAGCAGGCTATGGCCCTAACTTCGCCAACCAGCTTATACAAAATGGCTATAGCAAGCTTTTCGAGGGAGATCCCATCGACGAGCGTGTCTGCTTTGACGCATCCGAGGACATGTCCTATATCGTGGACATCGGCCACGACGACATCCGTTCCGAAGGCATGAGCTACGGTATGTACATTACCGCCCTCACCGGTCACGAAAGGCAGTTCGACAAGCTCTGGAATTTTACCAAGCGTTTCCTCAGGAACACCTCCGGACCCCACGAAGGTTATTTCGCCTGGCAGGTCTCTACCGCCGACTTTTCCATGATGGACCCGGGAGCCGCCCCCGACGGCGAGGAATATTTCGCCATGGCACTCCTCATTGCCGCAGAAAAGTTCAACCGTCCCGAGCTCAAGAAGGAAGCGGTAGACCTCATCAACTGGATGCTCCATAAGCCAGACAACGACGAAGTCCGTTCCATGTTCGATCCTGAGCGCAAGATGGTCCGCTTCTCTCCGGTCCAAGGTAACGACTTTACAGACCCCAGCTATCACACCATAGCATTCTACCGAGCCTTTGCAGAAGCCACCGGCGATGATACCTGGAACGAAATTGCGGCCCAGAGCATCAGGTACATTAACAAGGCTGCCCACTACGAGACGGGCCTCTGTTCCGAATATTCCGAATTCGATGGCACTCCGAGAGCGACCCCCTGGTATCCGGAAAGCAACTGCTTCAGCGGGGACGCCTGGCGCGTTGCAATGAACTTGAGCCTGGACTACGCCCTGTTCCGCGGGGACAAGAGCGAAAAGGACATTTGCGAACGCCTCCTGTTCTTCTTCGAAAGTCGCAGACCTTACCTGGCAGACTACGCAGTCGATGGGAGCGACTTCCCGAGACTTGGTAGAGAAGCTACACCCGGAGTCATCGCCATGAATGCCGCAGCCGCACAAGTGCTAGATCCCGGCGACGAACTGATCAAGCCCTTCGTTAAAAATCTTGCGGCACTTTCCGTACCAAGCTACCTGTGGCGCTATTACGACGGAATGCTCTACATGATAGGCCTTCTGGCAACCTCCGGCAAAATCACCTTCTAACAACAAAAAACGAATGAACAAGATTTCTTTCCTTGCCGGTTCCGTCCTTGCAGCAGTCCTCCTCAGCGGATGCGAAGATGTGCGGACCGAAAAATTTTCAAACGGGAATCTCCGCTTTGAAACCCATTATTCCAACGACCAGAAAAACGGCCTCGAAAAAGAATTCTACGAAGACGGTTCCCTAAAGCGCGAAACGCTCTATGAAAACGACAAGCGCCAAGGAGTGACCAAGGAATATTTCAAGGATGGCACCCTGGAAGCCGAATTCAACTACGAAAACGGACTCATCGAGGGAACGGTCACCCGCTATTACAAGAACGGCAAGGTTGCCTCCAGGGTTCCCTACAAGGCAAATAAACAGGCGGGCTTCGGCGAATACTTTTCCGAAAGCGGTGAACCCGCCACCAGCGGTGGCTACAAGGACCCCCGCGACAACTACGCCTACGAATGGATTTTGATCGGAGAGCAGTTGTGGATTGCAGAAAATATGAACTACGCCACGGCGACAGGTTCTGTCTGCCAGCAATGCAACAACTGGGGCAGACTCTACAACCTGGAAAACGCCAAGAAGGCATGCATGGACGGGTTCCACATGCCCACCAAGGCCGAATGGCAGAAACTTCTTGCATTCGTGGGCGACAAGCCCGGCGTAAAACTCAAGGCTGGCTTCGGCTGGGACGCTCTCAAAAAATCCAACAAGGATGGCAACGGAAAGGATGACTTCGGCTTCGGCGCAAAGGCCGGCGGCGCCCATTTTGCCAAGAGCGATGTTCCCCTCAACGAACGAAAGTTCGATGACGCCGGCAAGAAGGCTTACTTCTGGACCTCCGAAGGGGATGTCCTGGTATTCTATTACGACAAGGATATCGCCAAGTTCGAAAAATTCAATCCTGAATTTGGCGCAAGCCTCCGCTGCATCAAGGACTGATTTTCATCCTGAAATTTTGGAGAAGGGCCGCGAAAGAATTTTTCGCGGTCTTTTTTTGACATTTCTATGACAACAATACGATAATAGATTCGGAACAGAAAAGAAGGAGTTTCCATGGAAATCATAGCTATTGCAATGGGTATTATCATTGGCGTTTTTGCCGGTATAGTTATAGGCATTCACATCTCCAAAAAAGAAGCTGCCAAAAACCTGGAAATGACCAAGGAAGAACAACGGCTACTGAGAGAAAGCACCCTTAAGGAACAGCAGGCCCGTTTCGACGAAACTCTGGATAAAGTTATCGCCCAGATGAAACTTGCTACCGACGAAATGCTGAAACAGCGCCAAAAGGAATTTTCCGAATCCAGCGGTCAGAACATCGGGCAGATTCTCAAGCCGCTGAACGACGCCATCGTCCAGATGAAGCAGACCATGACGGAAAGTTCCAGCAAGCAGACCGAATTAAGCGGGATCCTCAAGACCCAAATCGAAAACGCCATGCAGATGAGCAAGGACGCCAAGGCCAGTGCCGAAGAGCTTTCCCGAGTCTTCAAGCACGAATCCAAGATTCAGGGAGACTGGGGCGAAACCGTTCTCAACAACCTTCTGGACGGTCAGGGAGCCCATTACGACATTCAGGAAACCATGCGAGACGCTCAGGGAAATGTCATCAAGGCAGAAAACGGCCGCGCCATGCGTCCTGACGTTATCCTCCATCTAGACCACAAGCGTGATGTGATTATTGACTCCAAGGTCTCCATGACCGCCTACATGGAATATGTCAATGCAGAAACTGATGAGGCTCGCAATGCAGCACTTGCGGCTCATATCGCAAGTATCAAGAAACATGTGGACGAACTTTCCAAAAAAGATTACGCCTCCTATGTAAAGCCTCCCAAGGTAAAAATGGATTACGTCATTATGTTCGTGCCCCATTCCGCGGCCCTCTGGACAGCCCTGAACGCAGCCCCGACCCTATGGAGCGACGCCATGTCAAAGAAGGTCTATATCGTGGACGAACAGACTCTCTATGCGGCCCTCCGTATGATTGACCTGACCTGGACCCAGATTGTCCAGGCACAAAATCACGAAAAGGTTTACGACCTGGCAAACGAAATCATCGACCGCGTAGGGCAATTCATGAAGAAGTATCAGGCAATCGGAACAGCCCTGAATTCCGCCCAGAAAGCCTATGAGGAAGGAACGAAAAAGCTTTCACCCAACGGACAAAGCATCCTCACCTCCTGCGGCAAGCTAATAAAACTAGGGGCAAAGCAGAGCGACAAGAATCCCATTCAAGAATTAACGGATCTGGACGAAGCCCTCACACTTCCGGAAGCAAACGACTAATCAAAAACGCAAAAGGCCGCGGACACACCCGCGACCTTCTTTGCAAGAGTTTTTTCAACCCGACGAACAGTAAATCGTCCCGAGAGTACGCGCTGTCCTCATGACGGTAATTTTTGCTACCGGAGGTTTCATACTCCCGATGATCGGCAAAAATTACTTTTCATTAGGTTGTGTACTCAGCGTTGATTTTCACGTAGTCGTAGCTCAAGTCGCAGGTGAAAGCACTTGCGCTAGCATGACCGATGTTCAGCACCAGGGTAACCTTGTATTCGCGCTGACGGACAACAGCATGCAAAGCATCCTGCTTTTCCTTGGAAAGAATCACTGGGCGACCGCCATCCAGAACCTGAACATCACCGAAGTAAAGGTCCGTGTGTTCCGCAATCATGTTGCAGCCGCTAGAACCTGCAGAACTGAGGATACGACCCCAGTTGGGATCTTCACCGAACATAGCGCACTTGGCCAGGTTGCTGGTACCGATGAAACGAGCCATCTTCAGTGCTTCTTCGTGAGATTCAGCCTTTTCGATGCGGAGCTCGATCAGCTTGGTCGCACCTTCACCATCACGGACAATGTCCTTGGCAAGGCTCTGCATAATGAGGGCCAGTGCTGCACGGAATTCGCCCTGTTCAGACAAAGTAAGGTCTTCGTACTTAACGCCGCTCATGCCATTTGCCAGCATAATGCAGGTGTCGTTGGTACTGGTATCGCCATCAACGGTAATTGCGTTGAAGGAGTCCGCAATGTTTGCACGGAATTCAGCAAAGAAGTCAATAGGCAAAGCCAGGTCTGTGGTAATGAAAGCCAACATGGTTGCCATGTTCGGGTGAATCATGCCACTTCCCTTGCAGGCGCCGCCGATGGTCACCACTCCCTTCTCGGTCTGGATTTCAACAGCGTGGGACTTGAGAGCAAGGTCGGTAGTAAGAATTGCGCGACCAAATTCCTCGGAAGCGTCGGCACGAAGACCTTCGACCAGGCGAGGAATGCCCGCTTCAATCTTATCCATGGGCATCAGGTGGCCAATCACACCGGTGCTGCAAACCAGGACGCTCTTGGGAGTAAGGCCCAGAGCCTCTTCAGTAAGGGTAGCCATGCGTTCTGCATCGGCAAGGCCCTGTTCTCCAGTACAGGCGTTGGCATTACCGCTATTCACCACAACAGCCGTTGCAAAATGGGCATGTTCAAGGGCGGACTTGTCATAAATGACCGGTGCGGCCTTTACCTTGTTGGTGGTAAAAACAGCAAAGCAGCGTGCAGCCTTTTCGCTTTTCAGAAGCGCCATATCGGCATTGCCACTAGCCTTAATGCCTGCGCAAATTCCGGAAGCGGTAAAGCCCTTGGGGGAGCAGACGCCGCCTTTTTCCAATACAGTGTACATAGAATCTCCTATTGTTTTTTACAGGGTAAAATATACAACAAAAAAGGCCATATCACCAGCCTTTTTCCGGCTTCGTCCCCTAAAAAAATTCTAATTTAGGGTTATGGCAAAAACACCCTGTACAAAAGAAACTTACGACAAGCTGGTTGAACGTTACAATTTCCTCAAGAAGGTGGAACGTCCCCGCGTTGTCGATGAAATGGAAGAAGCCCGCAAGCAGGGCGACTTAAGCGAAAACGCAGAATATCACGCCGCCAAGGAAATGCTGGCCCACATCGACCTGGAACTTCCCAAGCTGGAAGACCAGATTTCCAACGCAGTCATCGTTGAATTTGACGCTAACTCCGACACGGTTCGCTTTGGCGCCACTGTTACTGCAAAGAACCTGGCAACCAAGAAAGAAGTGGTCTACCAGCTGGTGAGCCCCGAAGGCGTGGATCCCATGAACGGAAAGATCAGCTTCAAGAGCCCCATGGGCGCAGCCTTTATGGGCAAGAAGCGCGGTGATGTGGTCGAGGTTGTTACCCCCAGGGGCAAGAACAAGTTCGAGATTGTCGACTTCCAGTAAACGACTCCCCCATGATTCTTACCCTCGTTGGCAAAGATCAGTTCACCAAGGACAAGCTTACCGAAAAGTTTCTGGTAGATTCCCTTGGCGAAAACAAGGACGACCCGCTGTCCAAGCAGGTGGTGTATGCGAATGACACCAACATTCCTTCTGTCGCAGGACTCATTATGGAATGTTGCGATTCAGTCTCCATGTTCGCACCGGAACAGGCGGTGGTAGTCCACAAGGCCGAGACCCTAAAGGCAGACGAGGTAAAGTCCCTTACCCGCTGGCTCAAGAACGGTCCCGAGTGCAAGCTGCTCCTTGAATTCGACGAACTCCGGGCGAACTCGGAACTTTATAAAGTTCTCGCTAAGGTGGGAAAGGTGGAAAAGTGCGAGGAGCCCAAGTCCTACAAGATGCAGGAATGGATCGCCGCAATGGTCCCCTCCCACTTCCACAAGGCCATTGAGCCCGCCGCAAGCTTGTACCTCTCCGATGCCCTGGGCACAAACACCCGACTCGTGGCCGAGGAAGTCGAAAAGGTCCTGCTCTACAATCCCGAGTGCAGCAAGATCACCCTGGACCTGGTCAAGACCATGGTGGTGCCCCAGCGAGACATCCCCCCCTACGAAATCCTGAATTTTTTCGGAATGCGGGATGCCGCCGGCTACGCCAAGAAACTTCACGAAATTCTCTATGCCGGCAACGGAGCCGAAATCAAGGTCGTTAGCGCCCTTTACGGCCACGCTGTCGATCTATTAAATTTTTCCGCCCTTACCGCCAATGGCATGAGCCAGGAAGAAGCCTGCCAGAAGCTCGGCAAGAATTTCTATACCTTCTGCAAGCTAGGAAATGCGGCGGAAAGCTGCAAACGCTGGAAAAAGCCAATCCTCTGCAGGGTCATCAGCAGGCTGGCAGAGCTGAGCTACGAATTTAAGAGTTCCTCCTGGTCCACCGTAAGCCAGGAAATGGCCCTTGCAGCTCTTGTGGTCCGATAGATTATAAAAGCGCACAAAAAGAGTTTCTGGAACAGATTTTACACAAAAAAGACCCCGCAGGAGCGAGGTCTTTTTAATTCCGGTCTATACCGAAAATTACCAGTCATCTTCCTCTTCGGCAACAGGTGCCGGTGCAGGAGGAGCAACAGGTTCTGCAGGCTGTTCTTCGACAACGGGAGCAGGTTCCTGAGCTACAGGCTGTGCAACGGGTGCGGCCTGCTGTGCGACCGGTTCTTCCACCGGCTGAGCAACAGGTTCTGCTGCAGGAGCTTCAACCTTCTGGGCCTCAGGAGCAGCCTCGACCTTCTTTGCCTCGGGAGCGGCATTTCCGCCGGAGGTTTCACGGGTCGGTTCTGCAAGATCCATATTGCCAACATAGTTGCGGATAATACGCGGAGTGACGAAGATAACCAGATCCTTCTTCACAACAGACTTACGGGTGTACTTGAAGAGGTTGCCCAGCAGCGGAATGTCCTTAAGGAAGGGAATGCCGCTTTCGGATTCCTGGGTTTCGTTACGGGTAAGGCCGCCGATTACGACAGTCTCGCCATCGGCAACAACAACCTTGGTCTGGGCTTCCTGGGTAGAAATCACGATTTCACCCTTGGAGTCGTAGTCATAGGAGTTGTTTTCCGGGTGGAGGTCCAGCATAATGCGGTTGTCGCCAGAAACATGGGGAGTAACGGTAAGCTTGATACCGGTTTCAACCATCTGGGTAGAGGATTCGCCACTATCGTCAATCACGCGGATAGAGACCTTGTCACCCATGAAGACCTTCGCTTCGGTATTGTCCAAGGTGGAAACCTGAGGACTGGCAAGAACTTCGGTAGAAGCATCACCCATCAAGTTGCTGATGGCAATCTGAAGGTTATTATCCAGGAGACTTGCAGAAATTGCAGAAGTAGCACCGCTAACAGCAGGAGAAGCGCCACCGTGGGGGAAAGACTGAATGGCAGCACCAGTACGAGTTCCTGCACCACCTGCAGCGGCTGCGGCGGCAGTACCCGGGGTAAGGGCTGCAGAACCCATGGAAGCAGTCCAGTCAACACCAAGTTCACGGGCGCGTTCGCTGTTCACGACCACAAGCTTTGCGGTAATCATGATCTGGAAGGTTTCCACATCCAGTTCTTCCAGAGCCTGTTCCATCTGGCTAATCTTGGAATCAATATCATAGACGATAATGGAGTTCGTACGTTCCACCGTGGTAATCTTACCGCGATTGGACTTCATGCTCTCCAGCACCTTCACCAGTTCATCGGCCTTGGCATGATGCACCTGGAAGTTCTTACGGATCAGCGGAGCATTCTGCTCGGCCTGGGCTTCTTCATCAGCAAGCTTTTTCTGCTTTGCCTGATAGGTTGCCTGGCGCTGAATGGTTACGTACTTATCCTGAATGACCCATGTCAGGTCGTTCATGTTACAGATAATGTCCATGGTTTCCTGCCAGGTCTTCTTGGTAACGCGAAGACTGGTCTTGCCCTTTACATCTGGGGCAAGAAGAATATCCACACCGGCAATAACGGAAATGGAACGGAAAATCGCTTCATAATCCATATTGACGAAGTTGAAGTCATACAACTTCTTGTTGGGGGCTACCGAACCTTCGGCAGGGGCGCTCCAGGCAAAGGCAATGCCAAAGACAAGGAGAAGAACAGTTAGGATTTTTGTCATATTTTTCATTACTTGTTACCCCCAAACTTATCGGGCAGACCCATGGAGTAGCGACGGCTCACCCCGAATTCCTGAATCAGGAAGAGTACGTCAGTTTGTGTAATTTTCAAGACCTTACCGTTAAGAATCTTGTCGCCTTCCTTCAGAGTGTAGGAAACAGACGGATTCTTGGATTCAACCACAATGGCCATCGGCACTTCGGATTCCCAGATGATACCCATGAGTTCCACCTGGTCCACATTGATACCTTCTTCTACGAGACCCTTGATTTCGACAAAGGGATCACGACGGCCAAAGGAACTATAAGTCACACGATCTTCGTACAGGGCATCCAGCTGGCTACCAGAAGCCGTAGCTGTTTCTGTAGCAGTGCCACGATCCTTATCCACCTGCTTTAGGCGTTCCGCCTGAACAGCAGAAAGTTCATCAAAGAAGCTCACCGCACGCTTGTTCACATAACCGATGCGGTTGCCCAGCTGAACCTTTCTATACAGTCCGTTGATATCAAGGCTCACGAGACGGTCACCGAATACGCAGCGCTGCAGGACCTGAGCGCCCTCGTTGGGAGCTGCATAAAACTCAATTTCATCAGCAACAACAATCAGTTCGCGAACAACAGGCTTCAGGTGGAATGTCTGGGAACCGGAAACAATCTTCTTGCTATCGCCTTCCCACTTTTTCACAAAGGTCTCAAAATTAGGCTTTTCTTCGACAGCCTTCATCCAGTCACGGACATAGATTCCGTTAGGCTGGGCAGACCAGAAAACAAAACCATCCTTCTTAACAGCAGTTTCTGCAACCTGAAGAATCAAGGCGCCTTCCTGAACCAGGACAACAGGATTGACACCCGTCTGCAGCTGGATCTTCAGACCGTTCGCAGTCCAGGTAACAAACTTCACCATGGATCCGGAACCCACCTTGAACACAGGAGACTTCTTGGGGCCGTCAACAGAAATTGTCAGGGCAGATGACGCATCCAGTTTGGAAACCTTACCCAAATCAATGGGCGAATCGAGCACCAGCCGGAACTGTTCAATACCGGAGCCCAGCAAGACCGTCATCTCCTTCATACGGGGAATCAGAGCAGAAATCTTACCGCCATCCTTGACAGCCTTGTCAAGCTGTTTCTGCATTTCGGCCATTCTAGCTTCTTCTTCCTTGGCGGCCTTCTCGGCTGCCTTCTTGTCCAGGGCGGCCTGCTTTTCAGCGGCCTTCTTCTCTTCGGCCAAGCGCTTCTTTTCTTCGGCGGCGGCCTTCTCGGCTGCCTTCTTGTCCAGGGCGGCCTGCTTTTCAGCGGCCTTCTTCTCTTCGGCCAAGCGCTTCTTTTCTTCGGCGGCGGCCTTCTCGGCTGCCTTCTTGTCCAGGGCGGCCTGCTTTTCAGCAGCCTTCTTTTCTTCGGCCAAGCGCTTTTCTGCATCCTTCTTCAGATTTGCAAAGACCTTGGACATCACCCAGGACTTTCCACCCTTCGCCTTAAAGGATACTACAAAGTTGGACTTGTCCAGGGATATCCCGTTCTTATCGGAAGAAATCGAAGAACCAACAGCCAGGTCAAACTTCAGGAACTTTGTGCCCTTGAAGGTTTCCTTGTATACCCGCATAGACTTTACAAACTTGGAATCCTTCTCAATATCAAAGGACCCTTCACCAAAGGCAAAAGAAGATTCGGAGAATGCCAGGGTCAGGGTACCCGTCTTCGCATCGTACTTCTGGAAGAATGTAGGCAGGTTCTTCTCGGAAGTAAACGCAAAGGACATCTGGCAGCCCTTGCTGTTACAGTCAAACTTCACATCCTTTACCTGGGCTGCATAGGATGCAACCGCGGCAATCATGAACAAAAGAATAAATTTCAATTTCATCATTTGCCCACCTTCTTGGATGTATAAGTGGTCAGATTAAAGGTAACCGTCATGGTGATAGGTGTCCAGCCATGGGTTTCCGCCTTCTGGATTTCTGCCGCAATGCCCGAGTAGCGGTTCAACCTCAAGTTGCTTACCGCAGTGGGATAGTTGAAGTTCGCAATTTCAGCAAGCAAATAGCCTAGCATGTGATAGCCAGAATTTACGGCAATGGAATAACGGTTCTCGATGTAGTGTTCGCGTTCGGAACGGCCTTCCGGATTAAACTTCTGGATCTGCACGCCGGAACTGCGAAGCACGGAATACAGGTCCTGCAAGCGCAGGGGAACCTTTTCTTCTTCCGGGAACATTTCCTTCAGCTTTTCGAAATCCTTTTCGGCCTGAGCCTTCTCGATTTCAAGCTGAGCAATACGATGCTTCTGGGCGTCAATTTTAGCCTTTTCAGCATTTGCCGCAGACAGTTCCGTATTGAGAGAATCTCTCCGTTCTTCAAAGGGGGTCCATACATAATCGTACATATAGTACACACCCAGAAGCAGGATCGCTACAATGACAAGCGCGTAGACGGTTTTCTTGTCTTTTAATAAGTCCTTACCCATATCTATTTCTCCCCAAGTCCGAGATCCTTATTCAGGACCATCTTGATGGTGAAACTATAGGCTTCTTCCCCATCCACCTTCGTGGTAGAGATGGTCACCAAGGAAACTTTCTGCACGCTCACCTGTTTTTCCAGCTTAACCATATATTCGGCCACTTCAGAAAAATCAAAGGTAGTGCCCTTCATTTCCAAATCATTTTCGCCAATCTGGTTGATGCTCGTAATCCACATATTGGGAGGGAGCACAGAAGAAACATTCTCAAACAGAACCACCCACTTTTTCTTGTTGACCTGGATGGACTTGAGAGAGTTGATCTTAGAATTAACGATGGACTTCTGCTTTTCCAGTTCGCTAATCTTGTTCAGCAGGGGACGGTTCTTCTCCACCTCCGCCTTTACCGACTGAACTTCCTGTTCCAGGCTTGCAATCGTCGTTTCGGTAAAGGAGAACACCATCACGGCACCCACGAGCGCAGCAATCAGGGCAACCGTAGGCCAAATGGTACGGCGGTCCGTAACCCAGGAAAAATCCTTCTTCTTCTTACGGAAATCCGGCGGAAGAAGGTTGATGGATATCGCAAGGGCGCTCTTTGGCGGTTCTTTTTTCTTGGCGCTCTTCGACGGTTCTTTTTTCTTAGATGCCATTAGAATTTCCTCAAAGCAAGTCCCAGTGCGGGAGCATAGATATTAGACAGGGCGACGGAAATACCACCTTCACCGAAAGCCTTGGCGTCACATTCCATATAACTGAACGGATTGACGGTATCGGTTTCAAGGCCGGTGCGTTCGGCGATAAATTCCTTAAGTCCCGGAATGGAAGCGCCACCGCCACCCAGCAAGATCTTGTTCAGGGTCTTGGTATCTTCCGAAGAAGAGAAATAACGCATACCGAAATCGATCTGGGCCATGATATCTTCGTACGCATCCTTCAGAGCGGCTTCCACTTCAGCCTCGGAGAAGCCATCCACCACGGACAAATCGCCCTTATCAAAGATTTCGTGACATTTATCGGCATCGATTTCCAGGTTGGTACAAATCTTTCGGATGACCATGTCCAGCGAACCGCCGGTCATGGCACGCATCGAATGGAACTTGCCGTCCTGAACAAAAGCAACGCTCATCTTCTTTTCGCCAATATTGAAAATAGCGGCGGTAGCTTCCAGATCGGCAGGTCGTGCAGTAACATAGTAGGCATTCAGCAAACCAAAGATATCCACGTCAATCGCCGTGGGTCGCATGCCTCGACGAACAAAGAACTGGGCCCAGGAGTCCAAGAGCGCATTCTTTGCGGCAACCACATTGACCTTCACATCTTCATTTTCGCGGGAAACCACTTCGTAGTCAATAACGTTGTCCTGGTCATCGAAGGGCGGACGGGACTGGGCGGTCTGAAGAATAATGGCCGCTTCATTTCCGTTTTTCGGAACTTTAACTGCAAGACGGTCCACCAGTACACCACCGGCACCAGCCCCGCAGTTCACAGAAATTACGATATCACAAGAATCATCAACAGGATGTCTCAGGAACAGCTTGGTCAAGGCCTCGCCCAGAAGATCGGCGCCATCCCTTTCGCGCTTACCCTCCCCTTCTGCAGGGGCAGAACCGCTTTCGCGGACCTGGATTTCTCCATTTACGATGGCTCCATCCGGAACACGTTCCAGATCGGCATCCACCACAATCTTGCCGCCGCGGGCATTATGCAAAACCTTGACATACTTGATGCTGTAGTGTCCAACATCAATGCCAACTGTTTCGCGTTCTCCACGAATTTTCGCAATCAATCCTAAAGCCAAAATAAACTCCGATTGGAAAACATTACTCCTAAATTCTACCTTTATAAAAGGGAAATGTCAAGCACGAAATTGAGCTAACTCATTGAAAATGAAGCATTTAGCACTAACTAGCCTCTTTTTTTGCCATTTCCTTTGCCATACGTTCCTTATTTACCTCGAAAAGATACTGGAGCACCCGTTCCTGAGTCCATCCGAACTTTCCAGAGAAAGATGCGGTCAGGCAGAAAAAGTCGGGATAATCCTTGTTCTTATTTCCAAGATTTCTCAGAATTTCAACTTCGACATTTTCCATGCCAAAACTGGGCAGCTCAAATTCAATGTTCAGGTGAACGCCCGAGTCACAAGCAACAGGGAGTCCAAGCATAATACCACCTGCGGACAAATCCATGAGAACACCACCGATGGATGACCCATCCGGAAAGGTCGCCTTCAGGGGGAAAGACACCTGTTCACGAACCCAGCGACGAAGCTGGCGTTTATCCAGGTTATCCGAATGGGGCAGAACCAAGGTATTCACCGTGCTGGAGCGAACTTCCAGCGTAGACGAATAAACAGCGTCACCCGGCCTTGTCCAGCGGATCATCACGTCCTTACCGACAAATAAATTTGCAGGTCCACAGGAGCCGTCGTAGGATATCGCCCACTCCTTTTCTGTTTTCCAGACAATCTCAGAATGTTTGAATACCCGTCCACCATCCAGGTACAGGTCAATGCGGTCCTGTGCACTAAACTGCCTTGAGGAGCAGACCTCCGTCAATGGATTTTTTGCGGTAAAGTTCATCTTGTTGCGGATGCTTTCAACTGCAGCAACGGTTTCGTCCCGAACAGAGAAAACATCTCGGAATTCGTAGAAGTTCGTAACAGCCTTTTCAAAAAGCCTCGAGGAATTAATAACCGCATCCTTGTTTTCGAATGGTGAAGTCCGTATCAATTTGTCCAGAGTCCGGCGTTCCTTATCCGTAAACATGAAGGACTTCACCTTTTCATCAAAGGAGGCAGTTCCAAACATTTCCTCGTGTTCACGCCTATAGTTGATGCGGTTGATTTCAACCAGCACCAATAAAATCAGCGCTGACACGACGAAGAAGGCAATCCAAACTAATTGAAGCGGTTCAATCATTCGCTACACAACTCCACTAGTTTTCAGTCCAGATTCCATTGATGTAGGAACCGACGATGGAAGCGGACAGTTCCTTGCCAAGCAGCGGAGAATTGCTGACATGGCCGGCGAATTCGGACTTGGTAACCACGTGAGCCTTGTTCGGATCAAGGACCACAAAGTTTGCCACACCGCCTACCTGAGGTTCGTAGGCAGGGACATCCACGCCAGCAAGTTTGGCGGGAGCCGTAGAAAGAAGTTCGATGGCACGAGCTTCGCCTACGCGGGCCACAAGTTTGTTCCAAATGGCAGACAGGGCAACTTCCAGGGACAATGCACCCGGGACAGAATCTTCGAAGTTGACTTCGGTATCCTGTTCGCGGACCGGAGTGTGGTTCATGCTGATGGCATTTACCGTGCCGCCTTCAATGCCCTTCCACAAGGCCTCGCAGTCTGCTGCGGAACGGATCGGCGGAAGAATATGGTAGGCAGAGCTCAACTCGGTAAGGCAGGAATCGTCCAGAAGCAAGTGATAAAGATTTACATCGCAGGTCACGTCCATGCCGTTCTTGCGGGCGTTGCGAACAAGGTCAAGAGTTTCGCCGCAAGTCACCTGCTTGAAGTGGACCGGCACCTGAAGGAAGCGAGCTGTTTCAAGAACTGTATAGGCAGCGATGGTTTCCGCAATGCGGGGAATGCCCTTCATGCCAAGCATATCGGAGTAGGCACCTTCGTGAACGCAACCGCTCTTGCGCAGCGTCTTGTCCATGGGCTGGAAGAAGAAACGCTTGCCGGTCATCTTGCCGTATTCCATGGCAAGGCGCAGGAAGCGGGAATGCGGGATGGCAGCATTGCCGTCACCGAAGCCAGCCACACCTTCAAAGCTGTCGTCATCTTCGTCAAGACCATTTGCCAGTTCCAGCATCTCGGACAGGTGGTCGGAACCGAAATCCTTGCTGAATGCGCCCAGGAACTTGATTGCCAAGGCGGAGTAGATGGAATCCTTTACCAGACGGTCGTTGGCGGCAGAAAGCTTTTCGCAGTCATCAATAGGGTTTGCAGCACTTTCGTAAAGGCCACCGAAGAAACCACCACGATGCATGGCGTCAAGGCCGTCGTTAAAGGTATAGACGTCGTCACGGAGCGGTTCCATGAAGTCCAGTCCAAGGCCAAAGAGCGCAGGAATTACCAGCGCTCCGTTGCAATCCACAACCTTGACCGTCAGGTCTGCAAGGTCTTCCTTGTTGCAGAAAGCGAACTTGCGATTGGCAAAGCCTGCATAGACAGAATCGCGAGCTTCGAACTTTTCGCCATTCCAGAACTTGACGTTCTTCAGTTCAACGCAATTAAAATCGGAAAGAGTATGCTTTCTACGCATTTTCACGACCTCCAGCCAAAAGGAAGAGAACAGCCATACGGACAGCAACGCCGTTGGTCACCTGATCGAGAATAACGGAATGTTCACCGTCGGCGATATCGGAATCCAGTTCCACGCCGCGGTTGATGGGACCCGGATGCATGATGATCACCTTGTCCTTGCAGCAAGCGAGCACCTCTTCGGTAATGCCAAAGAAGTTGCGGTATTCGCGGGTGCTGGGGAGAAGAGCGTCGTCCATACGCTCGTTCTGCAGGCGAAGAGCGATAACGGCATCGGCGTCAGCAACAGCCTTCTTTACATCGGTTTCCCAGCTGACGGAGCCCGCCAGTTCGGGATACTGCAGCAGTTCGGTATTGCGGGGAACCAGGGTGCTGGGGCCGCAAAGGGTCACGTGAGCGCCCATGGTGGTCATGCCCCAGATGTTAGAGCGGGCCACGCGGCTATGGCGGATGTCACCGATGATCGCCACCTTCTTGCCTTCGAGAGTGCCAAGCTTTTCTTCGATGGTGAGCATATCCAGGAGACCCTGGGTAGGATGTTCGTGGGCGCCGTCGCCAGCGTTCACCACGATGGCGTTGCTGTGTTCGGCCAGGAACTTGGGAACGCCAGTTCCCTTGTGGCGGACCACCACGATATCAATCTTCATGGACTCGATGTTGCGGAGGGTATCCACCAGAGTCTCGCCCTTCTTCACGCTGGAACTTGCGGTAGTGAAGTTCACGGTGTCTGCGGAGAGGCGCTTTTCGGCCAGTTCAAAACTGGTGCGGGTACGGGTGCTGTTTTCGAAGAACAGGTTCACCACGGTCATGCCGCGAAGGCTAGGAACCTTCTTTACCGGGCGTTCCAGAATTTCACGGAACTGTTTTGCATGGTCCAAAATAGTGCGGATGTCCTGCTTGGACACGCCCTGGAGCCCGAACAAATGCTTGATTTGCAAAGCGCTCACTTTAAGCCTCCACTTCTACGAGAGTAACAGAATTTTCTTGATCAATAGGTTCAATCTTCACGCGGACTTCCTGATTCTGGGCAGTCTCTACGGAGAAACCCACACAGTCCGGCGCAATAGGCAGTTCGCGATGACCGCGGTCCACGAGAACGCAAAGGCGAATGGCAGCCGGACGGCCAAGGTCCAGAATGGCGCGCATGGCAGCCAGAGTGGAGCGGCCCGTATAAAGGACATCGTCCACCAGAATCACGGTCTTGCCTTCCACGGAGGCGGGCATTTCAGTAATGCGCATCTCGGTGGAAACGTGCTTGCGGTAATGGAAGTCGTCGCGATAGAATGTTGCATCCAAGCTTCCGAATTCCACGGAACCGCCGAACTTTGCGTCCAGGCGTTCCTTCAGTTTCTTTGCCAGAGGGATACCGCGACTAGCCATACCGAGGATGACCAGATCGTTTGCGGAAGGATGGATCTTTGCGATCTTTGCAGCCATCTCGTCCAGGGCAAATTCCATGGCCTGGGCCGACAGCAGTTCACGAATAATCTTGCAGTTGTCTTTCATAATATTAGTAAACAGTGGTTAGTAGACAGTGGTCAGTTTTTCGCGGTTCTGTAATGACATTCTTACCAGCCACTAAACACTAACCACTAATCACTTTTTTGTTGAAATTAGCATTTTCGGGAGATTTTGGCGGGTTATGTTTAGGAAAGTGAGCTATCATCGGCACAACCGCAACAACACGCAATATATTGCGCATTTATTGACAAAGCTAGTGCGTTTTTGTATTTTCACAGCAAATTAAGCAATATATTGCACATTATGAATGAAATTTTTGAAAAATTACAAAAACGGCGGGAGTCCCTTGGGTTAAGCCAAAGGGATCTTTCGGAAATGTCCGGAGTTTCACTGCGGACCATCAACGCCATCGAAAACGGCGGCGCAAACCCGTCCATCGAGGTACTTTGCAAGCTTGTGGAACAGCTGGGGCTGAAACTTTCTTTAACCGAGAGAGTCGTCAATGGCTAGGCAAGCATCGGTGTTTTACAACGGAGCTTTGGCAGGAACCTTGACCAAGACTAGGGACGGTTTCATTTTCACCTACGACGAAATCTACCTTGCGTCTAGGCGCCCCGCCATTGCGTTAACATTGCCTAAGCGCCAGGAGCCTTACAAGTCCAAGGAACTTTTCCCGTTTTTTGAGGGTTTGCTGCCCGAGGGCGAAAACCGCAAACTTTACTGCATGAGCCTGAAGATTGACCCCAAGGATTCCTACAGGCTGTTGCTGAAACTTGCGGGAAAGGAAACCATCGGCGCCATCACCGTGATGGAGGACGTATGACAGGCGCCACCTCCCCCACCATGCAGAACCGCTGCCATAGTTGCCTCAAGGAGACTCCTCGAGATTTTTGCCCCGCCTGTGCCAAGCGTTTGTTCGGTCTGAAAAAGTTTGGCGCCACACTTGATTTTTCCTTACCCGAAATCAAGTCCAACAACGGTTCCATCCGTCGGATTTCTATTTCTGGTGCACAGCCCAAGTTTTCGCTAATAGTAAACGACGGGCGACTAGAACCTACTGAAAATGGCGGCACCTTCATCTTAAAGCCTGCGGTAGAAGGGCTGTTCGACAACACAAAGGATATGCCCGCCAACGAGCACCTGACCATGCAAATGGCCAGGCAGATTTTCAAGATCGACGCAGCAGACAACGCACTAGTTTATCTTAAAGACGGCACACCCGCCTACATCACCAAGCGATTCGATGTTCTACCCGACGGCAACAGAATCTGCCAGGAAGACTTTGCCCAGGTGGCTGGCCTCACCCCAGGTGAAAAAGGTTCCAACTACAAGTACGACTTCAGTTACCAGCAAATCGCCGACCTGATGAAGCGATATGTAAGCACCTACCCCACCGATGTGGAAAAATACTTCAGGCTGATTCTGTTCAACTATCTGGTCTGTAACGGCGACGCCCATGTCAAGAACTTTTCCATCTATTCCCCAAATGCAGATGGAGTTTACAAGCTGACCCCCGCCTACGATTTGCTGAACACTTCTTTACATGTTCAGGAGCTTGGCCGAACCGCGCTTGAACTTTTTGTGGATGACTTTGAAACCGAGTTTTTCAAGGCCAACGGTTTTTACGGCAAGCCGGACTTTATGGAACTGGCCCGCCGCATCGGCATCAAGGAAATCCGTGCAGAACGCTTTATTGCAGGAACTTGCTGCCATTTAAACCAAATGGACGCAATGATTGACCGAAGTTATTTAAGCGAGCAAAGCAAAGTTCTGTTCAATGCGCAGGTGAAGAACCGGGCGAAGGCTCTGGAGATGGGGTGAAAAACGCTACCGTTCCGCGATAACGAGAAAGTATTGAACATTCCCCTATACGGAATTGGCACTTTTTTGCTCCATTCCAAAAATAAGTGCCGAAAAATGTAAATAACCGCACTTTTATACGCTTATTTTTGTAAATTTCTTCTCGTATGAGAAGATTTGCTTTAAAAAACCTTGTAGAATGGAAAAATAGGGCCGACCGCAAGCCCCTGATTCTGAATGGAGCCCGCCAGGTGGGCAAAACCTGGCTTTTGCAAGAATTCGCCCGTACGGAATACGCAAAGACCGCGTACGTAGTATGCCGCAAGAACGAACTTGCAAGGCAGATTTTTTCAGAAAGTTTCAATGTCGAAAGAATAATCCGTTCACTGAGCGCTCTCACCAACGTGGATATTACGCCAGGCGACACCCTGATTATTCTTGACGAAGTGCAGGACATTCCCGAGGCAATCGAGGCTCTCAAATATTTTTGCGAGGAGGCCCCGGAGTACCATATTGCAGTGGCGGGCTCACTGCTCGGAATTTCGATGCACAAGGGCGTATCGTACCCGGTGGGTAAAGTGAACGAGCTTAACATTTACCCCATGAACTTTGGAGAGTTCTTGCTAGCAAAGGGCGAGGAACAGGCCTACAAGCTTCTAGAATCACGGGACTTTCAGTCCATGAATCTACTCCACGAAAAATTTGTGGATCTGCTCAGGCAATATTACTATGTAGGCGGCATGCCCGAAGCCGTCCAGAAATACGTAACCACGGGAGCCCTCCAAGAAGTCCGCCGCATCCAGCAAGAAATTCTAGACGGTTACGACCGGGATTTTTCTAAGCACGCACCCACAGAACAAGTACCGCGTATCCGTATGGTATGGGAAAGCATACCTTCGCAACTGTTCAAGGAAAACAAGAAGTTCATCTATGGAGCCTTGAAAAAAGGCGGCCGTGCCACGGAGTTTGAAATCGCTATCCGCTGGCTCGTAGATGCAGGACTTCTTTACAAAGTACCGAGATGCACCAAGCCGGAACTCCCCCTCAGCATTTACGAGGACTTATCCGCTTTCAAGATGTACCTGCTGGATGTAGGCCTGCTTGGCGCCATGGTGCAGACAGAACCCTCACAAGTACTAATCAACAGCAGCATCTTTACGGAATACAAGGGCGGCGTTACGGAACAGTACGTTCTCCAGCAAATGAAATCAAAGATTTCAACCCCCATATACTATCACAAGACAGAGGATTCCAGGCTGGAACTGGATTTCATCATCCAGCGTGACGGAGCCTTGTTGCCCATAGAAGTCAAGGCCGGCGGTAACGTCCGGGCCAATTCCCTTTCCAGGATGCTGCAAGAAAATCCAAGTCTCAAGGCAGAACGCTACTCCATGCTCCCCTACAGGGAACAGGAGCAAATGACGAATGTGCCGCTGTATGCTGTCTAGGGATTATTACAACCAATTTTTTCACCAAGAAGAACTTCCGCAGCACCGCTGCGTGATTCTTCTTGATAGTTTCAAGGCTTTGCTTCGCTAAGCCTTGGCTAGGCCTCCCGCCTTCGGCGGGTGCCTAATTGGAGGGCGCAAAGCGCCTACGCTCATGCTCGGACATATAGACAAACAAGTTTGTCTATGCGTCACTCGCCATCGCTTTAGTCCTGGAGGCAACGCACTGAGCCTCCGTAGTACTTGCCGTAGTAGCTGACGTGCGCGTCGTCGACGTTGATGCGCAGAAGGTAGGCGAGGGAGCCACCGGTATCCGTAGACCTACTGCTGCTCGTAGAAGACCAAAAGTAGGTGAGGCTGCCCAAATCTTTGAAGCTGGTGCCGTTGTAGTTGCCAGCAGGGAGAGCGGAGAAACCGTAGGGATCTGTTCCAAATTTCCAACTTCTTGCAGCTAAGTTGTCAAATCGTTCAGTGTCACTTTCACCCACATTTTTTAGCAAAGTATCAAAATCTTCCTTGCTAGGCAAATGCCAGCCACTAGGGCAAACATCTTGTGCAGCCTCCCATGTATAAAGGCGGCCATAGATTTCGCAATTAACCAGAGTATTATCATAGCAATATGAACCTTTCACAGGAAAATTCAAATTCTCAGCCATCCAAACCTGATCGCCAATCTTAGTCGTCCTGTAGGTTTGTCCGTCGCGTTCATCCACCAGCGTACCAAAAGATGTATTGCCGCCAGTTCCAGCACCACCGTTTCCCGAGCCAGAGCCTCCATTTTCAATATAGACCGTATCCCTATTGTCAATAACCACTGTGTCTTTTTTACTGATGTATATCGTATCTCCAGCAAAGATTACAGTATCTTTTTGAACGACGTACAGCGTATCGGTTACACTTACACCGTCTTTCCCGTCGACACCGTCCTTGCCATCGCGACCATCAACGCCATTTTCACCGGAGCATGCGTTGAGTGAAACAATTGAGGCGACCACAAGCGCGGCACAGCCAAACATCTTCACAAATGATTTTTTCATTTTTCCTTTACCTGTTTCTAGACTTGTTCAAATAACAACGAGAACATCGTTCCAATGCTTTCCCCAGCCTCCTCACCGGCAACATCAGACAAAAGCTTCCCCACAAATTTTCCAGGAATCTTTTTCAGTTTCTCCACAAATTCATCCTTTTTTAGTTTGGACACATTTTGCGGATTATATTTCTTCTGCAGTTCCCAATAGCCTTCCGGAGGCATCTTCACAATTTCAGAAGCAAAAGACAAGTCCGTAACAATACCCTTGCTCCTCAAGTAGGAACGCATCTGTTCTCTTACAAACTTATCGTCAACCATCATCCAAATGGTTCCGCCATCCTGCAAGCGAGGCGGATCATTTAACAATTGCTGAATTTTTACATTGACCTTTTGACTATAACGAATCGAACTTTCATAAAGCAGGGTTTGCGCCTTCGTTCTGGATATCTTCAATTCCTGAGCCAAATCCCAGGAATCCTTACCTTTTATCATTCCCGTTTCTTGAAACATGTTAAACAAGAAAATATCAAGTTCCCTTTTCGAAACGGAACCGAAGGAATTTTGGCAATAAAGCTTGAACAACTCATTCATCTTTGTCGATAAAGATTCGTCATTCATATATAACCATCCTAAAAAGAGAAAACCGTCAAAATCAAATGTAAACAAAAAAAAACAATGTCAAGTAAATTTTGCAAAATTGGCAATTTTACAACAATTTCCCTAAAATTTTTATTTATATTGCGTGAAAACAACCTTGGGACCCCAATTTCGGTCTGGATTGCCGCGCCTGCGGCTCGCAATGACATTTGAGGGTTCCAAAACAATAATCCACAGGAGATATTCCATGGCTTTTAATCAGCTGGACAAGCCCCAGGCAGGCGAAACCATCGCCATTATGACCACCAACCACGGCGTGATGAAGCTGCGTCTTTTCGAAGAACGCGTCGGCGAATGCGCAACCAACTTTATCGAACTGGCCAAGCAGGGCAAGTATGATGGCGCTCCGTTCCACCGCATCATTTCTGGTTTCATGATCCAGGGTGGCGACTTCACCAACCGTAACGGTACCGGTGGCCACGCTGCAGGCGGCCCGGGCACCACCATCGACGATAAGTACGATCCGTGCCTCACCCACATGCGCGGCGCCCTGGCCTGGGCTAAAACCATGATGCCCCACTCCATCGGCTCCCAGTTCTACATCGTCCACGGCGACGACGTACACTTCCTGGACCATCCGGCTAACGGCGGCAGGAACGAAGGCTACTCCGTATTTGGCCAGCTGTACGAAGGTTTCGAAGTCCTGGACGATATCGCAGGTGTCAAGACCGACCGTCGCGACGCACCATACGAAGACGTGATCATCGAATCCGTGAAGATCGAAAAGGCTTAATAGCCATGAGCTCTGAGCTTTGAGCCGTGAGCTATTCAAGAATACGCCAAAGGAACGCGGGGTAAAACCTGCGTTTTTTTCGCGTTCACCTATTGTTTTTTCTCATAATTCGTAATTCATAATTCATAATTGCAAAAAAATCCCAGATTTTTTATTTTTCCCCCTTGACGTTCTGGATTTATTTAGCTATATATGGGTCACCCTCGGGGTTATAGCTCAGTTGGTAGAGCGCCTGCATGGCATGCAGGAGGTCAGGAGTTCGACTCTCCTTAGCTCCACTGAAAAAGACTCACTGTGAAGTGAGTCTTTTTTTATTTGCAACTTTTCGAGGCGATCGCATTCAAACCAAATCGAGTCCAGGCGACACCACCGATTATGCGCGCCCCCTATAATTTTTTATCTTTGGCATCGGAATTAAGAAGGAAACAAAGATGAACAAGGTTAGGATTACTTTTTCCAGAATCATTTTAGGTTGTGCAGTTACTTTATCTGCGAGCGCCATCGCGGAGGAATGCGACGAAGCCTCCATGGACGCATTCGCCTACGAGGACTGCGTCAACACCAAGAACGGCGCCGTCACCAACGACGAGGATTTCGGCGACAAGGCTCCCGCAACCTCCGCACCGCAGGTCGCTCCCGAAAAGCCCAAGTACCAGCCTTTCGGCAAGGAAGCCTATCTAACATCCTCCTTCGGCGAAAACCGCGGGGCACGCTACCACGCAGGTCTGGACTACTCCACCGACATGGAAGAAGGCTGGCCCATATTCGCCCCCGAAGACGGCAAGGTCAAGGAACTTCGTACCTCCCCCTTCGGCTACGGCAAGGTAATGTTCTACCAGGGCAACAGCGGAAACACATGGGTTTTCGCCCACCAAAGCAGCTTCGGCGAACTTGACGAAGCGGTAATGAAGCAGCAATACGCCACCAAGAAGAACGATGTCACCATCAAGCCCAACAAGGCTTTCAAAAAGGGCGACACGCTCACCTT
Source organism: Fibrobacter sp. (assembly GCA_024398935.1). GTDB lineage: Bacteria > Fibrobacterota > Fibrobacteria > Fibrobacterales > Fibrobacteraceae > Fibrobacter. The sequence continues at coordinate 2,994 of JAKSIH010000032.1, read as the reverse complement.
CGCCGGCAGCACAGGCATCGGCAACCCCCACCTGCATTTGGAAGTTCGCCTGGACAACGACCGCGTCGTAAACCCCCGCATGTTCAATACCGACGCCTCCGACAGTATTGCACCCCAGGTATTTGCCGCCGCCGTATGGAAGGGCAACGAGCTGGCAATCACCTCTGGCGAAGCCATCGACAAGGGATGCGTCATCTCCCCGGTAAAGAATGACGACAACGAAGTGAGACTGGCAATCAAAATCGCGGACTACAGCCGCTTGCCAAAGGACAATCCCATGTCCGTCCGTCGCATCACCATGTGGCGTTATGACGACAAGATTTTCGACAAAAGACTGGACACACTGAACTTCAAGAAGATGACCGAAATCCGCGATCAGCTGCTGTGGGCCGAGGAGGCCGACACAGCGGGCGACTGGCACGTCATCAACGCAAGAATCGCACCGATTTCCACATACACCTTGGAAGTGGAGGACTATGCAGGCAACGTCACCACAAAGAAATTCACCTTCCGCAACAAGTGCAATGGCAACAAGACCCTGCCTATGACCAAGGTGCAGACCGCACCAGTATTCACCTTCCTCAGCCGCCCCATGCTGGACCTGACGCGATGCGAATCGGGCATGAAGTTCTCTGTGCTTAAGGGGGGAAGCGTACAGGAAGAAAACCTCTGCTCCGCCTATAAGCAGGAGAACAAGCCGAAGCTGATCGGAAATCTCATGGAGCGCTACCCCGGCATGACCGGCATCCGCTACTCCGCAGATAACGCTTCAGGCTCTGGCAAGGGCGCAGAAGGTACCATCGCCGTGTTCAGCTACGCCAATACCATGACCAGCGTCAACTGGAACACTTCCATCGGCGAGATCAACATCTCGCAGAAAATCACAGGCATTCCCGCGGCAAGCGACCCCACGGTACGCATACTGGCTGTAACAAAGACCCACACCGACAGCCTGGATTATTTGGAATTCCACCCCAAGGGAATGCAGCTTAAGAACTGGAACGTTTGCGTAGAGAACAAGAGCAATCCTGCCCCCCTCTACTGGCTCGGAGAAACCAGCCGCAACTGGTTCATCTTTAGCAAGCAAAGTAAGGGAAAGAATCGCTGCGTCAACGTCAACGAGCTCCGCGACATCGCAAGCATCAACAACCAGGAAGCTCCCATCCTCGGATTCCCCTATTGGGAAAACATGATAATCAACGGATCTCGCCAAGTGGCCCTCAAGATCCCCCTGATGTTCAAGTACGATGGTGTCGCCGACGGCAACGCCATCACCGTTACCGCAAAGGGCAAATGGATCGCCGCCGAATACGATTCCGAACCCCGCGAAATCGTCATCGAAGGGGAAAGAGTTCCCGAAACCGGCGAAACAATGACAGTGCAGATCGTCGACGAAGCCGGTCACAAGGTCTCCTACGATGTAATGATTCCCGAGATGTAAGCAATCTTGTTAACAACATAACGAAAAAAGGTTCCGTTTTGAACGGAACCTTTTTCTTTCATGCTTTATCGCCAGTTACTTGCTTGCTGCTTGGCCGAGCAGTCTCGTGACCGCGGCAACGTATTCAGCGGGGTTAGGCAGCGGGCTACCTTCGGCAAGCAAAGCCTGACCGTAGAGAGCCTTGGGCCAATCACCCAGGTCTTCGCCAGCTTCGGACTTGGTCTTCAGCATTTCGCAGATGGGGTGAGTGGGATTGATTTCGAGAATACGCTTGGACACAGGAATATTCTTCTGGCCCATGGCCTTCATCATGCGTTCCATCTGGGCGCTCATGGCGTCTTCGCTGGTGACGAGGCAGCAGGGGCTATCCTTCAGGCGGCTAGACACGCGAACCTCCTGGATGTTTTCGTCGAGGATCTTCTGGAGGTTTTCGCAGAGGCCCTTGAATACACCCTTGTTGGTTTCCTCGGCCTTCTTTTCTTCTTCTGTCTTTTCGAAGTCAACGTCACCCTTGCTGATGTCGTGGAACTTCTTGTCCTTGTATTCCATGAGGGTAGACATCATGAACTCATCGATGCCATCGCTCATGAGAAGCACTTCGTAACCCTTGGCCTTGAAAGCTTCCAACATGGGGTTGCTGCGGACGGCGTTCTTGTCGCCGATGAGGTAATAGATTTCCTTCTGGCTTTCGGGCATACGACCGATGTATTCGTCCAGGCTGACGAGGCCATCGGCACCGGTAACAGTACTTTCGAAACGGGTCAACTTCTTGAGTTCATCCAGATGCTCCCAGTTCATGTAGAAGCCTTCCTTAAGGACCATGCCCAGCTCCTTCCACCAGGCCGCATACTTGTCGGCATCCTTGTCGGCCATGTTCTGCAGTGCGTCCAGCACCTTCTTGATGACGTGCTTACGGATGTTGGTGATGATCTTGTTGCTCTGGAGAATTTCGCGGCTAACGTTCAAAGGCAGGTCTTCGGAATCCACCACGCCGCGGACAAAGCGCAGCCAAGGAGGCAGAAGTTCCTTGCAATCGTCCATGATAAAGACTTTCTTCACATAGAGCTTAAGGCCATGCAAAGCATCGTTCTGCCAAATGTTGTAGGGAGCCTTGGAAGGAATGTACACCAGGTTCCAGAATTCCAGGGAGCCTTCAGCGTGGCTGTGGCTCCAGCAGGCAGGTTCGCCACCGTCGTGGCAAATGACGTTGTAGAATTCCTTGTACTCTTCTTCCTTCACGTCCTTTTCGGACTGGCGCCAGAGAGCGGTCTTGTCGTTAAGTTTTTCTTCTTCCTTGACTTCCAATTCGCCCTTGTCGTTCTTGGTGGGCTCCGGATGGAAGTAGATGCCGTAGTTTACGAAACCGCTATACTTCTTGACGATGTCCTTGATCTTCCATTCGCTGGTATAGTCTTCGAAGTCTTCGTCACCTTCGGCATCCTTCAGGTACAAGGTAATCTTGGTGCCCACATCGGTGCGGGGGCATTCGGAAATTTCGAATTCGCCGGTGCCTTCGGAAGCCCACAGGTAGCCCTGGGTTTCGCCAGCCTTGA
>JAKSIH010000031.1 GCA_024398935.1 Fibrobacter sp. | reverse complement strand
CCACTTCAGTGGCCCTCAAACAAAAAACAAAAGCCTAGCAAACCCCGTTTGCGACGGCGCATTGTTTTTTTGGGGGGTCCAGGGGGGCAGCGCCCCCTTGCATCATTGTTTCCGTTGGCTAGCCGTCAGAATATGCAGGCTGTTCTCGCGGTACTTGGCAACGGTACGGCGGGCAACCTTCATGCCCATTTCCGCTAGCTTGTCGGAAATAGCCTGATCGGAGAGAGGCTTTTTCTTGTTTTCCTCGCTGATCATCTTCTTCATGGCGTCAAGAACCTTGGCGGACCCGAGAACCTCCTCGCTTTCCGCCGAGGTACCATTCTGCTTAATTCCCGAAGTAAAGAAACTCTTCAGTTCAAATACCCCATAGGGAGTTTCCACGAACTTGCCGTTAGTCACCCGGTTCACGGTACTTACATCCTTCTTGACCACATCCGCAATATCCTGCAGAACCATAGGTTTTAAGAAGGCCGGACCCTTGGTGAAAAAATCTTTCTGTCGATTCAGGATTTCCTTCATGACCAGTTCCATAGTGGAGAACCTGTTATTCACCGCCTTGATGAACTCTTCCGCCTTCGCTGAATGAGCCTTGATGTAGGCCTTGTCCTCCTTGGTCGCGCTCTTGCTATTCAGCAGCGCCCTGTAAGTGGAATTGACACGCAACCAGGTATTGGCGGAACGAATGGCCTTGACTTCGTACTTACCCTTCTTTTCCTCGATCTTCAGATCCACGGAAACCGTATGAGGCGGAATTCTAGAAACCTGAAAACCAGGATGCGGACTCAGCTGGGAAAAAGCCCGAACCGCAGACTGGACATCCTCCGTAGAAGCGCCCAGCATCTTACCGATCTTTGCATAACGGAGGAAGAGCAGGTCTTCGTAGCAATTTTCCAGAATCTTGATTCCAAGAACGGGAAAACCCGGAATACGGTTGGCCTGGATCAGGAAACATTCACGCTGGTCCCTGGCACCTACACCGCGAGGCGTAAAGCCGTGCAGCACATGGAACGCCTCGTGAACCGGCAGGGAAACGCTATTCTCGTTCAGGGCCACTTCGCCACGAATCACTTTCTCGATTTCCGCAATGAACGGATCAGAAACGTCAACGCCACTAACCTTATCCTCGTCGCAACGGGACAGAAAGCCGTCTTCATCCACGGAACTGATGAGATACTTCACCAGGGAGCGGAACCGCGTTTCGGAGCATCCCTGCTTCGCCAGTTCCTCAAACAGTTTGCCAGTACCCTTCCAGATACCCAGCTGGTCTTCCAGAAGTTCCTGCAGGCTCTTGCCAAAATCCTTGATGGTATGTTCCATCTCGTCGTCGGCAGCCTCGTGCATCATGTTCATCCTGCCGAAGCCATCGTCATCCTCGCGAAGCCCGTCCCCTAGACGGTCACTTCCGTAATCATCATCACCATCGCCCATATCCAGGACGCCACGCTCATACTCATCCATTTCGTCGGAAGATTCCTGCTTGGCATCCTGACTGTCATCTACATCGGAACCGTCCAGCTCGCTATCTTGAACTTCGCGGTCTTCCTCGGCAACGGATTCGTCCACCTCCAGCAAGGGATTGGTCTCCAGCTCATCCCTAATGGCGGTTTCGAGCTCCATGGAGGTTTTCTGTAAAATGGTTACCGACTGCAACAACTGCGGAGAAAGGGTCTGTTCCAGACCGGTTTTCATTCCAACATTTAAGCCCATTTCCATACAAAACCTCTCTAGTCCAGTCTAAAGCTATCGCCCAGGTAAATTCTTCTTGCTTCCGGATCATTCGCCAGGTGTTCCGAGGAGCCTTCCGTCAGGACCTGGCTCTTGTACATGATGTAGGCCCGGTCAGTAATGGAAAGGGTCTCACGCACATTGTGGTCCGTAATGAGAACGCCCATACCCTTGTCACGAAGTCCCGAAATGATGGACTGGATATCCGCAACCGCAATAGGGTCGATACCGGCGAAGGGTTCGTCCAGCAAGAGGAAAGACGGATCCGATGCAAGAGCGCGGGCAATTTCCAGACGGCGGCGTTCACCGCCGGAGCAACTCATGGACTTTGTCTTCCGGATATGGGTAATCTTGAATTCCTCCAGAAGTTCTTCCAGGCGTTTCTTGCGCTGGGCCCGCTTCATGTCCTGTGTTTCAAGAATAGCCATGATATTCTCTTCTACGCTCAGCTTTCTGAAAATCGAGGCTTCCTGAGGAAGATAGCCTATGCCGAGACGAGCCCGCTTGTACATGGGCTTGTCCGTAATCTCGATATCGTCCAGGAAAATCTGACCCGATTCCGGACGAACCATTCCAACAATCATGTAGAAGGACGTGGTCTTTCCTGCTCCGTTAGGACCCAGAAGACCCACAATCTCGCCCTGGGAAACACGAATGGAGACATCGCTCACCACTTGGCGGCCGCCGTAGACTTTACGCAACTTTTCCGTGCGGATGGTACTTACAATGTTCTTCATCTTATTCCTTGGATTGGAGCTTTTTCTTGATTTTCCTGCTTGCGAAAGTTTTCGAATCCTTCGTTCCGGATGCAGACGCCTTTGCCTTCGGTTTTGAAGCCGGGCCAGGATTGCCTCCTGGCGCACTACCCATCTTATCGTTACCTGGGGAAGCTTCTGTCAATTTTTTCCTGTTGTTTTCCTTTTCCAGGTCCACATAACGACCGCTGGAAGGCGTTGTGCTGCCCCCTAGCATCCGCAACTTCTTTACCGCATTCTTCGCCGGGTCGAACTGGATGAAAATGGTATCGCCCGTGGCCTCGTTCATGCCGGAAACCGTGCGGTCCTTCTTCACGTAGTAGTAGATACTCTGGGCGGTGCCAGAAACGACGGCGTGATCCATCTTGCCCTTGTCAAAGTACATATCAAGACGTTGACCGTTCATGATATTCTGATAGGCTTCCAGGTCCGTTTCATAGAAGAAGCCTCTTGCATTGAGATTCACATAGAGCCTTTCGATCTTGTTGCCGTCAAACTGGGCATACAGCGTATCCCCAAAGGCCTCCGTCACACTGCCGGGCGCCCCCTTCTTAGGATCTTCCTTCTGGGTACCGTGAGCGTTACGAATGACCAGGGCGGACTTCATGCTCCTTCCCGTGGAATCCAAGGTCAGGAAAATGGAATCCCCCGTAAGGTGATAACTCTTCATGTCGAAAGTCGGATTTCCCTTCATAGCCATCCAGTTGTTCTTACGGTCAAAATACCCCGTATCGCAGGTCACCACCATCTCGTTCTGGGTCACCTTCACATGGCCAAAGGCCTCCGCGAAATCGTTCTTCTTGCTGTAATTCATCCGGTCCGATGACACCCTGATGTCTTCGTGGGTAATAACCACGTCGCCCACACCCTGGGCATAGTCTTCCTTGCGGTCGTAGGTCATGTCTTCTGCAGTAATCACCACGTCCTTATGGGTGATGGAAGCCTTCCCGTGGCCTTCCGCAAAGGATTCCTTCTTGTTGTAAATGATGCGCTTGGCAACAACCGTCACCGTATCCACCACGGTGTCCTTCTTGCCGGCAAGGACCGTATCCCTCTTGTCGTAGTAATACAGCCTGGGCTTATCCGGCATGGTCAGAACCTCGTTCTCCCGGTCGTAAACCACATACTCGCCGGTGGCATAATATGTGCGGGCGGAATCCCCGGCGTGAACATCACCTGTAGCGGATGCAGTCCCCTTCTTCTTCTGGTATACGCCGGTATGGGCATCAATCCAGCCGGAAGGATGGGTAAACAGGAAGCCGCCCTCGCAGGCAATCACGTCCCCGTCCTTATTCCAGGTGGCGCGCTGGGTGCGGACATTTACACTATCATGGACAAAATGCACGCGTCCCACCAAAAGCAACGTTCCTCGCTTACGGGCAACCGCAAGGCTGTCTGCATGCTTCATGATCAAAGGCGACCTCTGGGCAAAAACCTGAGTAGGGACAGCGAGGGTCAGGAAAAGCAGAAAAACGAACAAGGTCCAGGGCTTTAGGGAAGAGGTCATTCGTCCTCCCGCTTCTTGGCGCCCGCACGCTTCATCCTGGACTTGAATTTCTTCACCGAGGAAGTTTCATCATCACCCTTTTCGGATTCCGCCTTCTTTTGAGGCTCCGGCTTCTTTGCGCTGGTACCGGAAGACGAGGCCGGTTCCGACTTGGGAGCGGGTTTCTGGGGAAGTGCCGCAGCCCTGTTCCTGTTTTCTATTTCCTCAGCCTGCTTCTTGTCCTCATCCTTCAGGCGCTTTGCCGCATCCTGGAAAATACCCGTCACATTAGCGAGAATCCGCCAGTTGTCCAGCTGGGCATCGCTCACGAAACCCTTCCCCTGAAGCACATCCCCATCCTCGCTAACCACGCGAACGTAACTGTCCGTGCGGACCAGGTTATCCTTCTTGTTCCACAGCAGGGAATCGGAACGGACGGAGGCGCCCTTGGGAGTCAGCGCGTAAACATGGCCATAGGCGTAGACATACGAAAAATTCATGTCCAGTCGCCCGGAATCGGCACGCAGGAACGCCGTTCGTTCCCCCAGGGAGTCGTAGATATCCACAAGCACAGGACGCACAAACACCTGGTCCCTGTTTCCCCAGCGTTCCAGATAGGCAGTCTTCAGCTTCCAGGCAAGAACTCCCTTGTCGTAACTGTCCATCAAGGTGGTATCCGTAAAAAGCATGTCCGGGCGTTCCACCTGGATCCAGGGCTTTTCTTCCTCGATTTCCTCACAGCCGGTAAAGAGCGTCAGCAAACCAAGGAGAAGGCAAAGAAAAACAACGCCGGACGAGCCGGTGTTCAACCGCATTTTCATTCCATGCGGAAAATTTCTTTGCAAAATTCGTGCCACATTTCAAATTTACAAATATTTACGACTGGCAGGTATAGGAAAAAAGGCCTAAAATAGGCAATGTCAAGATTTTGGCCCCTTATTGTTTCTTTTTTCGCTTGGGGAGCCTGGCCTTCTGACCAGCAAGACCCTGGAAGTAGAAAGTAGCCACAATCAGTAAAATCGCACCACCATAAATGGCGGCTTTCATAGGGATGCCGGGAGCAAAGGCCTGACTGTTCAAGAGGACATAGAGACCCACGAGACTCAGAATCCACAAGCCCTGTACAGAAAGGGAAATCCTGTAAGGGAAAAATCCGATCATGCGGCGGACATAGACATTCATCCATACGCACTGGAGAATCTGGTAGCTCATGCTGGAAAGGGCTGCACCTGCAATTCCAAATTTTGGAATCAGCAGGTAGTTCATCCCGATGGCAAAGACCAGGGAGACAATGTTCATCAACAGCATGAACTTGCTCTTGCCAAGGCCATTGATGACAGGTCCCGCCAGGCCAAACATCCCGTTGATCAAGTTGCCGATCATGAGAATGCCTAGAACCGCCACCGGGTTTTCTTCCGTAATGAAAGACTTGCCGGCAATCATCATGGTCTGTTCCGGGAACAGCACGATGAAAAATCCGATGGTCAGCTGGATAAGCGTCACCATGGAAACGCAATAGCTAAAGACCGGCTTCAAATCCGTCTTGATGCGGTCGGCGCTCATGCCCGCCACAACGGGAGTGAGAATGGGGTTATAGCTCTGGCGAATGGTCTTGAGACCATTGGAAATCGTCACCATCACGGCGTAGATGCCTGCGGCCTCGGGACCGATGAGGGCAAGAACCATCCACAAGTCCATACGCAACAGGAAGGACGTCACCACCTCGGAAAAACCCAGCGGGAGGGAGTAGGAAAGAAGTCCCGGAGGAAGTTTTTCCTGAGAGCGCCAGGGCATCTCGGGGAACTGTTTCTTAATAATGAAATAGTAGGCGACCACACCCAGGCAGTTCGCAACGAGAAGCCCAATAGGCAGCGCTAGTTTATCTGTAGCGCCCGCAAAATAAATCACCAGGGCGATCATAGGCGCCAGGGCGGACACCGCAAAATCGTTGATGAACATCTTGTATTGCGGGTGGCGATTGCCTTCGCTGGCCCCCGCAAAGACATGAAGCAAAGACCAGGGGACAAGTGACAGGATGAACAGGGAAATTTCTGCCGTTCCCAGCATGGAAAGGCCTGAACTCAGGCGCTGCAAATTGAACTGCGCCCCGATAAGGATGGCGACCGTAATGATGGACGCGAAGAGCACCGTTCTCCTGGCGGAAGCCATGACGCCCTCGTAACGAGGGCGGCCCTGCACCAGGTTCTGGGGCAGGTAACGGTGCAGGCCCTTGTCCAGCCCGAGAACAGAAACGCGGCTCATGGTAAGAACCCAGAGCTGGGTACTGACGAACACGCCAAACAGGGCCTTGTCAAAAACGCGGGCCACCACAATCATAAGGACAGGCGCCAAGACTTTCAGCACCGTTCCCGCCAGATTGTAGAATGCACTCTTTACCAGGTACTTCTGATCCTGCTGGACAGAAGCCTGGGAGCCATTCTGAACATTTTCCTGAGAACCGTTTTCAGCCATGTTAGTGAGTAGAAAGGATTTCTGCGAACTTGTTCAGCTGAATTTCAATATTCCTGTGAACGTCGAAGTGACCGTACACAAATTCCTGGGCGTTCTTTCCGCGACGAATCAGGCCTTCCCTGTCAGAAAGCAAACGCCTCATGGCGTCGGCAAGGCCATCCACATCGGCACAATCCACAAGGGCGCCGGTGTTGTCGTTCACCACTTCCGGAATGCCCGAAAGCTTAGTCCCGATAACAGGGCGGGCAAGGGCCATGGCTTCCAGCGTCACATTGGGAATACCGTCGATGTTGCCGTCCTTGTCCTGGATGGAAGGAGCGGCAAGCAGGTGCGCCCTGTTGACACATTCCAGAGTTTCTGTATTTTTCAGAGAGCCCGTAAATGCGATGTAATCACCAATACCCAAGTCTTCCACCTGCTTCTTGAGGGCGGATTCCAGGGGACCGTCTCCCACGATGGTCAAATGAATCGGGAAGTTTTCCTTTACCAGTTTCGCCACTGCTTCAATCAAGTAGTTAAAGCCCTTCTTGGGGACCAGGCGACCAATGGCAATCACCTCGGGCATGGCGCCCGGAACACCGTCGCAGGGCAGCGGGGCAAATTCCGCAGGCGTAGGCAATCGAGAAAAGTCAAGACCGTGATAGGAGAGCTGCACCTTGTCCGCCACGTCACCGGCAACGTCCACCAGGTGGTCGGCGTTATACTTAGTGCAGGTAAACACCACCTGGGAATGGCGGATCTTATCGGGCAGGATATTGGCGTCCTTCCAGATATCTACAGCGTGCCAGGTACCGCCATAAGTACACTTGATCATCCAGGCCAGAGCCATGGCAAGTTCCGTCTGGTAACTGCCGAAATGGGCCTGCAGGTGGCGGGTGCCGGAGCGTTTTACCTTGTGGGCGACGCTAGCCGCCGCAACCGTCATGGCCATGGCGCGCATCTTGTGCGCAAAGTCCTTGTGCTCGAACTTCATCATGCGGCAAAGCACGCGCCAGAAAGGCAGACCGCTGAACGTACCGACCAGCAGTCCCTTCAGGAACCACACCACGGGATTTCCCAGGTAGATGGTATCCTTCTTGACAATTTCCTGAATGTCTTCCGGCTGGACGCTCATGTCGCGCCTGGCGCCCGCAAGAATCTGGACCCGAAGGCCCTGCCTTACCATCTCCTGAAATTCGCGATGGATAAAAGTCTGGGTAGGCTCCGGAAAGCCCCACATGACAAAGCGGACGCCTTCAAGACGGTTTGCAGTCTTAGGACCAGCGCCCCTTTCCAAAGTTTCGGAACCGGCAGAACCTGCGCAGGCATCGCACATTACTGGACGCCCTTAGCCTTCAATACGTTCACGAAGTCCTGAACGCGAAGTTCATAGCAGCGCTTCACGTTGTAGTAGCCTTCCTCGAACTTGTACTCGCCATTTTCGTAGCGGTAGCAGCCATCCTTGCCGTCAATGTTCAGCAGGGAGCGTTCCACGCTTCCGAACAGGGCCTGCATTTCGTTAATCAGGTAGCTGCCGTCTGCTGTTTCAAAAATATCGATGGCAATGGAGCGGAATCCAAACTTGTCGGTAATGTCGCGGACCATATCCAGAACTTCGCGGGGAGGCTCACCCCAGGCAGCAAGGCCGGAGCCGCTGGCAAAGCCATGCTTGCCCACCACCTTCTTGTAACCCAGGAAGGTATCGCCAATACGGATAATACGATGTTCCCAGCGAACATCACAAAAATCCTGGCAAATCATGTAGTGTTTCTGCTCGGTACCCAGGGAAGGCAGCAGGTATTTCTTCTTGACCCAGCTCCAGTAAACCTTGCCCATGGTAAAGCCCGGGATGCCCCAGCCAAAGAACTGGTTTACCAGCAAGCGTGCATGAAGCTTGGACTTTACGATAATCACACCACTGGAAGCAGAGCCGATGGTACGCTTGGAAACAAAGGGATACTCCCTGTTCTCGATGTGCTTCAGGGCCTCGTCGCGGCTGCCCAGCACCACGGTCTTCGGGTGGGGAAGCTTGTAATAGTCAAGCCAGTTCACCAGGGAACGCTTGTTTTCGTAGAAAAGACATTCATCAACGCCAGGATATACGGGCTTACCCATCTGGCGATTCAGGAACATGAGACGTTCATCGTACATGGCCTTGCGTTCCGGATAGTCGCAAGGGGGACGGGCCATGAAGCCGTCACAGCCGCTTTCCTCGCAGGCCTTCATCCAGTCCTTGCCAATGAAGTCAACGATCTTGTAATCCACGCCCAGCTTTTCGCAGGCTTCGGCGTAGAGCTTATAGTCCTTGTTATGACTTTTCAAAATACCGATTTTCATAATCTTTAATATAGAAAGAAACGGTTAATAGTTTAAACGGTAACGCACAATCTTCGCCTCGTCGGTCTTACCATTGCGCAGTTGCAGGTGGAGCAGGTACTCCTGGCCATTTTCCTCTATCATGTCCAGGTCTTCCATTTCCCAGAAACGATCTCCCGGCTGACTCCCCCGATACTTGATGGAAATGAAGGGAGCCTTCTCCCCCCGATTGTTTAAACCGGGAATATCAAGTTCGTCCGCATCATCGTCGTGCAGGAAAAAAGCGTGTATCCCGGTAAAGGGATTCATATCGGCATCCTTGATATCAAGCACATAGAAGAGCAGTCCCGACCTGGTAAAGACGCCGCCCTGGTTGGGGACATCCGTCCACTGCTCATCGGTCAAGTCACCATGCCTATACTGGATATCGTAGGAATGCAGCAACTTCAGTTCCTGACCATTTTCGAAGTCCAGGGAATATTCAAACAGGTTGCGGTGAGGGCTAGAGGAATAGAGATGTCCGTTGACAGGATTGATGGCGAGCCAGCCAGCCCCCCGCTGTATTTTCTGCGGGAACTTTCCGAACTTCACAAAGTTCAGATTGCGATCGAAAACAACCACGATGGAACCGGACCGTTCCGAAGAAAAAGGATGGGTTCGACCCGTAACCGCAACATAGACAAAGCCCTTGTAATAGGATATCCCGCCAAAGTGCTTGTAGAATCCGCCCTTCAGCTGGTTCTGAATCCTGAGAAGATGGTTTTCCGCAAGAATCTCCGGAGGGTTTGCGCGGGAGAGCTTGTAGATACGCCACTGGCTGGTATAATACCAGCAGCTATCATCGTGAGTGATTCCCTGGGCTTCGTCAAGAGAGACTTTACCCCATTCTCCCTCACCCAATTGCTCGCCGGCATACATAAAACCCGAGGGAATACGGATTGCGGGGAAACGCTGTTCCATGTCCTCGTGAAGGTCGTGCTTTGTGGGAAGTTCATAGATGGATCCGTCGAACATCAGACTCCCCTCTTCTGCAAACGCAGACAGGGCAAGAAACAGCGATACAACAAGGATCCTCATCATGGCGGGGAAAAATAGCCATATAAAAAGCGATTCCCGCTCTGGAACCGCTTTTTTTGGATAAACCCTAAAATTATAGGATAAAGAGTTTAAGGCATGACCTTGTTGAGGTTAACCACATGTTCCCAGGCGAAGGCGGCTGCCCGAACCTTGCGGGCGGTTTCCTCCGCACCTGCGGGGACACCTGTAAGCCTGCGGGCCGTCACGAAGCCCTCCACCGGACGGGAGGTGTCCCAGTCGGGAGTCCGCATGGCGCCAAACACAGTCCATTCCTTCTCATCTTCCATACTGACATAGAAAGTGTAGTCCCGATTTCTCATGGTGGCGTCATCCATGCGGAAACTGAATACTTCCGGAATACAACTCGCCACGCGGAAGCCCGTTTCCTCGGAAGAACTATCCTTTTCGGCAGGCTCGATCAGCGATGCGCCAACAAAATTATTGGACAGCTCAAGTCCCAGATATTTCAATACCGTGGGGCCAATGTCCACATGGGAAACAGGAACGGTCACCACCCCGGATTCAATGCCCGGACCTGCAACAATAAGGGGAACCCAGGTATAGCCATCATGGGCGCCGCCGATAAATTCGGGAACTTCGTGCTGCGCCTTGTTGGCAAAGGCGTGGTCACCGGTTAGCACAATGAGAGTATTATTTGCGCGGGGGCCCTTCTGGATTTCGTCCATGACAATTCCCACGGCACTGTCCAGATAGGCCATGGTACGCAGGTAGGCAACTTCGGGATCCTTGGGCGTGGGGCCGTATTCGCCGGGCAAGGTAAAGGGAACGTGAGTTGAAGTGCTCATCCAGTTGAAGAATAGCGGCTTGTCGCCGGGACGCTCCCTGTACAGTTCCCGGAAACGGTTTGCAATAGGAACGTCGTGCTGATTTTCCGGCTTGTATTCGGAATAGTCAAACCAGCGCTCAAACCAGGGATTCAGATTGTCGAAGCTGGGTTCCGTTGCAGTCAGCACCATGCGGTGGTAGCCCGCATCCTTCAGCATATCCGGCAGGGCCCGCATCTGGGTGTTGGGAACGTCGGACAGGAAAGTGAACCGCGGGTGACTCCAGAGGCCCGTCATCGTCCCCAGGAAACCTTCAATGGAAGGATATCCTACGCTATGGGCGTTAGGGAAATACAATCCGGAATTCGCAAGCTTGCAAATGTTAGGCAGGCGCTTGCAGGTTTCCTCCACGCGCACGTCCGCTGTCCAGCCGCGGAAGGTTTCCACCGTAAAGAAGATAATGTCGGGGCGCTCATCCAGCGGGCGATTCCTGAAGGCCTTGAGATTCAGCGAATCGCCGGGAACCTCGTGCCAGAAAGGATAATCCGCCTTCGGGTCACCGCCCAGCAGGGCAATTCCATCGGCATAGTCCGGGCGCCTATCCAAGGAGGAGAATTTATAGGCAAGTTCCTCCCCCACATGCCAGGCGAAGGGAGCGACCCTCTTCCAGCGCATCTTGCTGGGGGCAAACCAGTAACGGCTGGTAAGACCCGAGACAGCAAGGACCGTAACCACCGCCATGGAAATCATGGACCTGCGTGAAAGAGCGTTAGGGCAATAGGACAGGAACACCTTTCGGTAAAGAAGCACCAGCCCCGCAGAAACTGCCAGGCCCCAGACAATATCAACACCGAAATGGTCAATGCCTCCCACAAAGATACGCCCCACCAGCCCGAGGTCGGAGGCCGCATTGCTATAAGTCTCGAAAAAACTGAGGGACAGGTGCTGGCCCATCCAACGCATGGTCTCATCATCACCAGCATTCAGCCACACATGGGCGACACCCACCACCACAAAGGCAATGGCGACGATCTTTCTAGGAAGTTCCTTCCTTACAAAGGCGGTGCACAGGAAGCCAAACAGGGACAAGGCCATGACAACACCGATTTCGGCCACCAGTGCATGGGGGAAAAACCTGTACCAGCGATCCACGATAAGACCGCCCGTAGGCATCTCCATAAAATAAAGAAAGCAAAGTTGCCCCAGCCGCGCAACCAGAAGCATCAAACCGTAAATCAGCCAGTAAGAGTTCTTCATCGAGAGAATAACCAAAAAAACAATCGCAAATTTAACTAATCAACAAAAAAAGTCCGAAACCAGCAATCCAGTTTCGGACAGGAGAACGAATTTCAGGATAAACGGAGCTATCCCTGGGAAATTCTCTGTTCCAATTTCTTGTTCTGAGCCTCCTGCAGGGCGCAGAGATCCTTCAGCTTTTCGATTTCGGCAGTCTGGCTTTCGATCTTTGCATTCAGCTCGTCGCAACGGGCCGCATAAGTCTGCTCGGACTCGATACGCTCACCCAGCTGCTTGGTAAAGCTGTCGATGGATGACCGAAGGGAATCGATAGTCTCGTTTGCCTGGGCAAGACCCACATCGGAAGAAGCCCTGCAGTGGCAAAGCTTTTTACCGACCACGGCTGCGGCCACAGCGCCAACAGCAAGACCCGCTAGAAAATTGGAGATTTTCATAGGCTACCCTATTAGGCCTTTTCGGTTTCGCATTCTTCGCAGGAAGCTTCGTCCTGATCTTCGCAATCTTCATCGCAGTCACAGCTGTTCAGCTTCTTGGAAACAACGACAGCGGCAATTGCACCAACGGCAAGACCGGCAAGGAAACTAGAGATTTTCATAATAACTCCTTTAAAAAACTTTGCAGGCTATAATATCGCAATAAACTAGACGAAAGTCAAGCATAAAATTCAAAAAAGCCCCCAAAAACTCCCGATTACCCCCGACGATGCAATCCCGAAATACTCCAAGCAACGGTTCCCCGTTGCTTGCAAGGGGGACAGGTGCGTAGGGCGAGAGTCGCGGCAAAGCTCGCTTTGCCATGACCGAGCCCAGCATCCTGGCGCTTGCGCCATCCAGAGGGGGGACAGAGTCCCCCCAATTCCCGATTACCCCCCGACGATGCAATCCCGAAACACTCCAAGCAACGGTTCCCCCGTTGCCTGCAAGGGGATGTCCAGAGGGGGGACAGAGTCCCCCCTTTGCATATAAAAAACCCCAGATCTTTCGATCTGGGGCTTTTCAGCGGGAAGAGCGAGATTCGAACTCGCGATAGGATTAAGTCCTATACGTCCTTAGCAGGGACGCGCCTTCGGCCAGCTCGGCCATCTTCCCATCTTTGGGGGCTCTAATTTTACATATATTTCAGGATTTTTTCAAGGGCAAATTTCAAAAAACAGTCAAAAACCCTTTAAAACAAGCGAAAAGGTTTCAAAAAGCGGAGTCAAAAACCTAAAAATTCTAGATTTTACATTGTATAGAAATCAAGAGACGACCGTCAGCGATAAATTTCCTATGGCAGATAAAAAGAAAAAAAAGGTAAAGGCCAAAGCCAGGTTTTTCAGCTTCGCCACCGTAAAAAAACTTTTCAAGATTTTTGCAGCCTTCGTTCTCGTGGGACTCATTTGCTGCATCCCGGCCTACATTATCGTGTTCAAGGTCCTGCCGAAGCAGGATCCCGACAACCAGTTCAACCGCGAAACCGTCATGCAGGTCCTTTCCGGGGAAACCCGCGTCTACTACGATGACGGCACCCAGCTCCTTGGCTCCTTCTTTGACGCGAACCACCGACTGTATGTCCCCTATGGCGACATTCCCACCAACATCGTCAACGCCCTTATCGCAGCAGAGGACGCGGACTACTGGGACCATAACGGCTTTAGCTTCTACGGATTTACCCGCGCCATGGTATCCAACCTCAAGGCCGGCCACATGCGCCAGGGAGGCTCCACCCTGACCCAGCAAACCGTCAAGAACATTTACGGCCGCGAGGAACGCTCCTTCAAGGAAAAGTGGAAGGAGCTGATCAACGCCCTCCGTATGGAAACCCATTTCTCCAAGGAAGACATCCTGGAATTCTACCTGAACCAGTTCCATGTTTCCGGCACAGGCAAGGGAGTCGCCATTGCAGCCCAGTACTTCTTTGACAAGGACATCTTCAAGAAGGATGCCGAGAACAAGCTGACTCTTGCCGAATGCGCCTTCATTGCAGGCTCCGTAAAGGGTCCCTTTAACTACGACCCCTTTATCCAGAAAACTCCCGAACGCAGGGAACGGGCCCTAAAGCGCGGAAGGGAACGACTGAACTATGTGCTTGGCCGCATGGTGGACCAGAAGTACATTACCCAGGAGGAAATGGACGCTGCACTGAAGGAACCCCTAAACTTTAAGCACGGCGATTTCAGGTTCGCCATGAGCACTATCCTGGAGCGGGTAGAGGAAAGCCTGAACAGCGATTACTTCAAGGCCCTATTCGAGGAGAAGGGAATCGACGACTGGCACAAGGCCCAGCTCACCATTACCACGACCATTGACGCCAAGGCCCAGGAAGCGGCAAAGCACGCACTGCAAACGAACATCAGCAACCTGCAACTGCAGCTGGGCGGCTATGTGCTTCCCAAGAACCAGTACATTACAAAAGTCCGTACCGCGCACAAGGGCGACTATCTCTACGGCTCCATCGAGGAAGTAAACTATGACAGCAAGGGCAAGCTGAAATCCATCACCGTAAGCTTCGGGCAACTGAAGGGACATATCGACGACAAGGCCCTGAAGGCCTTTGCGACACAGATCAACGGCGATGCGGACAAGGCTCTTGCAAACAAGCTGGCCAAGGAGTCCATCATGCTGGTGAGCGTACTGGACGACAAGCTGGTGGACGGATTCATCCCCTGCAAAATCGAGACGGAACCTGTCCTCCAGGGAGCTCTCCTTGCGCTTAAGGACGGCAAAGTCATTGCAAGCCAGGGTGGTTTCCATAACACCGGCTACGACCGCAGCTTCAAGGCGCTGCGCCAGCTAGGCTCCAGCTGGAAACCCCTGCTCTATACGCTCGCCCTGAAATACAACTGGAACTATCAGGATGTCCTGGAAAACGACTACAATGTATTCCAGTTCACCAACCAGTTCTACTACCCACGCCCGGACCACAAGAACAAGGGCGACGAAGTTACCATGGCCTGGGCCGCCACCCGCTCCGAGAACGTGGCAAGTATCTGGCTGCTGGACCACCTGCTGGATAGACTTTCCGACGAGGAGTTCCTCGCCGTGGCCGAAGAAAACGGCTATGCCCGCAAGGCAAACGAAGACTCCAAGGCCTACTTTACAAGACTTCGCGACAAGTTCGGTCTGATCCTCAAGGACGAAGTCCGTGAGGAAATCGAGTTCACCAAGGCCAAGGAAAAGCTGACCCGCGACTACCAATCCGAAGGCAAGGACCTCAAGGCTCTCGCCCTTTCCAACCTGAGATTCGGAACCTACAACGACATTGCGGTAAAGGCTACAAAGAAGGCCCCGGAACTTGGAAAGTTCGTAAATCATAACTACAAGCACTATGCCGAAGTTCTCCGCGACCGAGAGATCAAGGAGCTGGACCCGGATGTGGCAAGCACCCTGCCTCCCATGGAATCCGTAAACCTTTTCAGCAATTTTACCCTGGCCGACTTCAAGAAGCTGAGTTCCCTGATCGAGCCTATGGACAAGAGCAAGGATTACCTGAGTTCCGAATACATCCGTTACTGGCCCGACTATAAGCGTTCCCTGTCCATGGCAGACTACGCAAGGTTCGCAAAGGAAATCGGCATTCAGCAAAAGCTGAAGAAAGTGCAGAGCATGCCCCTCGGTGTAAACGAAATTCCCCTCATCGACATTACCACCGCCTACCAGACAATTCTCACCGGAAAAGTTTTCCGTTGCAAGAGCGGAGGCAACCAGTGGACAGAACCCTGCCTCATCAAGGAAATCAGGGATCGTGACAACCGGGTCATCTTTACCGACGAAATCGAAAGCAAGACCATCCTGGACGAAAACATCACCACCCAGGTGGCCGCCATGCTCCATTCCGTCTTCGTAAACGGAACCGCCTTCTCCAGGCGCAAGAGCATTACCGTCCAGTCTCCGGACAAGTCCATCACATGGACCTACCCCGCCTTCGGAAAGACCGGTACCACCAACGATTACAAGAACGTGGCATTCATGGGCGCCATCCCCACTTACAGCAAGGTGCTGGGCGGCGCCGTGAACGATTCCGTCATCGCCATCGGAAGCTATGTGGGCTTTGACAACAACCGCCCCATGAAGGCAGGCAAGACCCGCATCGCAGGCGCCTCCGGTGGCCTTCCCCAGTGGGCGGATTTCGCCACCGCGGAGATTGCAAACCTGGGCATTTCAAAACAAGTCGACTTCCTGGATCTTCCGTCCCAGCTGGCCAAGGAAGTGCCCCTGGTCTTCAAGAAGCAGAGAGGCGAACTGACAGTGGATCCCATGACAGGTGTCGCCATCGCAGGCGCCGACCTGAGCAAGGGACGCCCCCTGCCCTGGCTTGACGTTCCCGGATTTACTCCCGCCCAGGTCCACCAGTTTGCGGCAGAAAACGCCGCCGAGGCAGGAATCATGACCAGCATGGAAATGCCCGTGCCGGTAGACGAACCTGTAGAATTCGCCCCCATCGAAGATACCCCCGGCGAGCAGCCCGCAACAGAGCCGACTCCGGCAGGACAGCCCGTGGCCGAATCACCAACGGCAGCAGAACCTCCCCCCCAAAGGGAAACTCAGCCGGCAGCAGCACCTATAGCGGAAAAGAAGGAAGAGGTCCCTGCAGCAAGGGAACCCTCCGCAGACCAGGCGCCCGCAGAGCCATCCGTTCAGCCCGCAGCACCTAGCCAGGAAGCCCCGAAACAGGACGAGTGGGACCTGCCCCAAAATTTTGACGGCCAGAAGGCCTTTGTTCCCATCGAAGCAGAATAAGGTTTTAAAAGGATCAGGATGAATAAGAAGCTGAACTCTTTCAGGAACTCAAGGAAACTGCAGGTCGCTGCGGCCCTGGCTACAGCCTCCTTCCTAAGCGCATGCGCCGGCGCCCCGGCACCCTGCGTAGAACCGACAGCCGAGGCTCCCGCAAAAATCACCCCCACGGCCCCCGCAACCATCCCCGAACAGCAGGATGTCGCCGAAAGTGCACTCAAGGCGGAAACCGCCCCCCAGCAGGCTCCCGCAGCGCAAACCGCAAGTGTACCTGCGGACTGCGTCTGTACCTCCACCCCCGTAGAAGAACCTGCCGCGCAAGCTGCAAAATCCGACGATCCGTCCAGACTGGAACAGTCCAGGCAGGAAAGTTCCAAGGCGGAACCCTCTAAAGAGGAATCCTCCACCGCAGACTCTTCCAGGACGGATTCTTCCAAGGTGGAAACTTCCAAGACGGAATCCCCCATAGTAGAACCTTCCAAGGCAGACACTTCCAGGTCGGAACCTTCCAAAGTGGAACAGCCGGCAAGTCCCTCCGAAGCAGAAACGCCCGACCTTCCGGCCATCGTTCCCGCAGCCGATACCGCAAGGACGGATTCAGCAGAGATAGCCCCTGCAGCAGATTCCACAGCCGGCGGGAAACTTCCTCCAGATTCCGCAAGGACGGTCGAAAGTGCAATAATCCCCCCGGATCCCTATCAGGAATTCCCCGCCCTGGCCAGCAGAGTCTTCGCCTTTGCAGACACTCTCTACAAGCAGGGAATGATCGATTCCGCCGTGACCTACCTTCAGCGTTTCCGCGTTATCAAGCCTCTCTGGAATCAATGGGAAAGCACCGCCGATTCCATGCTCAACGAATTCGGGAAGACCAATGCGGAGCTGGCCAAGCAGTATGAGCCCCTGGTACTCCAGATCAAGAACATGAACCGGGTCCAGACCTCCTACAGCATCGTGGCGGAAACTGCGGACAGCCTGATAGCCCTCGCTCCAGGCGATTCCCTGACACGCTTCGCCAACGAGCAAAAGCAGGTAGCCTACAGCAACACCCTGAAGCGAGCCCAGAAGGAAATGGCGACCATCAAGGCCATGGTTGATCAGCGGGCGCAGTTCGAAGAGGCGGAACAGCGGGCCCTCGATTTCCAGATGCGCCACCGCGATTTCGAGAACGACCTGAAGATCCAGGCCCTTATCGACTACATCCGCGAAACGGCACAGGCTGCAGGTTCCGAAGCCTCCAAGTACTGGGACAAGCACGATCCGGCAAAGGCCATGGAGGAGGCCAGCGCCCTGATTGACGGCAAGAAGTTCGCCCAGGCAAAGGAACTGCTGACAAAGCTTAAGGCAAGCAACCTCCGCAAGGAGGCCATGGAGAAGTACGTGGAACTGGCGGACGCCTACTGCAACGCCCAGCGAAAGGAAACTTCACAGCTGTTCGCCAAGGCCCAGAAGCAGAAGAACGCCGAAAAGAAAAAGGCCCTGCTCCAGAGCGCCATCGCCCCCCTGGACAAGTGCATCGCCGAATATCCCGAAAGTACCCAGATCCAGAAGGTACAGGACAACAGGAAGTTCCTGGAAAAGGAACTTGAAAAATGATAGAGGCGGGCTGGTGGGAATACGGCCAGTACGCCGTATTCTTTATCCTGGGAGCCGTAGTCAGCCTGATCAACAGCATCGCCGGTGGCGGAAGCTCCCTGAGCCTTCCCATCATGATATTTCTCGGGATGCCGGCGACGGTCGCCAACGGCACCAACCGAATCGGCCTCATTATCGGAAACATCAGCTCTGTGGCAAATCTCGCCAAGCACGGCTACCTGAACACGAAACTGTTCCGGCAGCTATTCTTCCCCTCCCTCGCGGGAGCGTGTATCGGCGTCTTCTTTCTGGTAAGCATCGGCGACAAGATGTTCCAGGCGGTCCTTGCCGCAGCCATCTGCCTCGTGGTCATCATGAGCAGACTCCGCAAGGACATCCTGGGAAAGCCTCCGCAGACCCCACCTGCAAGGCTTACCTTGGGAGGCGCCATCGGATTCGCGCTGGTTTCCGTCTACGGGTGCATCGTGCAGGTAGGCGTGGGATTCGTACAAATTTTCAGCCTTACCCGCTACACGGGACTGGACGCCATCCATGTCAACGCCCTAAAGAACTGCCTGACTACCGTATTCCTGATCGTCAGTACCACGGCCCTTGCGTATGCGGGAAAAGTCAACTGGC
The DNA here is from genome assembly GCA_024398935.1 of Fibrobacter sp. Lineage (GTDB taxonomy): Bacteria > Fibrobacterota > Fibrobacteria > Fibrobacterales > Fibrobacteraceae > Fibrobacter. The sequence goes on along the minus strand of JAKSIH010000031.1, from coordinate 16,255 downwards.
CTATCGCCATCGTGATGGCTGCGGGAGCCTGGCTTGGCGGCTATCTGGGCAGCTCCCTGCAACGCAAGAAGGGCAACAGGTTCATCGAGAACTTTGTCAGTATTAGCAGCGTCGCCCTAGCCATTTATCTTATCGTGGACCTGATGATTCACTAAACAAATTTATCTAGAAAATTTTACAATTCAGTCTTTTTTTTGCAATCTTAAGGTTGCCCTCAAAGAATAAGCATATTTCTAAAAGTCCTTCCCTATGAATAAGAAGGACGACCTAGAAAAACTATTTGACCAAGTCTTCGGACAGAAAATCAGAAACCAGCGGCAAAAACTGAACCTGACCCAGGCTGCCGCCGCGGAAAAATGCGACAACTACAGACAGTGGATTGGAGACCTTGAAAACGGGAAATCCACACCGGGCCTCTACACCCTGTACAAGTATTCACACAATAACGGAATTGATCTGCCGGAAGCCATCAGGGAAACTTTCGAGGAGTTCACCCAGAAGAGTCATCCCCTCCAGGTGGTCGCTGACCAGAAAAAGCTCAAGGACTACATCACCAACACCAAGAAGAAAAAGAGGAAACGCTAGCCGGGACTAGCCCCTTCCTTCGCAGTCTTCAAGATACGGGTCTTTCTTCTTTTCTTGGGCGGAAGCCGTTCCGACAGGCCGTCCTCCAGCGATTTCATCAAAGATTCATCTCCCGAGGCAAGACGCCCCTTCTCCTCACGTTTCAACCTTTTTATGCGTGCCTCCAACCGCAAGGCCCTCTCCCTTGAATCCAGCTCAAAGGTCCTGAGAATCCCCTCCGGTGGAAAGGCCCTGGTAAACCGCGCTCCCTTACCGCTACAGTGCTGCTCATAGCGGGCCTGTACATCGACAGCATAGCCCGTATAGATACGGTCCCCCTTACAGCGTAGCATGTAGACAAAATGAGGCATGAGTTTCAATTAATAGTGAAGAGTGAACAGTGATTAGAGATTAGAATCTAGAAATTAGAGACTAGGGATGTTAAGAATACTCCTTCGGGATTTTTAAAGACGAAACTGCCTTGAAATCACAAGCACCTGCATCCTTCAGCCCTAGCCCCTAGAACCTAGCCCCTATCCCCTAAAATGCCCTAGCCCCCAATAATCCTCTAGGAGCGAAGCTCCGACCTCACACCTCAAGCGTAGCGTGCCTCAAAACTAGTGAAGGGTGAATAGTGAAGGATGAAGGATGAAGGATGAAGGATGAAGGATGAACAATTAACAATGTATTGTAAGGGTGAAAAAAAGGCGGGGCGAACCCCGCTTTTAAACCTTAGTGATGGCCGTGGCCTTCAGGTTCGTCCTTGCTAGGCTTGGAGACCAGCCCCATGTAGATGGTTCCAAGGATTGCCGCACTGAAGCTTCCCAGCAGGATACCCAGCTTGGCGGAGTCCTGACGGTCTCCCGCATCGAAGGCGAGACTTGCGACGAACAAGGCCATAGTGAAGCCGATACCAGCCAGCATGCCGCCACCCCAAAGGACCTTCCAGCTATAGCTGGGCACCTTGGAGATGCCGATCTTTACAGCAAGGAAGCTGAAGAGGAAAATGCCAATGGGCTTACCAAAGACAAGCGCCAGGGCTACAGCGCCCATTACGGGCACTTCCACGCCACCCAGCTTGATTTCCACGCCGGCATTAGCCAGGGCGAAAAGCGGCATGATGAAGAAGTTGACCCACGGGACCAGGGGCTTGTAGAGGCGCTCCTGGAGGGAAATACTTTCGCTAGCACCCTGCTTCAGGAGGCTAAGCACACGATACTTCTCGTTGCTGTCCTGGACTTCACCGGAGAGCACATGGTCCACACCGTTTACGAAACCGCGAACCTTTCCGCTGGTAATCACAGCCTTGGCGGGAACGGAGAGACCCAGCAGCACACCGGCAATAGTGGGATGGACACCGGACTTCACGAAGCAGGCCCATACGGCCACGCCGATAACGCCATGGAGCAGGAGGTTACGAACGCCAATGCGGAAGAATACGTTAATCAGGATCAGGAGCGCAAAGGCAGTACCGAGGGCGGCAAAGTTGATGCCGTTACCGCTGGGGTATCCAATGGCAATCACAAGAATGGCGCCAATGTCATCTGCAATGGCAAGAGTCAGAATCATGACGCGGAGAGCATGGGGAACCTTCTTGCCGAGAATGGCCATGCAGCCCACCACGAAGGCGATGTCGGTCGCCGTAGGAATGCCCCAACCGCGGGAGGCATCCGCATTGGCCACCGCAAAGGCATTTACCGCAAGGAAAATCAGCGCGGGGAAAAGCATACCGCCGGCAGCCGCAAGAATGGGAAGGCTCGCCGCCTTGGGATCCCGAAGTTCGCCATAGGTCATTTCACCCTTCACTTCCAGTCCCACATTAAAGAAGAAGATGGTCATGAGGGCATCGTTAATGAACCAGTGCAGATTGAAGCCATGCTCCAGTCCCAGGAAGTGTGCCAGGTCATGACCCGCAACACTAATTGCAAAGCCGATTTCGTGCCACACATGGTGGTAGCTATGGGTACCGAAGTTTGCCCACAGGAGGGCGGCAACCGTCATGATAATCAGGACAATACCGCCGGTGGTCTCCACCTGCATCAATCGTTCAATGGGGGTAAGGATTTTACGGACCGGGGTTTCCGGGATTAAGTCTTCAATCTTGTCGCTACTAGTCACTTTTGCGGACATAGTCACCTATATAAGTTTGGAGTTTAACACTTCAGCCTTCGAGTCTATAAAATAATCATTTTAGAGAAAAAAAATTTTTTTATTCCGAAAAAACAGACCTTTTTCAGCAAGCCATTTTTTTCTATTTATCTCTCAATATGACTTTTGAAAAAATAAAGCAGTACCCCGCCCAGATTTCCAATGTTTTCAAACGTTTTCCCCTGCCAGTGAGCCTCGGAGTATTCTCCGCCCTCTATGCCATATTCCTGGTACACTGGGGCGACGAAAGCAACTTCATCAGTGAGCATCCCAGGCTCTACATCTGGATAGCCACATTTGGTTCATCACCGCCCTAATCATCTTGCTGGTGCCACGCATTAAAAAGAAAATCTGGTGGACCCTGGCAAGCCTTATCATCGGAGCCATCGTCTCCACATTCTCCCCCATCAATGTTTTCAAGATTTCCGCCCACACCTACCTCACCAGCGAAAAATATCTTGAAAAGATTCGCGAACGCAGCGAGCTAGAAGCCAGACGCCAAGAAGAAGAGGCAAAGAGAAGGGCCAAGACCAGATACCTCGATTTCGATTCCGACAGGAAATCCCCCGTTACCATACCGGCCAACCGCCACACCGTGGTAATGCTGGAAAACACCTACCTAAAGTACAACCAGTTATCCTTAGCAGGTGACAGCATCTTTATGCAGGTCAAGTCAAACAACTTCAACGAAGACAGCACCTTCATTAACGTTGCCGTTGCCATAAGCCAACTGACAGATTCCACCGCAATCGAAAAACCATTGCACCTTATCCTGGACAATGGTTCCGAGACCCTGGTTCTCTACTCCGCAAGTTTCAAGTTTGTCGAGGACGACGATGAAGAGAACTACGGAAGCATAAAGGGATATATTTTCAAATAAGTGAATGGAATACATTCAAGAAAAAAGTCCCGGACGATTGTCCGGGACTTTTTAATGCCTTGCATCTCGTGGAAGAAACCTCGAGCCGAAGCCTTTTAGTACTGCTGGGGCGGCCAACGGGGGTTCTTGGAAGACATGTCGATCTTGTAGAAGTCGCGTTCGAAACGACCGTCGTCCATGCCGTACATCTGCATCACGTGGCGGGCAATGTACTTGCCGAGCTTCAGGATGGTGAGTTTCTTACGCAGACGGCCCTGGCAGTCACGGTTCATGATATCCGGCAGAGTGGAGGTGGTAAGAATTTCGTCGATGGCGGGGCTGTTCAGCTTTTCACGAGCTTCTGCACTGGTGTGGAAGTGGGTGACGCCGAAGCACACGCGGTTGGGGTTACCCTTCTTGATGTGTTCGCAGCACTGCACGATGGTAGTACCGGTACGGACCATGTCGTCGAATACGATCACGTCCTTGCCTTCGATTTCGTCGATGCTGATGTCGGAAAGTTCCGGGTTGAAGGTCATGGAGATTTCACGTTCGCCGGTACGGACCTTGTCCATCACCACGCGCTTGCATTCGGGGAGCTGGAGAGCATCGTAGACAGCGTTCATGAAGGGGCGTGCGCCCTTGTCCGGGGAGACGATCACCAGGTTGTTGCCGTCCTTACCGCACTGCACGAAGTTGCTGTTCTTGATGTAGTGAGCGTAAACGTCGGTGGGGATCAGGTTGTGGAAGTGACCTTCGAAAATGTCGTTGAAGAGGTTCTGGACCTTGATGGAGTGGTTGTGGCAGGTGACCACAGCGTCCACACCGGACTTCTTCAGGAGTTCGGCATAAAGGAGGCTGGTGAATGCCTGGCCGTCGAACTTCTTGAGGTCGATATCCGGGCGATCCTTTTCCAGTTCACCCATGCGGTGCGGGCCGCGGTCCTGTGCGGAGTAGAACAGATCCGGTTCAACGAGAACCACCTGTTCAGCACCGTTGTCCTTGGCGGCGCGGGCGAGAATCATGTTACGCATGGCGTAGTCGTTACGGCTGCGTTCATGGTTAGAAACAGAGCAAATCAAAACAATCTTGCCTTCCAGACGATGGCCGATGTTTTCCAGGTCATCAGCGTCCAGCATGTAGCGGGGGCAGAATTCGGAGTTGGCGAAAGTCTTCAGGGAGACCACGTCGGAAATGTCTTCGCGGAGACCGATGTACTGGGCCATGTCGATGGCGAACGGATCATCGGTGAAGTTACCGGTCACGATAAAACGATCTGACATAAGATTGCCTTTTTAAAGGTTTGAAGTTTGTACGGCAAAATATAGAATGAAATGGCCTAGGTTTCAACTTACAATTACTTGATATCCTTTACGCAACGTACGTAACCACTTTTTATCGACGTCGCATTGCTTGCTGTACAAACTTTATCCATGGGATCATTCATTCCACTACCGTCAAAGCTCACAAACTGGACCTTTATGGCAGGAGAAACAGGTTCAAACCAAACGGAGTCCAATTCCACGTAGTCTGCCGTCCAGAATACCGCCTCGCCATATACATAATCACCCGGCCCATCTCCACATAAGCCTTCGTTAATCGGAAAATCATCATCGCTCACATACTTCAAACTAAAACCAAAGGGATCTTGCGGAGGCTGGGAAGGTTTTTCATCGCCATAAATTTCTTGCAATTCCTTCACCTCTTCAGGAGATGCAAAGGGGGTTGATTTGTCCAGCAAATTCATAACGCCACCGACATCTTTAACTAACTTCTGCCATTCCGCAATGGTAGCCAATCGCCATCCCGCGGGGCAAAGTCCCTTGGCCTCTTCCAGGGTGAACCGAGTGTTACCATTCACCTGAACATTTTCGGACATCCAGCGCTTACCACCAATCTTCACAGACTTTACACCATCAAAGCTGTCTTTGTCCCCTACTGAACAGGAACAAAATATTCCTGCCATCAAAAAAATACCGATTTTATTTATAAGAAATCTCATATATTCAAATATATCTTTTTTTCCCAAAGCCAATACCGGCAAGGAAATTTGTATCTGAAATTCTCCCCATATCGGAACAACTTTCAAAAATAAAACTACCCCGCACCATGCATCCTGATTTTTGTATATTTTTTTGCATGATTAGGGTTAGGCTTATTTCAATTCTTTTATGCTGTGCGGTACTGCTGGGAACAACCGGCTGCGCCTACAATTCCACAAACCCGGTGGCAAGATACGCCTCCTATGGAGGTACCTATGGCGCTATTCCAGGTATCATCGGATTAGCAGTAGCGGGAGCCGCCATGTCCGACGAAGATGATTACGACGAGAACAATTCCGCTGACGACATAGGAACATTTTCTCTTGTACTTCTAGGCGCAGGTTTCCTAGGCGGAACCATCATCGGAGGAACCATAGGCCTATTCCGCTGGATGATCCTGGGAGACTTTGAATCCGACAAACGCGATGATGGCCTGCCCCCGGAACTTTACGACGGAACCATCAAGGTGCCCCCAAACTACAGGGACACAGAACAGGAAAAAGGCCCAAGCCCTTGGGACGTATCCCCAAACCAATAACCCTCATGCAAAAAGCCGACGGAATTACCGCCGGCCTTTTTAGTTTTTTCGCAGCTATGCGCCGCCTACGCTTCAATTGGATCCTATCGCGACTTCGTCGCTCCAGGATGACGTCACTCTTATGCCATCCCTTCGACAGGCTCAGGGCAGGCTCTGAGCGGAGTGTCGCCTACGGTGTCATCCTGAGGAGCGTAAGCGACGAAGGATCTAGCAGCTTAGAAATCAATAATGCGATCGTTCTGCATCATCTGTTCAAAAGTCTGACGTTCTCGGACAACCTTCATTTCGCCGTTGGTGTACATCACTTCGGCAGCGTAACGACGGCTGTTGTAGTTGCTACTCATTGCAGCACCGTAGGCACCTGCGTCGTGGAGAACCAGGAGGTCACCCACCTTAGCCTTCGGGAGCTTGCGGGTCACGACGAAGCCGCCTTCTTCCTGGGTGAACACGTCACCGGATTCGCAAAGCGGGCCACCAACAACGGCGTCCACGGTTTCGTTCAGTTCGCGGCCATCGCGGGCAATCACGGAAATCTGATGGTAGGAACCGTAGAAGCTGGGGCGAACCAGGTCGGTAAAGCCAGCGTCAACGATGTAGAACAGATTGTCGCCCTGCTTTTTGACAGCGCGGATTTCTGCCATGAGGTAACCGCTTTCGGCAACCAGGTAGCGACCCGGTTCCACTTCCAGATGAACGTCGTGACCGATGCTCTGCTGGATGTTCTTGCGGGCCTTGTCCCAAATGCCGTAGTAGGCAGCCATGTCGATGTGCGGGCCCTTGTTTTCTTCGTGGTATTCGATAGGAAGACCACCGCCTGCGCTGATAGTGCGGAGGTGAGAACCGAGACGACGGCTTGCGTCGCACATAGCTTCAGCCACAGAAGCCAAGTGTTCAAAGTCAGAACCGGAACCGATGTGCATATGAAGACCAGTAATCCACATGCCGTTTTCCTGAGCAAGCTTCACGCAGTCCTTGATCTGTTCGTGCCAGATACCGTGCTTGGAAAGATCGCCACCGGTGTTGGTCTTGCGGGAATGACCGTGACCGAAACCCGGGTTCACGCGGATGGTGAGCTCGGACTTCACGCCGGCATCAGCCAGCTGCTGGATCATGTCGGGAGAACCAACATTCACAGCGATGTTGTGCTGCTTCACCAGTTCCAGGGCGTCCTTGTCGAAGATGTCTGCGGTGTAAACGATTTCAGGAACCTTACCCTTTTCGCAACCGCCCTTGTAGCCGGCCTTGAGAGCGCGGACAATTTCACCGGCACTGACAGCGTCCACCACACAGCCCTGCTTACGCACGAGAGAAATCACGGAGAGGTTGGGGCACGCCTTCTGGGCGAAACGCACGTTATCAAAAACCTTCACTTCCTTGCAACGCTGTTCGATTGTTGCGCGGTCGTAAATCCAAAGCGGGGTGCCGAACTCAGCGGCAGCCTTCACAAACTGTTCTTCGGGGATATTGGTGTTCTTCATTTTGTATTCCCTTTAAAATTTAACGGGAAATAATTTAGTAAAAATTTTTCACTCATCACCCTGGAGGGAGGAACGACCGATAGGGTCCAGCAAATCTAAACAAGTTCAATTTTAGGCTGTTGCTGGCTTGCGCCAGCCGGGCCCTTGCGCTATAAACGCCCCTGGCGTTTTTCGTTCAACCGGGTTTACTAAATGTCATCCCCGCGAAGGCGGGAACCTTTCAAAAAATGTAAACCCGTTCGAATGGCTGCGCCACTTCGGTCCCTAACAGAACTGCAAGATTAATTCTTCAAGCAACGGATGGACATGCCATAATATTTAGGAAGCGGACCTACGGAAATATGGACATCCCCATAAAACAAGCCCAAGCGATAAGCATCGGGATTATAGTCCTTATCGGACGTAGACGACCAGAAAAAAGCCGCATAGGTTTCAGAAATATAAGGGCTATTTCCTTCTTCCTCGTCGCCCATATAACCTACAGGAAGCGCATTGAATCCAAGAAGGTCATCACCACTTTCATCCTTCTTACCGTGATTAGTCCAGCCGGTCTTGGACTTTAAAACCGCACTGGCCTTACTTTCATCGCTGGCAGTCTTCTGTGCAAGTTCCATCAGAGCATCAAGTTCCTGCCGTTTCGGCAGGTGCCAACCTGCAGGACATGCCTTCTGGGCAGCCTTCCAAGTGTACAGGCGGCCATACTTGTCGCAGTTTTCCTGCTTCTTGTCAAAGCACGAACTTCCCTTGTTCTTGAAATTCAGGTTTTCAGCCATCCAGACCTGATTACCAATCTTTACAGTCTTGTAAGTCTTGCCATCCCGCGGATCCTTGAGCACGCCATCATTCGATGTAACAGACCGAGCAAAAGATATTACCGCCACAATTCCTGTCAAAGCCACAGCCCTAACGATTTTTCCAAAAAATTTCTTCATAATTTTTCCTCTTCTTTTACCTCGGAAATATACAAACTAATCAGCGACACAAAACCAGAACGTCTTCTATTATATTAACGGAAACAAACAAGCGCTAGTACACAAAAGAATTATTTAATTAACTGACGAACACATCCCATAAACTCCTCATTGTCGGAATAAATGTAAAGGTCAATGTATTCAATCGTATCGCCGTCAAAATCCATTTCTTCTGTATAGCCAGGAATTCTGTCATTTTCAATCTTGCACATGTCCTGAGTCATGTTGTTGCCAGGGAGGGACCTATAGCGAGTAGAGCAGGATTTTCCATTAGAAGTAAGAACTGCGGAAAAACCTTGATCGTAATAATCGTTATTGAATACGTCCGTAACCTCAAAGGTGTATTCACGGTTCTTTAACGAGAATGTAACCTTCGTATTGGTCCTGGAAATAATCTCCACACCTGCATTCTGCTGGATTTCGGGCATATACTTGGTCCAGTCTTCAAACATATGATAGTTGTATCCAAATTGGTCAAAACCAGTAGGAATGCCGGTATTGCTCATTTCTTCGTACAAATACGTCATAAAGACGGAGTTGGTGTAGTCATCAAAACTCTTGAGCGGAGAGCCATCCAACCCAACAAACCCGGTTGAAAAATTATCCCTAGAAATCTCGACAATCCGAACACGCTCAGCTGTGGATTGAGAAGGCTTATAAACTATTTTCTCCTTAAAGAAATCATAATAGTAATCACGAAGCATTGTCCAGGTTCCATAGGGGGTGTCGCTACCACCTCCCACCAGAACCGTGGAATAGTCACCAATATAATCCCATAGGTCGGGATTATCAGGGTCACATTCTTTATAGTTAGGACTCAACAAAACCAGCGTATCGCCAACAAAACGGTAGTTGTACATAACATACTTTCTCGTTTGATGCACCGTTCTGTAATTAAGGGAACGACCATCCACCTGACAGAAGCTAACATCGCCATCATAATTATAGACGAGAGCCTGATTTTCCTCATCCACAATTATGCGGGAATTGCCGGAACTTACGCTGGATGACGACTTTTCTGACGATTCTACACTGGAAGAGGATTCAGCAATTCCGCTAGAGCTTGATTCTGTTGAAGATTTTTCGGAACTGGAAGAAATGGATTCGCTGGAAGACAACTTCTCAAAACTAGAGGAAAGCAAATCTTCGGAACTGGAGCTTAAAGCATTTTCACTGGAGTTCGGCTCTTCTATATTTTCTTCGGCGGAAGACCCGTTATCATCGCCACAAGCGATAAAATTCAAGGATAGAACAACACAGGATATTATCCCAAATATCTTTTTCATCTTTCCTCCTAAAAAAGATTTCCAGATACGCAATCTAGAAAAAAGACGCCGGTAAAAACCGACGCCTCATTTCAACAATCAATAAATCATGGCGATACACGCCACGAAAATCAATTACTTGACTTCGACAACCTTGTTGTCGCCTTCATCCCAGTACTGGTCATCGCAAATGAACTTGTACTGGTAAGTGCCAGCAACGAGGGACAGCTTTGCAGACCACAGACCGGTCTTCTTGTCCTTCTTGCAAGCTACTGCGGTACCCTGGTTCCATTCGTTGAAGGAGCCAGCGACAGTCACCTTGGAAGCCAGTTCGTAAGCGGTGGGAGTAGTGAGAACAACTGCAATCTTCTTTGCAGGAGCGGCCTTCTTGGCAGGAGCCTTAGCGGCGACCTTCTTTTCGGCAGCGGGCTTTGCGGCAGCCTTGGGAGCAGCCTTCTTGGCAGGAGCGGCCTTAGGAGCAGCAACCTTTGCAGCCTTCTTTTCTTCAGCCTTGGGGGCGGCCTTAGCGGCAACCTTCTTTTCGGCGGCAGGCTTTGCAGCCTTTGCGGGAGCCTTGGCAGCGGGCTTAGCGGCAGCCTTCTTAGCAACCGGCTTAGCAATTACAGTCTTAGAGGATTTGGACATATTTTTCTCCATTTTGTTATTTGCGCCTAAAGGTAGTAATTTTTTCTTTATCTGTCTAATCCTTATTATGTTCCAAAAGATGAACCCTAAAAAAATGCAGATGAAAGAAACGTAAGCTCCTTAGGAAAGTTGTGTGTTTCTAGTGCCGCCCCACATTACGGACTTGCGAGTTATGGACAAAATTTCTAACTTGCGAACCATGAAGCAGATTATCGCACCTAGCGTCTTAAACGCAAACTTTCTGGAATTAGGCAACGGTCTCAAGGCTATCGAAAACGGTGGCGCAGGCCTTGTTCACCTGGACATCATGGACGGTCACTTCGTTCCCAACATCAGCTTTGGGCCGGGCATTTCCGCCTGCGTCAAGAAGGGCACAAGCCTTCCGCTGGATTGCCATCTGATGATTGCCAACCCCGAAAACTACGTGGGCGAATTTGCAAAGGCTGGCGCTCACCTCATTAGCGTCCACGCCGAAACCACCAACCACCTGGATCGCCTGCTGCACCAAATTCAAGAACTTGGCGTAAAACCCGCAGTGGCCATCAATCCCGCAACCCCGCTTACAAGCATCAAGCATGTGCTTGACATCGTGGACATGGTCCTCGTCATGAGCGTGAATCCAGGTTTCGGCGGCCAGAGCCTCATCCCCTATTGCCTGGACAAGATCCGCGAACTTCGAGAGATGCGCCCGGAACTTGACATCCAGATCGATGGCGGCGTCAAGCTGGACAACATCCTGGCTTGCAAGGATGCAGGCGCTAACGTATTCGTGGTGGGTTCCGCTATTTTCGGCAAGCCCAATCCCGAAGAAGTCTGCCGCGAATTTGTAAAGCTGGTGAACGGTTAATTGAATCTACGAAAGCATTAAACCCCGACACTTTTGTGCCGGGGATTTTTTTACTTCACCATTTCCCCGTTCACACGGAATAGTTTGTTGTTGGGTGAACCGTCCACACCGCGATCATTTTGCAAACCGCCACGACCATCGCGGACCTGAATTTTCTGGCCAGCACGCTCCACACGAACTCCGCGGAATCCATTATTACGTAAAACAGGTGAAAAAATCGCTAGAGTATTTCCGTTGCGCATATTCACGACACTGTCCACATAGTCTGATTGAGGAACAGGAAGTTCACCTACATTAGTAAATGCTGGCTGAGAAGAACCATCCAACGACCGTCTATAAGAATACATGAAGAAATAACCAATGTCAAATGTAACGCTATCCAAAGCGGGCTGCAAATCCCTTTTCAAAATGAATTCAATGGAATCCATGCCCGTTTCCGTCGCAACGATTAAACCACAATCATGGTAATGTCTAAATTCATCCATAATCACGTCAAGGATCGAATGCGTGGCATCAGAGAGATGGTAGAAATATCCATTGGCTTCAGAAGTCCAAGCTTGGCTCCAATAAAAAAACACACTGGAGTCCAACAAACTTTGGCACACGACGTTCTCTCTATTGAAGCATCCTAGACTGTCATCTGCATTTTCCAAACGCAGATAGGTTTGACAATCTTCAGTACGGCTATATTCTTCAAAATTCCATAATTCACGAGGAAAAACAGCATCCACCCCTCGATCAATCTTGACCTGGGCAAATAGGCTTGCAGCGATGACTAAAATTACAAGTAAGATTTTTTTCATAAATCAATCCCTATAAGCGATAGCACTACTACTCAACGGATTAAAAACAACGTTTATCACACGAGAATACTGATGAACAGACAAACCATTTCCCAAAAACTGACCATACAAAGATTTATATTGCGTCTGTCCAAGAATCAACTTCGCATTTGGAGCAATAATCGTACCTCCCCAAGAACCTTCAACAAAGAAACGCTCCGTTCCATAATAATATAATTTGAAACCCCTTGCTATAGAAACAATATTTGCTTTTGGGTCAAATTTTCCACGCCAGATGACTTTATTTTTCACGTGTAAAATTGTTTGTCTACCAGGATTCGAAAAAGAAATCTTCGCCCCAGATTCAATCTGTAAATCTTCTGCAATAAATTCTCCAGGAACAATAACTAATTCGCCGCCAGCTTCAACCTTAATTGTACGATAAGGATTAGTTCCTAATGTAAGAGATACTATTTCTCCGCTTCTTATCAACAAATCTCTATTCGAAGTGCCAACAACCGGATCAACATTTAACAGTGGCAAAGGCCATCTATCCAAATATGTAATCTTCCCACACAAGGCTCCTTCCTGTAAAACAGGAGTATATGGATAAAAATCACTGCCATAATACATGATTGCGCCAACGTCAGCATCACTTCTCAAAGTAGCCATGCCTTTTGTATAAATATTTCCCCATCGAACTTTGGCTCCAACAATAACAGCCCATAAATCTGTAGATTCAGAAACTGCATCACAAAAATTTGACTCTAAAACACCCTCCGTTGATTGGCATTGAACACCATCATTTATTCTAAGATAATTTAATGAATACAGTGCTATATTAGACCGCATTTCATTAATTTGTACAGAAGTCAAATTATTAAAAATATAAGGATCAGTTTCCCCTTCGTCCATCACACCATTTCCATTCAGATCTTCTTCTCCATCCAACAATTTGTCATCATCAGAATCTGAATCATTCTCAGCCCTTTTTGAATCATGATCAATATCAGCATAAAAATCTGTGATTCGGCCAGTACCAGCGGAGATCATTTTTTCCCTAATTGTATAAGAATAAATTTCCTCCTTATCCCAAACTCCATCAAAATCGGTATCAGGTAATTTCATATCACTATCAAAACGATATTTTTCATCAAAATCCATAATACCATCATGATCTGAATCTATATGAACCAAAGGGTCTGAACTTTTCACGTCACCATCTGGTTTTTCATATTCGTAATAACGAAATACATACTTCCAATCATCCGACCCAAAAGTACGCCATTGCGTTGAACCGTAGTTATCAACATTTAAAAAATGAAGAGCCCACTTGCCATTATCATATATAGCATATCCATCAACAACCATAGCATGTGTACTATAACGACATACTCCCCCATCGTCCATAGGCCCATTACATTGTACAACATACAAAGGCATATTATTTTCAATATATTGAAAAGCGACCTGACGAAGACTTGCTTCATTTTTTACATCTACTAATGTCGGTTTTGAAATATTTAGGGCCCATTCTAAACCATAAGTTATCCCATCATAGTTAGCATAATCATTCAATAAATTTCCACCACTCCTTAATGCAGCAAGTGAGGGATGCATTCCATTGTGCATCGCAGCAAAATGCATTCCCACTTCTGCTAGAACTTCATCTAATGTCAAATCGCCATCTATTCCATGACGAGTTCGGTAGAAATAGTGATTCATCATTAAAATACCAACTGCCCAACATCTATTTGCTTCTTCTGAATCATACGGACGAGATACAGGATCCAAAGGAGGAGCTTCTCTATCCCACGGATGTTTAAGCAATTGATCACTCCAGGCAACATTTAATAGCTTAGTATCCCTTCTTGTATCTAAAGACGTCACATTCAAAGTTTTTTTTATCGAAAAAATTTTTAAGGGAAGTTTATTTATTTCGTTTAAAGGTATTCTAAAACTCCCCCAGGATTAGTCTCAAAATCTGAAGAGGACCTTGCAGCAAGAACATTCCAAAAGTATTTTCCACTAGGCAAATTAACTTTAGCCACATTACCATAATAATCCTTTTCATGCATTACGGAGGAATCTTTAGAAAAAATCGTCATTCTATACACCCTTGCACTATCCACTAAAGACCATGCAAAAGACAAGGGCTCATTTTCATCCAAAAAAACACCCATTCCACTCGGCATAGAAATTGAAGCAGGGCTTGGCAGCAAATAATTATACGTCAGACGATCTTTTTTCGTATAAAACCGCCAAGCATCGCTACCTGATATTTCTGTGTTTTTTCGATAGAAAAAATCTCCCTTTGTATACCCATCCCCCACAAATACTATTGAATCTCTCTTCGTTTTTAGGAAAAAAGATTCATCACTCCAAAGTCCCCATTCAACTGCTTTTTTTTGAAAGAAACCCTTTTTCCCCCAAACTAGATAATCAACAGGTATTGAATCATACAATAATAACAGTTCCCCCTCATTACTATTACTTTGAGGACATACCGAATCTAAATAGACCCTTGCGGAAGCCCCAACCGCAAGATTATTTTTTATTAGGCGGAAGATACGATTATTCATTTGAATTTTAAGTTTATTTACAGGAATTTCCCTATTCCCATTATTTTTTACTTCCACAAATGCCGGTTGTTCTGAATATGATTCTGGTTGAAATAGTACAAATTTTGCGTCAAAATGGGTTGCCTCAAATTTTTGCGGCAACGAACCATAAATTAGAAGATCCCCATCATAAAAAGATATATTTTCTGCTTTGGCAAAAAATGCTCCTTTTGGATTACTATAATCCTGAGTTTTATCTCTACTAGACCAATCTGAATAATGTATACCAATGCTAAAACCACTTAAATTAGGCGACACACCCATTGGAACAAGTCCCATTTCAACATCAACACAAACATTTACAGAATCAATATCATGCAAAACAACATTTGCATCCCCCACATAATAATTTTCAACAACTATTTTTTTCTGAGGAATCTTCTTCAAGCAAAATTTCAACACTCCATCAGCAATAGGAAAACGATTATTTGTTACTCGCACACGAAACACAAGTAAGTTATTTGATTCTTGCTGTTCATCAAGTGTTTCAACAAAAAAATCACTTGCAAAAGCGGGGACAACAAAAAAAATAAAAGAATTAGTAATTGTTTCATAGAAATAAAGGCGATTTCTAATCGCTAACGCATAATGTTGAACTTTTTCAAAAGATACTCATTTGGTGTTAGGTAGTCAAGCCTTTTTCTTGGTCTATTGTTCAGATTGTTCTCGATCCATCGGATATAGCGTTCATCGACATCTTCAATCTTTGCGCCCTTTGGAATAAATTGGCGAATCAGCCCGTTCATATTTTCATTCGCACCTCGCTCCCATGAATGGTATGGATGCGCAAAATAGTTCTTGCTTCCGATTTTTCTAATCCAGCTTTGGTTCGTTGCCCTGTCGTTTATGGTGAGCAGTTTTCCCTTGTGGTCCTTGCCGATGACAAGGTCTACCTCAAGGTCTCCGAAACGTTCCTTTTTATCAACGATTGCAGGCCGCTTGTCGATAGATACTAGGCCGACAATCCTTCCTCTGTAGTCGTTCTTACGGCCCCTGGAAGCGTGTTTCTTGTTCTTGTGCCTTAGGCATTTGTAGAGGTCACCGCCATGTCGCTTGTCCTCCCAGATGTGACGGTAGATGAGCTCCTCGCAAGGACATTTCAGGCCCATAAGCCTGCATCTCCAGCGAACCTGCTGTGGACTCATGAAACTACGGATACTTGCGTCAACAATTCTCCAGTCATATCCGTCGTATTTCTTATGGCAGTGGCTAGCCTTCTTCCTTGCAACGGCTTTTCTATGAGCCGCCTCCGCTCCGTATTTCCCCTGTGAACCATTCCGTTTGATTTCTCGTGATACGGTGCTTTGGGAACATCCGATTATGTCTGCGATTTGGGTTTGCGTGTAACGGCTACGCAACAAGCCAAGAATTTTGTATCTTTGCTCTCGGTTAAGATGACTCAATGCAACCTCTTTGTGGTAAGAGAAGGCTGCAATTTAGTTATCCTAGCTGGCTCCCATCTGGGGGCCTTTTTTGCATCCTTCAGATTCCGCTC
>JAKSIH010000030.1 GCA_024398935.1 Fibrobacter sp. | reverse complement strand
TTTTACACCGTTGACGATAGCTTGAATACCTCGGCGGTGCAGGTGGGGGAGGGCTACCCTTACTTTATTTTCTATAAGGGTCAGGTGGATATGTTTGGTGTGAAGGTAGATCTTTACACCGCCACCTACGATCCTTTTAAGTTTGTGCCTTACGCCTT
This sequence comes from Fibrobacter sp., assembly GCA_024398935.1. GTDB lineage: Bacteria > Fibrobacterota > Fibrobacteria > Fibrobacterales > Fibrobacteraceae > Fibrobacter. The sequence goes on along the minus strand of JAKSIH010000030.1, from coordinate 35,240 downwards.
TATGATTTTGTTCCTGCTGAGCATGATTTTCCATTATGTGGCGAAGGTCCGTAATAGTCATAGAAGTCCCGCGGGGGCTGGAACGAATGTGGTAAAGGCTTTGCCGGCACTTTTAATCGTTATGGCGGGCTTGGTTTGCGTTCCTAGAGCAAATGCGACTGAAATCATATTTATCCCTGATAGTGTATCCGCTGGAGTTCTTGATTATCCAGAAGACCCTGTGCTTGTAAATGGTGTTTTGCGGCCCTTTGATTCTTTTGCTCGTGGGGTTTTGAATGAATTTAGTGGTCGCGTGACTCATAAAGGCAGCTTTGCGGATGGCTCTGCATGTAACATTTTGTATTTTATTCAAATTTCAGATTTTGAGAAGTTTGTTTTAGAAGAAAAAATCTTCAAGGTTCTGCGCAGTGATGTCCTGCAAGCGCTGAATTTGCCTGAAGGCGAACGTTATGTCAGCTACAATGATTTAAAAGCCTCTCGCTCTCAACTGGAAATCTATGCAAGCCGCAACGATGACCATCCGGCTACAGCCGAAATGAAACGTTTGCTTTCTAATGTGCAACTTTTTGAATCTATACAGCGAGGCGACTTTAAGGTAGCTGAGGCAACTCCGGCACAGACAAAAAAATTTAAGGCAGAAGTTTTCTATAACCACGCCAACTTCGCCCTTGTCGCTTTTATCCTGGCGTTCCTAGGCTGCATCCTGGCTTCCGTCAATTCCGTTTTCAAGAAGCGTGCGCTTGATGTGGCGGCGAACTCGGCATCGGCGGCTGTGGCGGTGACGCTCTCCATAGCATTTGCCCTGCGTCTTTACATTACGAGTCGCCCGCCTCTTTCCAGTTTATATGAAATCGTACTTTTGGTCGCCATGTTGCTGGAAAGTTTTGAGTTCGGTGCTTTCATCTTCTGCAAAAAGCGGACTTTCTCTCTCATCATTCCTGTGACTGTGATGGCGGCGATCTTGCTGTTCTTTGCCAAGTTTATTCTGGAACCGGGTGACTTGTTTCAGCCTATTCCCGCGGTGTTGAATTCCAGTATTTTTTTGACACTACATGTGTTTACAATCGCTCTAGGATTTGCTGGTGTTATCTTGTCTGGGATTGTAGCCCATGTGGCCTTGTTCCGCGAAACTCGACTCGCCGAAATTTCGGAACAACTCCAGAACATAAACAGGCTTCTTTTCGGTACTCTTGCTTTTGGAGCTTGCCTTACTATCCTTGGCACCCTTCTTGGGGGCGTGTGGGCGGATTTTGCCTGGGGTCGTTTCTGGGGCTTTGACCCGAAGGAATGTGGTGCTCTTTTCGTTTGCCTTTGGACGATGCTAGGACTACACCTCCGCGGTGGACGCCTTGTCTCGGCAAAGGGCTTTGCCTTGTTCAATTCCTTCAATGTTATCGTCACGCTTCTTTGCTGGTTTGGCATTAACTTGCTGGGAGTCGGGCTTCATAGCTATGGCTTCCAAAGCGGAACCGTAATGTGGCTGGCCGGCTTTGTAATCGTAGACTCCCTTGTGATTTGCCTAATCGCCTCAAAGAAAAGGAACCGCTAAAAAGGTACCGCGAAGCCTCGCTCACAACATTGTTCACTGTTCACTCATTTTGAGGTACGCTCCGCTTGAGGTATGAGGTCGGAGCTTCGCTCCTAGAGGCTTCATCCTTCATCTTTCATTATTAATTGTTCACTCTTCACTCTTCACTCTTCATTGTTCACTGTTCACTGTTAATTGTTAATTTTCTACATTTAATCCCATGCTACAATGGGATACCTTGCTTTCCGCCACGCGTTACGGACATCCTGCCGACCAGGATCCGAACCGTTCCGATTTTCATCGCGATTATGACCGTATTGTTTTCTCTACGGCTTTTCGACGTCTAGGCCGTAAGACTCAAGTTCATCCTTTTTCCGTGAACGATCATGTTCACAGCCGATTGACCCATAGCCTAGAAGTCAGTAGTGTGGGGCGTAGCCTTGCCATTACGGTGTATCACCTGATTAAGCAACATTTGCCTAAGTATGTAAACGAATATCAGTTTGGCACCATTGTTCAGTCTGCTTGTCTTGCCCATGATATTGGAAACCCGCCTTTCGGCCATGCTGGTGAAGCGGCTATCCGCGAATGGTTCCGTAAGAACCGTCATTCCGCTCCCATGCAGGATCTGAGACCGGATGAAGTTGCGGACTTCGAAAATTTTGACGGTAACGCACAGGGACACCGCATCCTGAGTAAGTTGGAGTACCATTTTCTGGATGGGGGAATGCGTCTTACCTACGCAACTATCGGGGCTATGATCAAGTATCCTCAGTTGGCGAAGTTTGGCACTCCCACCAGCCTATTCTCTACAGAAGCTGATCTCTATCGTAATACCGCCTATACCTTGGGAATCCCCGAACTGGAAACAGGCAAGTGGGCCCGCCACCCCCTGGTTTACCTGATGGAAGCCGCCGACGATATTTGCTATAGCATTCTGGATGTGGAAGATGCCATTGAACTTGGAATCCTTTCCTTTGGTGATGTCAGGGATATGTTCTGTTACCTTTGCGGCCCCGATGTGGATATTGACCGAGAGTATCAGGAAAATGGACAGAACTTCCGAGATTTCCTCAGCAGTATTCGTGGTCTTGCTATTCAGAACTTGATCGATGATGTGGCCCTTACTTTCGTCAGGAATTACGACAAGATTATGTCTCTCGAACCGATAAAGCACCTGACGGATCTTTCCCGTTCCGAAGTGATGGAAGGTATTCGCATTGCAAAGCGCCTGGGTGTGGAGCGCATTTATCCGGACCGCCGAAAAACGGAACTGGAAGTGGGCAGCTATACCACCTTAAGTACGGTGCTGGATGCCTTCATCAATGGCGTTTATGATTTCCGCAAGAACGGGAAGAATTCTTATCGGGCAGACCGCATCGTCCGGCTGATTGGCCAGGCAAAAATCGGGCAGAGCGTTACTGCTGCCGAAGCCTACCATCAAGTACTGGACTTCGTAAGTGGCATGACCGATAACTATGCAACCTACTTAGCTCGTCAGATTGGCGGGCTTGCTATGGGATACTAGCTTTTATGATCTGGCTTTTTGATTATGATTTGACTTTGTATGGTGCCGATGAAAGGAATGTCCTGGAATCCCTGGATGAACGGATTTCCCTTTCCGTGAAGAATGCGACGGGAGTGGACTACGAAACGGCTCATCAGATTCGTAAGGACTATCTGCTGCGTTTCGGGACTACCTTGGCAGGCCTTCAGGCTATGCATGGGGTAAATCCGGATGACTTTTTTGATTTCATCCATCAGCCGGAATATCTGGTGTACCCTAAGGCTTCTCCCGAAAAAAGGGATCTGATTATGAAATTGCCCGGTCGCCGTTTTGTCTTTACCAATGGCCGTAGGGACTGGAGCGAAGCGGGCATGGACCATATGGGTATTAGGGACTGTTTTGAAGATGTCTTTGACCTGAAGCAGATGGACTGGGTGGGGAAACCTCACGACAGTGCGTACGACAAGGTTGAGAAATATCTTGCGGGGAAAGTGCCCGAAGATTTTTTCCGGAACGGAACGCCGGTCAATCCTTCCGACATAGTCCTGCTGGAAGATTCGGTCCGTAATCTTGAACCGGCCCACCTTCGCGGATGGACGACTGTCCTTGTAAATCCAGTAGCGGATGTCCCTAGCTGGGTGAATTTCTATATCCCGAATCTACTGGACCTGAATTCCATCCTGGCGGATCTGACGAAATCTCGTGTCTAGTTTTTTGCTTTTTTTGAACGGTTACTGAATATGCTTGAACTTTTTTCCATGGACTTTATGCAGAACGCCCTGATGGCGTCTGTTCTTGTGGCTGTCGCTTGCGGCATCATGGGAACCTTTGTGGTGGTTAACCGTTTGACTTCACTTGCCGGTGGTGTGGCGCACGCTTCCTTCGGCGGTGTTGGCCTTGCAGCCCTGCTGGGTTTTTCTCCCATGCTTGGCTCGTTAGGCTTTGCTCTGGCATGCGCCTTGCTAATGGGAATTTTAACCTGGCGAGATCGAAAAAATTCGGATACCTTCATCGGAATTATCTGGGCAGGAGGCATGGCTCTGGGCGTCATCCTTACGGACCTTACGCCTGGCTACAGCGGCGAAATGATGAGCTTCCTTTTTGGAAGCCTTCTCACCGTACCGACTGATTTACTGTATTGGATGAGTGGTCTTCTGATTCTTACCTTGGTGGCGGTTGTTTCCCATTTTAGAAAGTTCCTGGCGATTTCATACGATCCCGAGTTTGCGCGGGTGCAGGGGCTTCCGGTGCTAGCCTACTACATGGTGCTTATCGCCTTGATCGCCTTGACCGTTGTCATTGCAGTGCAGGCTGTGGGGATGATTCTTGTGATTGCCCTTCTTACGATTCCCGGCTACATTGCGGAGGCTTACTCCAAGAGTCTGGTTCAGATGATGGTGGTCTCTGTTTGCGTTTCCCTGGCATTAGTCCTTGCAGGTCTGTTGCTTGCATGTCAATTCAATCTTATTGTGGGACCCACCATCATTGCCTGCGGTGTTTTGATTTACGCACTTCACTTTGCCGTGAAAAAGCTGCGGAAGGCATAAAGGTTTTTGTATGAAAAAGCTTACCCTGTTTCTTTCGGTTTTAGTACTTCACCTTGTGCTGTTCGCAAGTTCCGTCGCTGCGTTCCCGGAACCTGCGGCCCGCAACGGCTTTAGCAATATGACGGTCAGTACGGAGTACTCCGAATTGCTGAAAGAGAAAAACGCCCGGAACGATTCTTTGCTTCCTGCCTTGGATGGCGATAAGGCCTTTGCAGAAGTGCTTCGCCTGAATCCCAATTTTTGGAGCTTGGGTGGCGTCCTGAAAAAGGATGAATCCCTGGTGACGAAGTTAAATGCCAAGGTGGTATTTATTGATGGTATTCGGGAAGAACCCTTCTGCGAACTAGACAAGAATTCAGGAAGCGATGCCGGGGAATGGAATGTGAGCATCGGGGTGGACTTCGTCTCGGGTGGATCCAATACGGTTCACATTCATGTCCAGCAATGCCTGGACTATATCCGCGACCAGCTGGGCTTTGCGGTAAAGAAAGGCGACAAGGTGGTGGTCATTCCTCCGAAAAAGATTCTGGATAAAATTGCAGAAAGCGAAATTCCCGACGCCATTGACATTGGGCTGCAGCAGACTCTCCTGAAAGCTCACGAAGATGTAAATCTCACAGGCAAGTGCCCTAAGGATATCGAAGCCTACATCATCCTGATGGATGTCTACAACCAGGTCAAGCATCTGAAGATGGACTACGTGGTCATGAACGATCAGCTGAACAAACAGCGCAATGGCGGCTCCCGCATACAGTCCTGCTCCTTCAGTCGCGAATGGAACAAGAGGTATCAGGAAAGCGCCAGCTTCGAATGCGATATCGACCACGATGAATGCGTCTACCGTCAGGAAAACGATGGGGATTCCCGTTGGTCCATCAACTACGAACAGGACCGCTTTGAATATATCAACGACAAGTTCCTCTTCTTCAATCTGAATCCCAAGAGCATCCACAAGGGCGGCACCATGCTGGACCTGCGTCTGCTCCGTCTGTCTTCAACCTTGTATCTGGAAGCCTATCTGAACTCCAAGGGGGAGCCGGTGACTCTGGGCCTGGTCATTACCCCGGGCGAGAAGATGGAAGACTACGAGGATGATGAGGAGGAAAAGGGTGTGATGATGGAATAGCTTGCAGGTAGGACCTTCCGGTACAGGAAAAATTTCCGAAAAAGGTCCTTTTTTATACCTGCGGGCTTTTCCCGCTTTGAATTTTATCCAGGAATGATGTATATTTCCTGAAGTAAGAATTATAAGGAGAAATTATGAAGCGTTTTGTTAAGGCATCTCTCATGGCTGCCATGATTGCAGCCCCTGCAATGGCCGATGAAGCTTTCGGCGGCATTGGCGTTACCATCTATCAGGTTCGCGACGGTGTCAAGATTGCCGAAGTGATTCCCGGTACACCCGCTGCAGATTCCAAGTTGCAGGTGGGCGATGTGATTATCGCTGTTGACGGTGTAAGCCTCAATGGCAAGAACATGGACTTTTCCAAGGAACAGCTCCGCGGTCAGGTAAACAAGCCGCTGGAAGTAACCTTTGTCAGCGGTGCCGACACTCTTTCTACCGTCATCCGCCGTGCACAGATCACCGTAACTGATCTGGAAAGCCAAAAGGTGGAAGCCTGGTATGGCGACAAGACCGAATTCAATGCCCAGGAACTGGAAACCTATGCAAGCGCCAATAGCGACAAGCAGCTGGTGGCCGTCCTTAAGCATGGTTACCGCGTTTCCGAAGGTACCGTGAATGCCGCAAATCTCAATGGCATTTATGTGGAAAAGGCAAACGAATTTGCTCCCAAGGCATCCGGCAAGAGTGTCGCCAAGGCATCTTCTGCTTCCCTCAAGGGCTTTAGCCGCAAGGCCATCAGTTTTGAACTGAAGTCTGCAGGTACAGCCGTAGTTACCGTAATGAGCGCCGAAGGCGAAGTGGTCGCATCTGTCCGCGTGGATAATGCACAGGCCGGCTTCAACACTGTCGCCTGGAATTCCGAAAATGTTCCCTCCGGACGCTACATGGTGACGATCGATGTTAACGGCTCTGTCAGCGGCAAGAACGCTGTGCTGAAGTAATTGCCCGTCAGGAGAATTTATCCGTAAAAGAAAGCCCGCGTTTTTACGCAGGCTTTCTTTGTTATGTTATGCGGATGGGGAAATCGTGTTTCCTGTACACCCAATGCCAAGGGGGATTGGCTAGCCGGAGATTGCCGCCATGAAGAATAAACATCGCAAAGCCAATGCAATTTGCGCAGAATTTGTCTATGTTGGGGGTGTATTCCTTGCCGCAATTGTAACAAGAAGCCATTGCTCGCTCCTATGGTTGAAACGGCTATTAAATATAAAATGATTGTATTTTCATCATTTTGCTTTTCTACATTTCACCTAACGTGATTGTATCTAGAACCCATCGTTTTCTTTGGGCCGTTTTCGTGTTTGCGCTGGCCCTGGCAGCTCCTGACCTTTTCGGACAGGAGATGACCCGCTTTGAACTTGAAGTGCGGGAAGACGTGGTAGAAGAAGACACTACCGAGGTGGACTGGATGAATGACACCACGGGAACAGATACAATCGAGTATAGGGCGGTGGACCTGGAATACGATGTGGAAAATTCTACGTTCAACTTGAATAACACCGCCCAGCTGAAATATCGTACAGCCACCCTGGATGCGGATACCATCTGGTTTGACCAGAAAAACAGCGTGCTTGCCGCAAGTGGCGACCCGATTCTCAGGGAGTCCAAGAATCCGTCCCTGTCGGGCATGCGGCTGAAGTATAATATGAACAGTCGCATTGGCGAAATCTACTACGCCACCACGTATCAGGACAACCAGCAGCTCAACGGCATGGAGGTTCGCCGACTGCCGGACCAGCGAATTCAAATTGCCCGCGGTGATTTCAGTACCTGTAACGACTCGACCCATCAGCATTTCTATTTCTATGGCCGCCGCATGGTGGTGAAACCGAAGGAAACCATTACGGCCCGCCCGGTAGTCTTGAATATTGCGGATGTGCCGGTGGCGGTGCTGCCTATGGTGGTTGCCCCCCTAAAGAGTGGTCGTAAGTCCGGTCTTCTGACGCCTAAGTTCGGTGGTGACCAGAAGCAGGGCTACTATATGAGCAACCTGGGCTTCTATTATGCGGCAAACGATTACTGGGATGCGACCTTGAAAGGTGACATTATCGAAGGTGAGGAAGCCCGTTTTGAAAGATCTACAGTGACGGGGGAGGTCCGTTATAAAAAGAGATACCTCCTGGATGGTAGCGTTTCCTATACGGCCTATCTCAAAGAATTTGATTTGGAGAATAGTGGTTACGATATTCGCTTCGACCATAAGCAGAACTTGACTCCCGATGGCAAGCATACCTTAAGCGGTAGCGGTTCTTTCGTCAGTAGCTCCAAGGTTCGTAAAGAAAATGCACTGGATGCGGAAACGATCCTGAATCAGCAGGCCAAGGCTACCTTGACCTATTCCGGTCGCTTCGGCAACAACAAGAGCCTGACGGTAAAGGCTAGTCAGGATCATAACTTGACTACCGACCGTATGGAACGTAGCATTCCGGATATCCAGTACAGCATGAGCGGCCCTCTGTTTGATTTTGAAATCGACGAGGATGAAGTTGCCCGTGATGATAATTCCTTCATGAACTATCTGGAAAAGTTAAACTATAGCTTTAGCAACCGCTTTAACTACACCACCGTTCGCGCCCTGGATTCGTTGAACGACAAGGATACCACGGCTGAATATGTGGGTTACACCGGCAACTTCTCTCTGGATTATTCCGGTTCCCTTTTCGATGTCATTAACATTACTCCTCGTGCGTCCTTTGCGGGTTATTGGTCCGGTACAGAATGGGCCAATCCCAACGATTCCATTATTTATCGTAAGCGCATTATGTTGGATCCGGAACACGATAAGTATGGCCAGTTTGCCTACAACCATAATTACAGTATCACTGCCGACACAAAACTTTATGGAATCTGGGTTCCTGAAATCGGTCGCTTTACCGGTATTCGCCACGTGCTTTCTCCCAGCATTTCCTACACCTACGCTCCCGAAATCGATAGCGTAAAGAAGTTCGCTCCCCATCCTTACCTAGGTCAGAGTTTTTATCAGAATAAGCAGAAGACCGTGGGATTTGGCTTAAGCAATGACTTTGATATTAAGTACCTGAAGGTGGCGGGCTACAAGCCGGATACATCCAAGGGGGATACCGCCAAGGCGGTGGAAGAACAGTATGGCAACCGCCGTCTCTTAACCACAAGGCATAACCTGTCCTACAACTTTGCAGCGGATTCCCTTCGGTTCTCGGATATTAGTTCTTCCTTCGGCTTCCAGATTTTGCCGGACTATCTCTTTACCATTAACACCCGCCATAGCTTCTACCACAAGTTTACGGAAGACCCCAACAAGGTGCAGATTCCGGAACTGATTTCCTGGGGTTACGATTTCTCCAAGCGCTTTAGCTGGAATGGTGAATTTAATGGTGGGCTTCCTTCCCAGATGGGAAAGTATGAAACCTTGAAATGGTCCTTCGGTCTTGATTACAGCTATAGCTTTAATAGCTCACGGGTGGGGCGGGATTTGTTCCAGGATCGTGTGACGCATTCTACGGGAATTTCTGCCAGCCTGCAGCCCACCCGCAACTGGGAAATGACTTACAGCACTCGCTACAACTATAACGAGGGCCGCTTCGTTTCTCACGAGTTTACCTTCAATCGCGTGCTTCATTGCTGGCAGCTGGACTTTACCTGGACGCCTACGGGACCTGCCGCTGGCTGGAGCTTCTCTATCTTCGTTCGCGATCTGCCAGACATTAAGCTGAATGCAGGTAGCACAGAAACGAAATAATGATGCAAGGGTGCTCTGCCCCCCCCTGGACCCCCCGTCGCAAGCCGTCGGCTACGCTTGCGCTATCCTAGCCTTGCTCGTTTGAGTGGAAGCGTAGCTCCCTACTCAAAAATGTGAGTAAAGTATCGTCAAAAAAATTCAGGGATCACGGGGGCTCTGCCCCCCTGGCCCCCCCGTCGCAAGTCGTCGGCTACGCTTGCGCTATCCTAGCCTTGCTCGTTTGAGTGGAAGCGTAGCTCCCTACTCAAAAATGTGAGTAAAGTATCGTCAAAAAAAATCAGGGATCACGGGGGCTCTGCCCCATTTCCTAGGGTAGTGATTAGTGATTAGTGGTTAGTGGTTTCGGGAATACTCCGTAGGAAAAAATAAGGATGTAACCCTCTTGAAATCGCAAACGCATGCATCCCGCAGCCCTAACCCCTAGCCCCTAGACCCTAGCCCCTAAAAACCCCTAGAAAGAGCTGCTTTGAGGGCGCGGATGGCGTTGCCTCTGTGGCTGATGACTTTCTTTTCTTCCAGTTCCATCTGGGCGAAAGTGCGGGTTTCGCCGTTGGGGACGAACAGCGGGTCGTAACCGAAACCCATGTCTCCTACGGGAGCGTGGTTGATGTTGCCGCGGCATTCTCCTTCGAAAATCTGCGGTTCGGTAACTGTCAGTTTGCCGTCTGCTCCGGGAATCACCTGCTGGTAGGAAAGGGCGCAAAAATAACGGGCGCCGCGGTCTTCGATGCCCTCCAGCTTTGCCATCAGTTTATTGTTGTTGGCGTCGTCATCGCCGTGGCCGCCTGCATAGCGGGCGCTGTAAATTCCCGGTTCGCCGTTAAGGGCGAAAACTTCCAGGCCGGAGTCGTCGGCGAGAACGGTGGCCTCGATGCCACGGGCGGCAAGCCATTGGGCGGTAACGCTGGACTTGATCTTTGCGTTAGCTGCGAATGAGTCGCCGTCTTCCACGATATCGCCATCGAATCCGATGTCCTTCAGAGTCTTGAATTCCTTATTTTCGGTTCCGAGAATGTGGGCGAAGTCGCGGATTTTTCCGGCGCTTCCTGTGGCGATGACAAATAGCTTTTTCATGGTTTATATGAGTCCCTTTAATTGCGACAAATATAAAAATTGTTCTTTCCTTGCTGCGTCCGGTTTTTATGATTTACTTTTTTGCACTTTTATGATACAATCTGTATCATAGATGTTTTAGAATTTAAATGAAGTGTTTGAAAGTTTAATTATTTTGTGAATATTTTAATAAAATGTATCATTTGGTATTGACAATGATACATTGAGGAAATATATTTGGACTATGATGAAATCCGTAATAGAATATGATAACTTCCGCTCCTATATGCAGGATTTTTACGACAATCGAAAGAGGACGTCCGTATTTTCCTGGAGGGAGTTTGCGAAACTTGCCGGATTTACTTCGCCCACATACTTGAAACTGGTATGCGAAGGCAAAAGCGGTTTGAGCCAGATTGGGGTGGAACGAACAGCTGCTGCCATGGGCCTTGTTGGTTTTGAGCTGGTGTATTTTCGCGCTCTAGTCTTGTTTGGGCAGGCCAAGCATGACGACGATAAAAAGAAGGCTTATGCCGAAATGCGGGAAATCGCCAAGGCGCACAAGGTCCGCATCCTTGATGGTGAAACTTTCAAGTTCTACGAATCCTGGAAATATCCCGTGCTTCGTGAACTGGCTTCCATCATGCCGGGGGCAAAACCCTTGACTCTTTCTAGGATGTGCCATCAGGAAGTTACCGCCATGGAGGTTCGGGAGGTCCTTCATGATCTGGTCAAGATGGGTCTTCTGAAAAAGACTGGCGAAGATGTTTATGAACAGGCGGAAAAGTCCCTGGAAGGTTCTGCCGAGGCGTTGCCTGTGGCCATCCGCACCATGCATCGGGACATGGCAAGGTTTGCAGAAGGTGCCATTGACCGGTTCAATGCAGAGGAACGGAACATTACAGGCATTACCATGGGGCTGACTCAGAATTCTTACCAGCGGGTAATCCAGATTCTCGCTGATTGTCGCCGCCAGATTGTGGATGTGGTTGCCGCCGAAGAGGGGGCGGAACAGGTATATCGCCTGAACTTGCAACTGTTTCCATTGACTGCGAAAAAGTCGGAGGTAGGAGATGAACAGGATGTTTAACTTGACTTTGAAAAATTTGTGGTCTGTACTGATCACTGTGTTGCTGGTTTCTAGTTGTGGGCTTATTCTCTCGGCCTGTAGCGAGAATGTGGCTGGCGGCACCGTGACAGACCCTAACACTCTTGCTATCGGGTCCAGTTCCTCGGCGCAACCGTCGGATGTTGTGGTCCCAGGCATCATTGATGAGCCTGATTGGGTTGATCCGTCCATCCGGATTCCGTATGATTCTGCGCAGGTTCAGGGGTCAGGTTCCAATGATTCACCTTTGCATCCCGATACGGATCCTTTCTCGGGCCCCTCGGTGGTTCCTCTGGATAGTTGCCTTAATGAGATTGGCGAAAGTATTTGTCCGTCACCTCTTTTCGAAGAAGCGGATGAAATTTTCTACGAATCTTCTTATTGCATCGTAAAAGTGATGAATGGTCCTGTTTACTATGGCGCTGTAATGCAGTTCCAGAAGGGTTCGGAATTCATTCAGATGGAGGATTACCTGGAGGATGAACTTAGTGATGAACCGGTTTCCTATAATCGAAACATCGCGACACATCTTGCAGAACCTCATTGGGGTGTTTGCAATAGTCTTCTTTCGGAATTTGAATCTTTTGTGAATCCCCGTTCTGATTCGTTACTGAATTTGGATGAGGTTGGAGTCTACGCCCATTGGGATCGGAATGGTTGCGAGAACGGTACCATAAGAAGGATGTGGTATGAGTATTCTGAACCCGAGGGCATAAGGGATCAGCTTGCGAAAAGGGCGGAACAATACAAGGAAAATTGTGCCCGTTGGGAATCGGAATTTTAATCAGTCTTACTAAAAATTGGAGGTTAGGATGAATTTGATTAAGAATGCGCTGGTTAGTGCCGCAGTTATAGGAATAGTCGCCTGTTCCGATGACGCATCTACTCAGTCCAATGTTGAACCCGTGTCCAGCTCTTCCCGGGAGATAGAATCTTCAGGGAATGAAGGTGTTTTTTTGGACCCTAGTCCTGAAAATCATTTGCCGGATATGGATTCCCATGTGCTTGCCTATCGCACTTTCTTCTGGCCTGAATTATGCGATTTGCCAAAGGAACCGACTCTCATTCCTATCAATGAGGGGATTATTCACCGCCTGATGCCTATCGCTGAAATGCGCCTACGTCAGCGGGGTGGGGCTGACCAGTGCAATTATTATCTGGTCGCCTGGGAATATGATACTCCCTTCTATTCCCATTATCGCGTAAGTTCGGTTTCTAAGGATTCCATTGTGATTGGCAATGTCACGCCTGGTTTAGATACGGTTGCCACAAACCCCGAAGTCATTCAGGAAATGTTTTTGCTGGAAATGTGCGGCGAAACTTTGGACCTGAATACACCCATTGTGGATGGGGGAGGAGTCTTTGGGATAGATTCTGAAGATCCCGGTGCTTATGAAAAACTTTGGCTTCGAGAGGATTTGCTGGAGGCTCGGGAGCAATGCGTTGCCACCTGTCTTGCAAATCCGAAAAAGTCTGAATTGTTTCAGGCTGATCCCGAAAGAGCTTGTAGTGAATGGTGCGATATGTATGCCGTGGAGGCCATGAATTTCTATTGCCGCTACGAATCGAATGACGGGGAACGGGGTATAGGCTGTTCTGCAATAAACTGTCGAGGTGGCTTAGATTAGGAACTGCTTGAAATTTTATATATTCATTAAGTGAATATGAAAAATTTTAAAGCAAATTATTTGAAGGTCGGTGCGGCACTTGCTGCATCGGCTCTTTCTTTTGGATTGATGGCCTGTGCCGGAAATAGTAATGTAGAATCGGGTACTGTTCCTCCTGCGGTAGCGGAAGTTCGTGGGGAAAATTCTGCCCCAGCCAATATGCCTCGCTATGTGGCTCCCAAGGCGGTGACCGTTTTTGAAATGAAAATTGTTTCCGAAGATAAGCAGATCCGTGTGGTGGATAAGCCCACTTTGGCGGCTCTTGATTTTGCAGCCTATTTCAACAACCCTATTCGCCTGGCCGGTAAGGAAGATAAACCTGAAAATTACCAGGGCGTTATGGCCGGTGCAAAATTGGCGGATTATCCGTTCCCCATGCTGGATTCCCTTTCGGCCTATGAGCCTAATGCGGTAACAGGTGTGGAACCTATCGCATGGGAACCCTTCGCAAAACTTTTATACTCCCAGACGGGTTCAGATTCCCTGTCCGTTCTGCTGAATGGCGTGGAAGCCGTAAAGTGGAACGAACCTGATGTATTTCGAGCATTTCAGAGTGTAACCCGCTTGTGGGGCGTTCCTTCTTCCAATGTAAATGCTGGCTCCAATGCCATTGACTGGTGGGTGGAAGTTCTTCCTGCGCAGTGGACGGGACGTAGTGCCTTTTATGGGAAGTTGAAATTGACATCTACAGGAGAGGTTGCTGAAATTCTCAACTACTACTTGACGGGAGAAATGAATGCGGATGATGCAATGAACTGGGCTCGCACTCTTTCTTCCTATTGGTATCCCACCTTGAATACGGATTTGGAACCCCATACCGCTGGTGCACCTTGGGAAAACGGCAGGCCGTTTGCTGTCATGCGCGGAAACCCCATGGGAACGCCGATGTGGATAGGCTTTGAGGCACCTGCTTTCCGTATGACGGACGAGGAGATTCGTGCAAAGCAGGTGGCGGATTCCCTCATGGTCAATGGTGCTGTAATTCCAGTGGACCGCCATCTGGATACCAGTTCTACTTTCCGTCTGGAAACCTTAAATGCAATAAAGGGAACATGTCCTGCCAACGAAGCTACTGCGGCTTTCCGCAAGTCCCTGGCGGAACAGATGGCGAAACTTCCCAAGGAACAGAACGCCTGGGCTGAAGTGGATGTAAATGGTAACAAGGTGGAGGGCGGTTTCCTCTGGTTCCGTCGAAACGCAAATTACCTGCTGGCAGATAAGATTAGCGGTCAGGATAGCCTTCATAACCCGCTACCGCGAATGATTGAATTAAAGAACTATCTGGATTCGCTGGGGATCCAGCTGCTGGTGGTTCCTGTTCCCGTGAAGGAAGAAATCTACGGCGAGAAGCTGGTGCCGGGCACTGCTGCCGACCTGTGTGTTAATCCGGAAGGTCGCGCCTTTACCCAGGAACTTCTGGAAGCGGGCATTGACGTGCTGGATATTTACCCGGCGCTGATGGCTGCAAAGGCTGGAGATGAACCTCCTCAGTACAGTTTCCAGCGTTATGATACCCACTGGGGCTTGTCTGGGGAACTTGCCACCATGGAACTTCTGGCTAGCCGCGTGACGCAGTACAGCTGGTATGCGGAATCCGGAGCGCAACCTGGTAGCCTGAACTTGCAGGAAACACAAACCCTTCGCGAGGGGGACCTGGTGGCACATTTGCCGGATGCTGAAAAGTCCAAGTACCCTGCAGACAACCTGAATGTGATGAAAGTCTATCGCGGTACGGAAACCTATAAGGGCGGCAAGAATGCCCCCATCCTTTTGATGGGCGATTCCTTTACGGGCGTTTTTGAAAGTGTGGACCAGAAGAGTGGTGGTCCGGGTTCTCTGCTGGCTTATGCTACGGGGCTTGACGTACAGGTGCTTACTAGCTGGGGCGGCGGTCCCGGCGTTCGCAGCCGCATGATGAAAATGAAGAAGGATATGCTGAGCAAGAGACTGGTGGTCTATATGATGACCGCAAGAGACCTCTGGCAATCCCCGATGGAGTGGGACGCACTTAAGTGACCGTTCGCGCTAGAGTCTAGATGAAAAAGATGGTAAGCGCTCACTCTCGCCAACACGACTCGTTAAGACGAGTCGCTTTTGGCTCACGGCTAAGACCGCTTGCTTCGGGGCTGGAATTCCTGCACAAACAAGGACGTCGCTTCGTATTGAAAACATATGGAAAAGTCTAAACGGATTCTTCATGGGATTGTTGCTGTAGTTTTCGTTTCCATTGCGGTGACGGGACTTGTTCTTCTGTGGGGAGGTCGTGGTGGAAATGTCAGTTATGTGGAAACGGCTTGCTCTTTTGAAGGTGAAAATCTTGATTGCGTAGAAACTATTCCCGAGTGGAATGAAGGACTTCGTTTTTATGATTCTACTTTGTCTGTAACAAAAGACACTCTGGTCTCCTTAAAAGCCCTTCTGTGGGAACATTGGAATATTGAATTTGCAGGTGCCGGAACCGCGGCTGTATCCATGGAATCGGTGCTTCCCTTGCAAGTCCTTCGTCAAAAAAAATCGGGATGTGTTGGCCTGACATGGCTTGCCTTAATGATTGCAGAAAAAAGAAATATAGACCTGGAGGCCATTCTTTTACCTGGACATGTATTTTTGCGCTATCATGAAAAAAATCTAGAACCCAATCGCCAGGGATTTTCCTATACCGACGAAGAATATCGGGAAAAATACAAGTCTGGAAACTGGACTGGCTTAGAATTTAAACCCCTTGCTTCTAGACAATTAGTAGGCTTGGCGGCCTTCGATATTGGCAATTTATTTCTGGATTCAGAACCGCGAAAGGCCCTTTCCTGGTTTCGGATGGCAGAGCAGTTTTTTCCAGAATATCCAGGGGTTGAAATCAACCTGAAAATAGCCAAAAGCCGTCTTCACCAGCAACCTTAAAATAGTGAAATTTCTATTTTTGAGGTAATGCATTATGCGCTTCTATTCCTACTATTCGTAGCCCTCGCTGGGTGCTCGGACGAAGGATCTTCATCATCGGTCATTTCTTCAAAAGAGGTTGAAAAACAGCCTGGAATGGTCAAGGTGAATTCCTCCGGGAAATCGGTGTATCTAGGAACGGATAAAAGTTCTGCAAGAAGCGCGGAACGCCCTCGGATGAAGGTGAATTTTGATTATGATTTCCTGATTTCCACCCACGAAGTGACATGCGGTGAATTCAATGAGTTGATGCATAAGACGTTGTTGCTGGATTGCGATGAATATTCCCTGCCCGCAGTAAACGTAAATTATTTTGATGCAGTCCTCTTTGCCAATGCCCGAAGCAAATCAGAAAAGAGAGATACTGCCTATACCTATGTTTCTGCAAACTTTGACGGGTCGGGTCATTGTGTCGGATTGGAGGGCCTGGGCTTTGACGCATCGGCAAAAGCCTATCGCTTGCCTTCGGAAGCGGAATGGAATCTTGTGGCCGAGACGGTCTGGAACACCAAGAAGGAATGGACTGTAGAAAATTCCGATTTTAGAAGCCATCTGGTCTGTTCCGCTTCAAAGGGGGATGGAAGCATTTGCGACATGGTGGGGAATGTAAAGGAGTGGGTTAATGACTGGCTAGGCTCCCTGAGGGATACGTCATTGTACAACTATATGGGGGCTCCCGAAGGAAATCACTTTGGGGAACGCGTCATCAAGGGGGGCAGTTTCCGTGAGGAAAGGTCATCTGCTGCGATTTATCGCAGGGGCGATACCTATGTAGTAAGCTCTACTACCCGAAACGAATATGTGGGCTTCCGTCTAGCTTTCGGGGCGATTCCCGATCCCGTCTGGCTTTTTGATGAAGGTGCTGCTACAACATCGCCGGTAAAGCCTCTGTTGAATTCCAGTTCCATGCGTTCCATTACAGGAACCTACCAGACGAAGCTTGTCTTTAGAAATGACGTTACGGGCAATCTGACTTTTGTCGATTATTCCCAGACGCCAATCTCTGTTCACGAATATCATGATTCCCTGGATGTCTATCATCCGGATATTTCTCCTGATGGAAAATGGGTGGCCTTCTGCACGGGAATGGAAGGTGTTCAGTCTCCTTCGAAGGTGTATGTCCGCCGTTTAGATGAATTTGATAGCAATGCCATAGAACTGGACGTGAAATCCGCCGCAATTCCCCGCTTTAGAGTGACGCCTGATCGAGATACGGTCATCGTTTATGTAACAAGTGCTGAAAATAATAAGGATCTTGCGTCGTTTAAAAAACAAAGTACCTGGCAGGTTCCTTTTAGAAAAGGAAAATTCGGAACCCCGCAGAAATTATTTGATGGGGCTTTCCATGGCGGGGTAGACCTGGAGAAAAATTTTGCAGTGACAGGGGCGAGACTTCTTAGAACTCGTAGCGACTCTGGCGATTCCCTCTGGTACAATGGAGAGCAGGCCTGCAATGCATCTCTTGCAACGGACGGGACGGATCGTACCCTGTTCCTGGATTTTGGAGGAAAGACGGGAATTGGTTTTGTTGGCGAATCCTATGGAGTTCATGAACGCCTGCTTTTGGTAGATAGCCTGGGAAAATTAATCCAAAGTGTTGCCGCTCCCGAAGGATATTCCTTCGATCATTCCGAATGGACTAATGTGAACCAGAAGGTTGTGGTGTCCCTGACAAATAACGACGGGTCCCACTCCAAAATTGGCCTTGTCGATCTGGAGGATAGCTCCGTTGTCGATCTTGTGATGGGCGAGGAATTATGGCATCCCGCTTTATGGGCGAAACGATGGTCTTCCAAGAATACTCAGCTGGATCGGGATAGTGCCGGTGTGTATCTTCTCGATGACGATTCCTGGGGAAGTGTCCTCATGCGCTACAAGATGGAACTGCTATGGAAGTACAGGAACCGGGCCGATGTGGTTGTCCTTGGTTCTTCTCGCCCTCTTTATGGAATCAGCCCTGAAGTTCTTGGACGGCATTTCTTTACCTTGAATCTCGCCCAGACACCCAACTCCATTTATGTTACCCGGGACTTTCTGGACAAGTATCTTTTTACGCATCTGACCAACTTGAAGTACATCGTTCTTTCCTTGGATATAGACTTCTGGTGGAAAATTGATGGACCGGAAAGCGATAATTTCTTTGCCCGTGATTTTCCGCGGTATCCGGGATATGTCTATGACGAAAATCATGACTTCTGGAAGGATGGCGTTCCTAATGGTTTGCTTGAGGCCACCGAAAGTGCGTTGGGAGTAGAAAAGAGCATTTACTATACCGCTGATTTGGGTCGGTTTATGGGACCGCTCTGCTCCTCCTGGGGAGAAACTCCCGAAGTGGTATTTGACAGTACCTATATAGATGACAATGTAGATCTTCTGGAAAATTCCTTTGACGCCCTGGAACATATTCTGGATGAGGCCAGCCACAGAAACATCGGGGTGGTTGGAGTGATTTTCCCCCAGTCTCCGGATTACAGGAATACGGGAGCCTTTGGACATAGTGGCCTTCGCCGCAGCGTTGCGAAAAAGTTGACGGAACGAATCCAGAATCTGGAAAAGTCCTATTCGAATTTTGTGCTGATGGACGAAAATAAGATGGGCGATCATGATTACGCAGATTCCATGGCTGTGGATAATGATCATCTTTGCCTAAGCGGGGCAAGACAACTTTCGGAACGACTGGATTCCTTGTTGCTCAAGTTGGATAAGGGGAGGGACGAATAGTGAAAAATTGGATTGCTTTACTGAGTCTTCTGATTTTGGGTGCTTGTGATTATGATTCTTCGTTAAGGTATTACCCTGCAGAAACGGTTTCGGATGAATCCCACCAGGGACTTGTTCGTGTCTTGGCGGAAAAATCTTTTGTCGTCCTTGGAGCCAAGGGAGGGAACTTCCGCTATAATGAACAGCCGAGAATGACGGTTCGTTTTGACTACAATTTTTCCATCGGGAAGATGGAGGTAACCAATGGTGAATTCCGTCAGTATGTCTCGGAAGAGTGGGGCGGATTTGCTTTGAAGGAGGATGAGAAACTTCCTGTTGTAGATGTAACCTATTACGATGCGGTTCTCTATGCTAACGCCCGAAGCAAGGCGGAAGGCTTTGATACGGCTTACACATACAACCAGCGGACCGTGGATGAAGATGGCCACTGCAACAGAATGGAGGGGGTAACTTTTTTGCCCGATGTTGACGCCTACCGTCTCCCCACGGAAGCGGAATGGATGCTTGCCGCAACTCAGGACTGGAACCTGGACAAGGCCTGGACCTTGGAAAATTCTGATGGCCGTGTGCATCCGGGATGTTCTGCAGGCGAAAATCTTGTGGGACTTTGCGATATGGCGGGAAATGTCATGGAATGGGTCAATGACTGGATGGGTGTCTATACCGATACGGTCGTGTATAATTTTGCAGGTGCGCCCGACGGTGGTATGACTGGCGAACGTGTTCTGAAGGGGGGCAGTTTTAGAACGACAAGAAATAGCACCAACTTTGTGAGCAGGGGGGATGTCTATACGGTAACATCCTCTACACGGGCTAACTATGTGGGATTCCGCATTGCTTTCGGGAAAATCCCGGAAGCCTCCTGGTTTAACGGAAGTGGAAGTGTCAATAATGGACGTGCAGTGCCTCAGCTGTCGGGGTCGACCATTCGATCTAAGACGGGTACCATCCAGACAAAGCTCGCCTTCAGAAATGATGTGTCTGGGAACATCATGTTTATTGACTATGCCATTACCGCAAACACCATTTTTGAAATCAGGGATACCTTGAACTGCTATCATCCGGACATTTCACCCGATGGGGCGTTTGTTGCATTCTCCACGGGCATGGAAGGGCCGGATATGGAATCCTCCGTCTATGTTCGCGTGTTGAATATTGCAGGTGATAGCCTTGTCAAGCTAGATGTGAAAAATGCGTCTGTGCCCCGCTGGCGTGTAGATGGATTCGATACCTCCATTATCTATGTGACGGATGCAGGGAACAACAAGGACGGAAGCAGTTTCCATACCAAGAGCACTTGGCAAGTCCCGTATAAAAACTTCAAGTTTGGAGAACCGAAAAAACTTTTTGACGGCGCTTACCACGGAGGCCTCAGTTACGACAAGCGTCTTGCTGTAACGGGCAATCGCTTGCTTCGTTCCCGCATGGCGGATTCTGCAAGTAATCAAACGGTAATGGATGAAAGTGCAACGGATTCCGTCTGGTACGGTGGAGAACAGGCTTGCAATGTGTCTCTAGCTCAGGACAGCACGAAACGCACCCTGTTCCTGGATTTTGGAGGCAAGACCGGTCAGGAATTTGTGGGCTCACCCTATCAGGTTCACGAAAGGCTTCTGATTACGGACAGTCTTGGAAATCTGATCCAGACGGTTGCTGCTCCCAATGGATATGCCTTTGATCATAGCGAGTGGGCTACGGGTGGTGTTACTCCCTTGCAGTTTTTCAAGAGAGATTTTGCCGTGGCGACATTGACCAACAATAATGGTAGCCATGAAAAGATTGTCCTGGTTGATCTTCGGGATAGTTCCATTACGAACCTGGTGGAAGGAACGGAATTGTGGCATCCCTGCCTCTGGACCTATACGGCATCTGTTCCCCGTGGCGGAGAATTTGATAAGGTTGACTTGGATAGCGCAGCCCTTTATTTTGAAAACAATGGAGATCCTCTTATCGCGACCAAGCTGAATCTGTTCTGGGCCAAGGGAAGTTACGCAAAGGTAATCGGCCTGGGGTCTTCTCGAATGAGCCTCGGTTTTATTCCGAACAAGATGACTTATGGCGCCGGCCTGAACATGGCGGTAATTCCCTCCGATATGGACGTAACCTACTATCTGGCCAAGAACTATGTGTTCAATCATACTCCAAAGCTTAGGTATCTGGTGGTAGGGCTTGATATGGATTTGTGGTCTGAAAAGAAGGGCCAGAATGTAAGTAAGAACATTAAGGGAAATCCTGGAATCCTTTACGATATAAGCCACAATTTCTGGGTGGATAGCAATACGAAGGTCCTTACTGATTTAAGTAAGATCTATTTAAGCCAGCACAATGGCTTGCATCGGTTCAGTCAGAGAATGGGCTGGGTGGAGGAAACGGAAAAGCATTCCTGGTCTAAGGGCGGCTTTGGAAATGGCTTCCTGGAAAATGATTCCAACTGGAGTAACAAATCTGCTACCTATGAGTATTCCATGGAAGAACTTCAGGAAATCGTGGACATGGCCAAGGAAAGAAATGTTACCGTTGTGGGCGTAATCTTTCCCCAGAGCCCGGATTACAGAAAGACAGGATCCTTTGGCCGTCATGGAATGCGCAGGTCCCATGCAGAAAAATTAATCGAGCGCTTTAAGGAAATGGAAAAGGATAATTCCAATTTCTTCCTGCTGGATGAAAACAAGATGGGAAATCACGATTATCCTGACAGTACCGCATTTGACTTTGATCATCTCAACATGTACGGCGGTGAAATTCTTACTTCACGAATTGATTCCACCATCCAGGCTATTGAAGGAAAGAAGTAATGGTGCGTCTGTCAAAGTTCATACTTCTGTTCCTGTTGGTCTTCATGATGGCTTGCTCGGATGATGTCTCATCCGCGTCTTCTCCAGATCGGGATTCCAGCGAAATTTCCTTTGCGGAAGATTCGCTCCATCGGGATTTTGTGCGTATCAATGCTGCGGGACATTACACCTACTTAGGAACAAATAAGGAGGGCGTTCCCCTGAAAGAACGCCACGCCATGAAGGTTTACTTCGATTACGATTTTTCCATCAGCAATCACGAAATCACCCAGCAGGAATTTGCTTCTGCTCTTAGTGGTTCCGCCGCAGAAGGTGAAGAAAATTATCCCATTACCAACTTGACTTATGGCGATGTAATTTTCTATGCCAATCAGAAATCGAAGCAGGAGGGATTTGATACCGTTTATTCCTACAGTCGTGTCATCTTCGATACAAAGCATGTGGTTGGTTTTGAAAAACTGAACTTTAATGCAGAGGTGGCGGGATACCGTTTGCCGACTGAAGCGGAATGGACGCTAGTCGCATCGATGGACTGGAATCCCGACAGTAGCTGGAACGGAAAAAATTCAGAAAATGCGCCCCACGAAGTTTGCTCCAGGGGAAAGAACACTCTTGGCATTTGCGATATTGCAGGAAATGTTGCGGAATGGGTCAATGATTATGCCGGCTGCTTTAAGGATACTTCAGTTTCCAATTTTGTGGGCGCCCCTAATGGTGGTTCCGTAGATGAACGCGTCATAAAAGGCGGAAGCTTCCGGACGGATCCCAAGAACATGTATATCTATTCTCGAGGCGATGTCTACACCGTTTCCACCAGTACGTTTGCCGATTATGTGGGTGCCCGTCTTGCTTTTGGCCCCATTCCTTCTCCGGAGTGGATGAATGGCTGTGGTTCTACGGAATCGGCTGTACGCTCTCTAGTAAATTCCGGTACCATAAAGGAAAAACTAGGAACCCGTCGTGCAAAACTTGCCTTTGTGAATCGCATTAGCGAAAATCTTGCCTTTGTGAATTACAATGAAAACAATTATTCTGTGGTGGAAATTGCGGATTCCTTGCCGGTAAAACACCCGGACATTTCTCCCGATGGGGAATGGGTCGCATTCTGCACCGGTGAAGAAGGGGTGGACTCCAGGTCTGAGCTTTATGTTCGCCGCCTGAATAGTCGTGGAACAGACCTGAAAAAACTGGATGTGGAGTCTGCTGCTATCCCTCGCTTTCGAGTCACCCCTGACGGAGATACGGTGATTACCTATGTGGACAATTCCAGAAATAATAAGGATGAAAGCTCTTTCTTGAAAACTAGTACATGGCAGGTCCCGTTCCGCAATGGAAAATTTGGAACTCCCAAGAAACTATTTGATGGAGCCTACCACGGAGGCATCAGCGAAAATCTGCGTTTGGCTGTTTCTGGAGCAAGAATTTTGAGAGCCCGCCGCGCCATGGAAAAGTCAGGAACGGTTCTGGATAACTCAGCCCAGGATACGGTTTGGCTGGATGGGGAACAGACTTGCAATGTATCTCTTTCCACCGATGGAACCAATCGCACTTTGTATCTTGATTTTGGCTCGAAGAAGGAAAATTATGGTGTTCACGAACGCCTCCTGATTTTGGATAGCCTGGGAAAACAGGTTCAGGGAATTCCTTCTCCGGAAAAATACTCCTTTGATCACACAGAATGGGTCCGCAACCGAAATCTTGCCGTTGCTACTGTCGCAGACATAAATGGCCTTCATCCAAAAGTAGTTCTTGTTGACCTTGAGGATAGTTCTGTTACGGATTTAGTTCGCGGGGATGAACTGATGCATCCTTGCCTTTGGCTTAACGATGTAAAGCTTTCGAAGGAAGAATCTTTCCTGGACCTGGATAGTGCCGGCGTTTACATGACTGCGTTTCCGGCTTCCGCAACTGTAGTGATGCGTATTAAGATGGAACTGTTCTGGAAGTATAAGGATTCTACAGAAGTTGCAATCATAGGATCCTCACGTAGTTATTGTGGTGTAGATCCTGAAGAAGTAAAATCCATGTTTGCCGTAAACTACGCCTATGCCGCCGAGGATATGACAGCCACCCATTTCTTCATCAGGAATTATTTTCTGCCTTCCATGCCGAATCTGAAGGCGATTGTTCTCGCTTTGGATTATGACCGCTTCTGGATAGGTAATGAAAATTGGAAAAACTGGTTTGGTGACATTCCCGGCTACAAGTATGATGAAAATCATGACTTCTGGAAGGACGGAGCACCCGAAAGCATGTACGAACTGACGAAAAATGCACTAGCTCCTAGCGAAGATGAATATTTCCTGGCGGATTATCGTAGGGGACTACATCACTCTCTTGCTGTTGGCTACAATCAGGAAACTCCGGACTTGTCCAATGACAAGGATTGGTTTGATAAACTTCCTGAAGAATATTCCTACAACTTGGACCGCTTAGAGGAAATTCTTGCAATGGCCCAGGAAAAGAATGTTCAGGTTATTGGTGTTGTTTTCCCTCAGTCCCCATTGTATAAGACCGAATTGAATGTATGGGGACGTTATGGTCTTTCCTTTGATGATGTACAAAAAATTCAAGGGGATATGGCAAAACTGAAGGAAAAATATGATAACTTCACAATCATGGATGAATATAAGAATGGCTCCAACGATTACGCTTTTGGGGATTTTGCCAACGATGATCATCTAGGCTTATTTGGCGCAGAAAAATTGACCAAACGTCTGGATTCACTTTTAGTGGATTTGTCTAAGAGGTAGAAAGCGATGATGAAGTATCTCCTCTGTATTCTTCTTTTGCTTTTGTCTGCTTGCGATGACTCCGGAAGCTCTGTGTCCAGGGATCCGGAGAATCATCGGGACATGGATGGGTTTATCCGTTTTTCTTCCAGTGATAAACCGGTTGTTCTAGGTACAGATCAGGAATCCGCCTGGGTTCGTGAACGCCCCCAGATGCAGGTCTTGCTTGACTATGATTTCTACATCGGAAAACATGAAGTCACCTGCAAGGAATTCCGTGCCCTAATGAAAGGCGGTGCTGCCGACGAATGCGAAGGGAATCTTCCCGTGGCAAGAATGACTTTCTACGACGCCGTACTTTATGCTAATGCCCTCAGCAAATCCGAAGGGCTGGACACCGCCTATACTTATGCAAGTGCTTCCTTCGATTCCAAGGGCCGTTGCGTCAATCTGGTTGGCTTCCGTTTCCTTCCCGAAGTGGAGGCCTATCGGTTGCCTACGGAAGCGGAATGGGTCAAGGCTGCAGACATTTATTATCATCCGGAAAAAGCCTGGAACAAGGATAACTCCGATTTAAAAATTCACGAATCCTGTACGGCGGATGTTTCCGATTCCGGAATTTGCGATATGGCGGGAAACTTGAAGGAATGGGTGAACGACTGGTTTGGCGCATTCAAGGATACCGCTCTCACGAATTATCTTGGCGCACCCGATGGCGGCTCTCTGGCTGAGCATGTCATTAAGGGAGGAGCCTTCAATACGGTTCCCGGAACCTCCCATCCTTACAATCGCGGAGATGTTTATACGGTTTCCGCTTCCACTTTTGAAAGTTATGTGGGCTTCCGTCTGGCCTTCGGAAAAATTCCGAATGGAGTGTGGCTGGGGAACAATGGCTTCGCTGTTTCCGGGAATTCTGCAGTTCTTGCAACATCTCAGAATGTTCTTCAGAAGTTGGGAACTGCGAATGTAAAACTGGTCTTCCGGGATAATCTTAGCGGCAAGTTGCTTTATGCGGATTTCTTTGATGCAAAACCTCAAATCATTGAAATTCCTGATACCCTGGATTCCTACCATCCGGATATTTCGCCCGATGGCGTCTGGGTTGTTTTCTGCACAGGCCTGGAAGGTACCGATGGAAAGTCTTCCGTTTATGTGCGCCGTCTCGATTCCAAGGGAACGGGCCTTTCCCGTCTTAATGTGGATAACGCATCCATCCCACGCTTTCGCGTTACCGAAGAAGGCGACACTGTGGTTGTTTTCGTTACCAGCGCAGGCAATAATTCCGACGAAGGTAATTTCAGAAAGCAAAGCACCTGGCAGGTTCCTTTCCGAAAGGGTTCCTTTGGAATTCCCGAAAAACTTTTTGACGGATCCTATCACGGAGGCATCAGCACGGACAACCGACTAGCGGTTTCCGGATCTAGACTGTTGCGGGCAAAAATCGCCGCAAAAGGAAAAAACATCCTGGATGCATCTGCCCTGGACACCGTTTGGTACAATGGGGAACAGGCTTGCAATGTATCTCTTGCCAAGGATGAATCTAAACGAACACTCTTTCTGGATTTTGGAA
Organism: Fibrobacter sp.; assembly: GCA_024398935.1. GTDB lineage: Bacteria > Fibrobacterota > Fibrobacteria > Fibrobacterales > Fibrobacteraceae > Fibrobacter. The sequence continues at coordinate 9,231 of JAKSIH010000030.1, read as the reverse complement.
GCAAGACTGGAAAATCCTTTGTAGGAAAGAACTACGGTGTTCATGAGCGAATCCTCATTGCGGATAGTACCGGCAAGCTGATTCATAGTGTCGCTGCCCCTAACGACTACTCCTTTGACCATACGGAATGGACTGTCGAAAAATTCAAGCCCGGAGATAAGAATCAGAAGTTCGCCGTCGCGACCCTTGCCAATGTCAATGGGGCTCACGAAAAAATTGCAGTCGTGAATCTGGATGATGGCTCTGTCATGAATTTAATTGAAGGCGAGGATCTTTACCATCCCTGCCTTTGGGTCGAAAACATTCGCAACGAAAAAATGGACAAGGTTCTGGATTCCGATAGCGCAGGAATCTACTATAGCGAAAAGTTCCTTCTGGCCGATGCCCTGTGGCGATTCAAGATGGAACTTTTCTGGAAGTATCGAAATTCCGTTCAGGTACTTGCCGTGGGGTCATCCCGCCCCTTGAATGGCTTCCGTTCCAAGCTTCTGGATTCTGCCCACTTTTCTGTGAACGTTTCCCAGACTCCCAATTCCATTTTCAGTTCCAGGGATTTTCTGAATAAATACGCCTTCACTCATCTAAAATATCTAAAATATGTTGTCCTTTCCCTGGATCTTGATTACTGGTGGGAAACAGATGACGAAACCTATAATTTCTTCAAGGGGGATTATAAGGCTTATCCTGGTTTTGTCTTCGATGAAAATCACGATTACTGGAAGGCGGGCTATCCGGAAGGCCTTTATGAAAAAACACGCAATGCTACAAGTTCTCGCGGCTACGAGACGGTTGCTTCCGAAATGGGGTTCCTAAAAGGAACCTGTGGAACCGTCTGGGATTCCATTCCCGCTATGGATGGCGACACGACGATGGCAGACGAATTTAAGAAGGTCGAGGTCAATCTTTCTGCCCTGGAAGACATTCTGGAAAATGCCGCGGATAGGAATGTCTTTGTTGTCGGAGTGATATTCCCGCAGTCTCCGCTCTATAAAAATGGCGGCTCCTTCGGACGTCATGGACTTCGCCGCAGTAACGCAGAAAAGTTGCTGGAACGCCTGGAAGGCTTGCAGAAGGAGCACACAAACTTTCTCTTGATGGATGAAAATAAGATGGGCAATCACGATTACGAGGCAATCCATTTTGGAGATCCGGACCATCTTTGCCTGGTTGGCGCATCCAAGTTGACCCGTCGCGTGGAAGCGGCGATCCTTTCCCTGGAAAAGGAACATGCCGAAAAGTAACGGGTTGTTGCTTCTTACTGGAATTGTATCTGCGGCCATTGCGTTCGCAGTATTCCCTCTGACGGATACGGACATCTGGTGGCATCTTGCCTGTGCCCGGGAGTGGGTAACAACCTGGACCCCTGTGCGCACCCCTGTGGTGAATGTTCACGAATTTTTCCAGAAGGTTACGGCGTTTGTATTTAACCAGGGGGGAGCCTCTCTTCTGGTGGCGTTTAAGGCTGTCCTGTGGGGAATTGTCTTTGGATTGTTTCTTGCACCCATGCGAAATTCCATCGGCCGGTTTCCCTGGATTCGGTTTGTGTTTGCGGCTTGCCTTCTGTTCCTGTTTCGCTATCAGCTTGAAATCAGACCTGTCGTTTTCAGCCTTCTTTTTCTTGGAATCTACTGGAATTTACTGCCTTTGATTTTTCAGAGCGGGAAGAACCCTGCTGGGAAAAAAATTGCATTAGGTGTAGTCCTGCTCCTTATTCAATGGATATGGTGTAAGTGCCAGGGACTCTATATTTTGGGTCCTCTATTTGCAACATCCGTCTTTATCATCGCATTGCAGAAAGCGGGGAAGGATCGTCGTCGGATTCTTCCCTGGGGACTTCTTCCGCTGGCGCTATTCGCAATGCCCTTCCTCCATCGGGAAGGTCTCTCCCTCTTTCTCTACCCGCTGGGACTTCTTGATCGGCTGTTGGGCCTTACGCAATCTGCCTCCGTCTTCGCAAGCCAAATCGCGGAGAACCGTTCTCCAGTCACGTTGCTTCTTGCTGGTGAAAACACCCTGGTTTCCTTCGGAATGCTTTTTCTTGCGGTAGTGTCCGTCGGGCACGAAATCCTGAGAGTTCTGATCCTTCGAAAACAAGTCCTTCGGGAATCGCCCCGAAATCTGATTCTTCACTTTGCGCTGCTCACTACCGCTGTCCTCGCGCAGGTTGCCGAACGGAACTTCGTGCTGTTTCTGCCAGTTTTTCTCACCCTGCTGCTTACAAGTTTTCCCTCGGTATTTATTCCCCCCGAGTCGTTCCGTCTTTCTCGCAGAAAAGGCTTCTGCATAAATCTTTTCACGCTTGTTTTTATGGCGTTCCTTCTTGGCCTCTGGTTACGTTCCCTTCAGGCTTATGACCGCACGATGGTTTCTTACCAGAGGGTTCCCGTAGCCGCCGCAGAATGGATGAACGCTCACCCGCATCAAGGTCGCCTCTTTAACGATGACCGCGCTGGTGGCTACCTTGCCTTTACCAATCCCGCAGATTCCATCTATATGGACGGTCGTTTCATCTTGAAGACCGCAGATTTCTTTGAACGGAACCTGCACTTTGCGGATAATCCCGCAGGTTTTCTCGAATATGCAGACTCTACAGGAATTGACCGAGCCCTATTCCCCCTGCAGTATTATGCCCGCTGGGGAAAGGTCCTGGACACTCTCCTTGCTTCCGGTAATTGGCAGCTGGTCTATAAAGACGAATATTTCTGCATATTCCAGCGCTAAATTTTTTTTCAGCATTTCATTCCCGCGCGTCCAAAAAAGTCCAGCGATTGCTCGCCGGACTCCTTCTCTCTCTCGTAAAAAGATGCTACTTCAGGGTAATGGCCTGAACCTTGCTTGCAGAACCTGCGCGTACACGGATCAGGTACTGTCCTGCAGGAATTGTTGCCAGGGAAAGCGTTCCCTTTACACCGTCAATCATCATGAGCTTATTGCCCTTCATGTCGAACAGTTCAACATTGGCAGCCTTGTCGCTAGAAATCTCCAGTGACTTTCCGACAAAAGCTACGCTGAGGCTGGTTGCCCCATTCATGCCAAGGATTGCGTCCTGACCCGGATTCCACGGATTGGTGGGAATGGTCGGATCGGTAGTGCTGCCGCCCTGGGAAGGATCGGTCGTGGTGCCACCCTGAGAACCGGTAGCGCACTTGGTGTAGTTAGTGGGGTTGGTGGCCAGGTAGCCCTTCACCATATTACCGGAAGCGGTATAGTTGAGGCTTGTCTTGTTGGAGCCGCCGCCGAATGCAGCAGTGCCTTCGCTAATGTGGGAGGCAGACCAGTTTGCCCAGGAAAGCTTATACTTGTTGGCGAAAGCCTGCCATTCATCATTTTTGCTCTGGCCCGGAGTGCCACCGCCGTCAGCGGTACCGGTACCCCATTCGCTGAGGAACACGGAAAGGCCTGCCTTAATAGCCTGTTCACCCTTCTTGCCTTCGCAGGCGTCGTTGTTTCCGTCGCCCCAGCCGTAAGAACCGCTAACGCAGTGGCTCATGGCGTAGTAGTGCAGAGTGTATGCGGTATTCTTCTTGCTGTCGGTGACTTCGTTGTTAATTGCCATTTGGGGATTCTGGTCCCACTTGGGGTTGCCCACCAGAATCAGGTTGTCGGAATACTGACGGATAACGGGAATGACCTGGTTGGCATAGTTCTTTACATCACTCCAGGAAATGTCCGTCGGTTCGTTGAACAGTTCGAAAATGACATGGTCGTACTGGCCGTAGGTCTTGGCCATTTCTTCAAAGAAACTCTTGGCGGATTCGGTCTGCTTGTTGGCTTCGTGGCTGTGCCAGTCGATGATGACATAGATGTCGTTCTTGATGGCGGCTTCCACGACAGCCTTCATAAAGCCCTTCTGCTGGTCGGGAGCGGAGGCATAACCCTTGAGGCGCTGACCGTTCCAGTCTCCCCACCAGTCTTCGTTGCCGGTTGCCATGGCGGCGCGGACAATCTGGATGTTCATGTCCTTGACCATGGTGGCGACACCTTCGTCACTCCAGTATTCCACGGCCTGGGGTTGAAGACTCCAGTAAAGGCTCATGCCGCGAACCTGGACTTCGGCACCGTCCTTGACTCCCTGGCAGGAACCATAAATGCGGCCTTCACCGGCGGAATTCTTGCCGGTCATGAGCTGGCCATATTGGCTAACGGGACCCACGCGGGTTGGGGTAATGTTCTGGGCGGAAGCCAGGCCAAAACCTAAGGTCATGGCGCAGGCGAGGGCGGGAATAGACAAAAATTTCATAAACATCCTCAATTTTTTCTAAAAGATATATCCATATCTTTGTAAGAGTAAGAAATGTAAGTTTTTTGTTGTTTACGGGAAGAACCAGATGTGCTCCAAATCAACCTAGTCTGCGTGGAAACGGTACATTTCGTCCTGTTTTTTTGTTGTTTGTTACTATCTTTAATGAAAATCGTTCCCCTAGAGAAGAAAGACTTTGGCCTTTCGTTTTTGAGGTTTCTATGAACATGATGAAATTTGCAAGGGTTCCCCTGGTTGTTTCCCTGGCCTGTTCCTGCGTTTTTGCCCAGCAGGGGGCTCCAAAGGGTGCTGCCGTGGACCCGACTGTCGAAGAACAGAAAGCCCTCGATGCCTTGAAAGGCAAAGTGGAGGGCGTCATTGCCTGGTCCACCAGCCGTGCAAATTCCCATCATGATATCTGGCTCATGAATGCCGATGGAACGGGCGCCCACGCTTTGACCAACAGCGATAACGTGGACTGGTTCCCCCGAATTTCCCCCGACGGTTCCAAGGTGCTCTTCAACCGCAGCAAGGGTGGCTGGGTTCCCGAAAACGACGCCAACTATCCTGAAAAGTGGGACCTCTGGATGATGGATATCGATGGCGCAAACCAGGTGAAGGTGGTGGATAATGCCACCTGGGGCACCTGGCGCCCTGATGGTAAGACCATCGTCTTTAGCCGTGCCGGCAAGGTTTTTACGAAAGCGCTGGATAACAATGCAGAAAACTTAGTGCTGGATGGGGAGGTTGCCTTCAATAAGTCCGGCGTAATTCTCCAGGAACCCAACATGAGTCCCGATGGAAACCACCTGGCTATTACCCTTCGCGGCTCCATGCGCGAGACTGGCGTCTGGGATCTCACAAAGAATAGCTGGACCAAGTCCGGTGACGGCTGCCAGATCGACTGGAACTTTGATGGTTCCAAGCTTTACCGCGTGAACCCCACAGGTAACGGCGGTACTGCCGCTCCCAGCGAAATCTTGTGGTTCTCAGCCAAGGATGGCAAGCAGGTGGAAAAGGTGGGATTCTTTGGCATTCCCAAGAACGTAAAGCTTATGGATTTGCCGGGCCGCCGCAGTCATGAATATTTCCCCCGTATTTCTCCTGATGGACAGTGGCTGGTGTGGGGTGCTACCGACAAGGGCCACGACCACGACATGTTTGACTACGAACTTTACATGTGGAAGATTGGCGAACCGGTGGAAACTGCTGCCCGTATTACCTATCATTCCGGTAACGACCGTTGGCCCGATATCTGGCTGGGCAAGGTTCCTGTTAAGGCAGCACCTGTTGCTGCGGAAGCCCAGACTGTTGCCGCCAACGCCGCTTCTGCCGCTGTTGCAGGTGGTGCAAGCGATGCCAAGATGGACGAACTAATCAAGGCTATTGACCGCCTGACCGATGCGGTAAACGCTCTGACCCGCACCCAGATGGACAAGAACATGGCCGCCGAAGGCGCTGAACATATGAAAAGTGAACAGTGAAAAGTGAAGAGTGAAAAATGAAGGATGAAGAATGATTATAATCACGGCTTCGCCGTTTCATATTGAGCGCGAAGCTCCATTATTTTCATCGTCAATCATCAATTGTCAATCATCAATTATTAATCGCCTATGTTCTCCTCCCGCGAGTCATCCTGAGCGGAACGAAGTGGAGACGAAGGATCTAGAACGATGTTTTCTGAAAAAAAGTTCCTCGCTACAAAGGAAACCTCCAAGTACAAGCGCTTGGCGGAGCTTCTGCGCGTCATCATTTTGCAGTTGGGTGATGACGTTCCTCGCGCTCGTCGTGAATTCGAGACCTACGCCGGTTGGATGAAGCTTCCTGCAGAAGAAACTCTGGTAGGCAAGAATCAGGCTCAGATGATTGACCTGTACAAGACTTTCCGTACTCGCGCAGGCCTTGGCTTTGAACGTGACGTTTATCTGGAGCAGGAACCGGGCGACCGCGAAGTGGCCAACGAAAAGCCGATCCAGTTTGCGGTTCTGGTCCACAACCTTCGTAGCGCCTTTAACGTGGGCTCCATTATCCGTAGTACCGACTGCTTCGGCTTGGAAGGCGTACACCTTAGCGGATATAGTTGCAGTCCCGATCATGTGACTGTGAAAAGTGCTGCCCGCGGCTGCCAGGAATGGATTCCCATCAAGCGCTGGGAAGATCCCTTTGACTGCATCAACTGGCACAAGGAAAACGGCTACGAGATTATCGCCCTTGAAACCGGCGAAGATATTCCCGATATAAACAAAGTAACATGGCCGGAAAAGGGCCTGATTATCCTGGGTAACGAAGAACTGGGAATCGCTCCCGAAATCATGGCCGCCACCACCATGAAGGTGACCATTCCTATGGCGGGTCGCAAGGCCAGCATGAACGTGGCTGGAGCATTCGCCATCATGGCGTTTAAGATCCGCTCGAGCTATTCTGCATAGTAACAGCGGCAGTTCTTGAAACTCTCTGAAATTTTTGCAAGGAAATGGAAAATGAAAAAGAATTTCTTGACAAGTGTTGCGTTTGCGCTGGCTTTGGGCCTTGTGGCCTGCGATGACAGTACTTCTGCGAATGGTTCGTCCGGGGATGAAAATCCCGCTGAAGAATCCTCCTCAAGTGTCATCCTGAGCGATAGCGAAGGATCTAGCAGCTCAGTAACTTCCTCTAGTTCCGTGGAGTCCTCTTCGTCGGTTGCTAGCTCCTCTAGCGAGAAGAGTTCCTCTTCTATTGCTAGTAGTTCCTCCGTAAAGAGCAGCAGCTCCGTTGCATCGTCAAGTTCTGCGGAATCTTCCTCTTCCAGTGTCATTCTGAGCTCATCGAGCGAAGAATCTAGCATCAAGGACGGCAGCGAATACAATGCTTCCGCAAATACCCTTACAGATCTTCGCGACGGCCAGGTGTACAAGACCATCGAGATCTGCGACAAGGACAACAAGAACTGCCAGACCTGGATGGCCCAGAACCTGAACTATCGCTACGTAGGCGTGAAGTTTAATTACAGCGGTTACACCTCCGACTCCACCAGCTGGTGCTACGACAATGACCCTAGCAAATGCGCAACCTACGGCCGCCTATATACCTGGGCTGCGGCAGTTGACTCTGTAGCTATTTACGAGAAGTATGGTGAGAAATGCGGCTTAGGCAAGTCTTGTACCCGTTTCAGTGCCTCTGCATTGGCTGCAGCGCCTGTTCGTGGCGTTTGCCCCAGCGGCTGGCACTTGCCAAGCGACGCGGAATGGAGCGCCCTCTATACGAATGTTGGTGGTACCGACTATGCCGGTCAGAAGCTGAAGGCCAACACCAGTCTTTGGACCACCTATAGTGGTGTGACAAATGACGATTCCTTTGGCTTCGCTGTTTTGCCGGCGGGCCGCCGCAGCAACCGTGGCAATTTCAGCAGCGAGGGCAACATCGCGGGCATTTGGTCTTCTACAGAGTACAGTAGTAGCAGCGCATACGACTGGTACTTCTACTGCAGTTACGACGGCGTGGACAGGTACTACTACGATAAGAGTAGCGGCTTCTCTGTGCGTTGCCTAAAGGACTAAAGCGAAATCATAACCGAACCTGAGCGTAGGCGCTTTAGCGCCCTCTTAGCCTGACGAGTGAAGCTCGACAGGCGGTTGGCTAATGCATGTTATTTTTTTTTGCAAAAACATGTACTTGACTACCATTTTTGCAAAATATATATTTGAGGCATGATTAGGCGCCAAATCAAAGACTTCCTGTTAAAGTCTGCTTCGCAATACCCGGTCGTTCTGGTTCATGGTCCCAGGCAATCCGGAAAAACTACTCTTTGTCGCGACACTTTCGCCGACAAACCCTACATATCTCTAGAAAATCCTGACACCAGGGAAAGAGCTTTGCAGGATCCCCGGGGGTTCTTCAAAAGTATCCCGAACGGGGCCATTCTTGACGAAATTCAAAATGTTCCCCATTTGCTATCCTATATGCAGCAGATTGTGGATGAATCAAATCAAAAGGGTTTGTTCATCGTTACGGGCAGTAATAATTTTGCATTACAGCAAGCTGTTACGCAGACTCTTGCCGGTCGTGTCGCCATGCTTAAACTACTGCCATTTTCCTTGGATGAAATCAAGGAACTGAACGCAAGTGATTCCATCGACAGTCTTATTCTTTCGGGAGGGTACCCCCGCTATATAACGGAACGTCCAGACAGGTTCTTCTTTTACCAGAATTACATTTCAACCTATGTTGAGCGGGATGTTCGCCAAATTGTCAATATAAAGGACGCGGCTCTTTTTCATAGATTCCTTGTTCTTTGCGCTGGGCGAATCGGCTCCATTTTGGATTACACTTCCCTTTCTAACGATTGCGGAATCAATGTTAGGACAGCGAAGGAATGGTTGTCGATTCTTGAGGCTTCGTTTATCGGCTTTACGTTAAATCCGTGGTACGTGAATAGGACTAAACGCTTGATAAAATCGCCGAAGTTCTATTTCTACGATACTGGGCTTGCATGCGCCTTGCTTGGAATTACCGAAGAATCGCAATTAAATCGCGATCCCTTGCGAGGCAATCTTTTTGAAAACCTTGTGATTCTTGAAAGAATGAAGCATTCGTTTAATTGCGCGGAGCAGAAAAATTTCTGGTATTATAGAACCAGTGACGGCAAGGAAATTGACCTTGTTGAAGAAACTGGAAGGATCCTGACTCCTTTTGAAATAAAGTCTTCGGAAACTTTCAATTCGGAATTCGTCAAAAACTTTGGTGTTTTTGAAAAGGAATATCCCGAAATGTGTGGCGAAAAAACTGTGGTTTATGCAGGCCACGAAAGGTTTGAATTCAAGGGTGTTCTGGTCAAGAATTTTAGATAAAAGTTTGCGTTCTTGTTTTCCCCAAAAAATACCCCTAAAAACACCCCAAAATGGGTGCATTTTTTACCATTTTTTGAAGTGGCGGAACCGCTTTTTTCTATCTTTGTAAAAGCATGCAAAATACCCCTAGAACACGAGTTCTCATCGTAAACGACGATGGGTTTA
>JAKSIH010000003.1 GCA_024398935.1 Fibrobacter sp. | reverse complement strand
AGAGGATCATCTAGCAAGGCTGCCTAAATGCTTCCACACATGTTGATGATGCCTCAAAAATTTTAATCATTATTTGAGAAATAGCTTTTTTTACAGCTTTTTTCCCATTCATCGCGTTTTGTTAGAATAAATTCTATGCAATTTCTAACAGCACCATGACCACCATTGTTTTTTGATACATAATCACAAATTCTTTTTATTTCGTTTGCGGCATTTGCTGGACACATTTTTAGTCCAACTGATTCCATACACTGCATATCGTTCCAGTCGTCACCAATGTAACAAACTTCTTCTGGAAATAAACCTAGTTCATGCAACAGTTTCTTCATTGCGGGGTACTTTATTTGAACTCCACATCGAATATGCTGAATTTTTAATTCTTCAACGCGATGTGTGACGATTGGACTTTCGCGTCCTGTAATAATCGCAAACTGCAGACCATTCTCTAGAGCAACCTTTATACCTAAACCATCTTTTACATCAAAGTGCTTGATCTCGTTTCCCTGAGAGTCATACCAAAGACCTCCATCGGTTAATGTTCCGTCAACATCTAATATAATTAGCTTGATTTTTCTATAATCATCCATCATTATCCTCAAAAATGTTTGCAAAACGGCTTGGCGTAATGAATTTTATTTCACAATTACTCTTTCGTGTTTTTTTGTAATCAGAAAGCATTTCGTGTATTTCGTGATTAAGTTCCATAGGATTTTCTTTTACATTTGACAATTCAAGATGTTGTGCTGCATAGTTTAAGTCTCCATTTTGACAATAACTATATCCGTCAAGACCTGCAATATAGATGCCTGAGATGTCTAATAGATCTAACAAACGAAGCAAAAGAATCGTAGAATTATCCAAATGTTCCCATCCGCATTTGACTAATCTTGTAAAAGAAACTATGATGCGGTTATTTGTAGACTGTGTGTTAATGATGTTTGATGTCAATATTTTTTTTGATTTTCTGAAAGAATCCTCCTGATTCCAATAGGCATACCTCTTGGAGTTACTCATATATATATAATCGCTATTAATAGAATCGTGGACAAAATTTACTGTTAGAACGATAGCCTTGTTTTTTGTAATGAATTGCTGGATATCACTTGCGTATTCCTTGCTACTTTTTCCCGGTGCGATTACGACGATTTTTTTTCTTAGGAAAGTTTGTTGAAGAAAATTCAATGCATCATTATCATCTATATCAGATTGTAGAAAATCTAAATATGTTTGTTCAATAAGATCGTATGGATAACGTTTTCTTTCTTCTGGTTTTAATTTATTTAAAATGAAACGGATGTCCTTGGAATGAATACTGCTTTTCTGCATTAAATAAGTCAGGTTGTTAACGTGCGAACTGTAGCATCCAGCTAAGAACATTGGTGTTGAGTAGCCCCATTTACACATGGCTCGGATATTATCCATATAACCATCGATAATGTCCAAAATGGCATCCATGTTGTAATCGTATCCTAGCTTAGAAACCATATACTGGGCAATCAATTCTGTAGGAGTATTGCCTGCACCTCGTCCCATCCCCGATACTGTTCCGTCTATGATAACATTTCGAGTGCCTTGAGCCATGCGAATAAATGCCTGTGATAACGCATTAGACATTTGCATATTATTGTGTGAATGAAATCCAATTTGACATTCACTAACTAAATTGTGGTCGATAATGCTATAAATTCTTTGTAAATCTTCTTCGTACATTGATCCGAATGTATCAACAATGGAAAAGGCGTATGGCTCTATTTGATTGACATTTTTTATCAACTCTAGAAGCTCTATGTCTGAATAGCCAAGAATATCAACCGGTTGTACAAAAACTTTGTAGCCTTTTGCTTTAATTTTTTTACAGTTGTCTATGGCTTGTGATAATTCATTCTTAAAAAAACACTCACGAACGGCATCAATTGAATCTTCTGTACATTTATCCAAATTAGAAATAGAATATCGACTACAGTCCGCTAGAACGGTAAACATGGTTTTTTCTTTATTAGATGGAATGAATTTCTTGGCTTCCTGTGAATTTTTAAAGACGGTCTTTCCTTCTCCAAAACCATCGTCCTGCAAAAAACCTATTTCAATAAAATCAATTTTTGCTTGTACTAAACCACTTATTATACCATGAATAACGGAATTTCCGAATTTTTTATCTATTAAGTAGGCTCCATCTCGAAGAGTGCAATCTAGTAATTGAGCTTTTCCCATTTCAGCCTTCCTTCCTTTTAATGATATTCATATAGATTGCATTTGCAATTTCAAAATCTTCTGGATAATCGATGTCAATGCATTCAACTCCAGATACTTCGCATACATAAGGATTTGTGCCGATTCTTCTGTGAAGTTTTTCAAAGGTTTCTTTTTTAAATACATAGGCCGCAGAAACCTCGTTATAGTATATCGGTAAATCCTGCGTCCTAGGGACGTTTGCTGCGTCAAAATTTAATGGTTTTCCTTCGCTCCACATCAAACGTTGAATTTTTTCACCAGTAAATGCAGAATCGAATCCTTCGTTCATAACCTTCTTGATACATAAGGAAATATGGTCGGCTGTGACAAATGGAGATGTACAATGACAAACTAGGTATATATCTGCTTCGACATTGTGCATAAAGGTTGAAATAATATCTTGAGGTGTAGCCTCTTTGGTGTCTAACGATTCTGGTCTTCTAAGAAATGAAAAGCCCGGAACAAGGTATTTGTTAATTGCTTCATTACTGCAAAAAACGAATTTTTCATCAATCTCAGGGACTTTGGCGATTGTTTTTAAAAAATGTGTGATCAGGGCAGTTCCGTCGTCAAAACACTTGATATTTTTCCCTGGAGCTCGTTCGTTATTAAGTTTAACCGGTACAAATGCAACGACCTTCATTTCTTTATTCCTTTCGTTTTATTATATAAATATAAAATACTGATTACATTTTTTTTAATATATCATCCAGATTGACCCTCTCAAAAACTTCTAATTTTCCTCCTCTAGTTGCATTAAAAACTTTCTGAGATTTGTCTTCAAGATATTTTCTAATATTTGCGTATGCTAAAGTGGCGTTAACCGGTACGCCACCAGTGTTATTGTTAATGATTGTCTCATGTTTTAAAGGAGCTATTCCTTCAAAATAACTGTTAGGACTTTCGTTATCAACAATGAGTTTTCCCTGGTTGTTTTTTTTCAGAGCATAGTTATTGTCAACTCCTATGAGATATATTTCAGAAAATCCCATAAAAAGAGCGAGTTCAATCATTGTATATGTAACATTGATTCCGTTATGAATGCCATCGGTAACATCTAAATCGAAAAAATTTTTACCATTAGGAGAATTAGCAATATTGATAAAACTAACGTTACTTTTTTTTCTTAATTTTCTAGGGAATAACCTAATCATGTTGCCACATAAAATCATTTGTTCACATTCGTGACTTACATTGTATAAATCGCCTTTTATTTCACGTAAAACATTATAATCTTGGGAAACGTAAAATGTAGGTCTCCATTGGGTTTTTGAAAAAATGCCATAAATGCGATTTGACGCAAATGTTTTTTCTTTTGATAAGGCTTCTAAATCTTCAACACGCAAGCTAGGTCCATTTCCGATGATGAAACATCGTCCTGATTGAGTGTCCTTAAATTTTTGCATATCTTTGGAACATTTTTTTTTGATATGGCTTCGATATAGCCTTGTTAGTATGGCGAACATATTTTATAAACTCCTATTGAAGATTATTTGCTTTATTCCGTATTATTTTGTAAAATACTTTTTTTTCACTTGATGTTGTTATTATTGCAAAATTGATGACAAGTGAAATAATAAATACTGAGGCAGAAACGATTGCTAAATGGAACCAACTATGAATAGGAATTTTTTCTACGATAGTGATTCCTATTAATGAACAAGTTATAAGTGCCGCCAAATTAAAAAGAATTGGCTTAAAGAAAAAAAACGGTTTTAAATTGATGCAATAAGCCGCATAGGGAATAGAGAATAAAATGTTTCTTAAAATTGTTACTATTGTACTGACCCCAGCAATTGCGTAAATGCCTAAATTTGTTTTTTTTAATAAAATGAAAACGACTACTATCGTCAAAAAGTTTGAAATAAATGAGACTAATGCATTGGCTTTAACTTTATTCGTTATAACAAAAATGTTAAAAATACATTGAACTCCACCGTTGATGGAAAAACCTGCGATTGTTAATATTGATAAAATTTGAAGTTGATTCGCATCTTGATTTGGTATCCATAATGCGAAAAATTTTTTCCCCATCACAAGTAATACAATTAAGCAAAGGTTGGATGTTATGCCAAGGATTATCATTGATTGACGGATTTTAATCATAAGATCATTTTTATTTTCTTTGGCATAAGCTATTGTATAATTTGGGGCAAAGACACTGCCGATAGTTCCAATAAAAGTTTGCATGACTGTTGGTAATAGTTTGGCAATAGAAAGGGTTCCCATTGCTGTAGCAGAAATGAATAGGTTTGTTATTAAAAGATCCAATCCAGTGGATAACACACTGCTTAGTCTGCCAAAAGATGCCCATATTCCTGATTTTAATAGTGTTTTTACCTTACCAAATGAATAAAATTCTCTTTTGATATGCAGGCTAGGTGTTAATGTCTTAAGGTATCTAATATTTGCTGCGAGGGTATATGCTGCAGTGGCAAGGGAGGCAATGCCTACATAAGCAACTTTTGGCTTAAAAATAAGATAGCAGCTGATTAGTACTATGGCTTTAATAATATATGACTCTATATTTCTTTTTGCATCAAGATCTTTTCTATTAGCTATAAAAGTTGCATTTGCAAAAACTGCATAAACGAGAGAAATAAAAAAAGTTGCAAAAATAAATATGAAAAGAATTTTTACGTCATTAATTAATTTTGGTGTAATGTTGACTAAGTTTTGTAAATTTAGGATGCAAAATATGCTAGGGACGAGCAAAATAAAACATAAAAAAATATTTGCAAAAAAAGTTGATGTCAAGTATCTACTCGCCTCTTCTTTATCGCCCTTGTGATAAGCGATTGTAATAAATCGTCCTGACATAGAATTTAATGCGATTGTTATAATTTGGGCATAGCCTGTGAAATTATTCGCTAATGAAACAAATCCGTATGCCTCTGAACCGATGTTGTTCACTACAAAGGGGGTTAGAAAAAAACTCATTCCCATATTAATTAGAAATGAAAGTGTTGTAGCGACTAATGATATTGTGAGACGGTTGTTTTTCAAAAATTTCCTCTATGTTAAAAAGTCTTATTTTGAAGGACTTGTGGTCATGCTTGAAATTTTTTTGCGAAAATTAGATACAATCATCTTTTGGAAGTTTTTGAGGGAGCATTGTAATTTGTTAAAAAAGAACTATGTTTAAAGTCATCTAAACCGGTATTAGGGGTTACATGAAATTGTAAATTAAAGTCTTCATTAGGATTTGTTATTACTTTGGGCTTTGTACTTATTAAACCATGTCTATAGAGAGTCTTTGCCATATTGGTTCCAATAAATTCAGAAAGGGGCCAGTTGTGTACAAAAGTTAATCCGTCTTGTATATGAAATAGAGGAACATTCAGAATTAACGAATCTTCTTTGTTACGAGCTGCATGAATGACTTGTTCAACTAAATTTTTTGAGATTTCTTTTTTTGAAAATAAGGGTATATGGGTGCATGTTGATGTATTGCCTACAATGAAGAAAAATATTGAGGAAACCACAAATAGTGCTAAAAAACTTTTTTTTATTAATGTGTGCTGAACTATGTGATAAGAAAATAAAATTGTTATTAAGAATGCTGATAATGCTGGGAACATCACTTGAATTCGTTTTACGTAATTTGGATTTACTGTGGCTGATAGTAGCATAAGGTATAAAAGCGTGGATAAGGCGAATAGAACTAAAGATAATTGAAACTTCGTCAACGCGTTTAATTTTGTTTTTGAATGTAGGATGAAAAAGAATAAAGGAAATGACAATGCAAAAAAGATGATTATGGTTAAATTGATATCTCCACTAAATATGAAATCAAAAAAATGCTTTACGGCTGATATAATCCCCTCTTTAAAATTATTATTTCTGTTAACTAAGGCTGTTGATCTGGCTCCATAATACTCAAAAACTGCACTAACAAACCACATTGCTTGTATAACAAACAATCCCAAATGCTTTGTAAAAAATGAAATCATGTTTTTTGATGAAATTTTTTCGCGAATTGCAAGCCAAATCAAGAGAAACGATGCATAAATCAGTAGTATAAAACTAGAGTACAGATTTGAAAATATGGCAAAATAGAGAATTGTCCAGAGAATTAAACTTTGAAATATATGGCGCCGATCTATAGAAAAATCAAATTTCTTTTTGTTTAAAGACCAGAATATAATTGTAAAATTCATCAAACTAGGAATTAAATAAAAGTAATAGCACGTCATGTCAGTACACCAAAATAGCGGCACAATATTTTTTCCTGTCATTCCAAAGTGTAATATCCAAAATGCGAGTGCAATTAATGCGGTATTAATATCATTTAGATGAAAATATGTTTTGAAAAGCTTTGAAAACATGAATACATACAAGCTAATGGCTGCGGTGACTATAAATGAAGTAGTGTAAGTAAATGAACTTATATAATCGCCTGTAATGGGGTAGATTATCTTTGCGGAAAACAAACCTGTTAATGGGGTTATAAATTCAGGAAGTACTCGCCCTGGGTTCCATGCATTCCATATGGGAATAGGGGCTCTCATAAATGCTAGAAATAGCCAATCATCTGCATCGAAGGGGACAATCGGATTGATGAAGCTGAAATAGAGAAATGTGAATGAAAAAATTATAGTAATTGCTATAATTTGTGAAATTTTTGAAGAATGGCTGCTGTCTATCTTAAACATAGAAGAAAAGTCTTGTATTCATTGTAAAATTAAGTGCTTTTTTTCAAATTTGCCTTGTAAGCGGCATAACAAGAATTTCTATTAAACTAAAACTTTAAAGTAAAGTAATGTCTTGAAAAAAATGTATGTAAATGAAGGCGAATCAATAGCTACTAAAAATTTGGCCATCATATGTAATTTTTTTGAGCAGGGATTCTTTGTACTTAAAATTTTTGCTTTATGCCTTTGACAAATAGTTTTTATTCGCTGTTTTTTTTCAAAAAAGGTGTATGGACAATCCTTGTAGCAAAGATTTCTTATTTTGTAATAAAAGATTACTGCGGTATTATTGCTTTCTTTTATAGAAATTTGAGCGTCATTTAAGAATTTATGTAATGTGCTT
This sequence comes from Fibrobacter sp., assembly GCA_024398935.1. Classification (GTDB taxonomy): domain Bacteria; phylum Fibrobacterota; class Fibrobacteria; order Fibrobacterales; family Fibrobacteraceae; genus Fibrobacter. The sequence continues at coordinate 106,856 of JAKSIH010000003.1, read as the reverse complement.
ATCCATTGAGTCTGGTATTCCTCATCCCAAATTTTTGAGTAGTGACCGGCCAATCCACGCGTTAATGAAGCACTGTTGGTTTCGTTAATAAAGTATCCTTGGTATTTTGTTAAATATACATTTTGAATATTTTGTAAGATCTCAAGATTGTATATTCGATCTTCTCCGATAGGCAGGTCTTCTTTGAATTTTATTTTAGAGACTTTACATCTTTTATATAATTTGGCATAGGGTGCAATAAATGCTTTTGTATTATGAAAATTTTTTTTCACGAAATCTATGGAAAATAGTCCTTCTAATTTTTCATTGGAAGCAACAACGTCTGCATCAAATTGTAGAAGATTTTCTATATAATCTATAGCAACGTGGTCATCTGCATCAATGTATGCTATAAAATCGCCTTTTGCTACGGATATTCCAATATTTCTTGCTGAAGATGCCCCTCCGTTTTTTTTGTGAAATACTTTAATGCGGGAGTCGTTTTGTGAATAGTCATCACAAATTTTACCACTATTATCTGTAGATCCGTCATCAATAAGGAAAATCTCAATATTTTTGTAGGTTTGATTTATTACAGAATCGATACATTTTTTTATGAATCGTTCTACGTTGTATACCGGAATAATAATAGAAACTAAAGAATTCATTTGCATTTATAACGAGGATAAGGCTAAATTGTATTGAGTAAATTAATCCAAAGTTGAAGAATTACTTCTTTTTTTACACATTCTTGATTAAGAGAGGTTTGAGCAGAGAAATAAATTCGTTTATCAAATTGCTCTATTAAATTGCAAATTCTCTCTGCCATTTCTTCAATGTCATAAGGTTTTACAAGGAATCCGTTTGTTCCATCTTGTATGATTTCGTCTGGCCCAGTTTCAATATTGAAGCTGATGAGAGGCAATTTATTTGACTTTGCTTCGAGTAGGACCATGGGGAAGCCTTCCTGTAAAGACGTCATCACATACATTGCAGATTTTTTGTAAACTTCTGTCATGTTATTGCTTCTACCACAAAAGATAACATTATTTTGCAAGTTGTACTCGTCAACCTTAGATTTTATTCTTTCGTATTCGTCTCCTGCTGGAGTACCGTAGATTTCCCATTTCCAATCAGGGTGTTTGGCGAAGACTATCTTTGCAATTTCTGGGATGACGATAAAATTCTTTATTTTGCGAATATGGCCTGCACTAATAATCGTTTTCGAAGTTATATCATATTTGTGTTGACTTTGTGATTCTGCGATGTTGTAAATCTGTTCTAGTTTTGTTTTTATCTTAAAATGATTTTCAAAGTTTCTTTTATCTCGCTTTGTGAGAACCACGTATGCGTCACAATGCTTTAGTTCAAATTGGCGGACTTTTTGAACGTAACTGACGCCTTGGTTTTGAAAATAATTCGCATGCTCCCAGATGATGTGTTTGCAATGGGCTAATTTTGCGGGAAGAATGGAAACAAAACCCGTCATTGCCTCTGCTGAAATAACTACATCGATATGATTCTTTTTCAGGAATTTAAAAAAATGAATGTTCTTTCGAAGAAGGCTTTTTTTTATAAGTTTAGCAAAAATGATTTTTTTATTTAAAGAAAAAACTGGATCGCGTTCACAAGTGTTAATGATGAACACATTGAATGATTCACAAAGAGAATTTGCCACTAGGAATGTGGCTTTTTCTACGCCGCCACCTGTAAAATGTCCGCAAAAACAGATGCTCTTGCAAGTTTTCATTGCTTTGCTCCCAAAATAAATGCGAAAAAAGAAGAATGATTTCTATAAAGAAATCCAAGCAATTTTAATTTTAGGCGTCTTTTATCTTTTTCAAGTTGAAATTTGTTATTATGTGTTTTTTCTCTGTATTTCCAATATACGTTCTTTAATGGGTGCTTGCAATTTTTTACCCAGGGCCTTGTTGTCATATTTGGAGTGAAATGTACAAAAACTGGGCTAGTCCTTGCTTCTAAAATTTCGTTGTCTGAATAGTAATTTGGTAATCCGTAGATTTTTTTGATTTGTTTTTTATTTAGCTGGAATAGAGCTGTAAAAACATTGTATTTTGGGGGGAGAATTTTTATCAGGTTTTGTTTTCCCAAAACTCCATTAATAGTTCCTTGATCCATCGCATCAACAATACCTTTCCTTTCTTTAACAAAGTCTATGCATTGTTGCGTGAAATTGATTTCTCGACAATAATCCAGATTCCAAAGAATCATACCTGCATTAATGTAGGTTTGTTCTTTTGTGAGTCCTACATTTATATGCCTTTGAATTGGATTAACATCACAAACCCCTGCAATTGCATATTCGTTTAAAGAGGCTTCATAAACTTCTTTTAGATTGTCTTGGACGATTGCGTCAACGTCAAAGTAAAATGCTCTGCGCTCATTAGTTAGAATTTCTGGTATGAAAATTCTAGCAAAAGTCGCAAGACAACGGTCTTTGGAAACATTCCCTCCAAGTCTTGATGCTATATAGTTTTCCGAAATAGAAAAAAAAGTGAATTCAATGTTCGGATATAAGCTTGCGTAACATAAAATCTTTTCTTTTGAGTTCTCTAAAATTCCACTGTCTAAAATAGTGATTTTTATTTCATCAATATCAACATTGTTTTCTGCAATAGAAACTATTAGAGTTTCCAAATGCGGAACATAATTTTGATCACTGGCAACAACGATGTTCATAAAATAAGAATACTGTAGGTGATGATAAGATTATAATGATAGGAGTAAGGTTTGTATTTTTTTTAGAGTCTCTTGTGTATTAAAATATTTGGAACGTTGTTCTGCCTTTTGTTTATAATGTTGCAAACTAAAATTGTTAGTCAACAGCTCTTTTATTCCGTCGTATAAAGCGCTTTCGGAATTCTCTACGATTACGCCAAACTCATTATATCCAAGGAGCTCTTGCATGCCAGAACATTTTGTTGTAATGACTGGTGTTCCGACGATTAAGGATTCTGTAACTGCAGTGCTGAATCCTTCGTGTAGAGAACTGCATACGAATAAATCTGCATTTTTTACATACTTGTAAGGGTTAGTTAGATAACCCAGAAAGTTAACATTATTTTCAATTCCAAGTTCTTTTGTTTGTTCCCTTAGATTCTTTTCTAAGGGACCTGATCCAAGAAGCGTAAATCCTATATCAATTTTGTTATTCTTAAGTTTCGCAACGATGTTCAGTAGCCTATCAAAAGCTTTTTGGGGTACGAATCTACCTACGCTAATTAAGTTGAACTTATGGTTAAAGATGTTTTCATTATTGATCTGTTCTTGAGATAACTGTCGTATCTTTTCGAATTCAACGATATTGTAAAGAACATGGTCATTCCCTGCTAGTTCAGGAAATGTTTTTAAATAGGCCTCTTTGACAGTATTAGCGACATAGACAGTTGCGTTGAATTTCTTTTGTAATTGGATGCATTCAGAATCATTTCTGTAGCAGTGGACTATGTCGTTTCGGTTGTGAAATTCATTGTGAATCCATTGTACTAATTTTGCGTTCGGGTCTGTGCATCCTGCAATAATTCTTGTTGTTGGCCCTTGAAAATAGGATACGATAATATCATATTTTCCCTTGATCATGTGCTTGAACAGAAATGAGGGGGAGAATAACTTGAAAAGAAGGGTATTCCCTCTGAAAAGATGTTTAAAAACGTACTTGTATTCTATATCGTTAGAAAGATTTTTCTTATTTATACCAACATCAAATAATGTTAGGACTGTCACCTTGAACTTTGTTTTGTCAAGATGATTTACCATATTCACGAGAACCTTTTCGGCGCCGCCACCTGCAAGAGATGTTATAAAAAAGAGGATTCTTTTTTGCATAGATTTACCACGGCTTAGTTAGGTTAAAGTGATATGGAATAAGATTTGCCTGTTTTAATATATATACAATTAAAATGAATTGGGCAACAAACCAGATGATTGTTGAAATTTTAATAATTTGTTGGCTTCTGTCATTTGCAAAAATGGAACTTAGATAACCAAATAGAATCATCCTTGCAGGCATGGCGTAATAGTAGGCCAAACGTTTGACCTGAGGGTGATAAAATCCTGTTAAGCCAATTAAAACTGAAATTGTAAGTAAATCGATCATTACTCCAATTCGTGAATCTAAAGCCTTTAATTTTTCTTTAAAACTTAAAATTAGGAATAGTTCCAATATGTAGATGTATATGTCTCGATTTTGCCCGCGTGTTGACTCTACTGCGTAGACTCCGTATGACTCGTAATAATCAAATCCTCCGGTAAACAAATCTATTGCTTTTTGATATCCTGCACACACTATTGCAGTCGCGAATATAATGAAAAAACGTTTGTTCCCATCTATGGGACTATTGTTTTTATGATCCCATAAGAACCACATTGGTAACACAATAATTGCAGAAGAGTGAAATCCAAGGGCGATAATTGTTGTCAGAAAGAATGGCAGGAGGTTATTTGCAAAAATAAACTTTAATCCGTAAAAACAGATTGCCACGGCAATCATTTGCCTTGCTACATTAAATCCTATTGCATAGTAGCTAAACAAAAAAATGGTAAATGCGACAGTTACAGATACTTTTGGATATTCTTTTCGTAAGGCTAGATATGCTGGAATTGCTGTTAATGCGGCAACGGTTCCCCATGTTAAGACTCGACCGCCTAGTGGATAGGTTAATTTGATAAGTAAAGCGAATATATAATCGGAGTCGACAATATGGAAAAAATCAGACCAGTTGATTGCTCCAAATCTTTCAAATATTCTCATGTATGTACCTGAGTCTGTACCCACATGATAACGACCTGCAGCAAAAATTATTATAGCAATAAGGCCAATAATGTTTGTAACATTAATTGTTTTGTCGTTTTCTTGACGAAAGTTCAGGAAAAGCGTTGCGCCTATAAATACTGCCAAATAGATTAAAAGATCGATCATAAAATTTCTATTTCGTTAAGTGAATGTACTTAAGAATGAAATTTGGAAGCAGTACGGAGACTAGTGGCTTGACCAAGAGAACATATTTGTAGAAAGGGACCTTAAGCTGATGATAACCGTGTAGCATTATTTTTGTGCAGGTTAAGGCTGATTGAATTGTTTTTTTGGTTTGTAAGCTATTTCGTGTGTAAAGATATAGTGGCTCTTGGATGTTGTACCCTTTTTGTTTTTTTGCAAAAAATCTAAACCATAAATCCCAGTCCTGTGAACGTTTTGTTGTAGAACTGACTGTGTATCCATTTAGTAAGTCGTAAGTTTGTTTACGCATCATTATTGTGGGATGTATAAATGGAGTTCCAAGTAGAACATCGTTTGTTTTTGGGAATTCTTTGACTTTAAGTAATGTTGGCTCTTTGTTGTCTTCCTTAAGGATTGCATTTGAACCGACGACAGAATACTCTGGGTGTTGGGTGAGAAAATTTACCTGTGTTTCTAGTCTATGGGGGAGACTTTCGTCGTCATCATCCATTCGTGCGATGAATTCTCCTTGGCACAGTTCAAGGCACTTGTTAAGAGAGTATGCCAATTTTGAATTTTTTTCGTTTCGTATGATCTTTATGCGGGAATCTGTTTGGGCTAATTCTTGTAATATTTTGTAGGTGTTGTCTGTTGAACAATCATCGCAGATGATAAATTCAAAATCATCATAGGTTTGGCTTAAAATAGAACGAATGCTTAGAGATATTCGATCTTGTCCATCGTAGGTTGCCATGATGACACTAACAGAAGGCTTTTTCATAGGGGGAAAAATAGAAATTTAAGAAGTGTGTGAATTTGATTATTGCTTAAATAAGCTATTTTTAGGTGTGTTATTCTTGATTTGTTTGGTGATTGCATGGCTTTAGTTTCTGTTATAGTCCCTATATATAAAGTTGCTTCTTATATAGAGCGTTGTGCGCGTTCATTATTTGAACAATCATTAGAGGATATGGAGTTTATTTTTGTAGATGACTGCAGCCCCGACAACTCTATTGAAATAATGAATGCAGTTTTAAAGGCGTATCCTCAAAGACAAAATCAAGTTCGCATAATTCGAAATCGCCAAAATATGGGATCCGCATTCGTTCGTAGAGTAGGAATGCAAGCATCGACAGGAATGTTTGTAATTCAGTGTGATGGTGATGATTTTGTAGATATTGATCTCTATGAAAAAATGTATGAGACGGCCCTACTAGAAAATGCGGATATTGTTGTTTGCGATGAAAAAAAAGAATATACTGATAAAACAGTTGTTGACGAGGTTCGATTAATTTCTGATGAATGTCCGATTGTTTTGCAACAATGGTATTCGCATGTGTTCGCATGGTTTGTTCACAATAAGCTTGTGCGTCGATCATTGTATGTAGACAATGATGTTTATCCATGGGACGGATTGGATATGTTAGAAGACAATGGCTTGATGATGCGGTTGTTTTACTACGGACGAAAAGTTGTTCATATAGAGGGCTCTTATTATCATTACAATAAGGCAAATACTGGGGCAATGACTTTTTCTTACGGAGAAAAAACAGTTGAACAAATGATCACCATTGCTGAAAATTTGACATGTTTTTTTGAAAGCAAAACGGACTACAAATTGTATGAAAAAACTGTATCAGCTTTTCAATTTCTAGCAAAAATAAATCTTATTACAAATAGTTTTTCAAAAGTTTCTCGTTATAGAAGACTTTTCCCTGGTTCTGAAAAAATTATCGCAGAATTGGATAAGAAGTCCTTTTCGAGAAAAGGATTGGCAAGATTTCTTTTTGTTAAGTATCACTTGACTTATCTTTTTATTTTGTTGTTTAAAGTGTATGCATTGCTGCGAAAATAATTTCTTGTGTGGAGCTTTTATGAAGAATATATCATATGTTTTTTGGGGACTGATAGTTCTGGTTTGTGGTAATGCCTTTGCAGCAGCCCCAACGATCGCTCCTGAACGAATGCGTAACCTGCGCATGCTGGAGGCGAATCCATTTTTGTTTGAATACCATCGCGTGACCATGGGGGAGGAACCGCAGTTCTTTGCTTACCCAAAACGCGATACCACGTTCCGCAAGAATTTTGACGAGACCGAAAAAGATGCTCTATTTCGTTTAGGGGGAAGTGATTTTAGAATTGCCGCGTCCATTACAGGTGGTTTAGATTACCGTGGTGGAGAATCTCTTGGTGATACTATTTGGCCGGGGATTGATGGCGGTTTATTTGTTCGAGGATATATTGATTCTGTTGATTTTTCTTTGGATGCGCGCATGTATGTGGAATCGCATAGTGCCAAACGCCCTAAGGCTTGGGATCATGAAGTATTCGATGAACAGTTTGGTGACATTGAATATGTAAGCTATTCCCGCTATCGTGGACAGGTTGGAGTTAATTGGAATAGATTCCGTTTGAATGTCGGTCGCGATGTGTTGCACTGGGGTCCGGGTTTCTACAACAACCTGACGCTGAACCAGTTTGCCTTGCCTTACACATTCATGACTTTGGATGTGTTTATGGGCCCTTTGCATATTGTGTCTGCTTATGGCGATTTGCGTGTCGGTGAAATTAGCTGGGATGATATTAATCAAAACGAGCGTAATATGTATGCTCATCGATATGAACTGGCCCTGGGCAACTTGACTCTTGGCGTAAGTGAACTTCAGGTGATTTATAACGATAGCAAGCCCCTGTTGATGGTGCCGATTATTCCGCTATTTATTGAAAAGGGAAACTTCTCGGAAACAAGTAATAACGGATCTATTTCTGTAGATGCAAACTATCGCTTGCTCCGCTTTGCGAGAATTTATTCGGAATTTATGTTGGATGATATGGAAAGTCCCGATGAACTGTTTAAGAATGAACGAAATAATTGCAGATGGGGCTTTATGGCAGGTTTGCAGCTTGCTCATGATTTTCAAATTGCCTCAAAGAAATTTGAAACAGGTACGGTTTTTGAAGCCTCTCGTGTAGAACCTTATACTTATGTTCACCATGATTCGGCTAAGGCTCAATTAGCAAATTTAAATCACCCTATAGGAAATCCAAACGGTCCAAATAGCATGAATTTTGACTGGCTCATGTACACCCGTTATCAGCATGTATTTGCATCTGTACTTCAACGTTTCTACTGGAAAGGAACAAGTGGCGGAAGTTCTATAAATGATGTGTATGAAGGAGGAAGAACCAAGCACTTCCTGAAGGGTGCCAAGATGCAATACTCCATCACGCCTTCTGTAACCTATGAAGGTCAATATACCGCCTTTACCGGCAGCATCACCTTCGTTGACGACCCGCAGGTTTATTTGCGCGTCGGGTTCAAGTGGTAATGCGCCGTCAATGAGTTTGCAAGGGCAAAGTCATTGACTGTTAAGCAAGCATTCAATTACCTGAGCTTGTTCAAGGGCTTTGATTTTATCCAGAATCATTATGAAGCCAAACCGATGTGGTTGGATTTGATGAATTGAATCCATTCATCGCGGACTTCTTGATTGGGGATGTAGCACATTTTTTCGCCTTTGTCAATCGCTAGATGTCCAAAGTGTATCAGACATGTGAACACGCCGTCCTTGTTGCGAAAATCAGTCATTTTGCGTTTAGGTAGGAGGTGACATTTACTTCAATTCTGCCACCATCAAGCATGAACTTTATATCGTCAAGGATACCCTTGAAGTTTTGCCGTATTAAGTTGCCAACGACTTCAAAAGCAACCGAATCGATTTGGTTGTTCGAAAACTCTCGGTTGCGCATTGCCCTGATGACGGAAAATGAATTGTAGATTTCCTCGCCGTTCAAGTTGTAACCGTTGTACCGGCGCTTGCATTCTTCGAAGTTCATGTCTTGAGCTTTGCAAAGCTCGTTGACCTCCTCTTTGGTAAAGCCGACGCTATCGGCCAATCGGTACGATCCGAGCATAGAGTATTCACGAAAATTGTTTAGACCGCTTTGCGACGCGGTGCGCATTACCGGCAGGATTCCGGTAATGTAAACAAGGGCGATGGCTGGAGCTATGTTTGAATTTTTGAACAGCCCAATCATGAAATGGAAAAAGCTGATGATGTTCTCTTCAGGGAAACGACGCCGAACGAGAAGGTCGTAATCGTCGATGATGAAGACGAATTGTTCCGAAGTTGCACTATAAATTTGGCCCAAAGTGCAGACCAATTTATCGTCGGAATAATAGTTTACTTGTGGGAATAAACTTTTTAGTTCCGAGACGATTCTTGTGTTGATTTCTGGAACAATGTCGCCTATTTGAGAGTATTCCAAAAAGTCGGCAACATTAAAATGAATTACATTTAGTTTGTTTAAATATTTTTCAAAACTGGGGTCGTTTGCGATTTTCAGGTTGTTGAAAAGGTGCCGGCTGTCGCAATCCTTGCTGTAGTAGGCTGCAAGCATGTTGGCGAAAGTGGTTTTCCCGAAACCGCAAGGCCGTGTCACGCATACCCTGCTATCATAGGTTCTTACAATTCGGTTTATGCTTGCGATTGCGTGCGACTTGTCTACGAATAAGGGTGAATTTTTTGCTTGCTTAAAAATTTCGTTGCCCGGGTTGACAAATTTGTTCTTGCGTTGTGATTCTGCGAAAATCTTGTGGAAGCAAGATCGTGTTTCTTCGTTTGGAAATCCTAATGTGAACATATTCATGTCAAAATCCTTAATTGTTAAATATCCGCTTTGGTAAAGGGCTGCGATGTGGTTGCTGCCTGATTCCGATGGGGACTCAAAACACCAACTTGATGCGTGAAATCCTTTGTCGAATTTATCTAGGCTTAGATTGCTATTCGAGAACGACGACATCTGCATTTTCTTTGTCTCTGACTTTACGAATGATTTGGTGCAGGCGTAGTGTCCAGCTTTTGTCCACATAATGATATCCGTTTTCGCGGATTTGTGTGAAGTCGTGCACGCCGATGGGAAAATTTTTCAAAGCCATACCCCGAAAATAAATTTGTTGAATTCGCCTTGTCAAGGGAATGAATTTTTTTAGAGAGTTTGTTTATAATTTGTGAATTCGTGTCGCCTGTAGTTTGCAAAATGAATAATGCCTAGAAAAAGGAGCTTCAATGAAAAGTCGAAGACCTTGACGAACTTATGTTGGCGAATTTATATTGCCGCTGTTGATGGTTGACTTTTTTAATTGCGGTGAGTCATGTCAAAAATACAGCAAAATAAAACGATTTGGAATCTTGGTAGTGGAGATTTCTTTTTTACGGGGTTTATCGTCCTTTACCAGAATCATATAAAAAAGGTCTGGAGTGGTAAATATGAACTTGATTCCTTAGACTCTTTTGCGAAGCAGTTCAAGGCGCAAGGTGAAGGTAAGCATTTTAGCCGACTAGACCGTTATACGCTCTGGTTGAACTATAAGAACGAAACAAAATCTGAGAAGGAACTTGTTTCCAATATGCTTGATGATATTCCTGCTGATTTCGTGCCGCAAAGGGATATGCCTGATTTTTATGATTTTCTTTATGGAAAATCGTTTACGATCAAGAACAATTATATCAAGGTTTATACGACAACGGCAATTGTTGAAGACGATTGCGCAAGTCTGCTGCAAGCGGCCATGAAAATCGTTTCGTCACTTTACAACCAGGATTCTCCTGCAAGCCTTTATCTTATTCGCAACAAGATTGTTTATGATAGTATCGATGTTGCTGATTTCAAGTGGGAAGGTTGCCCAGATCGGTTTAGTGTCAACTATACTTCACGAGAATCCAAGGCGGACTCTTTTTCGTTTCGAATTTATTTCGATATGGAAATTAGCTATGAGTTTTCTGTTGATGAAAATTTTGATAGTTCAAGGACAGCTGCTGGCCCGTTGGACTTAAAACGATTCGATTTTATTCCTCTTTTTTTAGAAAAATTTATTGTCTGTCCCAAGGATTTTCATCTCGATAAAAAGAATTGCTTTTATTATAGAACTCCCAAGGACACTCATGAACAGGACTTGATTTATGCTGAGCAGATTGTTCAGGGCTTGAATCGTGAATATCGATATGATGACGATTGCGCTCAAGAATATTATTGGATGGCCTACCATGCTAAAGACTCCGCGAGTGAACTGAAAAAGACCTTGAAAGAATGCGAAGAAAAACGTAAAAGAAACGAAGTTGCGCAAGATTACATTGAAAAATATGGTGAAAATGAAAAAGTTTCAAAGAAGGTGTTTTTATCTCATTTGAAAAAGATGATTGATTGTAATCCCCTTGATTTTACGGATTATGATATTGAATCTATAGCACTTTATGCACAAGCATGTGTTACAGGAGAATCGTTATGAGCAAAGATTTTTATTATAAAGGCAAAGTCTCTGTAAACGCTCGTGGAAAACGAACCTATAGTGCAAAAATTGAGTATGGAAAGTATGGCAATTTGAATGAATTGGAAAACATTGATTCAGTCAAGTCGTTTGCACGTGGTGAATCTTTTATTTTGAAAGATAATGTCATTGAAGTTCAGATGGATGACGAAGGTAATCTGGTAAGATTAAGAAATGTTCTGAATTTGTCCGAAACAATTCTGCACGAAGACTTCAAGATGAACTGTGTTGATGAATTTGGACTTCATCGTCAAGTGATTGCCGAAAGCGTAAAAGTCTATCAGGATCATTTTGGCTTCGTGTCGAAAAGATGCTATCAGATTAAGTTTGATGTGCAGGTTGAATTTTCTTGGAGCGGAGATTGTCTTCTTGAAAAGCGAATCAAGCGGGATTCCTTGGTGAAAATCGAAAGTGTCAAGATGATGCTTGAATCTTTAAAGCTGCAAAATGATTATCCTGCAGAGTATCGACTGTTTAATATAGATGGTGTAATGTGGATCGGGAGACTCTCGAAACGCAAACGGGACTTGTGGAATGTTCTCGCAAAACCGATTTGGAATTCTATTAACGGCAGCTATTCGCTGATAAAGTTCATCCAGAAAACCTGTCCCGACAAGGAACTCAGGGATCGTTTGCAAAAGATTGAGCTGTCTAACATAATTGAGTTTGAAAATTTCCAAAGCGAAAAGTTGAGAAACGAAACCGAAATGGATGCCATCCGTAAATTGCTGGAACTGCAGGAAGGGTGTTCCGATTCTGATGGTGACGAAATCAAAAAAAAGGTCGGTCTTTACATTGTGAGTCAGATTCGCGCCAATCCCCAAAAATATGTGAAGAGTTACTTTTCTTCCATAAGGGATTGTGCAAAGGAGGTTCTTGGAGAATCTAGTTTGTAACGAATTTTTGAAAAGCCTTCTGTTTAAAGGTTCTTTATTGCCAATATATTAGCAAAAATATTGCGATTTGACCTAAAATTGCTTGTATTTTGGTAGTATGGATAATCGATTTGATATCGGCAGTTTTGTTGATTCTAACCTGAAGGATTTATGAATCTGTTTCAGATAAAAAACTGACTGTAAAGTACAACGGCTGTGTGGTGGGCTATCCTTTGTTATTCAAGTTTCTATATTAAATCTTGAATGATCGAGTCCAACTTCAAAACAGTGATTACTTCCAGGCACAAGTTTTTCGACTTGCACCTGCGGGAGACTTTTCGCTACCGGGACTTGATTTTTTTGCTGGTCAAGCGCGATTTTACGGCGGCCTACAAGCAGACCTTGCTGGGACCCGCCTGGGCGATTGTCCAGCCGCTCTTAACGACGATTGTTTTTACCATTGTCTTTGGTAACCTGGCGAGGCTGACTACCGCGGATGTCGCCGGCGATTTTGCTGTTCCCGGATTTCTTTTTTACATGGCGGGAAACATCTGCTTTAGCTATTTCTCGTCGACTTTGAATACTACGGCGGGCACGTTCCTAGCGAACCGTTGGACCATGAGCAAGGTTTATTACCCGCGATTGGTGATGCCCGTTGCGACTGCGTTTTCGAAGCTGATTGCCCTGGGTATACAGCTTGCCATGCTGTTTGGATTCTGGATATATTTCTTTGTTCAGGGAAATACGGGTATCCATGTCACCTGGGCGCTGCTGCTTGTGCCGCTCTGTATTTTGCAGATGATGTTTCTGTCGGTGGGACTTGGCATTATCGTTTCCTCGGTGACGACTAAGTTCAGGGACCTGATGATGCTGGTGACTTTTGGCCTTCATCTTTGGCAGTACGGTTCGCCTATCGCGTATGGCCTGAACCTGGTTCCGGAAAAGTACCTGGCCCTTTATATGCTTAACCCGGTGACGCCCATTATCACTACATTCCGTTACGGCGTTTTTGGATTCGGCTATTTTGATCTGCATTATTATTTGCTGAGCTGGGGTATCAGTCTCCTTGTTTTCTTTGTTGGCCTTGTAATGTTCAGCCGTATTGAACGGACCTTCGTGGATACTGTGTAGGTGCTCTATGGAAGAATTCATGATTCAGGTAGAGAACGTTTCTAAGCAGTACAGGCTTGGTCAGATCGGCGGGACAACGCTTCGCGACGAATTGCATCGCATTGGCGCAAGGCTCTTTCGCAGGGAAGATCCGACGAAAAAAATCGGGGCCCGTTCCTATGAAGATGGTGAAATCTTTAATGCTCTGAACGGTGTCTCCTTTTGCGTAAAGAAGGGGGAGCGGGTTGGAATTATCGGCCACAATGGAGCTGGCAAGTCAACGCTTCTGAAGTTGATTTCCCGCATTACGGCGCCCACCGATGGGGCTATCGGGCTGAACGGTCGCGTGGCTTCTATGCTTGAGGTGGGCACGGGCTTTCACCCGGAGCTTACTGGCCGCGAGAACATTTACATGAACGGTGCGATCCTTGGCATGACCAAAAGGGAGATCAACGCCAAGGTGGAGAGAATTATTGATTTTTCGGAATGCCGCCAGTTCATTGATACGCCTGTAAAGCGGTATTCCTCAGGCATGTTCGTGAAGCTTGCATTTTCTGTGGCGGCCCATCTGGATAGCGAAATCGTCATTATGGACGAGGTGCTTGCCGTGGGGGACATGGCCTTTCAGCAGAAGTGCATCGCAAAGATGAATGAAATTTCCCAGAATGAGCACCGCACGATTCTGTACGTGTCCCATAACATGAACACCATTCGCGAGCTGTGCAGCCGCTGCGTGGTGCTGAGCCATGGCTCTGTCGTTTATGACGGCGATGTGGAGCCTGCCATAGACATCTATATGAATTCCTCGGAATTCAATTTGGCGACAAGGATTAACCTTGCAGAAAAACAACGTCTGCAAAGTTTTGGAATGGCTCCGGAAAATGTTTCGGTGAAGATGTCGTCTCTGGAATTGGTGGGGAAGGAAACGCCCCTTTACGGGATGGGGGAGGACATTCCCTTCGATCTGGAACTGGACTCGAAGGTGGATTCCGAAAGCCTGAGCCTGCGCCTTGCGGTTATGGCTCCGGGCGGCCAGTATGTGGGCGATTCCTTCATCTATGATTTTGCGCGGATGAAGCCCGATGAAAAAAGAAAGTTCCGCTTTGTGGCGAATTTCGGTGGGCTTATGCCGGGGCGCTACGCCGTGTCGATGCTCCTGTTTCGTACGAATAAATGGAACGCCGCCGACAACGTGGATGGAATCAAGTTCGCGTTTTACTTCGAGGTTCGCGACACGGATGAACGGCTCAAGGTAAAGCTGAACAATGTCTGGAACAAGGTCCTGTTCAGGGACATCAAGCTGATTTCTTAGTTTTCATGAAGTTGGATTCCCGCTATAAGGCTTTCTTTGCGCTGCTTCGCTATTCTCTCGGGATAGGCGAATCCTTTGCGCATCGCCTGTCTGCGGAAGAGTGGGGCTGGATGCGGGAGGAGGCGATTCGCCAGGCGCTGGTGGGCGTGCTGTACATGGGCGTAAAGAATCTGCCCGAGGACCTGCGACCGCCCCGATTGCTTTTGATGCAGTGGGCGTTTGATGCCGAGAATATCCGCGGCACCAACCAGAAGGTGAACGAGGTCGCGGCAAAGCTTACCCGGATGTTCAAGAAACGGGGTCGGGAATCGGTCATATTGAAGGGACCCGCCAATGCGCTCTTGTACCCGGATCCCTTTGCCCGCAGCTGCGGCGACGTGGATATCATGCTCCCCGGTGGTCGCGATTCCGTGGTAAAACTGCTGACAGAAATGGAACTGATGGAGGGGGCTACGGTAAATTCGCTGCATGCTGAACTTGCGGAAAGTTTGTTCTCCGTTTCTGTGGAAGTTCATTATGTTGCGTCGAATACTTATTCTCCGTTTCAGAATCGGCGGCTCCATCTTCAAGCTTTTGCTGAAACATTATGCCCGTATACCGAGGCTGCTTAAGTTTGACTTTTTCGATGAACTGTGGCGCGAAATCGGCTGGCCCAAGGACGCCTTGAAAGGTGCATTGCTACTAAAGAAAAAGTAGCCGGTGCAGACGCCTTTATCCGCGAACCACCTCATCCATGATTTCGATCATTTTGCTGATGTCCGCTTCGTGCATCATATGGTAGTTTGCAAGGATGCGTTCCAGCGGGAACTTGCTTAGAATTTCTTCAAAGGGAAGTGCTGATTTCCACTGGTAGTAGGCGAGAATCGTTCCACTCCAGTATTCTTCCTGCGGGTAGAACGGGTGCATCTTGGATTCCCTGATGGCTTCTTCGGCTTCGTCGTTGTCGAATGCGATAATCGAAAGTTCGTAGCCGGATTTGCCGCATAGAAAGTCCGGATTGCCGAATTCAATTTGCACGGGAATTTCCGATTGCAAAAATGCGCGCTGGACTTCTGCGGGGCTTTTGTGAAGATACCGGAGGGCCGTCTGGAAAAAGAATCCCAAATTTTTCTGAACATCGTTCAGGTACATTTCACTATAGGTGTAGACCATCGATAATTTCCGGATTTCTGATGATGTCCAGCAGGTAAGTTGCTTCGGCGGGCTTGATCTTGCGCAGACCCTCTAGGTAGTTTGTTCTTGCAACCGAGTCGCGTTCCCGATACTTTGGAAAGTAGGTTTCCTTATTTGCAATTTCGCTTTTGACAAACTGAAGCTGTTCGAATGCCTTTTCGCTTTTCAAGACAACTTGCATTCCTAGGCTGCCGAGTTTCATGGAACTGGCCAGGTTCTGGACCGGAATGATGTTTTCTAAAAAGTCGCTTGCAAAAGAGAAGTAGGAATCGTTTGCCCTATACCCAAGAATTATGTCGTACTCTTTGTAGTTAATAGGAAAATTCTTGACAAGGAAGTCGAGATTCTGCTCGCCCAACGGAGTCTTTGGGGAAAACGTTCTGTTCTGCATCAAAATGGAAATCCAGTGCAAAATGTTGATTGGTTCCTTAGAAAGGTCTAGTACGCTCAGGTTCGTTAGGTCTAGGCTGTATGTGTTGGCATAACCGTCAAGATTTTTCTGGCAAGCCCACTCTTTGGCTAGCTCCATGTTTTCGGTACAGTAGAAACCAAGCCCATAGTCGTTATGGGTGTTTCCCTTGCCATAAACAGGCTTTTCGATAACTTCCGTTGAACCGTGATAAATGATCATGTTTGAATTACACCCACTTCCATTTGGCGTCGATGCCGAGGATTCTGTCGCATTGCACGTTCTTGATCATGTTCATGGTGGCGAGGCGCTTTTCGCTGAAGCGTTCGTCGCATTCCAATACAAGTTCTGTCTCACGGATTTCTTCGACGCATGCCCTTATTGCTGGAGTCATGATGGCCTTGGCCGGGGCGACATAGTCGCTGCCGATTACGGGGCCTCGTCTTGAAAGGTAGTCGTCGAAATTGTCGTTGTAATCAAATTCCGGTTCCGAGAACGGCACGAACGCCATGTTAAAATCGAAGCAGGGATTGATGCTGATCTGTTCGTAGCTGTCGTTATCGACCAGAAAACCGAAGTTGCCAAAGTGCCTGTCGCTATTCAGCGTGATGCAGTCTGCAACTACCATACGGCGGAATTCGTCTTCGGCTCCCAGGTCGGCGTAGATTGGCAGAAGTTCTGCAAGACCATATCTTATTCCATTTTTTAAGTATGGAGCAATAGGTCTGTAGCCAAATTTTTCGCTAGTAAAGAGTTTGCAATCAGAAATGACGCGTCCGTCGTATCGGCCCAATTTGTAGGTGACTGACTTGCAGATTTTTTCAAAGACTTGCGAGGCAAGGACTTCGCCGTAGGGTTCGAGACCTGCGTTGCGTGCACCGGTGCTTCCTGTTTTGATTAGGTGGATTCCGTCACTTTTGTTGAGCCAGCACTTGTCGTAGGCTCCGTCGGTAGTGAGCTCCGGCGAGGTGGTGGACATCTGGATTCCGTAAAGTCCGTTGCCGTCGAATGACAACCTGGAAATAACCTCGTCAAAACGATTCTCATAAAGATTGACATTGGCCCAGGTCACATCTTCGGCTTCGCTCTTTACCCACAGCGTATCTGTGAGCGAAAGGCAGTGGGTGAGCGCAATAAACCCGCTCTTTGTTTTGCCTCCGCAAAGGTCAAGAATCTTGTTCACGTGAGCGCGATGCTTTGCCGCACTGCGCGCCCCGACCCAACCGCTAATTTGCGTCGCCCATTCTGGCATGTGGTTATGCTGCTTGAGCATGTTGCAGACTTCAAGTTCGCCTTCGCCCACAATCTCAAAATCACAAAGAGGCACGTCTTTGTTCATCAATGTATAAATCAAATTAGCCATGATGTCTCCTTGTGATGTTGCGGTTTATGTGGAATATAGTAAAATAAAAAAAGGAGCGCAAAGAAAAAGCCTCCGCTAGGAATTGCGGAGGCTTAAAGCTTTAGAAGATGAGAAGGCTAGTCGAAGTCGACAATCGTATAACCATCATTGACATTATTGTTGACGGCTCTTGCTTTTGACGAACGGTTCTGGTAATAGAAACTACCGTCAAGTAATCGACATTTGGTGTCCATATGTATGATACTCATCTGTGGAGCAACATAAATTTTCTTTTCTGTTTTCTTATTCATGTTGACCTCACTTGATGATAACGGGGATGCCGTTCTTGAAGTAGGTTCCCGGAAAGTTCGGCTTGCCGTTCAGGCGACGGCCCTTGATGTCTCGCCTGCTGTCAAGTTTGTTAGACTTCAGCGGTGAAATGAATGGCTTTTTGATGAATGTTGTGCCTTCTTCGGGATCATCATTTTCTTCGTCTTCGCCACTGGGATATTCAAGCCTTATTGTAGAAACAATAACGGTGGGTTTGATTGTGGTGTCCTTGATGAATGTTCTCGTGGGCATAATAATTTCTTTTTCTTCCACGATGACGTCAATTTCTTCGGCGGTGTTCGGGAAACTTATTTGGCGTGGGGCTTCATTGATGTTTTCAGAAGAATGTCATGCTCGACCTGATCGAGCATCTTGAGTGCTAGATTCCCGGTCAAGCCGGGAATGACGCAGAGAGTGGAGCCGGGAATGACGCAGAGAGAGAAGCTGGGGATGACGCGGAGGCGGTGCTCGGGGACATTAGCTTATTTAGCTTTTATTATATTTTGGTTGTAAATTTTAGGAGATTTTTGATGAGGAACTTGGTGTACCTCGTGTTTTTTGTGTTTTCGGCGTTGTTTGTTAGCAGTTGCGCCTTTGCCCCGGGGATGTACTTTGGGGAAATGTCCAGTGAGGATGGATCTGTGGATACCTTGGCCACGTTCCAGGGGGCGGAAGTTCGTCTGCAGAGTATCAGTCCTGCGGCCATGCTGAATGCGACGGAAGAGGCGGAGTCAAAGACCGCCATTCCCCAGGCTTTGCTGGACTTTAAGCCGGATACCTATCGCTTGGGCAAGTTCGATGTGGTCCAGGTGACGGTGTGGGAGCATCAGGAACTTTCTCTCCCCTTGGGGCCGTACCGTAGCGACAAGGCGGTGGGCCAGATGATCGACGAAAACGGCGAGATGTTCTATCCGTACGCGGGGCAGATCAAGGCGGAAGGCAAGACCATCACTGAACTTAGGGATATTATCGGCACAGGTCTTGCAACTGTTTTCAATAAGCCCCAGCTGGAGGTTCAGCTGCTGCAGAGCCAGAGCAAGCGGGCTTATGTTCAGGGTGGTGTGAATAGCGCTGGTGTGGTGCCATTGTCCAATATTCCCACATCCCTACTGCAGGCGATTTCACAGTGTGGTGGCGTGAGCGCAACCAATGGCGACCCGACCCAGGTGACCTTGATTCGTGACGGAGTGAATTATCCCATCGACCTGATGGCCATGTATCCGTCGGGGCATGGTCCTGGCGACGTAATCCTCAAGGATGGGGATGTGGTTCGCGTGGCTGAAATGAGCGAGTCCAAGGTGTACGTGCTGGGCGAAGTGGGACGCCAGCAGGCTCTGCCCATCCTGAATGGTCACCTGACTTTGTCTCAGGCCTTGGCGGAAGTGGGCGGGCTCCAGATTCTTTCTGCCCAGAGCCGCGGCATCTATGTGATTCGCGGGGACCTGAAGCGTATCAATGTCTATCACCTGAATTCCAGGAATCCCATGGCGCTGGTCTTTGGAGATCAGTTCAAGCTGAAACCTCACGACATCGTGTATGTGGATGCCACCAACCTGGTTCGCTGGAATCGTGTGATGTCCCAGATCCTGCCCTCTGTGCAGACCTTCTACTATGGCCTGCAGGGTGTACATCTGATCAAGTCTGTTAAGAACGACGTGAATAACTGGTAGGTCTTTATGTTGCCTTTGAACGAAAATGGGAATCAGGGGTCGAGCCCGCAGGTACAGGCTCCGGCAAGCTCCCTGTCTGTTTTTGATGTAGTTCGTGTGCTCTGGAACGGCAAGTGGGTGATGATCCTGTTCGCCCTGATTGGTGCGACGGTTGGTTTCTACAAGGCCAACTGGGAAATTCCGATGTACACCAGCGATGCGTTAATTCAAATAAACACCAAAGGTGGACAACCCACAGCGGCTATTGGTGCTACGACTGGTTTGCTGGAGGTTCAGTCTCCGGCTAATGCTGAAATGATGCTGATGAAAAGTCGTATGGTTTTGGAAAAGGTTGTTGATGAACAGCATCTCAGATTCCATGCAAAACCTATTGGCGACAAGGATCGCATTCTCCATCGAGAAGGTCGTATGGACCTGGAACTCTTGGAATTGCCTGGCCAAGGTTTCAAGGCTCGAGCCCTGGGCAAGGATTCTTTTGCGGTGGTTAGTCATGGCAAGGAGATTGTCCGTGGTGCCGTGGGGGAGACCTACCGTGAAGATGTGAACGGGGATATCCTGGTGATTCGCGTAGGCCTACTCAAGGCTAAGGCCGGTCAGGAATTTTCTTTGAGCGTTTCGTCTGAACTGGCAGCCATAAGCAGTTTGGCTAATGGCTTGTCCGTAAGCGAGGCTGGCAAGAGTTCCGGTTCAGGCATGATTAAAATCATTTTTTCACATCGCTACGCAGACCGAGCTGCTGCTATTTTGAATTCCGTTGTGAATACATATCAGCGACAAAACGTGGAACTTCGTGGTGCTGAAGCAGAAAAAACTCTGGAATTTTTGGATGAGCAGCTGCCGGGCGTAAAGGCCAAACTGGATAGCATTGAGGCCGTTCTTGCCAAGTATCGTCGCGAAATGGGGACCGTGGATATTTCTGGCGAAACAAGTTCCAGCTTGGGCCGCAGTGTGGACTTGCAGAAGCAATTGGCGGACCTGGATCAGCAGAAGGCTGAGGCCCTTCGCGTGTACACTCCGGAACATCCCAATATCCAGGCTATTGAACTGAAGCGTAAGGCGTTGCTGGGCGAACTTGGCAAGGTTAAGTCTGTTATGAAGAAACTTCCCGAAAAGCAGCAGGAACTGTTGCGCTTGCAGGGCGAAGTGGAACTGAACAACAAGTTGTACACCACCATGCTGAATAATGCTCAGCAGTTGCGTGTGGTTCGCGCCGGTGAACTGGGGAATGTTCGTATTGTTGACCATGCCCGTATTGCCGAACGTACGTCGTACCCCAACAAGCGTAGCATCGAGTTTATGTACCTGGGCATTTGCCTGGGTATCGGGGCTGCAATTCTTATTCTTTTCAGAATCTTCTCTCGTAAGGGCATCCGCAATTCTTCTGAGGTGGAGAATGCTACAGGCATAAGCGTCTATGCCAAGGTGCCGGAATCCCGCAATAAGCTGCTCCGTATGCGTAAGCATGCCACCAAGAATTTCCTGGTGGTGGACGACCCTGACGACCGCGCATCCGAAGCGTTCCGCTCCCTCCTGACCGCAGTGGACTTCTCTTTGGAAAAGAACCAGGTGCTCATGGTGTCCGGTCTTATTCCCGGCGTGGGCAAGTCCTTCGTTGCAGAAAACATTGCTGCCCTTGCCGCCCAGATGGGACGCAGGGTCCTGCTTATCGACGGCGATATGCGTCGCGGCCGCGTGAAGAGCCGGTCTAAGGATGGCCTTGCCAACGTGCTGATGCACAAGTGTTCTGCGGCTGATGCAATCACCCCGAGTTCCGTGGAGAACCTGTTTGTGATGGGCGGTGGACACACCCAGTTGTATCCCAGTGAACTTTTGCGTGGCGATACCTTCAAGGAACTGCTGAACGAACTGCGCCCCCAGTACGACATGGTCATCGTGGATACGCCGCCTATTTCCCTGGTGACGGATGCGACCTTGATTTACCCGTTGGTGGACTTTAGCCTGATCGTCCTTCATTACGGAAAGCATTCCGTGCCCGAAGTGGTTGAGACGCTTGCCTCGCTGGACCGCATCAAGGATTGTCCCAAGGCCTTTGTCCTGAATCATTGCGAACGAGGCCGCCATGGATACGGTTATGGTTACTATGGCTACTATAGCTACGGGTACTACAAAAAGAAAAAGTAGTCTTTGTGATGTTTCTAAAAATTTATTTAGGTTTTTGAAAGAAAGATTTACGGACAAAGCTATATTTGTGCCGTTAAAAAGGGTTATGACATGAAAAGAGTTTCTACCACATTAGCCGTCGTTTTAGGCGCTTTTGCTTTTAGTTCCGCCGCGCAAATACAGGGCTTTTTCTCTGGGTACGCACCTACAATCGTCGATGAATACAAAGAAGTAAAAGGCAAGGAAATCTATAGCGAACTGAATTCCGATTTTATGTGGGGCCTGGGTGCGGAGTTTTTGGCTAACCCCGTGGGTCCCCTGGTGGTTGGCGGTGGTCTTGGCTTTTTCAGCCTGCAGCAGGATGGCGATGTGTATGTGGTGATGCCTTCCATTCCTTTATGGGCTTCTGTTGGTGTCGTTGGTCCAGAACAGTGGACCGTGCGTCCTTATCTTGAATTTCGCGCGGGCTATCCCATTCCCGCAACCGGCTTGTCCACTTGGTGGGATAAGCCTTTGAACTTTTTCGTGACGGGATCCATCGGTGTCCAATTGCCCTATCATATGGGTGTGGAATTTGATTACACCTATATTTCCATGGACAAGTACTTTAAGGATTACGATGTGAACTTCCGCTTGGCTTCTGCAAAGTTTGGCGGATCCATCACCATTCATTTCGACTTGTCCGGAAGCTCTTCGGAACCTGCTGCAGTGCCCGCTAGAAAGGCCGATGTCGTCAAGCCTGCTGAAGAATTTTCTAGCGAAGCTTCTTCCGACATGAGCGAGAATGTGGAATCCGCTCCTGCTGAAGAGCATACTTACGGCGACTATAGCGAACAGCCTGCAGAGGAGCCTGAGGTTCAGGAATCTGTAGCGGAACCTGTGACGGAATACGGTTCTGAAGAATCCTCCGATGAACAGGCTGTAGAGGAAACTGCTGAATCGGGTGCAGAGGAAGAAAATTCCTCTGCCGAAGAATCTGTTGCGGAGGAATCCTCTGCTGAAGAGGCTCCCGCGGAAGAAACCGTTGCAGAAGAATCTGTTGCTGAAGAAACTCCTGCCGAAGAAACCGCAGAGCCAGCCGTTGAGCCGGAACCGAAGCCTGAACCTGCCGCCGCCCCGGAACCGAAACCGGAACCTGCCGCGAAGAAGGCGGGCAGCAAGAAGTCTGCTAAGAATGCCAAGGCTAAGAAGGGCTCGAAAAAGGACAAAAAGAAGGCCGGGGCGAAGAAGTCTACCAAGAAGGGCAAGGCCGCTTCCAAGAAGACTGCAAAGAAGCCTGCCGCAAAGAAGAAGGCTGCGGCCAAGAAGAAGGTTGAATCCTAAAAAAATAGAGATGCCGCCCAGTGCGGCATTTCGTATATTAGATAGGATGAATCCTGTTCTCCTTTTATTGATTTACCTGACCGTGAACCTCCTGTTCTGTGCCTGTGCCGGTAATGTTTCAACCGGCGCCGTCTGGGATAAGAATCGTCCTGCCCACCATTTGCCGGACGGTCATTTTGAAAATACGGACAATAGTTGTGAACCCATTCGGGATACTATGGAACTGGATTCTATGGTCCCGAGGAATCGCACGAAAATGTATGCCCTTCCCATTGTTCGCGGAAATGAATATCTGTGGAATGATACGGCGGCGACTTCTGCCACATGGATTGGTCATAGCACCTATTATATTCTCTGGAAAAATTATGGAATATTGACGGATCCGATTTTCAGTCAGTACGCTTCGCCTATCCAGTTTGTAGGACCTAGGCGGGGCACGCCTCCGGGACGCTCCCTAGATAGTTTGCCTCGGGTGGACTTGGTCATTATTAGTCACGATCATTACGATCACCTGGACCGTACAAGTATTGCAAAAATTTTTAACCGTTGGAATGGCGTGACATTTGCTGTTCCCTTGAAAGTGGCTGCCATTCTTGAAAGTTGGGGGATCCCGTCCCGAAATATTGTGGAGTTGGACTGGTGGGAAAGTGTTTCTGTGGGGCCTTTAAAGCTGACCTTCGTTCCCGCCCATCATACGAGTCGTCGTGGAATTTTAAAATCTAGCGCCAAGACCACCTTGTGGGGTGGCTGGGTCATGGAACGAGCTGCTGTTTCGGGACCTTCTCAGAAGATGTGGTTCGGCGGGGATTTGGCCATGGGGGATGGCTCTTACTATAAGGCCATTGCTGAAAAATTTGCTCCTCTGGATGTGAGCTTTTTGCCCATCGGCAGCTATAAGCCCAGTCGCTATACGCGAGTTCATGCCAGTCCTCGACAGTCTGCACAGCTTCACCTCCTGACTCAATCCCGGAAAAGTCTTGCCATGCACTGGGGAACTTTCGGGATGGTTTATGATCGGCTGGAAGATGGACCGAAGGATTTGGCGACCGCACGCAAGGAACTGAATATTTCGGAATCCGATTTCTATGTGCCAAAACATGGGGAAATCGTCCCGCTGCTGCAGTAGGCTTTTGCTAAATTTGAAATATGCCTGAACAATCTTTAACTCGCGAATCTTTGGTGGAATTCTTCGGTGCAGAAGAATTCACTCGCTTGTGCCGCCATGAGGCTGGACACGCGCTGGTTGCGTTACTTTTTAAGCGCCCTCTGGAATATGTGAAGATGACTAACTCCAAGGAACGCCCGGGTATTACCCGCATCTCCGGTAGCGACCTGGAAGGCTCCGCCCACATTGCAATCGCGGGACATATTTCCGAATTCATTATCCGCAAGAACTTCGCCTGCGATCTGGATACGGTTCTGAAGGAACTGCCCGCGGAACTGTACAAGAGTGATGCGGACTACCAGAGTTTTCAGGCCGCCTGCTATTATTACAAGATGTCGGAAGTGAACGTTGTGGAACAGTGCTATAACGTGCTCATGGCCTGCCAGAAACCGTTGATGGCTATTGTTGACGGGCTGGAACAGCACACTTACCTGAGCCGGGCCGATATTGAAAATATTTTGAAGGTTTAAACGGCTTTTACACGGAATTTCGTCCGTGAAATGTCGCCACCCTTTTCTCGAAAAACGGATTGGTCTATATTGCCTTTCGAGGTGTTATATGATCGGGATGTTTGTGCGATGGGTGGCTTTTTTTGTATGGTGTGTGCTGTTTCTTGCTTGCGGTGATAATGCTGCGAATCCTTCAAAAATCGTAGCTGATGATTCGGCTGAAAATCCAAATACGATTCCAAACAGCAGTTCTGCAGTAGAAGAGGTTCCTGGCTCGGACGAAATTCCTTTTTTTAGCTCTTCTTCTTTTGCTCTGTCAAGTTCAAGTGACTCTTTTTCTACTCCATATAGTTCTTGCGGACTTATTGAACCTTCTAGTTCTAGCGGGATTGTAGAATCGCCAAATAATGGTATTCCCTATATTCGTATTACGGTTCCCGATAGCGTAGCGTTAAATGACACCACCGAAAATGGGGAGGCTGTCTATAGCGAGGCCGTCATTGAAATTGCGGGAAATGGCTTGTATGGCGACGTGAAGGCGGCGGGGAAGGTGCGCTACCGCGGAAATTCTACTCGCCTGTGGTATCCTAAGAAACCGTACCGCATCAAGTTTAACGAGAAGGTGGAAGTGCTGGGCCTTGCCGCAAATAAGGACTGGGTTTTGCTGGCCAATTACCGCGACCAAAGCAAGTTCATGAACGCCGTTGTTTTTGATATGGCACGCAACATGGGAAACTTCAAGTTCGTGAACGCCAACCGTTTTGTAGAAGTAGAAGTGAACGGCGATTACAAGGGCATCTACCAGCTGACAGAACAGATTGAGCAGGCCGCCAGCCGCGTGAACATTGACAAGGCCACAGGCGTGCTGTTTAATATGGACAAGGACGATGGTCCGGAATTGAACACCTGGGATCACAACAATTTCTGGAGTAGCGTTTACAAGTTGCCCATGGCCGTGAAGTACCCTAAGGACGTGGCCGCATCTGCCTTGGAAACGATTCAGGCGGATTTCGCAAAAGTGGAGCAGGCTGTTGCTGCTGGCGATTTCGCAACGTTCTCTGCCCTGATGGATGTGGCGACTTTCATAGACTACTTGATTATTCAGGAAGTGACCCGCAATGTGGAACTGGAGGCTCCCCGCAGCACTTACCTCTATAAGGAAAGCGCTGAGGGCAAATACGCCTTCGGCCCCATCTGGGATTATGACGGTGGCTTTGGCTACAGCTGGAATGAAGAAACCTTTGAATACTTCGGCGAGAATTCCTGGATCTTAAGTAGCGGTAATCCTAGCAAGAGCCCTTTCAACTGCATCGCAGAAAACATGAGTACGTGGGGTTATTGCAACACCGCAAATAGTGGTTCCGGTGGTCGCGGCGGTATGGGTGGATTCGGCGGATTTGGTCCTGGTGGTTCCGCAGCGACCTGGGATGGTTACGGTGAAAGCGGTTTCTTTACCAATATGTTCCGTAACGAAGAATTCCTGGCAGCCTATAAGGCCCGCTGGAATGAACTGAAGGATGTCTTGTTTGGTTATGCTACAGCTAATCTGGATGAATATGTTGCTTTGTGTCGGAGGGCGTTAGATAACGATGCCGCACGCTGGCAGCCCAAGCGCAGCTACACTACGGATGTAGCTGCCCTAAAAAGCTGGCTGCAGAAAAGAATTGCGGATTACTCGGGAATTGTTGCAGCATATTAGCGCGATTTTTTATTTCGGGAAAAAAGCGGGGTTTGCGTGAAAAAATTTGCCTCACCCCCGCTAAAAAAGTCAATATATTTGATTTTGGGCCGCCGAGAACGAGTTTGTTGGTTTGTTTTGTTACGGAATTAGCTGTTTTTGGGGGCAATTTTACGAAATATCACGAACAAAGTATGAAAAAAGCGGGGCTGGACTCAAAAATATGTCCAGAACCCCGCCTTTTGGGCTATTTAAAAATTAGAACTACTTAAGCGCAGCGATAATAGCATCACCCATTCCAACTGTACCGACCTTGGTGCAGCCTTCCTGGTAGATATCGCCAGTGCGGTAGCCCTGAGAAATCACCTTTTCGCAAGCGGCTTCGATAGCGCGTGCAGCTTCTTCTTCCTTGAAGGTGTAGCGCAGCATCAAAGCGGTGGAGAGGATCTGGGCCAGCGGGTTAGCGATGCCCTTGCCAGCGATGTCCGGAGCGGAACCACCTGCCGGTTCATAGAGACCGAAGGAACCTTCAGCAATAGAAGCGGAGGGGAGGAGGCCCATGGAACCGGTGAGCATTGCGCATTCGTCGGTGAGGATGTCGCCGAACAGGTTCGGGCAGAGCATCACGTCGAAGTCGCGGGGGCGCTTCAGGAGCTGCATGGCAGCGTTGTCAACGTAGAGGTGTTCGAGAGTCAGTTCCGGATAGTCCTTGATGACTTCGTTCACGACTTCACGCCACAGGACGGAGGTGGTGAGAACGTTAGCCTTATCGATGGATGCAACCTTCTTGTTGCGGAGCATAGCGGCGTCGAAAGCGAAGCGAGCAATGCGTTCCACTTCGTAGCGGCTGTACTTCATGGTGTCGAAACCGATTTCTTCCTTGGAGCCAGGAACGCCTTCGCGGCCCTTGGGCTGACCGAAGTAAACGTCACCAGTCAGTTCACGAACGGTAAGGATGTTGAAACCGTCACCGACGATGTCGGAACGGAGCGGGCAAGCGCCGGCCAGTTCCTTATAGACGCGAGCGGGGCGGAGGTTGCAGAAAAGCTTGAAGTGCTTACGGAGCGGGAGGAGAGCACCGCGTTCCGGCTGCAGGTTAGGAGGAAGGTGTTCCCACTTGGGGCCGCCCACAGAACCGAAAAGAATACAGTCAGAAGCTTCACCCAGCTTGAGGGTGGATTCCGGCAGCGGAGAACCGCTTTCGTCGTAAGCAGCGCCACCGACGTTTGCCCATTCGGCATTCACGTCGAAGCCGAACTTCTTGGAAACAACGTCCAGAACGCGGACAGCTTCCTTCATCACTTCCGGACCGATACCGTCGCCCGGGAGAACTGCAATCTTGTAATTCTTGCTCATTTTGAGTCCTTTTTAAGGTTTGAAAATTTGAACGACGTAAAAGTAGTAAATTTCTGGGGGTATTGAGGGAAAAGCGGGGCGCCTGATGTATATTTTCCACAAAGTTGGCTGGCTGAAATAAGAATGATTAGGGCAATTCTTGTGCCCCAAGAAACTGCAACAAAGTTTGTTTGACTGCCTTTGAATTTAGCGGTTGTGCTGTTGATTCAAAGGTGGCGAGCAAGTTATTGCCTAATGTCCATCCGGCTTTTGCATACAAAGAAATTTTACCGATGGCTTTTTCTGCGTAGTCGCAGTCGCTCATCATGCCAAAATGTTCCCAAATGAATTCTTTGCGCGTTCTCAGATTTATGCAGTAAAAATCCGGATGGAATGTGCCTGCGCCGCGGATGTTTACTGGAAATTCATAGCGAAAGGGAACGCCTGCATCTGCAAGAATGTCGGCTATGATTGCCTCGGACTTGGAACGAACCCGCAGTCCGCTTGCGGAAAAGATTTCTGCGGTTCCCGACTCGAATCCCTTTGCTTTGTAGGGGAGGCTCAACCATGCTGTTGCGTAGTCTTCATCTGTAACGGCGATAGGCTGTACCATGCTTTTGCGACCGGGTTTCAATTTGGTGTATGCTTCAGCGATGTCGCTTCCGCAAAATTTTGCAAGAAATGCTTCCAGAGTCTTGATGTTGGATTCGATTGCCGCGAGAACCTTCTTGTTGTAGTCCCGCTGTGCAATTGCTTCTATTTCATCTAGATTTTCCTTGCAGACATATTTGCCGTTGGGGGCCTCTCCGGAGACTAGGTAAAACCGCGAAAATCCGTTTCGGTCGGTAGCTTCTCGAATGCGGCCTTCTACATGCTTCTTTAGCGTTCGCTGAAGCCGTCCATGCTCAGTCTTGATTGCATCCAACCATTCGCGAATTTCGCTGGTGAAGTTTTCGTTAGGGATAATTTGTTTTAAATCGATTTTCATAAGGAACAAATATATGAAACCACGTTCTATAAGGGTAGTGTAGTGCAAATTTTGCAAACAACTGTTGACACGAGCGTCATGACCATGGCAAGTTTACTTGCCATTGGGCATGACCGAGGTCAAGGTTGTTCTATAAACAACTGTTGACACGAGCGTCGTGCCCATGGCAAGAACCTTTCGGATCTGCCACAAAAGTCGAACTTTTGCTTTGTTTTGGGGAGATAAGTATGACCCTTCACGCCTGTGTGTGGGCCAAAAGGATGGCATATGGCCCAGGCTATGTATGATTAAGTGTTACGGGTAGTATTTTTGGTTTGTTTTTTGCGAAAAAGTATGACCAGTTAAACGAAAACTGTTACTGACTTAGTTAATTTGTTTGTAAATATTCGTACTTTTGTAGTTGATTTGTGTGAAAAGTATGACTTTTTGCTCGCGAGCATGCTAGCGGATGATATATCTTATGTTAAGGATGCTTCTCGCGCGGGTGGAAGCTCTTGTGTTCCTGCTTGATGAATTCCTTGTCCACATGGGTGTAGATCTGGGTGGTGCTGATGTCGGCGTGACCCAGCAGTTCCTGTAGCACGCGGAGGTCCATGCCCGCTTCCAGGCAGTGTGTGGCGAAACTGTGGCGGAAGGTGTGGGGTGACACCTGCTTGGTCAGGTGCAATGTATGCTGCTGCACGATTTTCCAGGCGCCCATGCGGCTCATGGGCTTGCCGTGGGCATTTAAAATGACATTGTCTGTTTCCGGGTGGGTGAGGGGGCGGCCCCGCTCGATCCATTCCTTAAGGTTATCCTTGGCCTTGCTGCCTAGAGGAATCAGGCGCTGCTTGTTGCCCTTGCCGATAGGCGTCAGCCACTCGTTGTCCAGGTCCAGCTGGGAAAGCTTGATGCCTAAGGTTTCTGAGATTCGAAGTCCGGCGCTGTACATCAGTTCGAACAGGGCGGTGTCTCGCAGAGGGTTCTTGCCGTGGGCGGCACTCTCAAAGACGCTGTCCACCTCTTCGCGGGTCAGGTACTGCGGTAGGTAGTGACCCAGGCGTGGCGTCGCTAACATCGACTCGGTGCTGAAGTCGTATTCGCCCTGGTTCTGCATGTACTTCAGGAACCCGCGAAGGCTGGAGAAATGCCTGGCGATGCTTGTGGCGGCGTACTCGATCTGATCCCCGTTGCGGTTCCCGGCAGAGACCTTGCTGTGGCCGTCCTGGTGGCCTTTGGTTTTCTTGCGGTCCCCGTCTGCGCTGTCCTCGTCAAGATTATCTTCGCCTCTAACTTTGCTGGCCGTAAAGGTAAGGAACTGGTCCAACTTCTCGGGAGTCAGTTCCTTCAAGTCCAGGGACTGATTGTCTAGCCAGGCGACAAAATGCCTCAGGTCCTCCTGATAGCTCTGGATAGTCATGGGGGAGAGGTTCCGTTCCACTCCGAGGTAAGCCAGAAAGGCGTCGAGACGATTTGAATTAAGACTCATGGACGGTGAATAGTGAGCAGTGAACAGTGAATAGTGAAAAGTTAATAATTAACAATGTTAATAATAACGGCTTCGCCGTTTTATATTGAGCGCGAAGCGCCTTTCTAAATTGTTCACTGTTAACTGATAACTAAGGCGAGTGAAGCGGCCAAGCTTGCTTGGGCGGGACAACAATTTTGGGCTTGAATTTTTTTTTCAAAAAAAATCGCTTTTCCCCTTGCCAAGGATTTCGAATAATTCTATAATTGTGCCCGTCGATGAGACAAAGCGACAATGGATGATTAGCTCAGTTGGTAGAGCAGCTGACTCTTAATCAGCGGGTCGCAGGTTCGACCCCTGCATCATCCACTAACCTCGAAAGAGGAAACATAACAAAGCCAAAACTTGAAAAAGTTTTGATTTTGCAAAAGCGACAGACAAAGCTAAGCGTTCTTCGGAAAGCGAAAGCAAACTGGTCAACGAACTTTGAAACTTCGACTTTTGATTTTACGACCTTTTGGATGATTAGCTCAGTTGGTAGAGCAGCTGACTCTTAATCAGCGGGTCGCAGGTTCGACCCCTGCATCATCCACTAAAGACCACTCGAAAGAGTGGTCTTTTGCTTTTTTTAGGCTTATTTTGACTGGCGATGGCGGAACAGAATGACTTTGGGCTGTTAAAAAAGGACTGTTATAAAAAGGCTGTTAAAAAAATAGTGTGATGAATTTCAATATGGTCCCCGATTTGTTGCTTTTGTATATTGCCATCGGTTGCAAAAAAGTAAGAAAATTCTATCTTTTGAATGCATAGTGTAAACTTATAAAGATTTGGTTATTACGGATGAAAATTGTATTGCCTGTTGCCGGAATGGGGGTGCGTCTCCGCCCGTATACGGAGAATGTTCCTAAGTGTCTGCTGCCTGTTGCCGGAAAGACAATTTTGGATTGGATCGTCGAGGATTCCCTGTTCCTGAAGCCTTCTGAAACCATGTTCATTACTGGTTACAAGGCTGAAGTTGTGGATGACTTCCTGAAGAATCGTTCCGACTGGGGTAAGACCCGCACTGTGGTGCAGTCCAATCCTCAGGGGTTGGGTGAGGCCATCAGTCTCGCTCTTCCTTATGTTGAGGATGGCGAACCGCTCCTGATTATTCTGGGCGATACCCTTTTCGAGGCGGACCTTACGATTCTGGAAAACGCTCAGGACAATATCCTGTACACCTACAAGGTGGATGATCCCCGCCGTTTTGGCGTCGCTGTTACCGATAAGGATGGCCGCATTGAACGCCTGGTAGAAAAACCCCAGGAATTTGTTTCCGACGAGGCGATTGTCGGCATTTACTACATCAAGGATACCAAGGTCCTGAAGGAATCCCTGAAATACCTGATGGATAATGACATCCGTACCAAGAACGAATTCCAGCTGACGGATGCCCTTGAAATGATGATCCAGAAGGGTTGCTCCTTCCGTACTGCACCCGTTACCAAGTGGCTGGACTGCGGCCTTGCCGAAACCCTGCTGGAGACCAACGCAATTGTTCTTAACCGAAACGACAATTCCGCCGAAGCTGATTTTGAAGGCTGCGAAATCATCGCTCCCTGCTATATCGGTAAGGACGTGAAGCTGACGAACTGCAAGATCGGTCCCAACGTTTCCATCGGCGATGGTTGCATTATCGAGGACTGTTCCTTGCAGGATGTTGTGGTCTGGGACGGAGTCAAGATTGACCACAAGAAACTGGACAATGTCATTATTCACGAATAGGGCGCAGACGAAGAATTTCTGAAAACAGAAAGGTAGGCGTCAGAGTTTGTATTACAGGAGAAGCCATCGGTCATACCGATGGCTTTTTACTGTATATGCGGTTCCAGGCCATTGGGCCTGGATCATGCTTGCTGGATTATTTCACGTCCAGGACAATCTTGTACATGGGCTTTCCCCTGTGCTTTACCAGGTCCTTGCGGGGGGCGGTTAATACCTTGACGCTCTTCTTGGTGACGCCGGGCTGCTGCAGGAGGTACCGGAGCATTTCCTGGTTGCGCCTGTTGGCCTTGTCAAGAATTTCCTTTTCCAGTGCGACCTTCGTGAGCTTGGGTCCGTTCTTTGCGGCATAAGCCATAAAGACGCTGTCCCTTTCGCTGATTTCCAGAATGGACTTTTCATCCAGTTCATTCAGGTTTTTCTTGCCCTGGGTTTCCTTATAGAAATCGGTCTTCAGCTTATGAGTCCTGTATGTTTCTACCATCTCCTTCATGTTGAATGTCTGCACGAAGGTGATTTTCAGGTTGGGGTCCGCAGTGATGACCTGGAGCATTTTCTGGGCCTTGGCGAACTGCTCGCTGGTAAAGCTGCTGTTCAGCGGGTCGATGACGACTTCGTCGTTCTTGCCCAGGTCGAACCCCAGGGCTTCTGCACCGGAGGCGGCCAGGTTTCCCACTAGACGCAGGGGCGAAACTGCCACCTTGATCAGCAGGTTCATGACGGTCTTCCAGATGATTTTCCCGTAGGAGAATTCCGGGTCCGTAATGTTTCCCTTTACCGGAACGTCGAACTGGATCTTTTCATCCTTGTCCTTCAGGATGTAAAGGCCTATCTTCATGGGCACCATGAATTCCGGATCGGAGTTGGGGTCCTTGTCATCTACGGTGATGTTGTAGATGTCGATGGTGTTCTTGCTGTCGATTTCGTTCTTTACCATCTTGTTGTCGCTGGCGAAGGCCAGGGTTCCTGCGCTGATGGGATATCCTGTATAGTGATGGCTGTAAGGGGCGAAACTCTTGAGGGGGAGATTCTTGATGCTGATGTAGGCATCCATCGAGGTCAGGTCGGAGAAGGCTCCCTTGTACTTGAGTGTTGCGGTGCCTCCTTCGGGTAGATTTGCCGAAATGTTGATGGCGCAGGGACTGTTGAAGTTGATGTTTGTTCCCGAGACGGTAATGCCCGTAACCTTAAAGGAGAACGGCTTTTGCAGGGTGTTGTCGTTGGCCGTAAATACGGTGTTCTTGAGAAGCAGCTTGTTCAGGACGAACTTTAACGGCTTGGATTTTTCTGCGGGCTCTGGAGCCGGAGCCTTGGCGCTGCTGTCTGCCGTGTCCGATTTGGTGTTTAGGAGCGTCGAGATGTTGTTCCCGTTCTTGAACATGTCGAAGTGGGCGTTAACACCGTCCACGATGACGGAATCAACCTTGAAGTCCATGTCGTCCAGGTTCGCCTTGCCGATCCCTATGTCAAGGTTCTTTAGGCTAATGACCTTGTCGGAGGTTTCCCTGAGACTGATGTCTTCCAGGGTCAGGTGTCCCTTGATGTCTGACGCCAGAGGGGCTTTAAGGTTTCCGGAAAGGTCTAGGTCGATGTTCAGGCTGCCCTGGAAATCCTTATAGTTGATGAAGTCCTTCAGATAGGGATTGGCGCTTGCCAGGTTGAAATGGTGGAGGCCCAGGAGGATGCCGAAGTTTTCCGTTTCCATGTTGAACAGGAACTTGATGCTCAGGTCTCCGCCGTCTGCAAACTTGAGATTGATTCCTGCATCGGTGTCCCTGTCGCTGAAATAGACCGAGGGTACCTGCAGGGAAAAGTTTTCCAGCTTGAACCGGGAGCCGACCTTCTGGTCTTCGTAGATGACATTGCTTTTTTCGATGTTTATGTTCTCGATGGAAAGGGATAGACCGCCGAGCGCCTGGGAAATGCTAGCGCCGATGCTTAAGGTGTCGGACCTGCTGGAATCCGCCTTGGGCGGCTCAGCGATGGCGACGGTATCGTCTCCGGCTGTAGAATCCTTGGCGCCAAGGGTCTCCAGGATGTCGCTGAAGTTGAATTTGTCCCCGTTCTGCGTTACCTTCGCGAAGAAGCCGCCCAGATAGATTTCGCTTACGCTGATTTCCTTCTTGAGAAGGTGGGTGGGGTTCAGGTTGATTCGGAATTGCTCGAATCCGACAAAAGGCGTCTGACCGTCCTTTTCGTAAACGGTCAGGGAGTCGATGTCCAGCGTAAATGAGGTAAGGCTTAGGCTGATGTCGCTAATCCTGATGTCGCGCCCAATCCATTCCCGGGAATGCTTTTCGATGTAGTTCCTGGCGACAGAGGGCGCCGCCTTTAATGCGATGAGGGCGGATACCAGCAGGATGCCCAGAATGACCAAAAGCTTGTAACGCTTCTTTAGGGATAGAAATTTCTTGAAGGGATTGAATTTCATGTTTTCAAAATAGCAATGTTTTAATTTTCGTTAATGACATCCAGAAATTCCTTGCCGTATTTGTTTAATTTCATGGAGCCGATTCCCGGGACCTCAGCCAGTTCCGTCAGGCAGGTGGGGCGCCTATGGACTATTTCCAGAAGGACCTTGTCGCTGAAGATGACGTAGGGCGGAACGCGAGCGGCGTCTGCCAAATTTTTGCGATGGATGCGAAGGGCCTCGAAGAGGGTGGCGTCGCTTCCTTCCAGTTCTTCCTTGGAGCTGAGGCGTAACCGGTTTTCGCTTTCTTTGGCGGGGGAGGCGGAACTGTCGAACTTATCGCGGGCTTTGCGGTTTTCCTTGGGGGCGACCATCTCGTCGGTTACCAGGGCTAGCTCTATCTTTTTCTCACCGAAAAGGACCTGCCTGCCGAACTCCGTAATGCGTAGTGTTTTCTGGTCGGTGTAGCTCATGGTGAGGCACCCCAGGTGAATGAGCTGCTGGATATAGACCCGCCATTTTTCTGCGGGAGTTCCATTGCCGACTCCGAATGTTTTCAGCTGGTCGTATCCCTTCGCGATCAGGTCGGAACGCCTGGACCCGCGAAGGATGTCTATGATCATGGTGGCGTTTTCCTGCTCCCGGGTGCGGGCAATTGCGCTTAATGCCTTTTGCGCGATGATGGTCCCGTCAAAACGGCGGGGAGGGCGCCTGCAGATATCGCAGTTTCCGCAGTCCCTTTCCATGATCTCGCCGAAATATCCCAGAAGTATCCTGCGCCTGCATACAAGGCTTGTGGCGTAATGCTGGATGCGGGCCAGCTTTTCTAGCTGAAGGTTCTTCTGGTTTTCGTCGGGACTCTCCCGCACGAATTTCGCAAGCTGGACAATATCCCCGTCGGAATAGAAAAGCAGGGTGTCCGCAGGTAAGCCGTCGCGACCTGCACGACCGATTTCCTGGTAGTATCCTTCCATGTTTTTTGGAGTGTTGTAATGGATTACATAGCGGATGTTGCTCTTGTCGATGCCCATGCCAAAGGCGATGGTGGCGCAGATGACCTTGGTGCGGTCGAAAAGGAAATTGTCCTGGATCTGGGAACGGTCCTCGGCGCTCATGCCTGCGTGATAGGCCTGGGCGTTGATTCCCTGGCGATTCAGTTCCTCGGCGACGGTCTCCGTGCCCTTTCGCGAAAGGCAGTAGACAATCCCGCTTTCGTTTTTGCGGGCCTTGATGAAGTCGACCATCTCGCCGATCTTGCTTTTCTTGGTAAAGTTCGTCTTGACCGTCAGGGAGAGGTTCTTCCGGTCGAAACTGTCCTGCACCAGGTTTTCGGCAGGTATGGATAGCTGGTGAAGGATATCCTCTCGGGTAATGGCGTCCGCCGTTGCCGTAAGCGCCAGCATGGGAATGCCCGGAAAGTTTTCACGCAGCCTAAAAAGTTGGGTGTATTCCGGACGGAAGTCGTGGCCCCATTGGGAAATGCAGTGAGCCTCGTCGATGGCGAACATGGACACATTCCCCTGGGGCAGCAGGTGGTCCGCCTCGAAGGTCAGCCGTTCCGGCGATATGTATAGAAGTTTCAGTTCGCCCTTGCAGAAGGCGCGCCGTACTTCAGCCGCCTCTTCGTTGGAGAGTGCGCTGTTTAGGGCCGCTGCCGCAATGCCGTTTTCCTTCAGGGAATCCACCTGGTCCTTCATGAGGGCGATCAGGGGCGAAACGACCACGGCGCACCCTTCGAAAACCAGGGCGGGAATTTGGTAGCAGATGGATTTTCCGCCACCGGTGGGCATCAGGGCCAGGGTGTCCTTCTTTTCAAGAACCTGCCTAATGACTTCTTTCTGCCTGGGTCTAAAATCGTCGTACCCAAAATATTCTTTTAGTGTATGCAGGGCTTTTTCGTATAAATCACTCATGCCGTAAATATAATAAATGAGTGAACGAATGTGCAGTGATTTGCTAAAATTCTATGCGCCTTGGGTACTTAGGCTGTCTGGGATTCGTCTGGTGTAGGCTGTGCGTTGGTTACCGCCATTTCTTTTTTGACGACATATCGGGCGATGAGCTCAAATATAATGGTGGACGCGCTTAGTGTCACCGCGGTGTAGTTCAGCTCTTCGGCCAGTGGATATTCCTTGATCAGTGCGATCAGAGTCGGAATGAATCCTGTAATGGTGAATACAATGGGGCAGATCCACGCAAAGGCGTTGTGTTTCCAGGTCAGCAACAGGTAGATTCCTTCGGTCAGGAGGACAAAGCCGAATGTGCCCATGATCATGGCCTGGGTTTCTGCGTAGAGCTGGTCGGAAAGGCCCACATAGACGAGTTCGATAATCTTGATCAGCAGGACCGTAAAACCAATGGCGATGGAGATGATCCTTAGGATGTGGATGTTGTTCTTCTGAAGGACTACAAAGAATTTCTTGATGAGGTTCCCGAACTTTTGCATGTGGCCTGTGACGGTCAGTTCCAGGAACAGGGGCGGGAGGGAGAGGATTGCAGCAAAGTTTGCGCAGCCCTTGGCGACGTCTGCACCCATGCCGTACCAGGACAGACTCTTGGAAACATAGCTGAGGAAGAACAGCGTACTTGCCGGGATAAGAAGTGCGGGAATCCAGGCCAGCTTCTTGTCTCGATAGGCCTGCCGCAAATAAATGAAAGAGAGGAGGATCGCGATTATGGCGAACGCGATGGAACCTGCATTGAAGGATGCGCTAAAATGCAGGTCCGCAATATCGTGTCCGCTGGAAAAGCCGTTCAGGATAGTGAACACCATGGAGACGGTGGTAAGCAACAGGGTGAAGATCATGAACACCATGGCGAATACGCGGAGGTGATGCATTTTCTTGCTGTTCTCGATGAGGGCTTCCCGGGTGGAAAAGTCCTTGAGTACGCCTACTGTTTCTTCCCTAAGACCCTGGACGGTGCTGGTGGCCTTTTGCCTGACCTTGCCCAGGTAGGTATCGTTGTCCTTTGGGGTTACTTCCTGACTATCCACGGTAGATTACCAGCTCTGACGGCCTACTGCAGCATTGTCGCAATGGTTGGAACGGCATTCGCGGATGCGGTCGCGGAGATAGTTGGCGCGTTCCACGTTTACTTCGTAGCTGCAACGGACATCGATGGTGCCGGGAGAAGTTTCGCATCTGCCGGTGCGGTACTTGAGCCACTTGATTTCTGCCTTCTTCAGGGCGCTCTTGCCGTTGTCATCCAGGCGTTCGCGAAGGTCCTTGTAGACTTCGTTCAGTTCGCCGTCGGAATCCACGAACAGCTTGCTGAGGCAGTAGGTGCGGTCGTAGGTTCCGGTGTACTTGTCGCAGTTGGTTTCGATTGCGTTTGCGGCGGTTGCAAGGAATAGTGTTGCAGCGGCTGCGGTAATGATTTTCTTGAAAGACATGTTTTCTCCTTGTTTTGGGCTTGAGCCTCTTTAGCGTGCAATATAACAAAATGATGAATTGATGATTGAATATGTTTGTTATTTTTGGTATAAAGGAAGTATTGTCTTGCCTTCCTGGGATGATTATGTTTCGTTTTCTCTTTTTATGTCTTGTTTTTGTGCTGGTGTCCTGTACGGACTATGCCGAAAATCTGGAATCCCGCTTCGAAGGTCGTAAGTGGTGTGGTTCGGAAACCTACGATGAAGGCAAATTTTTCTGCCAAGATGAATCCTTGCATGAACTTTGTGCAGGTTCTTCTTACGACGTGAAAGAATCTTTTTGCGAGGTAGGTGCTATATATCCGTTTTGTGGTGGGGAATGGTATAATCCCTATGAACATTTTTGCGAATCGGGTGAGGTAAAGGAGGCTTTTGCCACTTGTGGTGGGGAAAGGTATGATGTTCGAAAAAAATTCTGTATAGATGGTGTTGCCTATGATTTCTGTGAAGGCAAGACCTACGATGTGGCGACTTCGTTTTGTCATGGCGGTGCCGTCAAGCTGAAATGTGGCGGGAAAACTTATGATCCGGGTGTGCAGTTTTGTTTCAATGATTCCCTTTACATCCTTTGCGGCGGGCAGAGCTACGATGTGACTAAGTCCTTCTGCCTGGATGGGTCCCTGAAATATCTTTGCGGAGGTAAAGTGTATGAGCCCGCCCTGTACTTCTGCTATGCAGATGCCCTTGTGGAAAAATGTGGCAGGGAGGAGTACGATCCTGCGAAGCAATTCTGTGCCGATTCGAAGGTTTATGAACTTTGCAATGGCGAAACCTATAACACCGGCCTTTATTTTTGCAGTGCGGGTTCCCTGATTGAAAAATGTGGTGGCCTGGAATATAGCCTCGGGAGCAAGTTCTGCGTTGATGGGGCATTATATGACCTGTGCGGTGGAAAGACTTATGATGTAGATTTTTACTTCTGTGTGGCCGATAAGTTGTATGAAAAATGCGGTGGGGTATCCTATGATGTTTCCTCTGCGGTTTGTCAGGATGGCGTACTGAGGAACACTTGCGGTGGACAGGTGTATGATGAGACGAAGTATGTCTGTAAAAACGGATCGCTTGAAGTAAAGCCTGTGTCTATCAGTTCCTGTGTGGCTTCAAGGCCTACGGAAACCTGCCAGGGGAAAACTCTGGATAAGACAAAGGAATTCTGTAATGACGGTATCGTAGACACTTACTGTAGTACCTCTCTCTATTCTTCAAAAAATAGCCCGATGTGCTATTCAGGTTCTATTGGTTGTTGCGGTGGATATCCGTACAATCCGAATAACTTTGCCTGCGTGAACGGAACCTTGCGGGAACGTTGCGATGGATATTATTTTGGCCATTACTTCTTTGGACTCCAGGGATCCTGCATTTAGCGCTCGCCTGACGGTCTTAGATAATTGCATTTTCTATCTTTATCCCCGATGGAACAGTTGAATGTTTTGATTCTTGCCGCTGGCTTGGGAACGAGGCTTCGTCCCTTGACTAGTGATGTGCCCAAACCCTTGGTTCCTGTGGTGGATAAGAGTATCCTGGAACAGCAGGCCATTAAGGCTAGGGCGATTGTCCTTGATTCGGGTAAGGATTGCGCGGGGGTTCGTCTTCATGCTAACGCCCATTACCTGGCGGACCAGGTGGTCGCCGAAGGGGCTCGCCTTGGTTTTGAAAAGGTCTGGGTGGAATATCCTGAAATTTTAGGAACTGCGGGCCCGTTGAAACGCATTTATAACGAGGGTTACCGCGGTGGCCTCCTGATCATGAATGGCGACGCCTACTGCAGTTTTGACCTGAAAAAGTTTGTGGAAAATGCAAAAAAGCAAATGGCTGCCGGCGGTGAATGTGCGCCGGGTGTTGCCTTGCTGGCCGTGGATTTCCCGAAGGTGAATACATTCCGTGTTGATGGGGAAGGTCGCCTGGTGGGTGTGGCTGGTCGCTTTGGTTCTGAAGTGGGGGCTGCCGCTACGTTCTCTGGAGTTTCCTATTACAGCGACGAGGCTCTGGCCCGCATTGCCGATGGGGAATTCGATATCCGTGAATTCTGGAAGCAGGAAATTGCTGCAGGCCGCCCGCCTTTTGTGGACATGAGCCAGATGGACGCCACATGGATAGACATGGGTTCGCCCGAAGGCTTGTGGAATGCGACCGAGGCCCGCCTGGCGGAACTGGGCGTGGATTCCTGGCAGGATGATCGTTTGATCGTGAGTGGCAAGAACCGCTCCATCGTGTTCGCTGGCGCTGACCTTGCCGAAGGCGAAGTGGTGAAAAACGAAATCCGCGGACCTGGATTCGTGTGGAAGATTTGACCCCGGTGTCATCCTGAGGAGCTAGCCTTCAGAGTCATCCTGAGGAACGAACTCTCAGTGTCATCCTGAGGAGCGAAGCGACGAAGGATCTAGAGCGTTTAGAATTAAAGGAAGAATATGAGAAAATTTCGAGTAGTATTGGTTGAACCGGAACATCCTCACAACGTTGGCTTCGTTGCCCGCGCCATGCATTGCTATGCCTTGGATGAACTGTACATTGTTTACCCCAAGCGCAACAAGGTCATCGAAAATTCCTACCACACTGCAGCCAACAGCCACGACATTCTGGACAAGGCGACCATCGTCCATTCCTTCCAGGAAGCTATCGGCGATTGCTCTTGCGCAGTAGCCTTCAGCCGCCGCATTTTCGGTAGCGCCATCAAGCATTGCATGGTGCCGGACTTGTCTGACATGCTGCCGGATGACGGAACCATCGCCTTGGTGTACGGTCGCGAATCCTGCGGCCTCGCTCTTGAAGAAGTGAACGCCTGCACCTACCAGTGCGAAATTCCGGTACCGGGCCTCATGAGCTTGAACTTGGGTCAGGCAGTTTCTGTTTCGCTGTACGAACTTTGTCGTTCGGGAGCGCTTGCCAACGGCGAAGGCCGTGCCAAGCGCGGCTCCAAGGGAGCCTGCGAAACACAGCCCGCCACCATTGACCAGATCAACGGCTTCAAGAAGTTCCTGGACCGCTATTTGACCGGGCAATATCATGACCAGGCCTGGCGCGACAACTTCCTGAATACCTTGCTCCAGCGACTGCACCCCACCCGCAACGAATTGAGCGCCTTGTTTGGTTTGCTTCGTAACGTCGCCGGAAAGCCCGCCCGCTTGGAACAGGCCGAAGACCGCGCTAAGGCTGCTGCCGCAAAAGCCGCAGAAGCAACCTTCGTTGAAAATTCGGAATCTGCGGATAAGTAAAAACACGTCATTCTGAACGAAGTGAAGAATCCAGAGGAAAGCATGGCTTCAAAGAAAATCACCATCCAATATCTTGACGACACCATCCCGCGCCTTACGTATGTGGGCGGAAAGTCCGACTGGATTGACCTGAGCGCGGCAGAAACCGTGACCCTCAAGAAAGGTGAATTCAAGCTGATTCACCTAGGTGTTGCCATGAAGCTGCCTGAAGGCTACGAAGCGCACTTGGCTCCTCGCAGTTCCACCTTCAAGAACTTTAAGATCCTGCAGACCAATTCCGTAGGCGTGGTAGATTCCAGCTACTGCGGCAAGGGCGACTGGTGGAAAATGCCGGTCTACGCCACCGAAGATACGACCATCGAAAAAGGTTCCCGTATCGCACAGTTCCGCATTATGGAAATTCAGCCTACTCTGGAATTTGAGGAAGGCGAACTCTCCGACAAGGACCGCGGCGGCTTCGGCAGTACCGGCGTGAAATAATAACAGCACCGGCGCGAAATAAACTCTGCGATTGGATAAAAAAAGATCTCGTCTTGTGTGACGAGATCTTTTGTGTTTTTTTACTTCTTTAAATTTCCGTTTTCGTCCCAGACTTTGCAACTTTCTTTATCAACTTGTAGGTCTGAAATTTTGCATTCAACAGCTTTTCTACCATTATCTCTGTAAATGGCCATCGTGCCGTTTTGTCTAACAACACCTTCGTCGTCGTTCAAGAAGGTGCCGTGGTACTCTTCCTTAAGTTTTCCGTCGTTGAAATATGAGTATTCATATTCTTTTTCGACGTCCATGTCGTATTCAAAGCCTTTCTCCAGACGACGTCTTAGTTTTGTGACGCGGCCGCCCACATACCAGAGGTCGTAAAATGCGTTCAACTCATTGCGTAAGGTTTCGTCTTTTTCGCCGCCGTAGTTGATATGCACCATATGAAGCTTGGAATCGTCCGTCTTGGATTTCATAAAAATGTCCATAACGTAGCCGTTCACCAGATTGAGCTCCATATTTTCTTCAAGCTGTTTAACGCCGAAATTATCAATGAGTCCTTGAAGAAGAGCTCTTGTGTCGTAGGGAATCTTTTTGAAGATGTTTTCCATGCCCAGGTTTGTTCCGGGAACATTGTACGTTGAGTCAAGACCGACATTCCGTTTTGCGTCACTGATGAATTCGCTGGCAAATGGGGTGCTCTCAAGACGGTTCATCTTATAAAAGAAACTCATGCATCCCGAAAGTGCGCATGACAACAGAACTGTGGCCGCTAGAAAAATTTTCTTCATTTGAATCTCCTATTTATTCCCAAAACACGTAGGTAAAGATAGACAATGTTTATTGAAGCAGTTGGGTTTGGTTGTTTTTTTTGTAAACAAAAATTATCAAACAAGTTGCGTGCAAAGTTCCTGAAAAATTCGTGTATAAAGGAGGTTCTAAACAAAATATAGGTGTATTGACAAAGGCAATACGTAAAGGTATATTGTACATGAATATAAAATTCAGTGAACATGCAAAACAACGAATGCATGAACGAGGCATAACCGAAGAACAGATAATTCATTTCTTTGTGACGAATGAAGGCCTGCTAGGATTGAAATTGAGTGACAAAGATGAATCGATTCTTTTGGCGGATGCCTTGATTGACGGAAGGAAGTATCGCCTAGTTTATAATGCAGTAGAGGATATTCTTGTAACGGTATTCCCGTTGAAGTAGAGGTTTTATGAAGAAAAGTAAATCGAAAAAAAGTGCTTTGGATTTTGAGAAGGAATACGAAACTTTTGGGGATAATGCGGGAACGAAACTGGACTGCGGTTCTGTTGCAGAAGCTTGTGCCGAAATCAAGAAACGCATGATTTCCATGCGAGTGGAAACGGTCGTCATTGAAAAATTGAAGGTGAAGGCCAATAGGGTAGGGATCCCATATCAGACCCTGGCGGCAAGTGTCCTGAAACGCTACGCGGAAGGTAATTTGGATATCGAACCCGCTTGATGACTGCAGGTGTGGCGGGATCTCGGTGAAAACTGGAAATAACCCCAAAAATGACTAAAACACTGCTTTACAGAAAATGTAAAACAAAAAGTGTAAAAACGACTGTTTTTACACAAAATGTAAATAAATGTGAAAAATCCTACAATTTTTGTATAAAATTTGACAAAAAACTTGTAGCTTTGTTTTTCACTCTTTGTTATTTTTCAAACGCAAAAATTTAAAATAAACTCTAAAAAGCCCCTATAAGGACATTATTATGGCAAAAATCGCTATTCTCGGTTATGGTAACTTGGGCCGCGGCATCGAATGCGCCGTCAAGAAGACCAAGGACATGGAACTGGTTGCAGTGTTCACCCGTCGTGATCCCGCTACTGTCAAGATTCAGACCCCGAACATTCCCGTTCTCAATGTATCTGAAATCGAAAAGTGGGCTGACAAGATCGACATGCTGGTGATCTGCGGTGGTAGCGCTACTGACCTTCCCAAGATGACTCCGGAAATGGCTGCCAAGTTCAACGTTATCGATACTTTTGATACCCACGCCAACATTCCTACTCACTTCGCAAATGTCGATGCTGCCGCCAAGGCTGCTGGCAAGATCGCCATGATCTCCGTGGGTTGGGATCCGGGTATGTTCTCCCTGAACCGCGTCTATGCAAACGCAATCCTCCCTGATGGCAAGGACTACACCTTCTGGGGCAAGGGCGTTTCTCAGGGTCACTCCGACGCAGTCCGTCGCATCAAGGGCGTGAAGAACGCCAAGCAGTACACCTGCCCGGTTCCGGAAGCTTTGGAAGCTGTCCGTAGCGGTTCCATGCCTGAACTGACCACCCGTCAGAAGCATACCCGTCTCTGCTACGTGGTTCTTGAAGAAGGTGCTGATGCAGCATACGTCGAAAACGAAATCAAGACCATGAAGAACTACTTCGATGAATACGACACCACCGTAAACTTCATCAGCGAAGAAGAATTCAACGCAAACCACAGCGGTCTCGCTCACGGTGGTTTCGTGATTCGTACCGGCAAGACCGGCATGAACAACGAACACACCCACGTGATCGAATACAGCCTGAAGCTGGACTCCAATCCGGAATTCACCACCGCTGCAGTGATCGCATTTGCCCGCGCAGCACTTCGCATGAAGGCTGAAGGCAAGACCGGTTGCTTCACCGTTCTCGATGTTCCTCCTGCATACTTGAGCGAACAGAGCGGCGAAGAACTCCGCGCACACTTGCTTTAATGACCGCTTGGCTCTAGGCGCAGTACAAGAACCTACGACTGAGCCTCGCTCTCGCCACCATGGCTCATAAAGATGAGCCACTTGTGGCTCACGGGTTGTAGTTCGAAAAACGCATTCGGGTTTGAGCAGCCTAGTTTTTCGAACCCTCGCAAAATACTCCTCGTTAAAAGACGAGGAGTGTTTTTTATGCTCGGCATTTGCTGTAGACCGCTCGGGTCGTTCGTCAGGCGCATAACCTGCGTTTATCCTCGCTCTCGCAAACGCGACCGGTTGATACCGGTCGCTTTTTGCTCACGAGGACCGCTCGGCTCTAAACGTGGGTGATGAACCTACGACTGAGCCTCGCTCTCGCCACCATGGCTCATAAAGATGAGCCACTTGTGGCTCACGGGTTGTAGTTTTTGTGATGTCATCCCGCGTTTAGCGCGGGACCTCCTAAAGCAAAAAAAGACCTGGGTTTCAGCCCGGGTCTTTTGCGCTTAAAAAGTGCGGTGCGTCTTTTATTTGACATCCTTTTCCCACATGGAGCAGGGGTAGTCGTCTTCGCTGTCGGAGAGGCAGTGGTATCCCAGATAGCCGGTCTTTAAGCCTTTTACCGGTACATACGCTCTTTCATTGTTTTCGTTTACGATAATGGCGACTCCTGCCAGGTAGTTAGGCCAGCGCTTGAACACCCCTTGGTTCCAGTCATTGTCGTACCCATTCTTTTTGACATACTCATGAGCTTCGAAGCCGATTTTTCGGTCGGTCAGGGAAATGAGGAATGGGGCGATGAACTTGTCGTGGGTTGCCACTATGGTGACATTTGGAATGTCGTCGTACAAGAAATATGTATCGATGAATTCCTTTGTTTTTTCGTCGGCGTCATAGAATACATCAGGGCAGGCGGTTGGTTCGTAAGCGAACTTGGTGAAGCGAGCCCAGCTTGTAACGCCGTCGCAATTGTTGATGTCCTTGTTTTTTACGAACCATT
Source organism: Fibrobacter sp. (assembly GCA_024398935.1). Taxonomy (GTDB): domain Bacteria; phylum Fibrobacterota; class Fibrobacteria; order Fibrobacterales; family Fibrobacteraceae; genus Fibrobacter. Next base: position 61,860 of record JAKSIH010000003.1, on the reverse strand, counting down.
TTTCGGTGAAGTCATCGCTTTTTATAAAGTGATAACTGCTGTCCTTGCTGAAAACGGTAGCGCTATCCAGGAAGGTTTCGCCCTTGCCCTTGGAAATGTAAATGTCGGTATTGAGGGTGCGGTAAGTCTTTGTACTGATGTAGTAGAATTCTTCCGAACTCTTGGGGGCAATTTTTTCGCCTAGGTAGAAAGACTGGGACTTGCCGTTTTCGTTTAGATCGCCTGTAGTACCCTCGGCACTCTTGTCCCGTTCACCATGGCGTATGACGAATACCAGCTTTTCTTTAGGCAGGACGCAGTCAAAAACATCTTCCATGGGAATGAACTGATCCTGGGTGCTGCGCATTGCCAGACATTCTTCGCTAAGCGTAGGTACGGCTTCCTCGGAACTGGAGGATTCCTCGATCTCGCTGGAACTGGAAACTTCGGCCTCGTTGCTGGAACTTGTGGGTTCTTCTGCTTCGCTGGAACTGGAATCGACTGCTTCCTCGGAACTGGATGAATCCGTTTCGTCGGCAACTTTTTCTGAAGAACTGGATTCTGCGTCGTCGGATCCCTGTTCGGAGTCCTGGGAAGCGGAACTTGTTGCTTCTGGAGTTTCGTCTGTGGAACTCAATTTTTCGGAGGTACTGGAACTGCTCTGTTCCGTTAAATCAAGGGAGCCGCTGGAAAGGATAGGGGCGTCGTCGCCGGCATCAGCCTTTGTGGAGCTGGAGTCAGAACAGGCCGTCATGAAGAGGGCAGCCATGGCAGAAATGGTCACTATTTTATAAACACTTGTTCTCATAAGTTCAAAAATACCTAAAAAAGAGAAAAACGGATAGGTTGTTCGTGATAAAGTGTTGTTATTTTTTCCATAGTAGATTCAGCGCAGGATCACTCCGCCGAAAATAAAAAAGGAAAAAATGAACTTCTACCGCAAGGCAATTGATTCTTTAGACTGGGGGTCCGCCCGACAGGTTGCACCGGGGACAGAACCCGCCATTGTCATCGGGCACAAGACTCCCGATGGTGATTCCGTCATGTCGGCGCTGGCCTATGCCCGTTTGATGCAGGAGCTTGGCTACAATGTGGTTGCCCGTATGGCGGGGAAGGCCAATAACGAAACCGCCTTTGCCGCAAAAGCCTTTGGCTTTGGTTTGCCGGAGATTCTGTTGAAGGTCGAACCGCAGGCTGCATCCCGGAATGGAGAGCCCACTCGCTTGATTCTTGTGGATCACAGCGACTACGCCCAGGCAGTTGACGGTGCGCGGGACGCCCGCATTTTGCAGGTTATGGACCATCACGGTATCGGCGATATTGCGGAATCCAAGCTGCTGTATGCCAAGTATATGCCTGTAGGCTCCACCTGCTCCATCGTCTATACCAGCTTCAAGGAGCTGGATGTGGAAATTACCGTCGAGGTGGCGAAGATCCTTTTGGCGGGAATCATGACGGATACCTTGAACTTGATCAAGGTGACCTGCACGGATATGGACCGCACGATCTATCAGGAACTGGTCGCCATTCTTTCCTCTGCAGAAAATGTTTCCTACGCAGAAGAATTCGAGAAAATTCAGAAAATTTATCAGGGCATGCAGGATGCTTCCAAGAATTTTGACGGCATGACCGACGAGGAAATCTTCAATTCCGATGCCAAGGATTACGAAATTGCGGGTGTCCGCTTTCGCCTGGGAAGCCTGGACTGGCCTCACGAAGATTCAATCGATTCCTTCAATGACCGGATGCTTGCCGTGATGAAAAATCTAGTGGAAGGTCCTGGCGGCGCGTCCTTGAATAGCTCCTATCGTATGGCGTTCTGTCGCGTTGGATTCAGGGAAACTTCCTTCATCCTTTACTGTGGGGGCTCTTCTGCCCAAGCCGTTGCCGAAGCGGCATTCGGAAAGTCGGTTCGTCCCGGAGTCATTTTCTGCGAACGCCGCCTGAGTCGCAAGCTGGACGTGGTTCCCATGCTGACTAAGGCCCTGAAAGAATAAATTTGGTGAAAAAACGACGAAAAATTTGGCGAAAATCATTTGCCGGGGGAATAAAAAATCCCGAGTCGCATTTGCGGTTCGGGATTGAAATTTTACTTGGTGTTTGGAACTAGTCCTGCACAGTCGTATCGGCTTCGATCGGCTTGAAGGTTGCCTTGGACTTGGTTGCGAAAATCTTGTCGTACTGTTCCTTGCTGATTCGCTTATAGCCGGTAACGATGTCGGCGAATTCGTAGTAGGCGGAATCACCCTTCAGGGACATGCAGTAAGCCATGTTCAAGGAATTTCTGCCGCAGATTTTTCCGTCGGCACTGGGATCGGCTTCGGCACTGGGATCGGCTGTCAGGTCCCCGTTGACATTGCGGATAATGTACTGATTTTCGTTCTTCAGAACTTCAAAGACGATGTCGGATTCCGCTTCGTGCCAGTAGCCGACAAAATCTTTCTTTTCTTCGCTACCGCATGCGGTAAACAGAAATGCCAGAGTTGATGCTGCAATGAGTGTGAGTGATTTTTTCATGTCTATAAAATAGTATTTTTTGGAGCGGAAAAAGTAGGGCTTTTGTGTAAAATGATTATCAAGTATTTACTCAGGTACATTTTCTGGATATTTCCGATTTTCGGAATTTTGGTTATCTGGTTTGTCCATGACTTGATTGAATCGAATAAACAGCCCGTTCCTAGATATGAACCTCCCGTCGTGGAGGAAACCTGGTCTGCCGAGGACTATATCCGGCATTTGAATGTAAGACCGTTCAACGACCGGGAAGTACACCGTCTGCTACTGAAGCGAACCCGACAGAAGCAGGGTGTCTATCTGGAGGGGTTATCCCCGCTGATGGATACCCTCGGCCTCGAAATTGTCAACAGTTTTCATGTGGTGGTGGGGGACGACTATACTCCGGTTATTACCAGCGGAAACGATTTTCCGGGGCATGTCCGCAATTCCAAGCATTATAGGAACGCCGCCTTTGACTTTCGCATTAAGGACATTTCACTGGAACAGCGGAAAAAGCTGGTGGAACTGGTCAAGTCCAGGATTGGTAGCCGCTGTACAGTCCTCTGGGAAAAGGGGGAGGCGGAACATCTGCATGTTGAACTAAAAGACAGTGAGATAGAAGACTAGCATAAAAAGAAAAAGGCTGATATCATCAGCCTTTTTGAATTGTCTAGACCTCGTCGCAGTTACTTGCAGCAGCGGAAGCCTACGCTGGGATACTGGTTCTGGGGGTAGAAGCTGAACTTGCTTTCGGTGCACTTGCTTCCGTTGTTTGTGTTCCAGGCGCCGCCTGCAACCAGGTACTTGTCCGGGTGTTCCTTGCTGGTGGTGGAAGTCCATTCCCAGAGGTTTCCGTTCATGTCGTTCATGCCCCACCAGCTGCGGCACTGAACCTTTCTGCCGGAACGCTGGGCTGCCGTGGTGTTGGTGTTGCACTTGTTCTGCTTGTAGCTGTCGCCGTAAGAATACTTTAGGTTGTCCTTGCCACGGCAGGCTGCCTGCCATTCCGTAATGCTGCAGAGGTGCTTGCCTTCCTGCTGGCAGAGGTTTGCGGCTTCTGCCTGGGAGACCATGTCCTTGGGCTTTTCGTCGGCCTTGTTGGGATATTCGTAGGCGTCCACACAGACGGTCTTGCCGTTAACGGGAACGGGGTAGGAGTTCTTGCCGCAAACATTGTCGCTGGCCATATCGTACTTGGCTTCTTCCCAGGGGGTGCGGTTTCCCAGGGAGTCTTCGGCGTAGAAGAATACGGAGCCGGTCTTGTTGTACTGAACGGCCTTACTGGCGTCCACGGGATTTAGAGTGTCTCCGATGGAAAGGAAGGTCTTGCACTTGATTTCGTCACACTTGACCTTCAGCTTGATGGGCTCGTAGTAGCGGCCTGCAGGAGGTGCGATTTCTGCTACAGGCGGGACCTTGTCCGAGTTTCGGATACTATCCTGGAGGCGCTTCTTTTCGTCTTCCGCGGCCTTTGCCTTTTCTGCAGCGGCGATGCTGTCGGCGATGGCCTTGTTCGCCTTTTCGATGGAATCCTGGCGGACCTTTTCAGCGGTAGCGATGCTGTCGCGGACATGCTTTACGCTGTCCTGAACGCGTTTCACGCTGTCACGAGCCTTGCGGAGGCTATCCCGGTTGATGTTTGGCTTCATGGCGGCGATGCTGTCTGCGACACGAATGCTGTCCGCAATGCGTGCGAGGCTGTCTGCCTTGCGGAGGCTGTCTGCCGAATTGATTATGGCAAGGCTGTCCAGGGCCCGAAGGCTATCGGCGCGCCGTTTTTCTGCCTGATTGAGACTGTCCAGGGTATGCTTTCTTGCAATCTCCTGTTCTGTTTCCTGCTGCTTGCGTAGCTCTTCCTGCTTGATCTTGTCTAGCTGGCACTGAACGAGGAAAAGGGCGATTAGCATAAAGAACATCAAGATAAGGATGATCTTGTTTCTACGATTGCGCTTTTGCTTCTTGTCTTCTTCGGTCTGCTGTTCCGTATTTTTTTCCGGTTCCATAAGCGATATCTCTATAGTTCAAAAAGGTTCCTAGTCTGCACTTTCCGTTGCAATTTCCTGCTTCGGCTTTTCTCGTACATCGTTAAACAGTTCACCCCAGTGGCGGATGATTTCAAGCTTCAGTTCCTGTATGCTCAAATTCCTTCTCAGAGTGTTGCGATATGCGATCGAGATGAAACCGGTTTCTTCGGAAACGACAATGACCAGGGCGTCGCATTCCGAGGCCAGGGCCTTTGCGGCGCGGTGACGCATGCCGTATCCGGCTTCCTTTTCCGCGTTTCCTGTAGGCATGGGGAGGATACAGCCCGCTGCAACGATTTGCTTGCTGTTGAGGATGACTGCACCGTCATGAAGCGCCGAATTGGGGAAGAACAGGGCGCGTAGCAGCCTGGAACTGATTTTTGCACTCAGGATTTCTCCGGTGTCTGCGTAGTTTCTCAGGCCCACTCGCTTTTCGAGAACAATCAGTGCACCGGTCTTTGTCTTTGCGAGATCCTGCACGGCAGTGGTGATGGTCTTGGTGACCTCGTCCAGACCGCTGGAGTGAAAGAAGATGTCTTTTAGGTTCAGCTTGCTTGCCGCCTGTCCGATTCGAGTCAGGGCACTTCTGATTTCCGGCTGGAACAGGATCACGATGGCGATAATTCCTAGCGTTGCCAGGTTGCTGATAATCCAGGCGATGGTGTGAAGTTCCCACCACTGGGCTATCATCCAGACAAGGATCAGCAATAGACCGCCGAACAGCATCTGTGCTGCACGGGTCCCGCGGAAAAGGGAGAAAATGTAGTAGATGATGATCGATACAAGCAGAACATCCAGGATGTCTGCCATACGAACATCGATAATGTCGAAAAGTTTAAACAGAACCACGGCTCAAAGCCTCCAGATAAAGCATGGATTCCTTTGCTTCCTTTACATCGTGAACGCGGATGCAGCTTGCCCCGCCAAGGGCCGCTACAATGCCTGCGGTAACCGTAGGTATCAGCCTGTCGCTGTTTTCCAGCCCTTTCATCTTTCCGATGTAGGACTTGCGGGAGCTTCCAATCAGGATGGGGTAGCCTTCCGTGAGGAAATCTTCCGTGGATTTCATCAGGTCAATGTTGTCCTGGACGGTCTTGCCAAAGCCGATTCCCGGATCGATGCAGATTTTTTGCGGGTCCACATCCAGGGCCAGCAATTTTAGAACCTGGTCCATCAGTTCGTCGTGGACTTCCCTCACCACGTTTTCGTAGGGCTTGAAGTCCTGCTGCATGGTGCCGAAGTTTCCTCGGATATGGTTCAGCACCACCGATGCGCCGGTGGTGGCTACAGTCTGTGCCATGAGGGGGTCCATGGTCAGCGCGCTGATATCGTTGATGATGTGGGCGCCCAGTCTCATGGATTCCGCGGCAACCTTGGACTTAACCGTATCCACGGAAATGTAGAACCCCATCTCCTGGGTAAAGGGCGAGAGCCTTTCGACTAGGGGGCAGACTCGGTCCAGTTCTTCCTGAACGGAAACGGGTGTGCTTCCCGGACGGCTGCTTTCTCCGCCGATGTCGATGATGATTGCCCCTTCCTCGATGAGCTTTCTGGAATGGTCAAAGGCGGCTTCCAGGGTATTGTGGGTTCCGCCATCAAAGAAACTGTCCGGAGTTACATTCACAATGCCCATGATCAGGGGCGTCGGGGTACAGCTCAGAACATCGTTTCCGATTTTCCAGGGAAGAGCCCTTGATTGGCTAAGCAGCTGGTTCAACATGGCGATGCCTAAAAATTAAGACGGGTTCTTTGGATCTTCGGGAGGGAGCTCGCAGTTTTCCGTAGCGGGTTCCGTTCCTTCGGCGGAAGCAGGCTTCACTTCGGATACGGGGGCGTCACTGACGGGGGCTACGGGGGGCTGCATGCCCGGATCGGGAGGAGGAACGTCATCCTCCTTCTTCTTCGCGGCCATTTCTTCCATAGCCTTGTACTGGCGGCTCTTCTTTGTTCCTGTAAGTTTTTCGCCGGCCATGACCCGGTCAATTTCTTCGCGGTCCAGAACCTCGAATTCGAAGAGTGCTTCGGCCAGGGTCTTCAGCTGTTCGGAATTTTCTTCCAGCAGGTCCTTGGCGCGCTTGTCCAAACTCTTGATCAGCCCGTTGACGGCGTTGTCGATCTTTTCTGCCATCATTTCGGACATTTCCTTGGGCTTGCTGATTTCACGGCCCAGGAACACTTCTCCATCGGTACGGGCGTAACATACCGGTCCGATTTCGTTGTCGAAGCCCCATTCCGTAACCATCTTGCGGGCAAGTTCGGTGGCTCGCATGATGTCGTTGCTGGCGCCTGTACTCTGGTGGTTGAAAGTCAACAGTTCTGCCAGACGTCCGGACATCATAATCATGATGCGTTCTTCGGCGTATTCGCGGCTGTAGGAAACCTGGTCCCGCTCCGGTAGGCTCATGGTGACACCTAGGGCGCGACCGCGGGGAATGATGGTAATCTTGTGCAGCGGATCGGAATGCTTGCACAATAGGGTCATGAGGGCGTGGCCTGCTTCGTGGTAGGCGGTATGACGCTTTTCCTCGTCGGTCATGAGCAAGGTACGGCGTTCTGCGCCCATGGAGAGCTTGTCCCGGGCTTCCTCGAAGTCCAGCATGGTCACCAGCTTGTTGTTGAATCGGGCAGCCATCAGGGCGGCTTCGTTCACCAGGTTTTCCAGGTCTGCACCGGCAAGGCCCGGAGTGCCCTTGGCGATTGCCTTAACATCCACGTCATCAGCCAGGGGTACCTTGCGCTTCTTCAGGTGTACCCGGAGAATTTCTTCACGGCCCTTCAGGTCAGGCAGTCCCACCACGATCTGGCGGTCGAAACGGCCCGGACGAAGGAGCGCCTTGTCCAATACGTCGGGACGGTTGGTTGCTGCAATGAGAATCACGCCTTCGTTGGCGGTAAAGCCGTCCATTTCCACCAGCAACTGGTTCAAGGTCTGCTCGCGTTCGTCGTGACCACCTCCGAGACCAGCACCACGCTGGCGACCTACGGCGTCAATTTCGTCAATGAACAGGATACAGGGGGAGTTCTTCTTTCCGTTCTCGAAAAGGTCACGGACACGGCTGGCGCCTACACCCACGAACATTTCCACGAAGTCGGAACCGCTCATGCTAAAGAAGGGGACACCGGCTTCGCCCGCCACAGCACGGGCAAGCAAGGTCTTACCTGTACCCGGAGGACCGACTAGCAGTGCACCCTTGGGAATACGACCGCCCAGAAGGTCGAACTTCTTGGGGTCCTTCAGGAACTCGACCAGCTCCTGCAGGTCCTGCTTGGCTTCATCGCAACCGGCCACATCCTTGAAGAAGGTCTTCTTCTTCTGGTCTAGCTGCTTGGCCTGGCTCTTGCCAAAGGCGAAGGGACTCTTGCTGCCACCGCCCATCTGGTTTCTCATCATGATGTAGAAGAATGCGATCAAGAGGATCGCCGGGAGGAACGCTGCCAGGGTGTCCAGCCAGGAGGATTCCTCGTGAATGACCTTGACCTTGACACCCTTAAAAACTTCCCAGGCGGTAATCTGGTCGTTGGTCACTTCCAGCATGTGGCTCTTGAATCGCTTGCTATTGGGGCTGTCGTTTCCACCGCGGGAGAATCGGGCCAGAAGCCCCTGGTCCTTATTGCCTGCGGTAGCTTCTTCTGCAGTAAGTCCGCGGGAACCTTCGATAATTACACCGTCGCGGGTTTTCTGCAGGGTCATTTCCGTAATCACCATGGTGGAATCGCTCATCATGGCGAGGAAGTCGGTTCGGGTCATGTCATCCGCATTGTTTCTGGAGGACAGGGGGAACATGACAAAAAGGAGCAGGATCATCACCAGCAGAATGATAAAGTTCTTACTGCGATAGGGGGGCTTTGGTTTTCCCGGGTTTTTACTCATACTATCCTTTATAACATCGTTATGACGCTGAAATTAACTTTCCTGAAGTCGAAGGCCATGTACAAAAAGAATCCGGTTTTCAGAAGCTCTCAGGGGCAGGCTATCGAACATCCATCGGGGAATGCCTTTTCCGCGGAGCCACTGTTCCAGCTTTCGGGGTGAAATCTTTTCGTCTTTAGGCCATAGGATATCGCCCTCTTTTCGAAATCTCAATCCTTCGGCTTTTTCGGAAAAATTCTGTTCGTCTACAAGATACAAATTGTTTTGTCCCGATGCAGAGTGTAAATTGCAAATCCAGAGCGTATCGCGGCATTTTTCGATGAAGATTCCCTTTAAACGGATGAAGTTTTCGCCTGCGTTTGAGAGATGTCTTTCTCCTACGGGAAGTCTAAATCCCCGATTGTCTAGCCATAGGCGGAAAACCTCGTCCTGAAGGGCTTCCGGAAGGGTCCTGAAGGGTAGCTTTTCTAGGTTCAGGGCGAGTACTTCCTGGTAAGGGGAAAACTCTTTTTGAAAGGGCCATTGACAGTGGGGGACAAGAGCCGCTGAAAAGGATTTTTCCGCAGCTTGAAGAACTTTTGGGTAGGCGTGTTGGGCTAGTTCCGCTATATGGTTCAGCTGTTGCACTGCGCCGGGAACGGTTTCTTCAAGATGGGGGAGGTGGGTGTGGCGAATGGCATTGCGGGCGTAGCTTTCGTCTGAGTTCGACTCGTCCTCTCTCCAGTCTAGGTTTTGGCTTTTTGTGTACTCCAGGAGGTCCTTGCGGGTGACCTGCAAAAAGGGCCTGAACAGGTTCACCGATTCAAACTTCCGGATGGGGTGAATTCCCTGGAGACCAGCAAGGCTTACGCCGCGACGGATGCGATAATAGAGCGTTTCCGCCTGGTCATTGCCGTGGTGTGCCGTAAGGATGGCGTCGGCGAGGTTGTCGGTCGCAAATTTCCGTAGGGCTTTGTAGCGCGCTTCCCGGGCGATTTCTTCCAGGGAACCGCATTTTGCTTTTAGAAGGTCGCCATCCAGCTTTTCTAGAAAAAATGGGACATTGTTTTTTATGGCGAAATTTTGAACAAATTCTGCATCCCTGTCCGCCGTTTCTTCTCGCAGTCCATGATGCACATGGGCTATTCCCAGCCATTCAATGCCGAGGTCCGCTTTGTGGGCTACAAAAAAGTGGGCGAGGCAGATGGAATCCAGACCGCCGGAAACAGCAAGAAGCAATCGCTTCCAGCCTTGTTGCTGGATGACTGTTTTAATTGCGTCTTGCGGAATCATCTGTGCTAGAAATCGTTCTCTTCAAGAGTTTTGCGGGCAGGTTCCCTACTTATCGCAAACCTTAAAGAAGCAGCTGCGGGCACCGGTGTGGCAAGCCACTTGCGGACCCTGCATGCGAACCTTGAAGAGCAATGCGTCGCTATCGCAGTCGGCTGCCCATTCTACAACGGTCATGACATTTCCGCTGGTGTCACCCTTGTGCCAGTATTCCTTGCGGCTACGGCTCCAGAATACCATTTCGCCGCATTCCTGTGTACGGCGGAGAGCTTCTTCGTTCATCCAAGCCATCATGAGAACATCGCCCTTGTCTGCATCCTGAACGATAGCGGGAGCAAGCTTTACGCCGTCCACTTCCACTTCGAACTTCACTTCTTTCATGATATCTTCAAACTTCATCTTTTTTCCTTTGGTTTCTTTTTCATTTCAAAGATAAAAATAAATGGGAGTTAGTTTATTCTTGCTATATTGTTTTAGGTAAAGAAATCCTTTTTTAAGAGGAAAAACGATGAGCAAGATTAGGATCCTTTTGTTAGCAGCCTTGTCTGTTGTTGCCATGTCTTTTGCCGATGAAAATCTTATGGAAGATAAGCGGGATGGCAAGGTCTATCATAAGGTGAATATGGGGAGTGCGGTCTGGCTTGCTGAAAATTTGAATTTCAATTCGCCCCACTCCTATTGCTATGGCAATAAGGCGTCCTGCGATGAAACGGGTAGGCTATACACCTGGGAAGTTGCCATGAGCGTTTGCCCGGATGGATGGAGACTCCCCACGGATGAGGAATGGAATGCAGTCCTTACCGCGCAGGGGGACTGGCATGGTATGGAAAATTGGGGGGTCAAGATTCCCATGGCGGGAGACCGTCGAGCAGATGGCGTTTATCATTATCAAGGTGAGTCCGCATTTTTCTGGTCATCGACCGCAGCAGGGAAAAAAATCTATCGCTACAAGTTTGATGCTGGCAAGGAAAAATACGATCGCTCGCTTATGGTAGATGGCCCTGCCTATACCATAAAGTGCGTCGCTGGTACCAAATCCTGTGCTTCTCCTCTGATGAATGCGGTTCGCGCTGGCGATACCAAGAAGGTGGCGTACCTGCTTGAAAGCGGTGCCTCCATCAATGAGGGGTGCTTTACGGAAAATCCCAGGGAAATGTCTTCCATGGGGATGGATTACGAAGGAATTTCCTTTCTGGGAATGGCTATTGACCGTGGTAATCTGAAAATGGCTCGACTGTTATTGCTTGCCGGGGCAGACCCCTATTCTATCGATGTCAGCGGACCCAGCGATGAACAGCTCTCCATGATGACCCGCGCCATGCTGAAGAACAATCGGGATATGATCAAGCTTCTTTTTGATTTTGGCGGTGTGCCGGGATTCTGCGATGTCGCCTTGGCAAGGTCTGCGAAGGTGGATGTCATAAAAATGGTCGCCGAAAAAATTGATGTAGAGGAAATGAACCAATGTTGGTATGGAAGTTCTCTTGTGGATTTGTATCATGATATGCCCGCCGTCAAGAACCTGCTCATAAAGCGTGGCGGCAAGTCCGGCTCTGTAGTTTGCCCGTCTGGCTCCAACGAGGAAATTAACGAATCTTCAAATACCAGAATGTGTGGAGACTAGTTTTTTGTGTTTTTTACGGAAATTACCTATAAATCGAAAGAATAAATTGTGTTTATAGGTAAAATTTTAATTTGTGTGTAATAAAATAGGCGAAAAAAGCTGTCGAGCATGCTGAATGACGATAGATTTGTGTCAGAATGTGGCAAAATGCTCGTGAGAAAAGCCTTTCCGATAAAAAAAAGGATTGCGTTTACCTATAAGGCTGCGCAATCCGATTGATTTATGGGTAAATTGCGAGAAAGTTCGTTTCGCTGGTTTTAACCGCGAACCTGTCCTTCGCCGCGGAGAACCCACTTGTAAGTGCAGAGACTTTCCACACCCATAGGGCCGCGGGCATGGAGTTTGTCGGTGGAAATGCCCACTTCGGCACCCAGGCCGTATTCGCCGCCGTCGGCAAAACGGGTGCTGGCGTTCACCATGACGCTGCTGGAATCTACGTTTGCCACGAAGTAATCCTGTGCGGCGGCGTCTTCGGAAACGATGGCTTCCGTGTGACGGCTGCTGTACTTTTCAATATGGTCGGCAGCTTCTTCCACGTTTTCCACGAACTTCACGCTGGCCTTCAATGCCAGGTATTCGGTGTGGTAGTTGGCTTCGTCGCCGATGTCGGTGACGCTTGCGATACCTTCAAGACGCTTCTGGGCGTCGGCGTTACCGAACAGCTCTACGCCACGGCTGGTGAGGGCTTCTACCAGACGCTTGACGTCAGCAGTGGGCAAGGTCTTGTCGAACAGGACGCATTCCATAGCGTTGCACACGCCGGTACGCTGGGTCTTGGCGTTAATCAAAATCTTCTCGGCCTTTTCGATGTCTGCAGCCTTGTCTACATAGACATGACAGATGCCGTTGAAGTGCTTGATGACGGGAATTTTGCTCTGTTCCACAACTGCTCGGATCAGGCGTTCGCCACCGCGGGGAATCACCAGGTCGATGCAGTCATTACGCTGGAGCAGCATACCCACCAGGTCATGGCTGGTTTCCGTTACCAGCTGGACTGCGTCAGCATCAACGCCGTTTTCGGTCAACGCCTTGCGGAAAATTTCGGCCAGGCACTTGGCGCTGTTCAAGGATTCCTTACCGCCACGGAGGATCACTGCGTTACCAGCCTTAAAGCAGAGGCAGGCTCCGTCGATAGTCACGTTGGGGCGGCTTTCAAAAATAAAGAACACGGAACCGATAGGCACTGCCACGCGGCTAATCCTGATGCCGTTCTTCAGTTCGCGGGCTTCAAGTACGCGACCCAGCGGGTCGGTGAACGCTGCGATTTCTTCGGCGCCCTTGGCCATGGATTCAATGCGGGCGTCGTTCAAAGTCAAGCGGTCCAGCATGGCGTCGCTGATCTTTCCGCGGGAGGCGTCCACATCAATCTGGTTTGCTGCAAGAATTTCCGGTTTGCTTGCGCGGAGCAGTTCTGCCACGCGGGCGAGGGCCTTGCTGCGGGTTTCTGCGCTGAGGGTGCGGATTTTCTTGCTTGCCTTACGGGCGTTGTTTGCCAGAAGGTCGGAATATTTCTCTAAATTGACAGTGTTCATACGCAAAATATAGATTATGGGAATCGACTTGTTCCAACTTGGAATATTCGTTGTGGAGTATTTTAAAGGGAAAACTTGATTTCCGTCACATTTTTGTGTAGTTTAAGGTCATACAGGTTTGGTGTTATCCTCGACATTAACGGGTAGTCGCGTGGATATCGGACTTGGGTGTTTAGACTCGGTGCTTGCCTTCTCTCTCATACGGCACCGAGTCTTTTTTGTATGAAAACCGTTCGGTCAGTGCGTCGAGGTAAGAACCTCCTGTAGTTCCCTCACTCTCGCCTTTGCTTAGCAAAGGCTCACGGTTCCCGTTCGCTCAGTACGTAAGAAAAAGAACCTCCGATTTTCACTCGCTCATGTAACGCATTTGAGAAGCTCGTTCGGTCAGTGCGTCGAGGTAAGAACCTCCTGTAGTTCCCTCACTCTCGCCTTTGCTTAGCAAAGGCTCACGGTTCCCGTTCGCTCAGTACGTAAGAAAAAGAACCTCCGATTTTCACTCGCTCATGTAACGCATTTGAGAAGCTCGTTCGGTCAGTGCGTCGAGGAAGAACTTCCGGCAGAAAAGGTTTTATTGATTGCAGTGGAATTTCAATTGGGACATTACGCTTTCTTTGGTAAGGCCTTCTTTTTCCGTTTCCTCTAATGTTTCATAGGCTATTGTGCCTGCGCAGCGATATTTTTCCCCTTTTGCTGTGCGGGTGTTTACGAAATCAGCGCAGTCCTTGGGGGTTTCAAAACTCCTTGTTATTTCGCGGGTAAACTTGGTTACATCGCCTTTGAATTCGTAGGTCAAAACTTCACTGACATCTTCGAATTCGACGGTCCACAGATTGGATTCCATGTCGGTCTTGCACTTTGCGCGGATGGGCGGCTCACCTGCGGGTTTTACTTCTGTCGCTTCGAGGGGTGCCTGGGGGTCATCGAGCTTCTTAGGTTCATCTTGAAAAATCAGGGACTCGGTGGCGGAATCGTTTGTAGAACATTGTTTCTTCAGATCTTTATAGAGCTCTGCCTTGAACTTTTGTGATTCTTCTTTGGAGTCGTATTTTAGAGTGTCTACGAAGTGTACTTTTGCGATGGAACCTTCGCACTGTATGTCTTGCTGGTTTTGGTTAAGTATGGCGAGATAAATCAGTTTCTGGCACGATTTCACGGAGCCCAAGTCCTCAGACATATCTACGATCATCCTGATTATGTCTCCTTCAAAGAATATCTTCTCGCTGATTCCTTTCTGCACGAAAGTCCATTCATTGGAATCCATGTCTATATCACAGACTGGTACTACTGGCTCTTTGACGACATTCTGAGTGCTTTTTAGGCTATCGACCGTGTCTTTTGCCTTGAAATATTTGCAGGCGCTCTTTATCCCGTTGGATAACGCTCTGAAATAATCAATGTTTTTAGAATCGGTTTCAGAAACGGTTATGGAGTTTCCTTCACATGAAATCGTGGTTGTACTGGTTTTCAGTTCCTTATGAGCGAATTTGCATTCACTATCGATGATTTCCTGAGGCGCCCCTTCCTTATAGGTTGCCTGCAAAATGCTTTGGATTGCATTGTTGACTACAGAGGCCTCCATGGTGAGGGTTCCTGTACCGTTGACGGTCATCTTGACCTTAAATGCAGATTCTGAATCTGCCAGAATTTCGCAGTTGTCGTAATCGGCGACCGTTGTGCTCAGAAGGCCTTGCCAGGTTTCGACAGTTTCTATTTCTGGAGCCGTTGTCGGAGTGGCGATTGCTGAGTCCTGCTGGTCGGTCGCTACAGCTACGGAAACCGTCTGGGGTTCATTTACAGTTTTCTTTTCGGAGCTTGCGCAGGCGCTGAAGGAAAGAGCTGCAACGGCGGCGGAAATGGGGAGGATGATTTTTCTGAACATGCTTTACCTGGTTGTCTTTGCGAAAAAATAATAAAAATGCACAGTACGCCTCAAAAAAGATTTTGTTCCGCTAAACATGAATGCGCATTCGGGTAAAATCCGATAGACTTTATCAATGAGCTTTTGTACAAATTAAAAAAGAACCGTCAGCGGTTACTCTGGCGGTTCTTCCTTGTTCCAGCGCTAGGTAACCGCGCTGGTATATTTTATGTCCGTTTACAGGAGGCTTACGATCTTTGCAAACAGGGCGTCTGCCAGGGCACTGGTTTCCAGGCCTTCGAAGACGTTGAACTGGTTGAACATGATCTTGCCCTTGCCGAAGGGAACCAACTGCAGGTCGGCGCCGGTGATGACCGCTCCATCCTTCAGGGTCAGGTCGCGGGCGAATACCTGTGCGCCGGACAGCTCGTTCAGGGAGATGCTGGGCATGACTGCAGCTGCCTTGTGGTCGAGGATTGCGGTTTCTCCGAAGACTGCTGCCAGGGCGGAACCCTTGGGCAGGTAGTGGAGGGACAGTTCGTTGGCGCCGGTGCTCCAGTGAGACTGAATTTCAAAGTCGAACAGGTGGCTCTGGTTCATGTAGTCGATGTCGTCCTGGGTCATGTCGGAAAGGAGCAGGGTCTTGCCGCCATTCTTGGTGACGTCCACGATCTTGTCCAGAATTTCGTCGGGCCAGGAACTGAGATTTGCAGTAAAGATGATCTGTTCCGGACCGGTAAGGGCGGCGAGAGCGTCGCTGGACTCCTCGCAGTTGTCCAGGAAGCAGACCTTCTTTTCGGCTGCCCTGACGTCCGCCTGGGCAATCACCAGCAGGTCTTCTTCGGAAGTGTGGATTTCCTTGCCGTTGTCCAGCAGGGAAACCTGGATCTTGTACTCACCTTCTGCACGGGGGGCCATAAAGGTGCAGATGCCAAGCTGGGTGAGGCTTGTCTTGCCGGCGGGTTCTTCCGGAGCGATTTTCTGGCTGGAAACTTCCTTGCCCTTGGAGTCCAGAAGCTTTACCTGGACGGTCAGTTCTTCGTAGCGCTTGTTGTTCAGGAGTGTTACCTGGAAGCTGACTTCGCCCTGAGGAGCGACTACATGCTCCAGTTCGCTAACAAGGGCGCGGCTGGGGGCGGTGATTTCCTTGGTGAAATTTTCAAAGCCCTTGCTTACGCGATTCTCGTCGTTGATACCGCTGAAGTCGGTACCGCAGTCAGCCCACTGGTCCAGGAAGAAACCTGCGATCTGGGGGTTGCTCTGGAATGCGGTAATCTGGTCCAGCTTGCTCTTGATGGCGATGCGGTTCGCGTCGGCGATAAAGTCCTTATAGCTCTTCCATACAGAAAGATCGCTTTCGACGAAGGATTCCACCTGCTTGACGAAAGTCTTGATGGCTTTCTGGTTCTTGGTGCTGCGAGGACCGGAAATGGAAGTTGCCGCGGCGGTCAGCAGGGTGTGGTTCTTCAGGGTCACCAGCATCTTGTTGTTGATGTCGCTTGCTACGTTCTCTTCTTCATCCTGGAATACGGCGTCACCGAGACCAGAATCGGGAACCATCAGTTCCTCGTTATCGCGGTCAAAGCAGTGTGCCAGATAGTGGGTGTAGCTTGCGTTGGGGCTCATGCGCGGGTTGATGCGCAGGGTGGCGTACTGGGAGATGCGGTCCACGGTCACCGGAAGGAGCTTTCCCGTATCCTTGTGGAAACTGCCCTCGTTGTCCAGGTAGATGGAATTCAGGTTGCTGATTGCCGGGCGGGTCATGTCCACCGGGCTAATGGCGTTCAGCATCTTGTTGCCGTTCTGCAGCAGGAAGGTGCCGTTCTCGGAGCCCAGGACCCAGGCGCCGATGCAGGGATGGTTGTGCTGTTCTGCGACGATGTCGTTAATCAGCTTCTTTGCAATTTCCAGCCCCTGGGGGGTGGAGCGCATGGTGTGGATGGGGAATTCCTGGAAGACGATGATGCCCAGCTTGTCGCAGAGATTCAGCGCATCTTCCGTAAGGGGAGCGCCGCAGCTACGGATGGCGTTGAAACCCTGAGCCTTGATGCTCTTCAGGTCCTGTTCCAGCTTGGGATTGTTGTAGGTCCAGAGGCCGCCTTCGCTCCACTGCTGGTTGTAGCTCATGCCCTGGATTTTAAGGATCTGGTCGTTCAGGTAGTAGTCGCCCTTCAGGCAGTCAAACTTGCGGAAACCGAAGGTGCGGACCACGGAATAGGCGTATTCGGGACGCTTGACTTCCTTGCCGTCCTTTTCCTTTGCCGCCTTGATTTCCATCTGGAATTCGATGGCGAAAGTGTTGGGATGTTCCGGAGACCAGAGGAACTTGTCCTTCTTTACGTCCTTCACCTCGAAAGTATAGCGCTGGGTTGCGTTTTCCTTGTCCAGCTTGATGTTGTCGATGAAATGCTCGTAAACTTCGCCGTCCGGGTTCTTCATAAGGACGCGGAGACGGGTCTGGAAGCCGCGGGGATTGTTGAAGCTGACTTCGCAGGCCACGCGTTCCTGGTCCAGGTCCGGTTCCACATGAACATCGGAAATGAATGCTGCCGTACCGAGAATCAGCTCCACGTCTCCGTAGATACCGCCAAAGGGATACTGGTTCCAGGGGTGACCCACGGGCATTTCGCTGGGGTGGGCGAAACGGTCGTCGGCACCTTCCTTGGATTCACGTCCCAAGTCAATGCGGCTGTTGGATGCACCCATGTTTGCCACACGGACGCAGAGAATATTTTCTTCGCCGATCTTCAATGCCTTCTGGGTTTCCAGGACGAAGGGAGTATATGCACCGAAATGAGTGCCCAGGAGCTTGCCGTTGAGCCAGACCGTGGCGTGGGTTGCAATGCGGCTGAAACGCAGGAAAATACGCTTGGTTACCTGCTTCTCGTCTTCAACAGTAAAACGCTTGAAATAGTAAGCACAGTCCTGAGACATCAGAAGCTTGTCGAAAGCGCGTTCCCAGACATGGGGGACGGACACGGTTTCGGTTTCTTCTGGGTAAGTTGCATACCAACGGTTGGTGATGCCTGTATCTTCGGTGTCCCAGATCATCTGCCAATCGCCATTGAGGCTCATTATTTTGCTCATTAGGAGGTCCTTTAGCACGTTGTTGCTTTGGTAGTGCTCTCTACCAAAATTAAAATACGGCACAAAGATAGGAAATTTAGGGGGTGAGGGGTGAATCCAATCCTTGAAACGGGGGCGAAAAAGGCTCTTTTTATGAAAGTTCGGGCGAAGAATCTTCGTTAAACCGGAAAAACATCCGGGAAAAGGAATTTTTTTACCAAAAACCGGATTTTTTGTTCATTTTCTGTGGATAAACCCCTTTAATTTTTTGCCGGATTTAACTAAATTTGGGACTCCAATAGCAACCTAAAAAGGATTACAAAAATGTATTCTATTGTTGAAACAGGTGGTTTCCAGTATAAAGTCGAACTCGGCAAGACCTACAAGGTTCCGACCATCGACGCAGCTGTTGGTTCCGAACTGGAGCTCAAGTCCGTTCTTCTTTTCGCAGGAAAAGAAGTGCAAATCGGCACCCCTGTCCTGAATGATGCTTCTGTCAAGGTTGAAGTTCTCGACCACGGCAAATACGATACCGTCATCGTGTTCAAGAAGAAGCGTCGTACCCGTTACGAACGTCGTAACGGTCATCGTCAGGGCTATACCGAGGTGCTCGTAACGGAAATCCGCTCCGGCGCAGAATCCGCAACTGTTGAACCTCAAGTTATTACCCGCAACCGCGCTCGCGTGGCTGCCCTTGCTAAGCAGAAGGTGCAGAACAAGCCCCTCACTCGCAAGGAAAAGATCGCTCAGGGTCTCCCGAAGCCTGCTAAGGTCAAGAAGAACTCTCTGCGTAAGGCTAAGGAGGCTTAATCCATGGCACATAAGAAAGGTCAAGGTTCTGTACGTAACGGTCGCGACTCTAACGCCAAGTATCTTGGTGTTAAGAAGTATGCTGGTGAAGTTGTCAAGGCTGGCAACATCATCGTCCGTCAGCGTGGCTCTCACTTCCACAACGGCAAGAACGTCGGCATGGGCAGAGACTTCACTCTGTTCTCCCTCGTTGATGGCGTCGTGAAGTTTGAACGCCTCGATGCAAAGCGTCAGAAGGTCTCTGTTTACGCTGAAGAAAATTAAGAAGACCCAAAGGGAACCCCGTGGTTCCCTCTGGACTCCTTCCTAGAGTTCTGATGTGTAAATGAGCTTTAAAGCTTTTGGGAACCATCCGTAAGGGTGGTTCTTTTTTTTGTTGCTGCGAGAGCGAGTGCATCGCGTAGGCTCTTTACCCGGCGTACTGCACGAGCGGTCTTCTGTGAAAAATAAAAGGACTAGGTTTGAAACCTAGTCCTTTTTCATATAGCCGATGTCGAAACCAGTTCGACATGACTTGATTGTTCACTCTTACAGAAGTTCTGCAATCTGGACGGCATTCAGTGCGGCACCCTTACGGATCTGGTCACCGGTGAGCCACAGGGTGTTACCGCAATCGTCGGCGAGATCCTTACGGATACGGCCAACGTAAACATCGTCGTGACCGGCGCTTTCCAGCGGCATGGGGTAGATGTAGTTCTGGGGATCGTCCTTCAGGAATACGCCCGGAGCGTTCTTGAGGGCAGCACGGATTTCTTCGACAGAGACCGGCTTTTCGGTTTCGAACCAGACAGATTCGGAATGAGAACGGAGAGAGCTAACGCGTACGCAAGTTGCACTGGTGCGAACATCGGAGTGCATGATCTTACGGGTTTCGTTGAACATCTTCATTTCTTCCTTGGTGTAGTCATTTTCAGTCATCTTGTCGATCTGAGGAATGACGTTGTAAGCCAGCTGGAAGGGGAATTTCTTGATGTGGGTGGTGGAACCGGTTTCGATGATGTCCTTGTACTGCTGCTGGAGTTCTTCCATGGCAACGGCACCTGCACCGCTTGCGCTCTGGTAGGAGGACACGCGGATCTTCTTGATGTGGGAAATCTTTTCGATGGGGTTCAGAACCACGACCATCATAATGGTGGTGCAGTTGGGGTTTGCGATAATGCCGCAACCGCCGTTTTCTGCCTTATGGAGAGGAATGTCGCATGCGTTCACTTCGGGAACGACCAGAGGGACATTGTCCATCATACGGAAGTAGCTGGTGTTGTCCACAACGACGGCGCCGTTTTCAACGGCGATAGGAGCGAATTCCTTGGAAACTGCAGCACCTGCAGAAGAGAGAACCAGGTCGACACCCTTGAATGCATCGGCGCAAGTCAGTTCCACCTTCAGCTTTTCACCCTTGAAAGTGAATTCCTTACCGACACTACGTTCGGAAGCGAGAAGCTTGAGGTTCTGGAGAGGGAAGTTGCGCTGTTCCAGGATGGAAAGCAATTCCTGACCGACGGCACCAGTGGCGCCCATGATGGCTACGTTACGAATCATTGTTGATCCTGTTGTTCTTTTGTTTGTGGTTGATAGTTTTGTTTTAAATTCTCGATGTCAGCCCAGAAGCTATTGATATGAGTGTTCATCTGGACCACCTGGCTCATCGCCTGCGAATACTGAGTCTGCTGATCTTCAGGATTTTCCTGGATTGCATAATTATACAGCGAATAGGCCGCAAGCCTTATGCTTTCGCTTGCCTGAATCAGTTCGGAATGCGCCTCGCTGGACTCGTGGGGATGGAAAAGTCCCAACACCTTCTTGTTGAGGGCGACGGCATTATTGCTAATGGCCAAGGCCTGTCTTCCTCGGTTTTCTCGTTCCGGTTCGCTGATGTTTGCGGGTAACTTCTGGAAATTCAGGATGGACTCCGCAATGGACCGCATACGGACGATGACAGACTGCGCTTCGGTGGTGTAGCTGTCCAGTCGGCTCAGTGCGCTTTCGCTCAGGGGGCGTGTCGCACTGGGGTATTCGCCAGGATCGCCCGCAACAGAGTGCTTGGGCTGAGCCTTGACCGTCTTGCCTTCGTTTCCTTCGGCGAAGGATGCTATGTAATCCTGGTATTGTGCGTTCATGGCGGAAATTTCGGCAGGGGAATAGTCCTGCGTGGGAATGAACGTAGGACGGTCCCAGTAGGCGATTCCCAAAAATCCGGAGAACATGAAGAAGCAGAAAATGTAATGACCGATCTTGGAGGGGAGGTCTTCGCACTTCAGGGCATGGATGAATCCCATGATGAAGAGACTTCCGAACGCAAGAAGCAGGCCGCCGTCGCAATTGTACGTGATAAAGGAATTCTTTGCGAAGTAGAAGATGCAGTCCATGATGACGATAACAACAGAGAAAAGCACTGCCAGCAACTTGTGGTAGCGCGTATCTGCTGAAACCGCCTGGAGAATAGCCGTAAAGGTTATTCCCAGGGGGAGTACATACATCAGTGCAATGTCAGCGACCTGTTGGTTCATTTACCTTAGCTGAATTTTTGACTAGAACGGAAGTCCTTCGTCATCTTCCGGCATGGGTGCGTCGTATGCCGGTGCAGAATTCTGCTGGTTGAAATTGTTGGACTGGTTATAGCTGTTAGCCTGGTTGAAACCGCCGTTGTTCTGGAAGTTGCCACCATTCTGGTTGCGCGGGGTCAGCAGCTGGAAAGTGTCCAGGCTCACTTCGGTTGCGTAGCGCTTCTGGCCAGAAGTCTGGTCAGTCCAGCTGCGGTTGGTGAGGGAACCTTCGATATAGAGGGTCATGCCCTTATGGACGCCCAGCTGTTCCATGGTGTCGGCGACCTTGCCCCAGCCAACGATATTGTGCCAGTCGGTCTGTTCCTTCTGTTCGCCGTTGTTGTCGCGATAGCGGCGGGAGGTTGCGAGAGAGAAAGACACGCGCTTGCGGCCGGTGGGACCTGCGCTGATGACGGGGTCCTTGCCAATGTTGCCGATGAGCATCACCTTGTTCAAATATGCCATAAAAATAATCCTATTTTAATTTTTTTATTTCTAGAGCGAAAGATAAAAAAAAATGATGTCATAAAAGTGTCATTTTGTGCGATATAGGTCTTTATGGCCCATTTTGCAAACAACTGGCGACATTTTTTTTAGCAAATATCTATCTTGAATGAAAAAAATAATCGTCAATCGTCAATCATCAATCATCAATCATCAATTAATTATATGGTTACTCTCGCACTCTCCAATTTCGAAAAGACTTTCCCCGCCGCCCTTCGTGGCAAACGCCTTGGCGCCGTTCTTCATCCGGCTTCTGTCTGTGCAGACCTTAGCTATACTTTGGATCTTCTTAAGTTCTATGATGGCAAGTTGTTTAAGTTGTCTGCATTGTTCGGACCCCAGCACGGTATCAAGGGCCATACTCAGGACAACATGATTGAATGGGAAGGCTACGAGGACCCGGAACTTCATATTCCCGTTTATAGTCTGTATGGCGAACATCGCGAGCCCACTGCAGAAATGCTTTCCCATGTGGACGCCCTTCTGGTGGACTTGCAGGACGTGGGCGCCCGTTACTACACCTTCATCTGGACCCTTTACCTGTGCATGAAGGCCTGTGAAAAGCTGGGTATTCCCGTTGTGGTTGTGGACCGCCCGAACCCCATTAACTGCGTGGACGAAGAAGGTCCGGTACTGGACCTGAACTACACAAGCTTTGTGGGTCTCCATAGTATCCGAACCCGTCATGCAAAGACCATCGGCGAACTGGCTGAACAGTTCAAGGCAGAATGTTTCCCCAAGTGCGAACTTTACGTGATGCACATGGAAGGCTACGACAAGAAAATGTGGTACGACCAGACCGGTCTTCCCTGGATTTTGCCTAGCCCCAACATGCCTACCTTGGATACCGCCATCGTCTATCCCGGCATGTGCCTCTTTGAAGCTACCAACGTTAGCGAAGGTCGCGGCACTACTCGTCCCTTCGAAATCTTTGGCGCACCCTTCATCGATGCTGTAAAGCTTTGTAAGTACATGAACGGCCTGAAACTGCCTGGCGTCTACTTCCGCGAAAACTACTTCCAGCCCACCTTCCACAAGGGTGCAGGCCAGATTTGCGGTGGTGCCCAGATTCACGTTCTGGATCGCGATAAGTTCCGCAGTTTCGACATGGCAATCAAGCTCTTGCAGTACATCTTCAACGAATATCCCAAGGATTTTGCCTGGAAGCAGCCTCCTTACGAATACGAGTTCCACAAGCTGCCCATCGACATTCTGCTGGGCAACGGAACCTTCCGTAAGGAATTTATTGAAAGCTCGATTTAAGTTGCGGACAACGCAGAACTAGAATTGCAGATAAAAAGGAGTGCCAGATTACTGGTGCTCCTTTTTTTATATAGGACATGCGGGATTGCTCCCGCTTTTTTTACAGTTTGATCTTGATCTGCTTTCCTTCGTTTCCGACGACGACGCGGAGAACATAGATGCCTGTGGCGGCGGGCTTTTGCAAGGAGACGCTATGGCCGCCTGCCGTTGCAAGTTCCTTGGCGGAGGACACCACGTTGCCGTGGGCATCCAGCAGGCGGATGTCTGCATACCTGGTCTTGGTTTCGTTCAGGTTGAAGTTAACCATGAGCTGGTTTCCGTTAGCCTTGAAGTGCAGAGCGCTGATTCCCAGAGCCAACTGTACTGCAGGATTTTCGGAAATCTTCAGGGTTGCAGTCTTTGTGACGGTGGAGAGATTTACAGGAATGGATTCACCTGCGGTTAGCGGGTACACCTTGTTGTCCATGACGAGGGAGGCGTAAAGACCGGCTTCGCTCAGCTTGTCGAGACCTTCCACTGCGATGGAACCCTTCTGTTGGGTAGCGGCATTGATGCCCAGGTTCCAGCTAGCTTCCGTAATATCGCGTTTGATGCTCTTGGCAAGAATGCGATTGCCGTTCTCGATGGACAGGTTGACTCCGCCTTCCATAGGAGCAGGGGGCTCGTCGATGTTTATTTCACGAGAACCTACGCCCACCACGTTCCATGCATCGGACAGAGCGTTTTCTCCATTCAGGACCAGACGCAGTGTCCAGGAATTTTTGCTGAACTCCTTGGCGAGGTTTTTCTGCATGTTCCGATCCTTTTCATTGCGTTCCCATTCATGCATGTCGTTTGTATTGGGATCTTCGAAGTAGGGCTCCGGATAGATGAATACTTCGCGATGATCCTGGGAAGTGTATGCCCAAAGACCTTCGTATGCATTTGCGGAATAGGCCGTGTCGTAACTCATGGTTTCTGCATTCCAGCGCATGAACACTTCGTCACTTTCGGGGTCGTCGAAGTTTGCCACATGGCCAAGTCCCACGTTGAAGGAGTAGGGGTTTGCCACCATGTTCCAGCCCGAGAACTGGTTTCTCAGATCCCAGACGGTTTCACCGCCTTGCTGTTCGGGCTCATTGCGCTTGATTTCGGTTTCGACCGTATTGATGTACCAGTAACCGACGGTGGGCTGGATATCGGACAGGTCACGGACCTTTCGATACTGCATGTAGTCGCCGATTGCATTTCCTTCATCCCAGTAGTAGATTGCGCCTTCGCTACTTTCCGGAATCTTGAAGTCTTCTGCTACATTGGCAAGAGACATCATGTTCCAAGTACCTGCTTTGGCGATGTTCAGTTTGGCATCGATGGTCCATTCTTCCGTAATTTCAACCTTGGAGGCCCCTCGTCCTTCCAGGATAATTTCCGCGTAGTAGGTTCCGGGCTTCAGAGGATAGATATCCGCTGTGTTGAAACCATTATAGACATTCTGGGAAATGAACTTTTCCGTAAAGAGGGTGTCGTTGGAATAGACCCTTACGAAGAGGGCTGTCTCAAGAGTGTCGGGAACTCCGTCAACCATGAATTCCATACGAACCGCACTTCCTGAGGGCGGCAGAATCCGGATGTCGCGAATGCTGTAGTGAATTTCAACATCCGGATTTTCAGGCTGTTCTTCTTCCTTAGTGGATTCTGTATTGACGACAATAAAGTTTTCTGCACCTGCAATCACGATTTGTCCATTTTCATCAATGTTTTCCTCGTTAAATTGGATGAAGTTAATTTTATAATCTTCATATGCCTTTGCTGAAACTGCAACGGGCCATTTGCCGTTGGCAGGGAACTGGTAAGTTGTTACTCCATTTTCGGAAGTGCCAGAAAGCTTTGTTCCGAAATGGGTGAGCGTCAAATCAGAACTATCGGCATCCACCGTAAGGGTGTAGGGCTTGGGAGCGCAATCGCCTTCCGTGATGTTTGCTCGAATCTGGACATCGCGAGCTATGGGTCCCATATTCCATACGAAGTTGCCATCGACATTTTCGTAGATATCAGCGTATTCATCTACGGAGCCGTCTTCATTCAGCACTTCATAATTGACAGAGCAGGAATTCAATGTTGCAAACCTAGGCAATTCCAGTTCTACTCGGCTATAGTACTTGGTGGGGGAGGCCATGGTGCGGAATAGAACGTCATTGACGTTAGGATCTGCAATGGTAACCTTATTTTCGCTTTCTGCAGTGGATGCCATCATCAGACTCAGGTTCAATTCCTTGCTTGCGCTGGGAAGTCTGTAAATGGTTTTGGGTGCGATAACGGCTGTGTTGACCATTTCGTTCTTGTCGTTGGACTGCGTAACGATCATGGGGTCGGTTGCCTCTGCAAAGCTTACGGCATCAATAATTGGAATGAGTGCATTGCTGTAAATCCTGAAATCGTGAGGCTTGTCCAGGACATAGCCTGTAAATTCCAGAACCTTGTTGGAGGTGCTCTTTACCTTGGTCGTGTAATCTGAAATATGGCATTTATTATTGAATGTACAGGGGTCAATCTGCTGATTGAATTCGGGGTCGGTATATTCGACATCGCCGATGTTCATATACAGATTAATCTTTCCCTTGGAGTATATTTCGGACCCATAGGCGTAGATTGCCTGGTCAAGCAGGTCTGTTGTTGTAACAACGGTTGCGGCGGAGCCGAAGGACATGGGTATAGACCAGTTGTTGGATATCTGGTAATGATTGTCGCCTGTTATAAATTGTGCAGCTAGACTAGGCAGAAGGGAGTCTGTTTCGATATTGAACTTGCCTAGATAATTGCTTGCAATTTCATCAGAAGCAGATTCTGCCTTGACTGCGGTCTTTCCATCTGTAACCATAAAGTTGAAAGCATCGCTGTTGCTGAACTTTACGGCCTTGTAGGTACCTTCGATCGCCGCGGTTGGATCTCCCCAAATGAAGTTCTTTTCATTCACGAAGATATAGTTGCTGCCGTTCTTTCTATAGGCATAGGGAGGAATATTGTCGTAATTCAGTTCACTTAGAGAGTTGTCCTTATTGACCGTATAAGCGGAACCGGCTTTGGGATCAATAGCGACTTTCGATAAGGAAGAATCCTTTTCGTCAAGCCATTCAATGATTGTTGCAATATCAAGGAAGGATACTCCAGAAACACCGACAATGTTCCAATCATCGGTTGTTCCATAGGGAGTGAACTTGTCAAGAATCATTCCCTCATAGAAAGAGAATGCTCCTCTGTAAAGAACTAGTTGCAGTTTTTGTCCCAAGGCAGAGCTAGAGACGTTGTAGGCAAAAGAGCTGGTCCTAGGAATTTCTACAGAATAGCCTTCTTCTGCTGGAACCGGTTCAAACTTGATTTCTCCGTCTACCGTTTTGAGTGATAGATTCCAAGTCAAATCAGGGGGCTGATTTGCTGCTGGTGTTGTGGAGGCCATGTCGTCTGCGTAAGTGAATGTGATTGTTCTTGTACACTTGGTGGCGTTAAACTTAGGCTTGATTGTAATTTCTTCGCTGGAGACATTGTTAAAACGGTAGTAGAAATAACCTTTGCCGCCATAGATGCTTATATCAGAAGTTATTTGATGTCCTTTTTGGTCGTAAGTTACGGACCAGCCGGTGAAACATCCGTCTGTAGCTGCGCGTTCTGCCAAAATCCAGTTGCCACCTTCTTCATCAAGAGAATCGGCATAGGCTTGTAAGATAGTTCCGTATTGTTCCAGCCCTTCTCCGTCAAATACAATCTTTGGAATGAGATAGGTTGTATAGGCGTACTCTCCATAATGTTCGTTAAAGACAATGGTCGTATCAGCCTTATAAATTTCGTTTAGGTTTGCATTATAGATCCTTTTCTGGTTGTTGAACTTGATTGCCTTGGGATAGGGAATGGTGAATTCCCTTGCCTCGGGATCTGCCGCTAATGAATAGGTTACATCAACATCAAGTTCGTCAATGGTCAGGATAATATCCTGCTGGGCCATGTTGAAGTAGGAGAAGGTAGATCCAAAGAGTTCCATAATACCATCAGAAATTTGATCGTTGGGCAGGACTAGTCTTGCTGTAAGCCCCTTCTTGGTTAAGGATGTGTGGGTGTATGCTAAGGCAAGTTGCTTCCAGAAATCATTAATCGATGCAATCGGATAATCGGTGGGATCAGCATCTGTTCCATTAAACATCTGCATGTTCCATACCATGTTCTTTATGAAATTTCCTTCTGTATTGCTATAATAGACCGTTTTGGGCATTTCCGTTGCAGTTGCAAAATCAAAGTTTTCCCCGTTCCAGAAGATTTGCGCATCCATATTGTTTGCGATTAAGGTGGCTTGATCATTTTGGTAGAACTTTGGCTTCGGTATGGTTACGGAATCCAGGAAGAATTGTACGGGTTCTTCAATTTTTGCAAAAAGATTTACATAATCGTCTGCATCCCAGATGAACTGTTCAAGATTCATAAGGGTGCCATTCTTTATGTTGGTCCAGAACTTGTATTTGATGCTGTCCTTTGTGACAATCTTTTCGGATTGAGGAAGCTTTAGCACAGTTCGGTTGTTGATCTCGGTTCCATTGGGGAGAATACCATCGCCATTGGCGTTAATGGTTACCTGGATGATTTCCCTGTTTCCGTCCATCCACTTGACAATGGTAGGCAGTTTTGCTTTATAAACCATATCTGCGGAATAGATCTTTTCTAGATCGATTTCCCAGGTTTCGGGGAATACATCATATTTGTCCGAAGTGAGTGGCGGAAGGCTTGCCTCGGTCACTGGAGAACCATCGGCGTTATAGGCGATTTTCCCGTAGCCATTTGTGTATACTTGACTGATGATTTCTGTTCCCAGAACCCAGGAAACGGAGTAGGTGGGATTTAATAGAGCATCATAATAGGGGTAGCCTTCATTCTGATCAGGTGCATAGGCAAAAGTCTGCAGCAAGTTTGCAAATTTGGGGGAGTTGGGAGCAGCTTCGCTAACAACTTCTCCGTCCTTGTAAATCTTTGCAGGAACGTCCGGTGCGATGGTTATGCCTACCATGTCAGTTTGTCCATTCCATAGATAGGAGGTTGCGCCATTGACAACTGCAGCATAGCTGTTGAAAACTGTTGCAGTAGAGTTGCCGTAGCCAATGCCGTAGACAAGGGTTCTAGCGGTAAGGGTGGGAAGTGCACCGATAAAGAAGGAATTCCTGATATTAAAGTTTGTGGTATAATCGGAGATCCCCACAAGACCTCCGATATAACGATAATCTGTAGCACTGGAGATATCGCCGTTGGAACCAAGACTGATTTTTCCCACAGCGCTTGCACCATCAAAGACTACAGGATTTGCGTAACCGACGACGCCGCCGATCGTGACCAGGGAGTAATTAGATGTGGTAGAAAAGTCGATTAACTTTCCTTGGAGTCCTTCGCTGGCTCTTGCAGAAGATTCATTAATGGTTACCTGTTTTTCACCATAACCGACAATGCCGCCGACATAGGCACTTTCTCTAGATTCTCCTGTAATGGTCCCTGTAAAGGAGGACTTGGTAAAGGTTGCGTTGCCTGACGCATTATGAGTGGAAATGTAACCTGCAAGACCGCCTAAATAGGGACAATTGGCTGTAATATTCCCTGTAAAACGATCCTGGTTGGAGGTTAGTAGAATGCCATTTGTATAGGCATATCCAAGAAGACCTCCCGCATAGCAAGTAGATGTCGGGGTTGTTGTGGCGTATGTAGAAATGTTGCCTGTGACGACATTGTTCTCCATATCCAGCTGTTGTGTCTCGCTTTCTTCACCGATGCTTTCGCCAATGAGGCCGCCAACACTGATGTAATTTGAATTTTCCATCGAGATGGCAACTGTATTCTCGGAAATAAGAGTCGGAGTATCTTTATTCGTACCAATAAGGCCACCAAATGCAGTACCACTGATTGATTCAACATTGATTTCTACATCGTTTTGTCCAGAAATTTTTACTATGTAGTTCTCCATGGGCTGTGGCGCATACTGGGGCATGCCTCGCTGTTTGGATATCTGGGTGCCAGCTGTTTCGATGTAACCGACTAAGCCGCCTACAGAGCCACTTGAAGTATATCCCGCCGGAGAAATACTTGCCTTAATCTTGTTGTTTTCGAAATCAACTTTTCCCGAAGTGTAGCCAATGAGAGCGCCTGCATAGGATTGTGTTGCAGTTAAAATCTTTATATCGCTAAGCGTTAAGTTCTTTGCCCGGACGTTAAGGTTGGTTCCTCCAAACAATACGCCATAGCGAGCAGCTTGCACTCCATTAGTTCTTGTATCTGCGTTTTCAAGAGTAACATTTTGGATGTTCAGGTTTGCAAAAGAGACTGATCCAGAAGTTTCATTGGAACTAAAAATTGCGATGTCAGCAGACGATGTACTTGTGCTGCGAGAAGATTTGACATAGATATTTTCAAGAGTTAGGTTTTCTACACTTGTCCCACTTGCTATGTCAAATACATAAGAATCGTCTTTTTCTGAATCGCTGATGCAAATACCGGAAATCTTGTGACCATTTCCGTTTAGAGATGTCTTGAGGTTGGCGGTAGCCTTGTTCCAGTTATTTTGGCAGCTATTTGTTAAGTGATCTTCTGTAAGAATAATGTCTGAATTTAGTTCCAGAGGGAGCATGCCCTTCTGTTTATAGACTTCGTCAAGGTTCTGGAGTCCTACAGCAGTCTTAATGAGAATAACATCTTCACCATTCTCATTCTTGATTTGAGCGTAGTCAACATTATCAGTACTTCTTAAAATATGTTCAGTATTTTGAGTAAAGATTTGGGTTGTGGTTATTTTCCATTCAGAGGGCCAGTCACTAGGCCATGTCTTGGGCAAGTCGTTACTCGTGAAGTCGCTTCCGTCGGGCTTGTAAGCAACCTGTCCGTATTTATTAGTGTAAGCGTCGTAAAGAGTGTCTCCCTTGAATACGCCAAGAATATGGTATACCGGCTTTTGTGTGCCTGTAACAGGAATCGGCAACTTTCCATAGTTATCATAAGTAAAGCCAAGCATGCTTGCAAAGGCTAGTGAGCGGGGAAGTGCTTTTCCTATGGTATCGCCTTTGTTAAAAAGGGTGATAGAATCAGTGAAGGAGTTTACAACACCTGCAACGTGTCTAATGGAGTCCAGGGGAGTAACTTTTGAAGCGATGCCTCCCAGTTCGATCATGTAGCTGTTATTGACGGCATAAGTCTGGTTAGACGGATACGGCATCAGCGAACCGATTAGGCCGGTGTATACGCCGTGTAATCCGGACCCAGATTTGGAGAACGTGCCGACATAACGGGAGTTGTTTATTTTGAGATGGATAGCTCCGGTTGCAACAATCCCGCCCATTTGGGTGTAGCCATTTCCAGAAGAAATGGAGGTAGACATATTGCCGAGTACGGTTGCTCTGTTCAGGGTAATAGGGGTGTTGTACTGAATCTTACTTTCCTTATTTCGTATAAGACCTGCAACACCACCGATATAATCGACGTTGTCCGCTTCAATGAGATCTCCTGCGTAACTATAGGGGCTAGAAACATATGCGTCGTAGATTTGTTTGGAAGTAGAATCAGAAGAGCTATACCAGTATTCAATGTCGCCGTATAGGCCACCAACATAGGATGTAGCTCTAGCGCCACCAACCTTAATAGATCCAATAAATGTGGGGGCTGTAAAGTAACAGTAGTAGGTTGTCACCTTACCAAAATGGCCACCAACAAATGTCTCTTTAGATCCCTTGGTAATCTTTATATTGGCCTTGACAGTGTCCTGGGAGGATCTTAATGTACTCAGGTTCACGTTTCCTGCAATACCTCCGACAAGGAGAGAATCTGAATAAGTTGCTTGGTTTGTTTCCTGAGCGAATGCGGTAATGTCTCCTTCAACTTTACTCTTGTAGGAACGCATGCCTTTGGCGTAGCCCACAATACCACCGGTATAATTTGAATTTTTATTGGTTTTGGTGGTAATATTTCCAGAAACGTTATCATTATCTAAATAGAGTCTGTAGCCTCTGGTGGTCTTGCCAACAAGGCCACCCACGGTAATGGCGCTGGATCCGTCAACGTTGATGTTTAAATTTTGGATTTTAGAGTAAGTAATTGTCATATTACTTGCCGTTGTTCCCGTAATCAAACCAACGGAAGTTGTGTCTGTAAATCCGGTGACTTCAATGGTTGCCCTGTTGATGTCCAAGGTCGAGAATTTGGATTCAATAGTTGAGTCTATGGTGTTTGTCCTGAAAAGACCTACAGTGAATTTTTTTGATAAGTCTTTTTTCGCATTACTGATGTATAGATCGGTCATTTTCACGGAGTTGATACCTCCTCCGGTGGAAATATCGAACATGTACAGATTCTCACTATCGGTAGCCTTTAGGCAAAGTCCCTTAATGGTTTTATTATTTCCGATAATTGTACCATCATAATATGCATAGGTGGGGTCCCAGTTGTTTTTGCAGTTGCTGGTGCCATCACCGCCAAGATCAATGTCAGCACCTAGTTTATAGGTGGTTTTGCTACAAGTAGAAATCTTTGGAATTCTTCCGATGTTCATTAGTGCATGGGCGGAATAAATGGAAATAGTACAGCCGCTGGAATCAATTTCACCTACAGTAAAGTTTTGTTCGTGAACAAAATCCTTGGTGTAAATCGTGGAAAGGCTGATTTCCCAACCGGAAGGAACCTTACTTGCATCGGGCATATCGGCAGCGGTAAATTCTGTGCCGTCGGCTTTGTAGGCAATTTTTCCTTCTGTGTTTGTATAAGCATTATAAAGGGTGTCTTCTCCTACAATACCCATGATATGAACCGGAGCTTTTTCTCCATCCTTTAAGGGACGTGGATAGTTTTCGTTTTTACCGGGTTCGTAAGCCATCTGTAAAGCGGCTGCAAACGCAGGGGTCTTGGGATACGCGCTTGCAATTACATTATAGGAGGTAGAAACGAGAGCTTTTATATTATCCTTGGATCCTAAGCCTACGAGGGTGTCACTACCGGTGTAGGTGGAAGTTGCCGTGATATTGGCTGCCTTATCAATGAAATAGCTGTTATATACCTTTGCGTTAGAACCACGTAGGAATCCAATACCATAGACACGGCTTGTGTAGTAAGTAATCTTCGGTAGACTTCCAATGAAGATTGTATTCTTGATCAGGTTGGTCGAATTGCTATATCCGAAAATTCCACCTACATGATAGGCTATGTTGGCAGAGGTGTTTTTGAAAATACCATGAACAATCACATTGTTAGTGTTGAATTTACCATTAGGTATGTTTCCTATGATACCACCAAAATTGTTGTCGCTATCTGAAGCACCAAGCGCATTGATGGTAAATAAGTCGCCATCGCTTCCTCCAGCACTTTTTGCAGAAACATTCTCGTAATTAGCGTAGATATATTCCTGTTGACCCATAATACCGCCAACATTGTTTTTAAGGACGCTCTTTGTTGTAATGGTTCCTATATAGTGAACATTAATTGCGTCCAATGTGGGGTAGGCTACGCTCTTGGTCCAGCCAATGATACCACCTACGTACAGGTATCTACCGGAAGCGTTGATGGGAACTTTTACATGGATGTTCTGGAAAGTCGCCTTACCATCCTTGAAATGGAGCTTACCTGCAATACCTCCTACGAGGAGATTTTCGTTTTTGGTTGCTGTAGATGATACGGTAATGCTTCCGTCCAGTTCAATGTTGGAGAAATCGTAGGTAGTGGACTCGTTGATGCTATCAGTCTGAGAAATAATACCACCGACATAAGCGGTATCACTTGCGGTAACATTAATCGTAAAGTTCTTTGCATCAATACCGTCCAACGAGAGCTGCTTCTTGGTGCCAGCAAGTAGTAAACCAACCTTGCCATTCTTCAGGTTACCTTCGATCTGGACTCCGTTAACGCTAATGTTTGAAATTTCCTTTGCAACCGTTGTATTGGAATTGCCGAGAAGGGACATTTCGTAGAAATTGTATCCGCCGCTCTTTTGGGTATTCAGATAGATATTTTCAAAGGATACATTCTTTACGCTGGTAGCCTTGTTAATGTTCAGAATGAAATTCTTTTCAAGTCCGGTTTCGTTAATGCAGATGCCGGAAATCTTGTGGCCGTCACCATCAAATGTACCCTTGATAATTGCATTTGTGTTGGACCAGTTTGTGGTGCAGGAACTAGAAACAGTTTCTTCGCTTACGACAATATCATTGGCCAGCTTGTAGGTGACTTCGGTACAGGTGCTGGGGAAGTTAATGGCATTTGTATTTTTCAGGGCGCGAACTGTTTTGATGGAAGCCACGCATCCAACAACCGGAGCTTCATCTTCCGACAGAATATGTATGTTTTCAAAGTCTTCAGTGTAAACGGAGCCATCTACAATCTTCCATTCATCTTTCCAGCCATCAGGCCATTCTGTGGGGTAGTCTTGCGCAGCAAAACTAGTTCCATCTTCCTTGTAGGCAAGCTTGCCTGTGTAATCTGTGAAACCATAGTAAAGGGTATCGGATCCGCTGATGCCTATTACTCTGTGGATGGGAAGTTTTGTGCTAGTAGGCTGTTCTGGGAATCCGCCATTTTCGCTCGGATTGTAGGTGTAACCTATAAGCCATGCGAATTTAGGAGTCTTTGGATTCGCCGAGACCACAACATCATTTTCAGTATAAACCGTCGCAGGTTTTGTCTCGGAAATGCCATAGCCTGCAGCCTTGTAAACGATGGGGGCTATGGAGTTGCCTGTCCAAAGGCTTGTGGAATTTCCTGACAGGTCGAGAATGTAACTGTTCTTGATGGAATTTGGGGTTTCTTTTTCTCCAATTGACTTGCCTTCATAGCCGATGGCATGTTTATAGCCGCTGAGCAAATATGTTAGATTGCCAACATAATAGGTTGAATCAAGAGCTGTTTTGTATCCATATTTGTAGCCGTTGATGGCTCCTGCGTATAAACCCCTGATGTTTCCCCGAATAACACTGTTCTTTACGGTAATGGGTAGCTTGTTGTAACCGATGACACCTCCTGCATATCCACTGTCGCTAGCTACAATTGTATTGTCCGTACCGTTCATTGGGTTTGCAGTAAAATGATCAAGCGTGAGTTCTGTACTGGATTCGTTATTATTAGTCAGGTATCCGACCAGAGCTCCTACATAGCTATATTTTGTTTTTGCTTTTTTGCAGTTTACATAACCGTTAAACGTGGGGGAAGAAATAGACAATGTTCCATATCCTAAAATATAGCCGACATGTCCACCCGCATAAATTTGATCGGAATTTGCTGTAATACGGCTTTCGACAGCATTGTTTTCAAGTGTGATACCAGTAGTTTTTTGGCTGTTTGTATTTTCATACTTTCCAACGATACCACCAACATAGGCAACAAAGTTGTTATAGACATCACTGGTATCGTTGGGGGCAGAAATATAGCCTTTCATTGAACTGTTCTTAATTTCCAGATTCTTTGTTGTTATAGAGATGCCCACAAGGCCTCCCACATAGGTGGGAGAAAGCCTTGGCTTGGAACGGCTTATGTTTCCGTTAAATGAACTGTTGAGAATGACTAATTCATCCCTGCTGATACCAACCAGGCCCCCGACATAGGGAGCTTTTTCCACGGATATATTGGTATTTGTGGTCGTGACTCTAGTGATGGATGCGGGTGCGTTGTTTATGTCGGCAAAGAGAAGTGCTGCTGATGAATTACCAGTGATGAAAGGTCCTTCGATGGACACGTTCTCAATGTTCACATCGCTGACGTTAATTTCGCTATTGCCAGATATAGTGAATAAGGAAATTGATGAATATTTGTTCGTCCCTTTGTAACTCCCCTGTAGGTATATGTTAGCGAAATTGATGTTTTTGAGGGTGAATGGCGTTTCCCTGTTGTCAATCGTAAATAAAGAAGCCTTGTGCTCAGTATTTGCAATTTGACAGATGCCTGAGATGGTATAGCCGTTTCCGTCAAGAGTTCCTCTGAATTTTGCATGGTCCTTACTCCAGTTTTTGGTGCAGGAACTCGTTCCGTTTTCTCCGAAATCCATGTTTCCGGCAAGCTTGTATACGGGCTCGGAGCAGGCGGAAACATCAATTTGGTCAATAAGCTTCAGTGCCTTGGGGGTCTTCAGCAAGACTGTGCAATTTGAAATCTCATAATCATCGTCGCTGAGCAATTGGAAGTTATTTTCATCCGCTGTATAAATTTTGCTGAGATTGATTTTCCATTCTTCGGGCCATCCTGTTGGCCATGTGGGGAAATCTGCAGAAGTATAGGCTGAACCATCTGCCTTGTATGTAATTTTTCCGGAGGTGTCCGTATAGACGTCATAAAGAGTGTCGTTCAGGTGGATGCCAAGGATTCTATAGGTTTGCTTTCTTTCATCGGAGGGTAGAATTGGAAATCCGTCATTTATGGATGGAGCGTATGCAAAACCGATGCTATGGGCAAAACCAGGTTCTGTGGGAAGGGTGGATTCCCTGCTTGCTCCGTTTTCATCAAAGTAAGTTGCTTTTTGGGTTAAGGATGTGGCAAGTCCGGAATTCCTGGATAGTGTATTCTCGAGAGAAAGATAGGCTGAGTTGCCTGTGGTGTCGATGGCATAACTATTTGAAATGTTGGTAAATTCCCCAAGTCCTGAGATTTTTGTTGCGTATGCGGAGGACTTGTGGATTCCTCCTATGAAATACGAGTTATAAAGATTAGCGGTAAGATAAGCGCCCACCAGTCCTCTTGCGATGTAAACGGTTCCTTTTCCCGTGATTTGCCCCTTGGCAAAGGCGTCACTTATGTAGGATGAAGTATTAAGTGATCCCCAATTTTGTGCGCCGATGATACCTCCTAGATAGCCGCTAGTATAGGAGCCGGTAATCAAGGTGTCTGAATACCCTCCGCTTGCTTCTGCAGAAACGTTGGACAGACTGAAATTGGCATATCCAAAAAGTCCACCGACATAAGCGTATGAGCCTTTATTTTCTCCGTAAATTTTTCCTTTAAAATGCAGGTCTTCTAAATTTGTATTGGTTCCGTAGCGATAGCCACCGATACCTCCTAGGTATAGGTAATATTTTGAATATGAATTTTGTGTGGAAACACCTTGTGTAATACCGGAGATGTTAGCGGTTACGGTATCATGATTGATTGTTGTTTTGCTTGCGTAGACATATCCGTGCAATCCACCTGCATAAGTGTTGTTTTCTGTGGATAGCGCCTTAATTTCACCTTGGAGAGAACTGTTGGAAATGTTCACGCTGTAGTTGGAATTGTTGTGATAGCCAATGAAACCACCTACATATATTGTTTTGCTGCTAGTACCTTCGAGATGGATATTCTTTGCAGCTACATGATCAAAAGTTAGGTAGTTTAAGCTATAGCTGATGAGGAGAGACGCATAACTTTCGTAGGAACCAAAATTGCCATTCACCTCAATATTATCCAGCTGAATGTTGGAAAAAGTAAGGTTCTTCCCATTGGTGGTATTTCCCTTGAATAGGGATACATAGAAATTGTTTGTGCTTGTGGATCTTTTGGCTCCGAGATAGATTTTACTGAACTTGACATTTTGAATGGTTGTTGCCTCATCAAGATTGAATAGGTGAACATAAGGCTCATCTGTTGCGTTTACACAAATGCCACTAATGGTATGTCCGTTACCATCAAATACTCCGCTGAACATTGCACTGGCATCGTTCCAGTTGGTTTCACAATCGCTGGTGGCGTTGGCACCAAAGTCAATGTCCTTGGTAAGGGAATAATGCTTTGCCCCTATACAGGTGCTAAAGGGAATGGCCGAAATATTTTTTAATCCGTTGGCACTAAGAATTTCTGCGGAACAGTTTGCTTCGTCAACGGTATAGTCAACGCCTGCTGTAACTGCTGCAAAGGAATTGGCAACCAGAATCGCAATCGCCGCAATGAAACTTGCTAAGCTAAACTTCATGTTTTTCTTCATGGTAAAATCTGCGTTTTTCATCTTAAAAATCCCTTCCCCTAGAAAGCGTAGTTCAGGCTGAACACGACAAAGTAATCGCTGTACTGTTCTGACCTAGAGTCAGGACGGTAGCTGTAATTATTTCCAAAGGTGTAGTCGGAATACAGATCCTTGGTATGGTGGATTCGGATGGTTGTTGCCGTATTGACATCTGCCTCGTCCTCGTTTACTCCGTCGCTATGGCGGCGGATAAATTCCTGCCTGAATTCCGCATTCAGGTTCACATCGATAAAGTCCTTGACCACTTCAAGTTCCAGGTTTTCGCTGAGAGTCCATTCGAACTCCTTCATGTTGTCGCGGTTGTAGATCTTGTAGCGTGGCAAGAATGCAACCTGGTTACGGAACTTACTGTATTCGGTAGTAAAGGAAATGGGGTAGCGCTGCTCAAAGAAATCAGCGCCGTGGAAGTAGTATCCCAGAAGTCCGAGGGTCTTATTGCTGAAATCCACATGCTTCAGCAGGGAATCGTTGTCGAAGTGAGAACGGTCGGTGCGGTAAATCCAGACGCCACCTACCTTCAGGAGATTCTTGTTGAACTTGAAACCGACTTCCGCTTCTACGGTGTGCTTTAGCAGCCGTTCCTCAAAACCGCTGGCCAGATAGTCATCGCGGGCAAGTCCATAGTAAGTTGCGTAACGTGCGGAATCAATTTCCAGCGTATCGTTTTCGCCCTGGATGGTATAGGTCGCAGCACCCTTCTTGGGCTTGAACCAGTCATCGCTGAAAATGCCGGAATTGATATCGTAGTCGGCATGAAGTCTCGTTGCGCGATGACGGGTGCGATAATTCATCTTGTACCTGAGGCTTAATTCCAGATTTCCCAGGTTAAAGCTGTTCTTGAAAGCTAGATTATGGATGAACAGGGCGCGAAGGTCGTCCTGGTCATGTTTTCTTTCCCAGCTCCTGGAAGGGTCGCCCAGAAGTCCCATGGTGGTGCCTTCGGAGAATCCGAAAACATTGGGCTCGCTTCCGATGGAGGCGTTTTCCACATTCAGCTCGTAGCTGAACTTGCTCTTCCAGAATTTCATGAGACGCTGGTCCACGGAAAGTCCCAGTTCGCGGGAATTACTCAGCTGGTCCGGGGAACCTGCGCTGTAGAACTTGTTTCCCACAAACTTATAGTGGGCGTTGAACATGGTGTTTGCAAAACCCCAGCGGGCGGATGCAAGAACGGCGATGTTGTTGCCGTCCCATTCGGAGATGCTGCTCTGGTCGTCTTCAGACTTGTCGTATTTCTTTTTCGCAGTTCTTGCCTGATCCAGGAGATTTTTCAGCTGGGTTTTCTTTTCGGAGGGAGTCATCCTGTTATTGTCGCCGAAGATTTCGTCTAGTTCGGCATTGCTTAATCCAGAAATCAGTTCCTCTTTCTTCATGAGCCTACGGAGCAGGGCGAAGTTGGAGGCGGAAACGCCGGCCTTGCTGAATACGCTGTTAATGGCCCGCTGAGCGCTTGCATCGGTCGTGTCTGCCGCGCCAAAGGCAATCTGTCCATTCAGTTCCACATTGCCCGGCCAGAAAAGCCAGTTTCCTTCGGCGAAGAAGGTTCGGGAGGAAATTTCAGGATTGATCGTATTCCTGCTAGATCCCATGCCGTCGCGGAAGAATGGATCTTCCTTGTAGTTTTCGCTGGCCATGAAACCTACGGTTCCGTTGAAACGTCGGTGCATGTTCCAGGTGACCATACCGCCGGCCACCATTTCCTGGGCTTCGCCTTCACCGTCCTCTACAATATCCTTATAGATGTCGGGGTTCTTTTCTCCCACTAGCTTGGGGCGATTTGTTTCACCAGCAAAAACGGTGGTCTCGAAAACGGGGCGTTCTCCCGGTTCCTTGAGATGGTCTACAGTATAGGTAGCGCCGAAAAGGTTAAGGCCGTTGAGGTAAATGTCGCCTGCGTTCAGGTAGGTGTCGCCTAGAGAAATCTGGCGAAGGGCGTCGGTATAAGTCAGGTTGACGCGATGGACATTCCATTCGTTCCAGTGGTCGCTGCCGATTTCTGCAGAAAACTCCATGGTCTGCCCGAAGGGAGTGTCCAACTTCAGGTAGGTGTTGTAGCCACTGAACAGTCCCGGCACCTGGAATACGTTGTTGAACCTGTCGCCCACCTGAATGGTGTCGCTTCCCAGCACATAGGATTCGCCGGTGGTGTTGTGCAGGGTACGCACCAGATGGTATCCCACCTGGGTACTGACGTTACCTGTAAGATTCCACCTTCTGGGAGCTTCTTCCGGGAAGATTTCAGCCGTTGCCGTTTCGCTTTCCTTAAACTTCTGGGCGTTCGTATTTTCCGGCGGGGTAGGCAACATTCTTGCGATGTCTGCGGCACCTGCGTCGGAGTTCAGTCTGTTGTTGACGGATGATTCCGCCATGGCAATGGAAGGCACTTCGGTGGCCGCGATGCCGATATCATTTTCCTGCACCTTCAGGTTGGTCAGGTCGAAGGTGTTGTTCCCCAGGTTCACCAGCCCGAAGTCGTTCTTTGTAATTGAGACGTTGGAGAAGATGTTCTTTGAGTTCTGCTCCGCCAGGTAGCCCGCCTTACCGCCGGAAATTTCAGTATTGCCGGCAGAAACGGTAGAGCCTTCGCCTACATAGAGGCCAAGTCCCGTACTTTCCTGAATGGAGGAATTCTGCAAGTCGATGCTGGACTTCTTAACGGAAATGCCGATGCCGGACTTGCTAATCTTTACGTTACGGATGTCTGCACCGGTGTTTTCCAGGGCGATGGCTGTTTTGGCGTTTCGGATCTGGACGTTGTTGAAATTTGCACGGGTTTCGCCTGTCAGGGAAACGCCCTTCCAGCTGTTGCCTTCCGCCCTCAGGATAATGGGAGCGTCTTCTTGGCCCATGGCTGCAAATGCGCCGCCCTGAATGTCAAGGCCGACACCAGGCTTAAAGAGAATTTCTACGCCGGCGCCAATGACCAGGGCATCCTTTTCTTCGATGATCAGGTCGGCGGTAGCAAGGTATGGGGAGTTGTCCTCGTTCAAGAACCCCTTGAGGCTTCCGGAAATTTCGGTGTAGACAATCTGAGGTTCCGCAGGAGCAGGAACGACGACAGAGTCGACGACGGCTGGTGCGATGGAGTCGGAAACGACGGGTGTTTCGGTAGAATCGGAAACAACGGGCGTTGCGGTAGAATCGGAAACAACGGGCGTTGCTGCTGCTCCTGTCTCTGTTGCTACGGTATCTGCTGCAGGACCTGCGGGCGCTTCATCCGTTGCCGCTGTGTCTGCGGGCAGGGCGTCGGTGGCGACCTGGACGGTGCTGTCGGCTGCAGCAATGGCGGTACTGCTATCTGCGGGGGCGCTGGGTGCCACGGCGGCGGTACTATCGGTAGCGTTTTCCACAGGTGCTGCCATGGAATCTGCGACTGGCGCTACGGCAGGCAGAACTTCCGCAGGAACTGCTACAGAGTCTGCTGCAGGTTCTGCGACAGGCGCTGTCTCAGGTGCCGCAGGGGCGCTTTCAATAGGTGCCGCAGGGGTGTTTTCAATAGGTGCTGCAGGTGTGTTTTCAGCAGGAACGGCAGGTGCTTCCGCAGGCTGTTGCACTTCCTGTGCAGAAACGAGGGTGGTCAATGCAACAGAGGAAATCAGGACTTTTAGATACTTGGCTCGCATTAGTTCACCTCATAGACCTTGGTTGCAGTTGCCACGTGGCCGCTCTTATGCTTTACGATAATTTCCAGTTTGTGGGTCTTTCCCTTCAGCAGTTCCAGGGGAACATCGTAGTCTAGGGATTCGATCTGGTTTAGCACGTCGTGGAGAATCTTTACGCCGTTATGCTTTACCGTGACGCTGTAAATCTCGGATACGTCGGACAGGTCAATTTTGAACCGCAGGGTTCTCTTGACGAATTTCTTGCCCACTTCGGAATGGTTGCTTGGGTTGCTGGGGGGAATAAATTCAGTTTCTGTCCCTGCGTTGCCCTTGATCTTTACCTTGAAGAACTTGTCTGGGAAGCAGCCTAGAGTTCTTGCAACGGAAGATTCGTTACCGGCCTGGTCCAGGGCGATAAATTCGTAGTCATGAATACCGGACTTTAGCCTTATCTTTGTGGAAGTGTTCTTTTCAAAGACACTAGCCTTGCCTTCGATATTATCCACATTGGTGCGGAAGATTCCGATATCTCCCTGGAGTCCTCCGATAGAAACATAGGCGGCACAGACCAGGGAGTCGTAACTGATGACCTGTACCTGGGGTGGCAGTTGATTTACGGCCTGGCAGGAACGGTTGATTCGCAGCGGAATTTCCCTTGTGGTGACCTTTCCCTCCGCAGTCATTTCCAGCTTGGCCATCTTTGCATTCCACAGGCCATTGCGGTCCGTAATCGTAATGTTCTGGGTAAAGGGATGGGATTTACCGTCGGTAAATTTCACCAGGTTCCCCGATGTATAGGAACTTCCAATGCTTAAAAACAAGGTGGCCGCCGAGTCCAGTGTCTGGTAGGTTCCTTCTACCGTAAGGCCGTCTTCGCAGACGGTCGCTGGAATTCTAGAGGTGACGATGACCTGGCTCTGGATCTTTTTTGCCATGGGCTTGTAGTAGGTTCTGGCCATGGCGCAGTCAAAGGACCTGTTCAGGGCGGAGCAGGTCAGGTTCAGTTTCTTTTCGCCTACTGCGATAGAGTCCAGCGTGATGGAGGCATAGAAACTACCGTTAGATTCCAGCTGGATCGGTTCTCCGTAGAAGTTTGCTACAGTGCCCGGAGCACAGCGGCCGTGAATCTGGATTTCCTGGTTGGAAATGGTGTCGGGGAGTGCGTCAATGGAGCACTGTACCAGTTTCCTTGCGTCCTCCAGGGATTTAGCATAAAGGGAATCTGCTTGTCTAATCCTTTGCTGCAATTCATCCAGTGCAATGTTCTTATCTTCTAGGATTTTCATCACTTCGTCATGGAAACCAGCCTCACCTGCAGAAATCAGGTCCATGGAAATCAAGGTATCCCGATCGAAAATAATCTGGCCGCCGCGAATGAGGGCCGACTGGCTCGCGCCCTTGTCGATCTGCAGCGCTCCGTTCTTCAGGCCTGCAAGAAAAATGTCGCCCTGACCTGCGATGCTGCCTTCCGTACCGCGGATTGCCGCCGCCATGGTTCCGGTCTTGAACTTGAAGGTGGAATTGTCGGTCTGCTTCTGGACCGAGAAATCCAGCTTACCGACGACGATGTTCACATTGGTCTTGTAGGATCCGTTCTCTTCGGTAAATTCGTCGAAGACGACTCGGGAACTTTCGTGGACTTTCAGTACGCTGCCTTCGGGCAAGCTCAGTATGACTTCCGATTCCAGTGCGGTGGTTATGCTGTCGCGGGCTACCACAGACTGACCGATGCG
This sequence comes from Fibrobacter sp., assembly GCA_024398935.1. Taxonomy (GTDB): domain Bacteria; phylum Fibrobacterota; class Fibrobacteria; order Fibrobacterales; family Fibrobacteraceae; genus Fibrobacter. The sequence continues at coordinate 19,729 of JAKSIH010000003.1, read as the reverse complement.
GAATAGATTCCAGGTTGCCTTCTTGTTGTTGTAGCGCTGGACATCTCCGATTACCTGTCGAGCGGTTGCTTTGCTTTGGGCGGCGAAGGTTACTGACGCGAGCATTGCCATGGCGAGAAGGACTATGCAGGTTTTTCTCTGATTCATACGAAAATACTACGGGTTTGCTAAAATGATTTTTTCGGCACCAAATTTAGCTTTTCGCTTGTCCCGTCAATGGAGTAAGGAGATTCCGGGAAATGTCGTTTTGAACAAAAATATTTCATTTTTTTTGTAACTTGTTGACCGGCAAGGAGTTATATATTTTTATCAAAAAACACCTGTTTAACGGGAAAAGACTGCTTTGGAATGTTTTTCCCCTTTGCACTAGTAGAATTGCGAAAAATTTTATTAAAATTCATGGCATATTTTATATGCAAATCTAATCAGGAGAAAAATTGTGAATTTTGCAGGTCAGTACAAATTGAGCAAGGTCCGTCACATGAATGAGGATGAATCCGCCATTGTCTATATGGATGTGGAAAAGGTCCTCGCCATGAAAACCGACGAATTTGAACGTCGCGAACTTCAGCGAGATATGGACACCCTTCTTTCTGTCGCAGAAAATGGCTGCATGTCGTTCCTGCTGCCTCTTCCGCCGGATGTACCCGAAGAAGAAATCAAGAAGACCGGCATGGAAATTATTGATGGCATGGTAAAGACCCGCGATGAAGAGGGAAAAATTGAAAATGGCGCTCTCTACATGCACGATAAGCACATGTTCCTGACCGGTGAAGAATGGGTGAAGATTTCCACCGATGTAGAAGGTGAGCTGGACCTGGTAACCATGTATTACAAGAAGGTCTAAAAAATTTTTTAGCAGGTATGTCGAGGTTTGTCGCTAGAACACTCTATGCGCAGCCTTGATCTGCTTGATGTATTCTGCTCTAACTTCGTTTGATTTAGCGAACTTATTCCACTGGCTGACTGCGTCCTGTACGTCGGCCAGTATTTTTTTGTAACGCCCCTGCTTTAGGCCTGCGAATTTTGCCACGGTCTTGAAATCGTCGATGGTAAAGTTGTCACGCTTGCCGTTGAAGGTAAGCTGGTGGGTGCCGGTCCAGAATCCGCCCGGGTTGTAGGCGTATGTCATGTCGAATGCGGGGGCGAGGCTCCATTCGCCTCGCTTGTTCATCAAGAATCCGAAGTTTTTTGCGTGGTCGTCCTGGTTTCTTGCGCAGATGTTGAAAATCGCCCTGCGGAACAGCTCCTCGAGGGAGTCGTAGTCGAGACCGAGCTGCTTGATAACTGTAATAGCCTGCTCGTAGCTATAGGCTCCTGCGGCGTTAAAGTCGTAGTGGGCGAGTCCGCAGAGAGACTGGTAATGCAGTTTTTTGCCGCCGGCAAGGCGGTCGAAGCGCCGTGTCATGAAGTGCCTGTGACCGCTGTTTTCGAGCAGGCGACATTCCGACATCTGGATGCCGGCCGCCAGCGCCATCTGGTAATAGCTGAATTCAATGGGACCGTAGCCCTGAAGGTCCGCCTTCTCCTTGTCGCTGTTGTTCTGCACATCGTCCAGTTTTAAAAGCCAGTAGGAAAAGTTTTCGCCGTTTGCCACCTGCCCCGAGCGAATTTCGCCGGTGGATTCGTCCAGGGCGATAAGCACCTTCGCCCTTGCGCCGCCTGCGGATGTGCCTACCCGAAGGATTTGCTCGAAGGTCTGCTGCTGTTTCTTAGTTCTGAAGGCGGCCGGCTTGCTTGCGGCACCTGTTTGGCGGGCTGCGCCTGCTCTGTAGATATTCGTCGAGAAATTTTTTCGGCTATCTAAAATGCTTGCAGCGAAGCTTCGCAGGTTTTCTACATCCAGAATGTCGTTCTCGTTTGCTGCGGGGCCTTCGATAGGATAAAATTCCAGAGCACCCATGCCGCGGTTGCCCGTGTAGCAGAGTCGCTCCAATGCCGTGAAAGAGTCGGGGTTACGCCCTTGCTTTATAAGCCAGGAATCAATGAGCCTGTTGCCGAACTTGTCTGGAATGGAGTCCGCGAAAAGCCCCGGCAGACCTTTAAAAGTGTTTGATAGAAGCGGGAATGTGTAAACTCGTCTGTTTACGGGCATGGTAATGGGCGAGGGCTCGATGCCAGCGCCGATGAATGCAGGTGCGTATTCAAAATGAGCCACGGATTCGCCTTCCTGCATGGAAAGCGCTCCGATAGTTGTTCCCCAAAGCTTTACTTCAACGGCGATCATGGTCCCCCCTTAGCCTGCTTACTTGTCTTCGTCCCAAATCCATGGGGCCTTGGGCTCTGCGGCGATGCCTGCAGGAAACTCGCCAGGAATGTCAAAATCATTTGCCTGTGCTTTGGTCTTGGACTTGGAGGCACGCTTGCGCTTGTTCTTTTGCAAGTTCTTGGATTGCATCAGGAGTTCCATGGGGCTTGGGCCAAGCTCAGGGACGATGCCGATAAACTGACTCAAAAATCCTAGGGCTCGCAGGATTTTTACCATGTTCAGAAGTTGTGTGGATTGGCCTTTTTCGATGTGTTCCAGGGTGCTTTTACTGACGCCCGCCTTGTTTGCGAGTTCCGCCTGTGTCCAGTTGTTGTTGAGCCTGGCTCCAGCGATTCGTTTGCCGAATTCTGTGAGGACTGCGTTGTCGGAAAAGGGTGTATACTTGGCCATGGTGTATTCCTCCATGGTTTAAATATACATTTTATTTTTTGTTTTTATAAATTTCTCTTTAAAAAAGAAGAATAAACATAAATATTTTGATTAAGTCTTTAAAAATAATGAATTAAATTTGTGAAAATTCATGCGACGAATGGTGCGTTATGATGAAAAAAAACGCCCGAGCGGAATGCCCGGACGTTCTTTAATTTTGATTTCCTAAGAATTACTTAAGGAAGTTCATGTACGGAAGCTTTGCTGCAAGTTCCTGCACCTTGTCGGCGTTAGCCTGGAGGGCGGAGCGAGCGTTCCAGGAACCGTCCAGGAACTGACCGCGGGGACCTTCAGCCAAAGTGAGGGCGATGGTTTCGTCGCCCAGCTTCAGGGTGCGCTTGTCGGTGCTGGTTTCCAATTCCTTGGAGGGATTTGCTTCGATCCATGCGAGAATCTTGTCGGCGGTAGCGTGGTCTACCTTGTAGCAGGGAACGCCCAGGGCGACGCAGTTGCCGAAGAAGATTTCGGAGTAGCTTTCGGCGATGATTGCCTTGATGCCCCAGCGCTTCAGAGCCTGCGGAGCGTGTTCACGGCTGGAACCGCAACCGAAGTTCTGGTTGGAAACCAGGATGGTGCCGTTCTTGTAGGCCGGGTCACGGAAGGGGTGAACCTTGCCCTGTGCTTCCAGGCCGGCGATATCGTCAGCGAAAGCGTTTGCGCCGAGACCTTCGAAGGTCACGCACTTGAGGAAGCGAGCCGGAATGATACGGTCGGTATCGATGTCGTTACCGCGAACAGGAACGCCGGAACCTTTAACGATGTCAATAGAATTCATTTTTAAATCTCCTTAGCGTTACTTGATGTACTTGCGGACGTCGGTGACCTTGCCTTCGATTGCAGCTGCTGCAACCATGGCGGGGCTCATCAAAATGGTACGGCCAGTGGGGGAGCCCTGACGGCCCTTGAAGTTACGGTTGCTGGAAGATGCGCTTACCTGGCGACCCTTCAGCTTATCCGGGTTCATGGCAAGGCAGAGAGAGCAGCCGGCTTCACGCCATTCTGCACCAGCTTCCTTAAAGATCTTGTCGAGACCGAGAGCTTCTGCTTCCACCTTGATCTTCATGGAACCAGGAACGACCCACATCTTGACGGTGTCGGCAACCTTGTGGCCCTTGATGATTTCTGCTGCAGCCTGGAGGTCGGACAAACGACCGTTGGTGCAGGAGCCTACGAAGGCGATATCGATGGGGGTGCCGATCATCTTGCCACCTTCTTCCCAGCCCATGTATTCATAAGCTTCGGAGATGACCTTCTTTTCGGAGCCTTCGAATTCAGAAATCTTCGGCATGTTGTCGTTGAGCTGGATAGCCTGAGCCGGAGTGATACCCCAGGTCACCATGGGTTCCAGGTTGTCGCAGTTGATTTCGATTTCGTCGTCGAACTGAGCGTCGGCGTCGGTAGCCACGGACTTCCAGTAGGCGACAGCTTCATCCCACTTGTCTGCCTTGGGAGCGTAGGGCTTGCCCTTCAGGAATTCGAAGGTCTTTTCGTCGGGGTTGCAGTAGCCAACGCGAGCGCCGCCTTCGATAGCCATGTTACAGATGGTCATACGGCCTTCCATGCTCATAGCTTCGATAACCGGGCCTGCAAATTCGTAAGCGTAGCCAACGCCACCGTTCACGCCAAGCTTTGCGATGTAGGCAAGAGCTACGTCCTTGGCGGTAACACCCGGCTTCAGCTTGCCGGTGAAGTTGATGCGGCGGGTCTTGAGGGGGCTCATGGCCAAAGTCTGGGTAGCGAGAACGTCTGCCACCTGGCTGGTGCCGATACCAAATGCGATTGCACCGAAAGCACCGTGGGTAGCGGTATGGGAGTCACCGCAAGCGACGGTCATACCCGGCTGGGTCACGCCTTCTTCCGGGCCAACAATGTGGATCACGCCCTGTTCGCAGGTCTTGGGGCCAAAGAACTTGATGCCGTTGGATTCGGTGTTCTTTTCGATATGGGAGAACATTTCTTCGGAAATGCCGTCCTGGAGGGGGCGGTTACGTTCCGGGAAAGTGGTGGGAATAATGTGGTCAACGGTAGCGAAGGTACGTTCGGGGAACAGGACCTTGGTGCCATCTTCACGGAGAGATGCGAAAGCCTGGGGGCTGGTCACTTCGTGGCAGAGGTGGAGACCGATGAAAAGCTGGCACTGGCCGCTGGGGAGCTTAGCAACAGTGTGGCTTTCGAAAATTTTCTGGTATAATGATTTTCCCATAATGTGTCTCGTTTGTTGTTTTTTACAAAACTGCGTCTGGAAAATTGCTTTTCCAAAATTTCGGGGCAAAAGATAGTAATTTCCCGCTTCCGCATGGATGAAACTTCCGGAAAGCAGGGGAGGAGCGTTTGTTGGTTTGAATGTGCAGGTCCGGGCATTCTGAAAAAAAAACGGCACTTTCCGTACCGTAATTTTCGTGTAATAAAAAAGTCAGTTTCCGTGTGGACAAATGGTGTGACATTGGTCAATGCCTGGGGTAACAGGTGTATACAAAAAAAGCGAATTTAATTATATATGTTATGGGGTTATGTGTTAATTTTCTAGAAAAATTTATGGAAAGAAAAGGATTCTTTATGAAAAAATCTTTTGTAGGCGTAGCTTCGCTGGTTTCCTTGCTGGCCCTATCTGCCTGTTCTGATGACGCTTCTTCGCCGAAGGTCAATCCTGCAGATCCTTCCAACCCGGTCGTAGACCCGTCCAATCCTACGGTGGATCCTTCCAATCCGGTGGTCGATCCTTCCAATCCTACGGTGGATCCCTCCAATCCCTCAACAGATCCTTCTGTTGATCTGCCGGATCCTAACGAAAATATTGCTGATAAGCCCATTTCTGAAGAAGACAAGAAGGACGATGGAACCGCGTCTGTCGGTTCTCTCGCTTACTCGGTCACGGGTGTGGCACAGTTCGGTCCCTTCGTTGCTGGTACCCCCGTTGCCGTTTCCAGCGTCGACCCCAAGTCTATGGTAGAAACTCCTTCCGCTTCCGTGAAGACTACCGACAAGATCGGTTCTTTTACTGCAACGGGAACCCTTGCTTCCGCCATTGCAAGTTTCAATGCACAGGGTAACTTCTACGACTTCGTTAATAACAGCATCGGCGGAATTACTTCTCTGAAGGCTCTTTCCGACTTGCGCGAACGCAAGAGCGTAAATGTTAACGTCCTGACTCACCTGGAATACTTCCGTGTGCAGTTCCTCATGTCCGGCATGGGCATGAACTTTACCGCGGCAAAGGACCGCGCCCAGAAGGAAATTACCGCCGTATTCGGCTTTAAGTCCGATTCTACCATGTTCGAGGACCTGAACCTCTATAGTATGGATGAATCTGCAGAACGCCTGCTGGCTGTTTCTAGTGCGTTCCTGTATAACGGTTCCGGTGCAGAAACCCTGCTGAATGCCGCCGCATCCGATATTGCGATGGACGGTCGCTGGGATGATGACGCTTCCAAGGCCGCTGTCGGTGATGCCGCCTTCAACATGGACTCAGATGAAAGCTGGTCCAACCTTTCCTCCCATAACAACGACGCCGACGTGAGAACCTTTACCGGCGGTAGAAGAAATGTCTGGTCTGCCATGTATAATCTTGGCAGCTGCAGCGATCAGAACCGTAACGAGGTAAAGCCTAACGGCAATCCCAAGAGCGCCATCCAGGATAAGCAGTTTGCCTGTAAGGAAGGCGGCTGGGCCGTCGCTTCTGCAGCCTTCATTACGAGTGCTGCCGTTGCCAAGGTCAACGGCGCCTGCGATGATTCCAAGGCGGGTTCTATCGTGAACTTCACCGATGGCAAGCAGTACGTCTGTAAGAAGAACATGTGGTCTGCCGCTACTGCCGCCGATATCGCCGCTTCCCAGATTCCTACCGCCTGCTCCTCCGCTAATGAATATGCTGTTGCTATGTCAGGTGGCTCCTCCTTCGTTTGTATGGGCGGTGTGTGGAACAAGAGCGTTAATCCCGCAATTGACTATTCCAAGGGCCGTGCCATGAACAAGAAGCTCGGTCGTGGAGTGAACTTCGGTAACTCCTGGGATGCCCCGGGTTCCGATGACGGTGGCTGGGGCAACCGTATCGGTGACGGTGACTTCGCTGCTGTAAAGGCTGCCGGATTCAATTCTGTCCGTCTCCCGGTCCGTTGGTACACCGGCATGTCCAGCAAGATTTCCGGTGTGAAGGCCGATGTCCAGCTGGCTATTAATGCGGGTCTTACCGTAATCGTCAATAACCATCACAACCAGCCGGTTTACGACGCCGCCGGTAACGGTTCCTTCGAAAGCAAGCTGAATGACTTCAAGTCCGAATGGACACAGGTCGCACAGGCCTTCGAATCCTTCCCGGATGACGCAGTGGTCTTCGAAATCTTCAACGAACCCCATGACATGACCAAGGATCAGGTGAAGAAGCTCATGACCACGGGCTACAACGCAATCCGTGCCGTGTCCAAGGGCAAGACCATCATGTTCGAAGGTAATGGCTATGCAAAGTTTGCACAGATCCAGAACCTGGATTTGCCCGCTGATGGCAACATCATCGTGACGGGTCATTACTACGATCCATATTCTTTCACCCACCAGGGACATGGATACGACTGCAACGCCAATGCTAACGATGGCATTTCTGCTATGGCTTCTCAGTTCAAGAGCTACGCAGACTCCATCGCCCTTTATTTCCCGGATGTGAACGGCGGTTCCGTTCCCATGAACATGGGTGAATTCGGTGTTGCCAACAAGGGTTCCTGCTCCGCAGTCTCCGACGCCAAGCGCGAAAAGTGGACCGACGCTGTTCTCGCCCAGGCTGAAAAGTATGGCATGAGCTGGCATTACTGGTGCTATAAGAATTGCGGCGGCTTCGAAGCCGGTACCGGCAGCTCCTGGCACGGAAACATGCTGAATGTCTTCAAGAAGTACATGCAGTAAAAAATTTCATATACGAGAGAGTGGACCGTGGCTGATGCCGCGGTCCTTTTTGTATTTGATATTTTACTTGTGGAATGTATTTCCTTTTTATACTTTGCTCTAAAGTGGATATGGATTGGAATTTTTTGGGTGGATTAGGTCAATGAAGAACTTTTTTATGAAACATTGGTGGATATGGGCCGTAGTTATTTTTTCTGTACTGCCCATGATGTTTTTCCGGTATCATTCAAATCATCGGGATGAAGGTGATTCTCTCTGGGTGACTTTGGATTCCATTGAAAAAGAATGGGAGCGGACTTGGAACAGTGGAGAACGAAAGCCCCGGATATCTGAAAAGGGGTTTATGCATAGTGTTCTGGAAAGTGAACGTTCCGGAAACTTTAATGATGAATGGATTGCGTTGGAGGCGATTACGGTAACGGATTCCAGGGAATTGGATTCCCTGGTGGAACGAGTTAGAGATCTCGGTGCTTCCTTGTTTTTTGGCGACCAGGATCCTGTTCCAGGTTTGGAACCGGGCTTTGAAACTGAACTGACTTTTGAAGTGAAGTATGATGCTGCACAGAAGAAACAGACTGCTAGAATATTAAAATCTACGACGCCTAATGAGGTCTTCGAACAATTCATGGTGGAATGGCTTGAAAATTGTCAAATGGCGTTTCCACAGAAGTTTTTTGAAAAGTCCTTCCGAATAGTCTCAAAGTATTACATCTTTAAGGAAAAAAGCGGGCACTATAATTGTCGGGGTGATTCTGCCGACTCTCTTTGCAATGTTTCTCTTGTAAGGGATAGGCTGGATTCCTTCTCTGAAAAGGATTCCCTGAATTTTAGGTGCAGCAGTATTTCTTATGGAGTATATCAGGGGAAGGTATTCACTTTCACATGCATGTCCAGAAATAAATCTTCTGTCGAGGGTGACAAGAAAATTGAATTTCAAAATGTGAACTTGCTTTATGAGGCCCCTTTGAAAGGACTGCTTGAATTCTGGGAGACTTCCGGTTACACACTCTATACCGAGGGTATGGCTGAGTCCGATAATTTAATTACGAAGTATGAATTTATGAGAACAAATCATGCTGCGAATTCACGGTTATAAAATCTCATAATAAAAAAAGCAACCGCCTTCGGCTCCACCCGTTCGCTTCGCTTCCGGAGTCGCTCCCAATCAATCACCCCGTTCCTCTAAATTTATGCGAAGGACTTGCTAAAACATTAAAAGACCCTCATTAATACGAAGGTCTTTTTCTTGCAAAAAGCGAATTCTATCAAGTACGCACTGAGTTCTAGAATAAGGTGTTGATGACCGTTGGTTCTTTTATAACGAAGGATCAACGCCGTTCTTATCTAGTGAGTAAAAGGCTTCCGCGAGAAAACGAAAAAAGACCCTCGTTTAACACGAAGGCCTTTACTAGCGACAAGCAACCTCTTTCAAGTACGCGCTGTGTTCCTGCGTGCAGCGCAAATGACCGGAGGTTTTATGTTCTAATGAACGATTTGCGCTGCTTCTACTTAGTGTCGAACTTATAAGCGTCCTTATAGTATGCCAGCAGTTCGTCGTTGCTGCGGAAGCCGTTGCGGATTGCGTTACGGACTTCGGGGTCCTGCTTGGAAAGGGTGGTGATTTCGCGATTCACGTCCTTGAAGAACAGGTCGTTGGCGGCCATGTCCACATGCATCTGCTGGTAATCCCTATGGTAGCGACGTTCAAGCATCTGGAACAGCTCTGTCTGGCATGCGTTTTCGGGAGGATTACGCTTTGCAACAGGCATATAGCACTTGTTGATGTAGTCCTGCTTCATGGAGACGATCATTTCGTCAATTGCAGGAATGTTGCGGTTCATTTCGTGAGATGCCAGTTCTGCTTTCGGAGTCTTGATTCCGGAGCATCCGGCGAAAAGGGTGGCGGCAACTGCAGTAATCACCAAAACACTAAACTTCATTCTTATTCCTTTCTTATTGAAGTTACCCAAATCCCTAATTCCGGGTACAAAGTTATTTAATTGTTGATAAATTGGCGAGATGTAAAAGGTAACATTTCGCTTACACAATGCCGAAAAAAGAAAAAAGAAAGCATTTTTCCTAAAAAAAGTGACGGGGAACACTATAAATTTTCCCCGGTGTCCCGTTGAGTTTTTCTCAACAGCAGTGGGGTTTTCAGAAATGTTTTTTGAACAAACTTATTTAAGCGATGATGGCTTAAAACGGTAGTACCATTCGATCGGGTCTACCACCCGGTAACGAACATTGCCTAGATGCTTTGGACCTTTCTTGTCAACGATACCGGTAACGATATGGGCATGGGGGCCCGTGGTATGTCCTGTGGTTCCCACGGTGGCGATGGGGTCGCCCGCCATGACTTCCTGACCGTCCAGATAGAGTAGCTTGTCGCAGTGCATGAATATTATGACCTGCTGGTCGTGAACCAGGCCGATGATAATGCCTCCGCGTTCGTCCCGGCTTGTCCAGGCCTTTGCCGAGAACGGGGCGAGGATTCTTGTTCCTAACTTGCCTGCGACATCGATGGCCTGGTGCTTACGGTCCGTTGCCGTCTGGTTTTCGTGATAAAGTTCCGTAAGATAGGCGGTGCTGTCCGAATAAATCGATGTCCAGTATTTCCAGGCACCACCAATAGAATCGGCTAGGGCCGATTCGAACATGTCTGGTCTGGAGAACTTGATGACGGTTCCCATCGGGGGAATGATCATGGTCGCCTTCGCCCATGTTTTTTCTGTAAAGCCGTTTTCTTCCAGGGTGGCGTCCATGTACTGCTTGACCATTTTTTCGTTTGCAATCTGGGCGGTAAAACGACCGATGCCATACTTGGCTATCCTATAGAGGGATTCCTTTCCGTCGAAGGTGTATTCGAAGTAGGGGGCTGTGGTGATTACATCTCTTTCGTGGATGCGGTTTCTGTTGTTGGAGATGTTCTGGTCCAACTTGGAGATGAATAGGAAAGGAAGTACGACGGCAATCAGCAGGAATAACGGGAAGAACTTTCTGAATGTCCTTGGAAGACCGTCCAGGGGATTCTTTTTCAGGATGCTGACTCGGTGCAGATTTTCTATGACCCCTGCGGCAAACTTGGGGTCGTTTTTCCACAGGTCTTTCTCCCATGTAAGCCTGCGACATTCCTTTGCAAAGGATTCCCCTGCAGAGATTGCCTTGTATGCCTTTGGAAAGCGTTTCCTGTCAGGCTTTTCGCGAAATAGCCAGAGAATGCCGGTTTTCCGTAGGTCGGGACTGTCCTCCACAAGCGCAGCCGCCTCATCGGGCTTATCCCCGAAAAGAACCAGCAATCTGGAAAGTAGCGGGATGTACTTCGCTTCATCTGCGCTGATTTCATCCGGGAGGATGCCTACGATGTGACTGACTGCTCCGTAAAGGAGGTGCAGATTGTGATAGAGATGGCGGAACTCGTCATCGTCCTTGGGAAAAGCCTTCAGTCCGGAAACAATCCAGCTTTCGTCGGAAAGCCTGTCGAGCAGGTCTTTCTCGAGTCGTTCCTGGAGCAGTTCCTGTATGGAAACGGGTGCCTTTTCCTGAAATTTTAACTTTCCGGAAAAGTCTAGAATAACAAAACCAGCGCCGGCGTTCAGAGCCAGCGCTGTGTTCTGCAAGGTTTCCAGGGAAATGCCCGATTCACCCTTTGAGGCGAACAGGGTCAGACCGCCTTGCTTGTAGAGGTAGTCTAGAACCTTATAGCGCATTCTGCCTTAGCTTATTATGCCTTTGCAGTACCGCGGGGGTAGGAGAAACCTGCGGGAGGTGCTGCAACGAACTTGTCCACCTGGAGGTAGAGTTCTTCGGCAGAGGAAGAGGGGTTGAAATAGATTTCCTGGTTGCGGTTCTGGGTGCGGCCCTTGAGGGGTTCGCTACGGCGAGAACGGCTTACGACGCCCAGGGGGAGCACTTCCAGCAGGGGGAGCAGACCGAAGTAACGGAACAGGCTGAAATTCTTCTGCCAGGTAGCGCGTTCGGCGAGAATTGCGAAGGTGCCGTCGAAGATGGACTTGGACTGGAGCAGTTCGTCGGAAGTCATGGTGACCAGCTCGTGGTTGGTGGGGAAGTTGTTCACGAAGTTGACCATGTCGCCCTTGAGGTAGTTTGCGTCGCAAAGGAATACGAATTTCATTGTTTTACCTTTATGTTTTGAAAATAGGACTCATTCCTGTTTTTATACAAAGATAACTTTTTTACAACGGTAGAGGGGCTTTTTTGCCCTGTGTTCGGGGTTGTCCGTTGTGAAAAATGTCCAGTTTTACAAAAAATTTACAAAAGAACGAGGTCGGACTTTTGCGCTCCGTGGAATTTTTACGCAAAAAACGGGGCATATTGTTCCGGGGAATTGCTGGCTTAGACGGTTTGTTTATTTTTTTTGCATTGTGCTTTTGCGCATCCGTTATATCGTAACTTGTTGATGGTCAACGCATTAACAAAATAATGACTTTTTGGCAAGGGCATTTGTCTGAAAAAATGCGCGTTTTTTGCGTTTTTTTTGAGAATTTGCGGTTTTAATTCATTATATTTGAGCCGTGTAACCGCGCAAATACCCACTTGCGTGATTTTGTGTTTTTGTGGAAAAACATGAATGGTAGATGGTTGAAGTGGATGGATTTCATGGGAGATCGTAAATGAAAAGAAAGAATTGGTCTGTAGCTGCAATCTTGGCTTCGGCCGGCTTGCTCGCTTCCCTGGGTGTTGCCCAGGAAACGGGAGAAGTTGCCGAAAACGAAGCCCCCTCTGTTAGCGGCATTCCGGGAGAGTCAATTAACGAAGGCGGCAAATTCGCCGCTATCAAGCTGGACCAGTATGTGTCCGACGATACGGATAAGCCTCAACAGCTGAAGTGGTCCGTAACAGGAAACAAACAGCTGAAGGTAACGATTTCCAACGATCGCGTGGCCACTATTGAGGCTCCGGATCAGTACTGGAACGGTAACGAGGACATCACCTTTATCGCTACCGACTCAAAGGGTGCGACAGGTTCTGAAACGGTGAATTTCAATGTGGAATCTGTAAACAATCCTCCTGTTGTTTCACAGATTCCTGACCAGACCATCGATGAAGGCAAGACTTTCACGAAGATTCGCCTGGATGACTATGTCACGGACCCCGATCATCCCAAGAATCAGATCCTTTGGGAATTTGATATTACTGCGGTTGGCAAGAATCAGGCCGAGGGCGACCTGAATGTGGAAATTGACCAGAACCGCGTTGCCTCGGTGGTCATTCCCGACCCCAACTGGTATGGTGCCGCAAAGATTAAGTTTACCGCGACGGATGGTGAATATGCTAGCGATTCCAAGACCGCTACTTTCACTGTGAACCCCATCAACGACGCTCCGGTCCTGCAGAAGATTCCCGACCAGACTATCGAGGAAAAGAACGAATTCGAATCCATTAGCCTTAGCGATTTCGTAAGCGATGTCGATGACGATGTTTCCAAACTGAAGTGGACCGTGGAAGGCGGCAAGGACCTGAAGGTTGAAATCGATAAGTACGGTACCGCCAATATCAAGATTCCGAATGAATTCTGGAATGGGTCCGAAACATTCGTGTTTACCGTGACCGATGCTGCTGGTGCTTCTGCAAGTACCAAGGTTACCTTCACCGTAAAGTCCATCAACGATCCTCCTGAATTCGTGCAGGATGTTCCGGAACAGACTATTGACGAAAAGCAGGAATTCAAGCCGATCGAACTGGATAAGCTGATCAAGGATCCCGATCACTCCTTCGAACAGCTGAAGTGGACCTTCTCCGGAAACAAGGACCTGAAGGTTGCCCTGAGTGGTAAGACCGCTAAGATCCAGATTCCCAACAAGCTGTGGAACGGCTATGAATCCATTAAGTTCAAGGCCTGCGATCCGGCCGGTGCCTGTGCAGAATCCGAAGCTTCCTTCACTGTAAATTCTGTGAATGATATTCCTGAATTTGTGAAGACGATTCCTAACCAGACCATTGACGAAAAGAAACAGTTTACAAAGATCAAGCTGGACGATTTCGTTAAGGATGCTGACCACGACAAGAAGGAACTTTCCTGGGAAGCAGACGTAAAGCATCAGGGCAAGGAACCTGAGTCCGGTACCTTGAATGTGAATATCGATGATAACCATGTGGCTTCTATCGAAATTCCTGATACTTACTGGAACGGTACCGCCGTGGTTACCTTTACCGTGACAGACCCCGATGGCGCCTCCATCAAGCAGGATGTGACCCTCACCGTGAAGTCCATCAATGACCTGCCGGTGTTTACTAAGATTCCTGACCAGACCATCGAGGAAAAGAACGAGTTCAATTCCATTTCCCTGGATGAATTCCTGACCGATGCAGACCATGATATTTCCAAGTTGAAGGTGGAAATCACCGGCAATAAGGACATCAAGGTTGACTTGAACCAGAAATCCCGCGAAGTCTCCTTCAAGACTCCTAGCGAATTGTGGAACGGTTCTGAAACTCTGACCTTTACTGCAACCGACCCCGAGGGCGGTGTGGCGAAGACTCAGATGAAGCTTACCGTGAAGTCCATTAACGATCCTCCTGTCATGAAGGATATCCCGGAACAGACCATCAAGGAAAAGGAACAGTTCAAGGTTGTTGAACTGGACAAGTACGTAGAAGACCTGGACCACGACAAGTCCAAGTTGAAGTGGACTGTGACCGGCCAGCGTGAACTGAAGGTTGTTGTAGACGGTTCCCGTAACCTGAAGGTGAATCCGCCGAGCCCCCAGTGGAACGGTTCTGAAACTCTGACCATCAAGGTTACTGACCCTGAAGGTGCAACGGACGAGCGTACCATCGCCTATACGGTGGAATCCGTCAATGACGTTCCGGAATTTGTAAAGCAGGTTGCTCCCCAGACCATTAAGGAAAAGGCTCAGTTCCAGCCCATCAAGCTGGGCGAAATGGTTCGCGACCTGGATAACAAGCTCAGTGACCTGACTTTTGCCGTAGATGTGAAGTCTACCGTAAAGGGCAAGGAAGCCGGTCTTTCCGTTGAAATTGACGCTCAGCAGGTTGCAAAGATCGTCATTCCGGACAAGATGTGGAATGGCGCCGACGAAATCACCTTCACGGTGACCGACCCTGAAGGTGCCAAGGCCACATCAAAGGCTGTCTTCACGGTCCAGTCCGTCAATGATGTACCTGAACTGAAGAAGATTCCTGACCAGATGATTGAAGAAAAGATGGAATTTACCTCCATCAATCTGGCTGAACTTGCCTTTGACCCGGACCATGAATTCAAGCTCCTGAAGTGGACTGTCTCCGGTAATAAGGACTTGAAGATTGATATCTCCAAGGATGGTATCGCTACCATCAAGACTCCGTCCAAGCTCTGGAACGGTTCTGAAAAGGTTGTCTTCACTGTAACCGACCCTGAAGGCGCTTCTGCGAAGTCTGATGCAGTCTTTACCGTGAAGTCCATTAACGATCCTCCTGTCATGAAGGATATTGCAAACCAGACCATCAAGGAAAAGGGTGAATTCAAGACCATTGACCTGAATAACTATGTTGAAGATCTTGACCACGACAAGAAGAACCTGAAGTGGACTGTTTCTGGCAACAAGGAACTGAAGGTTGCCGTTGACGGTAGCAAGGTTGCCAAGGTCACCACTCCCAACAAGTACTGGAATGGATCCGAAGCCATTACCTTCACCGTAACCGACCCGGAAGGTGCTTCCGACAAGCGTACCGTGACCTTTACGGTGGAATCCGTGAACGACCTGCCGGTATTTACCAAGCCCATTAAGGATCAGACCATCCAGGAAAAGCGTGAATTCGCAATCATTAACCTGAATGATATCGTTAGCGATCCGGACCACAAGTCTGAACAGCTGACCTGGTCCTTCGACGTGAAGGCTGCAAAGGGTGCGCCTAAGGGTTACACTCCTGGGCTTACCGTCTCTGTGGATGACCAGCGCATGGCTAAGATCGTCATTCCGGATAAGTACTGGAACGGTTCTGACGAAATTACCTTCAAGGTGGAAGACCCGGATGGCGGCAAGGCTACCTGCACTGCAGTATTTACCGTAGCCTCCGTAAATGATGCTCCCGTCATCGGTAAGATTGATGACCAGACTGTCAATGAAAAGGAAGCCTTTGCAGGCTTTGATCTGGCAGCCATCGTTAAGGATCCTGACCATTCCTTCGATAAGCTGAAGATTGAAGTTTCCGGCAATAAGGATCTGAAGGTGAACATAGCCAAGGATGGCAAGGTTTCCGTGAAGACCCCGAACCCGCTTTGGAATGGTACCGAAAAGTTGACCTTTACCGTAACGGACCCGGAAGGCGCTTCTGCCAAGGCCATGGCAGTCTTTGCCGTGAAGTCCATTAACGATCCTCCTGTCATGAAGGATATTGCTAACCAGACTATTAAGGAAAAGGGTTCCTTCAAATCCTTCAACCTGGATAGCTTTGTTGACGATCTGGATCATCCGAAGAACAAGCTGAAGTGGAAGATTGAAGGTGCCAAGGAACTGAAGGTTGCCATGGATGCAAGTCACAATGTGTCCATCACCCAGCCGAATCCCAACTGGCATGGTGCCGAAACCATCAAGTTCACCGTAGTAGACCCGGAAGGCGCTATGGATAGCCGTTCCGTGACCTTTACCGTAGAATCAGTGAATGATGCACCTGTCTTTGTCCGTGAACTGAAGGATCAGTCCATCGATGAAAAGAAGGAATTTGCAAAGATCAAGCTGGACGACCTGGTGAACGACCCGGACCACCAGAAGTCCGAACTGGCCTGGAGTTTCGATGTAAAGCCTGCTAAGATGGGTGGTGCAGATGAATCTGCTGCAAAGGGTAAGAAGACCAAGAAGAAAGCAGAGGAACCTGCTGCTGCTCCTGCCGTTGAAACCCTGAAGGTGAAGGTTGAAAAGATTGATGGTCAGCGAGTGGCTGTTATCGCAATTCCCAATAAGTACTGGAATGGCGCCGCAGACATTACCTTCACCGTGACCGACCCGGAAGGTGCAAAGGCCTCCAAGAAGGCTCATTATGAAGTTCGTTCTATTAACGATGCTCCGAAGATTTCCGACAAGGCTCCGAAGGGCGAAACCATTCGCGAGGGCGGCCGCTTCAAGACTATTGACCTCAGCACTCTTGCCGAAGACCCGGATCACAAGACATCCCTGTTGAAGTGGAGTGTTTCTGGCAACAAGCAGCTGAAGGTTGACCTGCGCAAGGACAACACTGCGATTGTCTCTGTACCTAACGACCAGTGGAACGGCAAGGAACTCATTACCTTTACCGTTACTGACCCGGAAGGTGGTTCTGCCAACGTGAAGATGAACTTCGAAGTAACCCGCGTTAACGATGCTCCGGTTCTTGTCAAGAAGATTCCTGACCAGAAGATCAAGGAAAAGGAAACCTTCAAGCAGATTAAGCTTGACGAATTCGTCAAGGATCCGGATAACAAGCCCAATGAACTTATCTGGACTGTTTCTGGTAACAAGAAGCTGAAGGCTGAAATTTCTCCGAGCCGAGTCCTTACCGTAAGTGCTCCGGATCCTCATTTCTGGTGCGCTCCGGAAGCCATGGTCCTTATGGTGAAGGACCCGGATGGTCTTGCCGCATCCCAGATTGTGAACTTCGAGATTACCTCCGTGAACGATGCTCCTGTCATGAAGGATATTCCTGACCAGAAGATCAAGGAAAAGGGTACCTTCAAGGAAATTGACCTGAATAAGTTCGTGAAGGACCCGGATCATCCTAATGATAAGCTGACCTGGACCGTGAAGGTTGAAAAGGTTGCGGCCCCTGCTCCGGAAAAGCCCGCTGCAAAGCCTGCCAAGAAGGCTGCAAAGAAGCCCGCCAAGAAGGGCAAGGCTGCAAAGGAAGAACCTGCCGCAGAACCTGCACCGGAACCGGTTGACGAATTCCAGGTGGAAATCGACAGCAAGAACATCGCTCGCGTAAAGCTTCCCAACAAGTACTGGAATGGTGAACGTAACGTGACCTTCACGGTTACCGACCCTGAAGGTGCCAAGGATTCCCGTAAGGTTCACTTCCTGGTGGAATCCGTGAACGACGCCCCGATCATCAAGGCTATTCCTATCCAGTCTGTTGAAGAAAAGCAACACTTTGCACCTATCGACCTTGCTCAGTTTGTCTCTGATCCGGACCATAAGTTCGAAACTCTGAAGTTTGAACTTTCTGAACCTCGTGCTCTCAAGGCATCCATCAATGCCAAGAAGCAGCTGGTTGTGGCAATTCCCAACAAGTTCTGGAATGGTTCCGAAAAGATCAAGCTGGATGTCTTTGACCCGGAAGGAGCCAAGGCTACCGCACAGATCGTCTTTGAAGTGACTCCGGTGAACGATCCTCCTGTAATCAAGCACATTGCTGGTCAGAAGATCAAGGAAAAGGAAAAGTTCCAGATTGTTGACCTTTCCAAGTCTGCGGAAGACCCGGACAACAAGCCCAATGAACTGTACTGGTCCGTTTCCGGTAACAAGGAACTGAAGGTGGACATCAAGGGTTCTCGTGCTCTGATCCTGACTCCGAACCCCAACTGGTTCGGTAAGGAAACCCTGACCTTTACCGTTAAGGATATCGCTGGTGCATCTGCTTCTGCAAAGGCTACCTTCGAAGTGACTCCGGTAAATGACGCCCCTGTCCTGAAGCCTGTTCAGCCCTTCGTCATCGACGAAAAGAAGTCCTTCGCTCCCTTCGACTTTAGCAAGGTGGTAAGCGATGTGGACAATAAGCTGGAAGAACTTGTCTGGACTCTGGACAATGAAACTCCGGCTTCCAAGGCTGCAAAGAACGCTCCTGCTCCGAAGAAGAAGGCTAAGCCCGCTAAGAAGGCCAAGACTTCCGAACCGGAAGAAGCTCCTGTAAAGCATGAACTGATCTTTGAAATTAGCGACAAGGGTGTGCTGACCTGCACGGTTCCCAACAAACTGTGGAATGGATCTGAAACTGTGACCGTGAATGTCTTTGACCCGGCTGGTGAAAAGGCCTCCGTCCAGGTGAAGTATACGGTACGCCCGGTAAACGATCCTCCTGTCGTGAAGGAAATTCCTGGACAGGAAACCTTCGAAGGCAAGACCTTCAAGACCTTCAAGCTGGATCAGTATGTCACCGACCCGGACCACAAGCCTAGCGAAATGAAGTGGAAGGTCACTGGAGCCAAGAATCTTGCTGTAGAAATCAACGGTAACCGTGAAGTCAATATCCGCCCGAAGAAGTCCGACTGGTTTGGTGAAGAAACTCTGGTCTTTACCGCTCAGGACCCCGCTGGCGCTATGGACAAGTCCGTTGCAAAGTTCGTGGTGAAGCATGTAAATGCAGCTCCCGTGATGAAGCCCTTCAAGGCTGACGGCTATACCATCAAGGAAGATGACAAGGACGGCGTAATCGCCCTGTTTAACCTGCCGCAGATTGCCCGCGATAAGGATCATCGTTTCGATGAACTGAAGTGGAGCTTCACCGGCAACAAGTTCCTTGTGGTGAAGTACGACAAGTACAAGAAGACCGTTACCGTGAAGCAGCCTCATGAAAACTGGAACGGTAAGCCTGAAAAGATTACCTTTACCGTGACGGACCCGGATGGCGCAAGCGCAAGCCAGAGTGCAATCTTTACTGTAATTCCGGTGAATGATGTGCCTGTTGCCGCCAACCAGAACTACATGACTCAGGAAGGTGTTGAACTGAAGGTTCCCGCTTCTGAAGGCCTGTATGCAGGTGTCGAAGATGCCGATGGCGAAAAGCCGGTTGCTGTCCAGATTGTTCAGAAGCCCCGCAACGGTAAGATTACCCTGAACGAAAAGGATGGCTCCTTCACCTATATGCCGAACAAGGGCTTCTCCGGTCTGGATGAATTCACCTACAAGGTGAAGGATCCGGCAGGTGCCTCTTCCAACGTCGCTACTGCAGAAATCAACGTCAGCTTCAAGATGAAGGATCTGCGTGGTGGAGACAAGAAGAAGGAAGATGTGAAGAAGGACGAACCCAAGAAGGATGAAAAGCCTGCTAAGGGTGGTAAGAAGGGTGGCAAGAAGAAGTAGTCTTCACCTTCTGGAAATCTAGGGTTCAATCCTAAATCATTAGAAAGCCTCGCGATAAAAGTCGCGGGGCTTTTCTTGGTATAAAGAAAACTACCGGCTAGGCCGGTAGTTCCAAAGAGCCTACGGC
>JAKSIH010000029.1 GCA_024398935.1 Fibrobacter sp. | reverse complement strand
CTTGGCACGCCAAGACTAACAAAGACGGAATCAAGGGAACTCGTTCTACTTATGGATTCTCAGGTACAAATTATACGGGAATTTCTCTTACCGGTGCTGGTATTAGAAAAAATGGAGCTTTTAATAAATTGAAAGAATTCGTGTCATGGTATTATCCCACGGAATATTCTGAAGATGCAACCAAAGCCCTTTATGAATATGTTTCAACAACGGATCATTCTCCTACAGGAAAAGGCAGAGACGTAAAAACCTATGGTGTTTCCGTCCGTTGTGTAAAGGTGGAATAACCCCTTAAAATCTCCTATTGTCATCCCGGATTTAGTCCGGGATCTCCCAAAAAAATGATTTAGGGAACCCTCCATAGAGGGCTTCCCGTTGTGCGTGTCATCCCGGCCTTTGAGCCGGGATCTCCCCAAACTTTTTAATAATAAGCATGCAAGAGCATGCCAAAGGCTAATCTCATGTCTAAAATGAATAACAACTCCCGTAAGTCCTCCAAGAACACCTCTTCCAAGTCCTCTAAGGCTAAGAGAACCTCCAAGAAAAACTTCAAGATTGAAAATCTTGAACCCCGTTTGCGCTAAGCGCCTCCCGCTGCGGCTCGGATATGAAAACAGACTAGTCTGTTTTCGCATCACTCGCCTTGTCGGTAGTGATGATGGATGCTGCTTCTGGTTTCGAAGCCGACAAGATTGACACCTATGTTGAATCCTTTGCATCGATCTCTACAGAACTTGGCGAAGGTTTTTCCAAAACTCTGGAAAATATTGAAAAGTTCGATTTTGCTGAATTAGGTCTTACCGAGAAATTTGATTCCTTTACGGCTCTGTTGGGAAAGACTTCCGAAACAATCAAGTCTGAAGTGACTGATTATGTCGGAAAAATTTTATCCAATGCTATGGAAACTGTCCAAGAAAAAGCAGAAAGCCTGAGTGTATCGGACTTTGTTAAAAATTATGTTCAAGATGAGATTAAGGGTCTGGAAAAAGATGGATACAAGGGCATTTCTATTGAAGCCGAAGGAAACAAACTTGTCTTCACTTACAACATTTCTAAAACTCAATCCTTGAATAGCATTAAGTATGGAACAGAGTCTTGGGGCTCTTTATCCATGGAAGGTTCTTCTAATCTAGAGTGCGAAGCCGCCATTTCTGTGTCTGTTAACCTCGATGCTAATAACGATGGATCCGTTCTTACTTCTAGCAGTGATTTTAGCGTTGAGTCTTTTAGCATCGGAAAACTTCAGGCTTCCATTAAGGAACTTGGAATGAATTTCAAATTCATGAATATGAATTTGGTTGAAGTCGAAGACGATGATGATGACATTAGCCTGAAATATGAAAATTCTGAATTCAAAAAGAATATTGATTTGGAATTCAAGTTGGAAGGTGCCGAAGATTTGCCATTCGGTTTTGCTGAAGGTGAATACATCAAGGTCTCTAATCGAAATGGCTCCCTTGACGTGTCCATTCCCGAAATTCAAATGAAAGAAACCAATACCCTTGGGTATCTTGTAAAGGCTTTGGATTTTGTAAATGTTCCCTTCTTGGATGGTAAAGTCTTTAATATCAATGGTGCCAAGCAGAGTGTTGCTGACGAGACCAATGCAGATTTGAGCCTAAGCTACAATGGTACGGCTGTTTCTAACAACATTGACCTTGAATCTTGTATTAGAATGTCATCTTTTGACATTTACTTTTTAGTACATTTATTCTGACAGACAATGGTTGCGTGAGGCAATGACCATAAATGGTCACTGCTCTCGCCTTAGGTCGTATTCTTATATCCCATAGAAAGGTTGCAAAAGCCTGAAATGGAGCGTGTAGGAATACGGCCTTTTTTTTGTTTGTTTAAAACTTGACAATTTGTAGCCGAATGGCTACATTGAGGAGGAATATGTGTATCAGGTAAAGAAGACTGAACAGTTCATAAAATGGTTGAAAAATCTGAGGGATGTATATGCTAAATCCAGGATTAATAATCGTCTTAAACATGTCGAATTAGGTAATCTAGGAGATTCCAAATCAGTTGGTGATGGCGTTTTTGAAATGCGGATTGATTATGGTCCTGGATATAGGCTGTACTATATGAATGTAAATGGCGAAGTGATTTTTCTTCTAATCGGAGGAGATAAATCTACGCAACAGAGAGACATTGAAAAAGCAAAGGAAATTAAGAAGGAGTTAAACAATGGGTAAGATTAAAGTTTCAGATTTAGATGTTGCAGAATTTCTAGAGACTGAGGTAGATGTAAAACTTTTCTTGAAGGAGGCTCTTGCCGAAAACGATCCTGTTTTTTGGCAGCATTGTGTCAGTACTGCAGCTAGGTCTGCAGGCATGGCAAAGATCGCCGAAAAAGCGGGCTTGAACCGTGAGAGTCTTTATAAGGCTATGAAGGAAGGTGCGCATCCTCGTTTTGAAACGATGATGAAAATTCTGAATGCCATGGGCTTGCAGCTTGCCTTGAAGGTCGTTCCCGAAAAGAAAGTCCCTGCAAATGTGGTCGCCGAAAAACGCGCCAAGTACAAGGCGAAGTAAGTTATATTATCTTTGTTCCTAAGTTATGACCAACGCTCAGCATTTTGAATTTGAATCTCCGTCCTTGAGCTATAGGAATGCCAAGGTGACGGTGGATGTTCTGGAAAGGGATCCTACCCACAAGCCTCGTGTGGTTTGGAGTGTGGACGGTCGCGAAGTTTACCGCACGGATCTCTGCAAGATTTTTTCTGACCTGAAGTTTGGCGCTGCCCGTACGGCGATTTATTCCTACGACGATGAAAGTCGTGCCCATGCGGTGGGGCTGAATGCTGGTGCTATTGCCAGCCCGGAGCATCTGGCTCCTGTGTTCTTGATGTGGCCGCACCGTCGCTTTAACGTGAATATTGTGGGTGGGGATGGCGTTAAGTCTGCCGCCGGTGAAAAGGCTGTCGCGGAAGTGCCGCTGATGGATGGTTCCGCTGCTCCCTTCTTCTATGGCTTGCGTCGTGCTGCCGGTGAACCTGAAGAAATTGTTTTCTATGACGCTCCCGTGAAGGCTGAATGGAACTTGACTACGAAGGCTGCCGACGGCTCGGAACGCACTTTTGGTCATGTGCGTATTTGCCCGGCGGAAACCTTCGAAGTGGAATACGTTCTGGACCGCAGCAAGGCTCGCGGTGATTCCTGCGACTTGCAGTCTGCTGCTTCTGTTTCCATCTATTCCCCGGAAAACTTGTTCCAGATTTTCATGGCCCGCACCTTCATTTCTGCTGAGGAATTTGAGCAGGCGAAGGCCGCTGGCATGCTAGGCGGTGTGGATGAATCCTGCGGAATGTTGTTGGAACGCTGCGATGGCGAAAAAAGTTCCAAGGATTTCCGTGTGGCAAATGAACCTGCCATGCATAAAATACTAGATTTAATTGGCGATATCACATTTATCTGTCCGGCTCTTCCCAGAGTCCGAATCGAAATCACAAATGGTGGGCATGTTTCCCACCGACAAATCATGGAGAGGTTAATTCCCTATGTCTCTGCTGGACTCTTTGAAAAAATCTGATAAAGAAGGCGTTCTCTACGGCGAAGATGTTTGCCACGAAGTTCTTCCCCAGAAGTTCCCCTTTGCATTCGTTGACGAAATCCTGGAACTGAACGTTGGTGATGGCACTGCTGAAAATCCGCCTTCTCTGGTGGGGCGCATGCACGTGACTGGCGAACAGGACTTCTTCAAGGGTCATTTCCCTGGCAATCCGGTGATGCCCGGCGTGATCCAGATTGAATCTATGGCTCAGGCTGCAACGCTCCTTACCATGATCGCTATGGAAGAAAAGACCGTGGGCAAGCGCCCGGCTTTCATGGGTGTGGAAAACTGCCGCTTCCGCAAGGCTGTGATTCCTCCCACCGACATCATTTTGAAGGTTCGCCTCACAGACCTTCGCATGGCTCGCCGCGGCATCTTCAAGTATGCCGGTCAGGTGTTCATCGGCGAAGACCTGGTGACCGAAGCTGAATTCAGCGCTGCAATGGTTTAGTCGCTCACTGCACGAGAATGCTTGTACTGCTTGGAGCTTGTTAATTGTCTCCTCACTCCGCTCCCTACGCTTCGCTTCGGTCACCCGGCGAAGCCGGAGTCGCTCGGATCCAACCACAAGCTCCCTAATGGTGCGTTAGCACTTCTCGCTTGCTCGCTGGTTTTTGACTAACTCGGGTATATTTCAGAAAAAGGTCCGTTTCTTGCGGGCTTTTTCTGTATACATTCGCATGAGAATGCTTGTTCGTTAACGGCGTTTGTGTATTGGTTCTCCGTTCCGCTCCCTGCGCTACGCTTCGGTCACCCGCTTCGCGGAGTCACTCCGAGCCCAACACACAAAGCCTCTAATAAAACCTCGGCACTTCCCGCTAGCTCGCTGGTTTTCGGTTTTTAGTAGCTTGCTGGTTTCCGCTTGGCTCCGCCTTCGGCTACACCTGACTTCGTCGGACTCGCTCCAAACCAAACACCAAAGCACTAATAGAACAGCCCTAGCATACATCGTAGGGCTGTTTTTATTTTTCTTGCAGGGTGTTTATGCGATGAATATTTTTTCATTAATTGTTTTTTCTAATTTGTTCAGCATGAAAATGCGATTTGTGTCTGGACTTCTTTTTTTTGCATCTTTTGTGGCTGCTGCGCCTAGCTTGAATGGGGCGGAAAATTCTGTCGCAGGTCTGATGAAAGATTCCCGGGATGGGCGAAGTTATAAGACTGTCGCTATCGGGAATCGAGTGTGGATGGCTCAGAACCTGGATTTCAAGTTCGACAAAAGTTCCTGCTACGAAAATGACGAGGCGAATTGCGAAAAGTATGGCCGCCTGTATAATTGGAGCGAGGCCAATAGCGTTTGTCCGGAGCATTGGCACCTTCCATCCCTGATCGAGACGGAAAGCATGGTTAATTTCATTGGCGGAAGGTTGAAGGCGGGTAGTTTGCTGAAGGCCGCATCCGGCTGGAATAATCGGGGTGCAGGAGTGGACAAATATGGTTTTTCCTTTGCTCCTGCTGGGCTTTGTGATATAGACGGCTCTTGCGATAATGCCGGAGATTTCGGCTATTTCTGGACTGCTACTGGAGAAGGCTACGGCGGTTCCGTTTGGTATTTCAACAAGGGCGATTCCACGGGACATTCTGGTTTTAATCCGGGGTGGCGCTTGTCGGTTCGTTGCGTTAGTGACTCCATCCTGGATGTTCCGAATTATATGACGGATTCACGCGATGGACACTTGTACAAGACTTTAGACATGGGTGATTTGACCTGGATGGCGGAAAACCTGGAGTACAGGGAAAATGGAAAGACTGGCTATTACTGCTATGAAGACAATGACGCCAACTGCAGTCTTTATGGCCGCCTTTACTCTTTTGCGGAGGCTATGGAGGCCTGTCCCGCAGGCTGGTCCTTGCCCAATGAAATTGACGCCAGGAGGATGGTTGAAAAAGTCCAGTTCTTCGATAAGGATTTTATGCCCAAGGCTGCGGGGATGAGAACTGCTGAAGGAAAGTATATGTCCATGAATACCTACGGCTATTTCTGGACTAACGCTATGGCAGGAAAGAATAAGGCGAAGTATTTCTACTGGTCCCCCAAGAAAAAAGAAGTGAAGTGGCTGGCAGGAAACCATGGTAGCGCACTTTCGGTTCGTTGCGTAAAGATTAACGACAATTTCAAGATTGAAAGAGGTGTCTTTACGGATCCTAGAGACCAGCGGATTTACAAGACCATAAAGATTGGTGGAAAGACCTGGTTTGCAGAGAACCAGGCGTATCGGACGGATCAATCCACATGTTTTGATGACGATCCTTCCAATTGCATCAAGTACGGCCGCCTGTATAATTTCGAGGAAGCGGTAACGGCTTGTCCGGCGGGGTGGCATATTTCCACCGGGAACGAATTTAAGAATCTTCTGGATCAGGTCGGCAAACATAAGTGTGAAATGAATTGTCTCTATGGCAAGAAAAAGAATGGCTCCTGCGAAGGTAATCTGGGGCTTGAAATGTGCATTTGGGATGACGCCGCAAAAAAGCTTGCCCAATACGATTTCTCGATTCAGATTGGCGGAGTAAAGTATTTTTACGAAGACGTGGATGAAGGCAAGCAGGTGAATAGGTTTGAAAAGGGACTTGTGTTTTGGGGCGCGAGGGAACCGGCCCATTCTGCAGATCCGGTCGTCGTAGAAGGTTCGAAAATCCGGATTACCCCATCCTTTAGGGAAGGGGGCTGTTACAGCGAGTGTGAATCCAATTTCTATTCCGTCCGTTGCGTGAAGGACTAATTGATAGAATCAAAAATTTTCAGGAAGAAGAAGATGATGTTTTTACAAGGTATTTTTTCCATTGCAGTAGTTTCTTTTTCAGCGGCTCTTGCCTGCGCTGGCACCATGACCGATCCTCGTGATGGCCATGTCTATGAGACCGTACAGATTGGAAATCAGACCTGGATGGCCCAGAACCTAAACTTTGATGTAAATGACAGCTACTGCTACAATCATTCCGACGCCAGCTGCGGTGAACTAGGTCCCCTTTACTCCATGATTGCCGCACGAAATGATGTTTGCCCCGAAGGCTGGATTCTGCCTAGCGAGGAAGACGTGCTCTCCATGCTAAAAAATGTCAAGGATTTTAGGGCGGAATTCAAGCCCCTGGCTGGTGGTTTCAGGACTCCGGGAGACGACTACTACAACATCGGTGTCAGCGGTTATTTCTGGACCAGCACAAAACTAAAAAAGGGGAAGGGCAAGTATTTTTACTGGGAAGCCTCGAAAAATACCGTCAAGTGGCTTGCTGGTGATGAATTTAGTGCCATGTCTGTCCGCTGCCTGAAGAAGGATGGAGCCGCAGCAAAGACAGGGGCCTTTGTGGACCCGCGGGACAAGAAATCCTACAAGACCATTGAAATTGCAGGAAAGACCTGGCTCGCCGAAAACCTTTCCTACAGGACCGAGGAGTCTATCTGTTACGAGGATAAAGCTACCAACTGCGAGAAGCATGGCCAACTGTACAACCTAAAAGACGCAAAGCAGGTTTGCCCCGCAGGTTGGCATCTTCCCATGTCCGGTGAATTTGGGGATATGTTTTCCGGCCTGGTAAAATCTAAGACCAGAAGGCATTGCTTCTTTGGAGAAAGCAGCGGGAATTGTTCTGACGATGCTTACACCGATTTTCTGTACTGGGAAAAAATTTCTAGCAAGCTAGAGAAGAGTGGTTTTTCGACCAAACAATTAGGCTATAAAAAGTTCTACTCCATGGAAGGCGGGGAAGAGAACCGCTTCAAAAAGGGGCTCGTCTTTTGGACGGCTCCCGAAAGCGACATGGATGAGGCTGAATATATCGAATTTTCTGCCAACGGAACTGCAGAAGCCGTCAACGGCCTTGGTCCCTTTGGCTGTCAGGGAAGTTGTGGAACCAACTTCTATTCCGTGCGCTGCGTGAAGGACAACTAGGGATCCAGCAGTTCGCCGCGAATCACTTCTACTTCGTGGTGGTTTACCAGGCTGATGATGTTGGTGGGGCAGATTTCAATGGGACCGCAATCCACCATCATGTCCACGGAATGCTCGAAGGTCTTCCAGAGGTCATCGGGTTCGTAGATGTCCTCTTCGCTAAGCTTTGCCGCGGTGCTCAGGATGGGCTTGTCGAAATGCTGGAACAGTTCCTTGAAGAAGGGGTGCGTGGGCATTCTGACGCCGATTTCCGGACGCTTTACATCCAGGCGGCGGGCGATGTGTGGGTCCGCAGGAAGGATGAATGTGTAGGGCCCGGGAACGCGGGGCTTCATGATGTTGAAGGCGAAGTTATCCACCCGGGCGTAATCCGTTGCGGAACGGATGTCAGGAATGATCAGCGCCATGAAGAATTTCTTCATGGGTTTCTTGAGGGCGTAAAGCTTGTGGATTGCCTTGGGAGATTCTGCGTTACAGCCGATGGCGTAGCCGGATTCGGTGGGGTATAGCACAAGACCGTCGTCTTCCAGGGCGGCGGCGGCAAGCTTTACGATTCTTGCCTGGGGATTTACGGGATGCACTTCAAATCGCATAGGCAGAATTTAAACAAAAATGCGACGGTTGTGTAGGAAAAATGGAAAAATAATGTTCCATGTGGGAGCAGGGGGGCTTGTGATCTAGCATTGAGGTCTGGAGGAGATTCCGTCGAAGGCGTTTTTGATGTGGGAAAACTGCAGGGGTTTCTGGTAGACTCTCGCGCTGAGAACATCAAACCTGCAGCGTTCTTCCAGGCCCTTGGGTGCGAGGTCCTTGCGGGTACTTAAGAAATGGCAGGCGGTGCGCCAGATTTTCTTTTGCTTTTCGTGATTGACTCGGGCGGCGGGATTCCCCTGTTGGTTGTTCCATACGGACTTTACTTCCACAAATACGATGGTCTCACCGTCCTTTGCCACAATGTCCAGCTCGCCGCCCTGGTAGGCGTGATTGCGGGCTAGAATCTGAAATCCCTGGCGCATGAGAAAGGCGGCAGCCAACTTCTCGATGTAGTTACCCTTGGGCTTGTTATTTGTTTTTATGAGATTCTTCTTCTGAAAGTTCCTATTCATGGGGAGTTCCTTTTTAGTGTTCAAGAAAAGAATGCACTGCGTCATTGCAGCGCATTTCCCCATTTAATTTTGAGCCTTGTGGCTATCTAGGAATTAGAGACTAGAATCTAGAGATTAGAGACTAGGGTTTTGTATTTGGAAACTAGGGGAGTTCCATGCCCAGGAGGCGGATTTCGGAAATTGCGAAATCTTCATTTTCGGCGTCATAGACGTCGTCCAGATAGATTTTCAATTCCGTGGATTCCATGGCCTGGATGGTGGGATACTGCATGCCCTTCACATTGTCCAGCTTAACTTTCTGCTTGAAGCCGTCCTTGGTTTCGAGAGTCAGGGTGCGGGGCTTCTTGAAGATGCGGAAGCGGTCACCGAAGGCGTCGTCCACGGATTTCTGGTAGCCGATGGCGATTCCGAAATGGGTCACGATGGAGTTCGTCTCGAAGTAGAGGGTCAGTACCGGGTTCTGGGGCTTCTGGGGCATCGTATAGAGCCAGGCGGTCTTAAGGTCGTTGTCGTTCAGGTTGGACAGGGGGTATCCCTTTGTCTCTTCCACTTCCAGAGCCTTTGTCTCGTAGTTGCCCAGGGCTTCAGTCCATTCCAGTTCCCGCAGGGTGCTTTCCGGCTTGTGGGTCAGCATCAGGAGAATCAACAGCATGATGATCAGCGGAAAGATGAAAATGGCCAGAGCAGCAAGCTTACGCTGGAGAGCCTTTGCCCTGGGAGAAATCTTGTTGGCCATCTCCGTGATGGAAACGGTATGACGACGAAGAGGCGTATGGTTGCCCGTAAGACGCTGGCGGTCCTTTGCACCAAAGACCTGGTCGCAGGCATCCAGGAATTCCTGCATATCGTGGAAGCGCTCGTTCAGTTTCTTCTTCAGGCACTTGAGGATCAGCTGGGACAGTCCAGGAGGCATGTCCTTGCGGAACATTTCGGGTGCCGGAGGCGGTTCCTGAACATGCTTCAGGGCGATTTCTACGGGACGGTTTCCCTCGAAGGGGAGGCGGCCGCAGGTCATCTCGTAAAGGATGACGCCCATGCTGTAGATGTCGGACTGCAGGGTGACGCTATCGCCGTGGCACTGTTCCGGACTCATATATTCCGGAGTTCCCATGGTCATGCCGGTGCGGGTCAGGCGTTCCTTTTCCATTTCCTGCACATAGGAAATGCCGAAGTCCATGATGTAGACTCGGTTGTCGCGAGTCAGCATGATGTTGGAGGGCTTCACGTCGCGATGGACGATTCCCTTGCCGTGGGCGTAAAGGAGTCCGCGGGCAATCTGTCGGGTAATGACCTCGATAGCCTCGAAGGAGAGCTGTTCCTTGTTGTGAAGGATGTCGGACAGGTTTGTTCCCTCGACATAGGTCATGGCAATGAACAGCTGGTTCCTTTCCTGACCGAAGTCGAACACGTGCACCACGTTCTGGTGGTCCATCTCCTTCATGGCCTGGGCTTCCATATAGAAGCGCTTGATGGCCTCCTCGTCGGAAGAGGCGTCCAGGATCTTGAAAGCAACTTCGCGATTTAACCGCTTGTCCATGGCCTTGTAGACATTTCCCATCCCACCTCTACCTAAGGTGCCTAGGAGGTCGTAGTTTTCGTTGAAAGGGCGAGGAAAAACTTCGGGTTTCTGCGGTGCGATCATTTTGCTTTCTTGGAACGATTAAGTTTAATTACCATCACAATATAACAACCTAATGCGATGGCGATGGCGGCAATGGTGTTCTGGATAGGGTTCTCGCGCTCCAGAAAGAGATTCAGGAGGCTATTCTGGTTATATCTTGACCAAATTATTGTAGAAAGGGCCCTTCCTACGGGGAGCATCTGGTCTAGGGGGACAAGCGCTCCGGCGAGAGCCACCTGGGGAATGATCAGGAGAGGCAGCAGTGCGTTTGCCTGACTTGGATTTTTTGCAAAGGAGCTGACGGTCAGTCCTACGACTACGGGCGGGAACACCATGGCGAAAAGGGCAAGAAGAATCAGGGGGTCGAAGTGGACGGAAACCCTGAAATTCATGAACAGGAAAACAATCAGGGTCTGTATCCAGGCGATGACCGTGGGAAGGAAAAGTTTTGACGTCGCGGTGGAGAACACGGACACGCCCTTGCGGAATTCCCCTTCGAGAATCTCTCTTTCGGCAACGATTTCCCGGATGGACAGGGAAAGGGATAGCCAGTTGGCGGAAAGGATGACCGCAAAGGCGACAATCCAGAGTGAAGACAGACTTGAAAAAATCTGGGAGAAAAGAAATCCGATAATCAGGGGCTGAAAGAGGATGGTCAGGGTCTTGCCCCGGTCGCGAGTCCATTGCCTGGCAGTTAGCCCCACCTTGTAAAGGAGTTGGCCCGGAAGTCTTGTATTCGGGAGATAGAGATTCCTTGACGGGATTTCGGGTACGAGGCCGGCTAGGGTCTGCGTCAGGTTATTACGTGTATCCGGGCGATCGAGGGAAGAAAGGATCTTTTCTGCGTCCTCGGTACGGAAATGCTGATAGGCTTCGGCGGGAGACCCGTAAAAGACCTGTTCCCCCTGGTGGATGATTAGCATCCTGTTTGCGATTTTAAGCGCTTCGTAACTGTGGGTGGTAAGGATTACCGTGTGTCCCAGGAATGCGAGCTGCTTTAAGTGGGAACAGAGAATGCGGGAGTTGTACGGGTCGAGACCGGAGAGCGGTTCGTCCAGGATGATGAGGCCGGGAGAACCCATTAACTCGCGGGCGAGGGCGACGCGGCGAAGCTCGCCGCCGCTTAGCGTCTTCACCTGATGGTCCATCCGGGAGCTAAGCCCGAAAAGTTCGCAGAACTTTTCCAGTCGCCCCTGAACATTCTGGCGGAAGTCAGCCTTGTTCATGGAAACGCGGCCACCGTCCAGAAGTGTCTCCCGTACGGTCAAGTCCTTACGGAGTTTTGGGTCCTGTTCCAGAAAAGCAATGCGCTTCCGGATTTCCGTATTGCGGTAGTCGAGCCCCCCGATAAGAACCTTGGCGTTTTTCCCGCTGCGGTTAATGCCTTGAAGCAGTTTCAGGAAGGTGGACTTTCCCTGCCCGGAACGCCCGATAATGGCAAGGACTTCCCCTGCGGGCAAATCAAAGTTCATGTCCTTCAGGAGGCGTCTTTTACCGGCGTAGACATCCAGGTGGCGTACCTTTACATCGAAGCCCTGGGGGCGATTTCTGCAGGAAAGACTTCCTGCGGAAAAACTCATCTCGTAGCCGGGAATGCAGAAGGATTCTCCGTCGGACAAACGCAGGCCCCCTACGGATTTTCCCTGAGGGCTTATGAACTTCTGGGTGAACTGTAGCTGGACGTGATCCTTCAGGACCTGTGCGGAAATTCCCTCGGGCAGTTCTGCTGAATCGGAAGTGGGGGAGTTGACCAGCAGCAGGGTCAGCTGTCCATCCTTTATGTTCACACGGAGGCGGTTTGTCCCGATATGGATTTCATCGCCGTCCTCGATCTTTTTCTTGCCGTCCTGACCTGCGCTTTCCCCTGCAATTTCAAAAAAGGGAACGTCAATCCCGTTTAGCTGGGTAACGCTATTCTGGGTCAGGTTCTTAAGAAACCACTGTTCCTTGTCCGGCTCAATCACCGCGTGGTACCTGGAAACCATCAGGTTGTCCAGAACCAGGCTGTTATCCGACTTGCGGCCTATGGTAAAGGGCCTGTTCCTGTCGGGGGTGATGATTTGGAAGGAACGCATGGCAAATGGGAATTAAAAATTAAATATTAAAAATGAAGAATGAATATCAAAGAAAATCTCATCTTTCATCTTTCATATTTCATTATACATTGTTTACCAGGCTTTTCAGGCCCGCAATGAATCTGTCGCAGGCTTTTTCAAGAGTTTCGTCACTTGCTGCGTAGGAGAACCGTACGCAGGTGTCATCACCGAAGGCTGCACCCGGAACGATGGCAAGCCCCTGAGACTGTAGCAGGTATTCGCAAAGCTCGATAGAGCCGGAAATGACCTTGCCCTCGGGAGTCTTCTTTCCGTAGAATGCTTCTACGGGGGCGAACAGGTAGAAGGCTCCTTCCGGTGCGTGTGCCGGCACGGGGAGAATTTCTGCGGTACGCTTCAGCATGTAATTGCGACGCTTGAGGAAAGCGGCCTGCATGGCTTCCACATTGTACTTGTCCATTTCCAGGGCGCCAAGGGCTGCGTACTGGGCAACGTTACTGGGGTGGTGGGTTGCCTGTCCCTGGATCTTGCCGATGATCTTTGCGATTTCTGCGGGAGCGGCATCGTAACCGATGCGCCAGCCGGTCATGCAGTGGGACTTGGAGAATCCATTAATGACGATGGTGCGTTCCGCCATGCCGGGGAAGGCTGCTGCGGAAACGAATTCCGTGTCGTAGACGAAGTATTCGTACACTTCGTCAGAGATGCAGTAGATGTCCTTTTCGACAATGACCTTTGCAAGTTCTCCCAGTTCCTCCTTGGAGTAAACGGCGCCGGTGGGGTTGCAGGGGTTGTTCAGAAGGATTGCCTTGGTCTTGTCCGTAATGGCGGCACGGAGCTGCTCTGCGGTAATCTTGAACTTGGCGTCCTTGGTGGCCTGCACAAAAACAGGTGTGCCGCCCAGCCACTTCACCAGTTCCGGATAGGTGACCCAGTAGGGGGCCGGAACGATCACTTCGTCGCCCGGGTTGACGAGGGCGGCCAGGGAGTTGAACACGGCGTGCTTTGCGCCGCTGGTCATAATGATCTGTTCCGGCTTGTAGTCCAGCCCATTTTCGTCCTTCAGTTTCTTTGCTACAGCCTTACGCACTTCCAAAATGCCCACGGGTGCTGTGTAGCGGGTCTTGCCTTCGTTAATGGCCTTGCAGGCGGCAGCACGGATCGGTTCCGGAGTAGGGAAGTCCGGTTCGCCTGCGCCAAGGCTTACAACGTCCTTTCCGTCGGCAATCATCTGTTTTGCTAAAGTGTCGATAGCGACTGTGAGAGAGGCGGCAATATTCAAAGTTCTACTGGAGAGCGGTTTTGTCATTTTGAGACCTTTTCTTTTTACGAAGCCTATAGTTGTCCAAGGCTCCTGCAATTAAAGGGTAGATGGTAAGCTGTGCTACGAAAATGCACACAACGCCGATAAGGGTAATCTGGCCCATGCCGCGGATACCCGGATGGGACGAGAAAATCATTGCCAGGGGAGTAAGCAGGGTAGCCAGCTGGGATACAAGCACCGAGGAAAGCTTGGTCTGGAGGACCGTTACCGCAGTACCTCCCTGTTTTTCGAAATAGGAGGACCAGAGCTGCATAGAACCATCTACGCTGGCTCCAATCACAAGGACAATAGCAAGTGCGCTATAGGCTGAAATATGGAAGTTGCAGCTGTAGAGGATGATGGTAAGCCAGCTCATGGCAAATATGGAGGGGAACATCACAAAGAATGCCCTGTTCAGATTGTTGAAGAACAGTAGCAGGACAAACCAGAGAATCACGGTTCCGCAAATGATGGACTTACCTACGTTAGAAAGGATCAGGTCCAGGATGGATGCCCGAAGAACCGGCGTACCGCAGACCTTGAACTGCTTGTCCTGGAACCCTTCGATCTGCTTTAGCTGCTGGGAAATATGGCGGCAGGTAAGGCCGTTGTTTGGATCCGCACTGGGGATAATGAATGCAAACGATCCCGGATTCCCGTTTTTGCCGGAGAACTTCCGCTGGATGTTCTGGGACAGCTCGAAATCCTTGAAGTCCCCGTCGTAGTTGTTCAGCATGTTTACGATGGCCGAACTGTCTTCCGCTCCAAGTCGACTAAGAACCTCCGGCGTAATTTGGTGGCGGAGACTTTCGATCTTGCTCTTTTTCCCTTGGGATTCCTTGGGCATGAACTGGAACTGGGTATAGATGCGTCCCAGGTCGGGAACCTTGCCCCGATCCTGCAGGTGGGTAAAGTTCTGCAGCAAGTCGTCATTGTAGGAGGAGTCCGGCATCATGATGATGATGGGGTCGAATGTGGAAAATCCGGTCTGGCCGATAAGGCTGTCAACTTCCTTCTGGTCATGCTGGATTTCGGTCTTCCGGAAATCATAGAGGAAGTTCAGGTTTGCCCCGCTGTACAGGATGCCCGCGAAACTGAAAATGCTTATGACGGTGAGAATCACCTTGTTCACCCTGTTGGGGAGCAGGCGCATGCTGCTGGACGTTGCCCTGGAGTTGCCGACATTGAATGGCTTCTTCTTCTGGAGGAACTGTAAAAAGGCTGTTGCCAGGAGCGGGCAGATGATTAGGTTCTGGATTACACCGATGGCTCCCAGGTTACCGAATTCCTTTAGTCCCGGCAGGGGAATGAAATTCAAGGAAAGGAATAGCCCGGCCATAATAAGAGTGGAGGCGGTAACGGCAGGAACAATGCCAAGGACAGCGCTTTCTATGCTGAGGGCGGGGCTCAGTTTACGCTCTCTCTCATGGAAATAGCGGGTATGGACATGCACGATGATCTGGCAGGCGTGCCCAGGCAACAACAGTAGGAGAGGCAGGGAAAAAACATTGATCCGGCCGTAGAGGCAATAGGCGATGGCCAAGGTGTAGACTAGGGGAATCGCTACCGGGATTGCAGAAATGGGAATCAGCTGGGGCTGCTTGCGGAACTGGACCACCAGCAGAAGTAGGATGACGATTGCCG
This sequence comes from Fibrobacter sp., assembly GCA_024398935.1. GTDB lineage: Bacteria > Fibrobacterota > Fibrobacteria > Fibrobacterales > Fibrobacteraceae > Fibrobacter. The sequence goes on along the minus strand of JAKSIH010000029.1, from coordinate 20,886 downwards.
CCACAATTCCTGCAAATTTTGCCTCGGGCAAAAGCATTCGTCCCGTCTGGATAGAATGGTAGACTTTACCCGTGTAGTGAACATCGATGCCGGCAGGTACCGCGTGTGCCTTCATGAAATCCGACACCTTGCGGTAAAGTTCCCTGTTTGCCTGCAGGTCGGACAAGGATTTTGTGGGATAGATGTCGATGACCCGGATTTTACCGTCTGGACTGGAATAGCTCTGTTGCAGGTTCCGGAAGTATTTTTCCTCCACCTGCCGGATGATGCCGCCTACCTCGATGGCGGAATCCTTCGGGAGGCTGTCTTCGGCAAGTTCCAGGTTTACATAGAAGGGGTTGTGCTTCAGCGCCTCCTCTTCGTGAATTTTCTCGATATGGGAGAGTACCTTGGACAGGTCCTCTTCACTGGCATAGAGCAACTTGTTCCTTTCGAAAAACTGTACATCCGCCGCATATTCAATGAAATGGACCAGGGAGTCCTTCTCAAAATCTTTGGCGAAATGCTCCGCCAGTTCATAGTTTTTCAGACTGTCATCGGATTGCAAGGTTACTGTCAGGCTGCCTAGCCCTCCGAAAGAAGCCTCGATGGCCTCGTAATCTTCCTGGACTTCATTGCCACTCAGGGTATCCTGAAGCTGTAAGTCCCAACGAAGATGGTTTATGGGATAGATGCAGAAAATGGCCAAAAATACAAGCAGGAGGGTTACAGATCTCGGGTATGTCGCCAAACGCTTGACAATTTTTGCAATCAGGGAAAACATACCTCTAATATAATTATAAATTGGGAATGTATGTGTTTCGGTAAAAATCCCCTTCGGTCCAATAAGGCAATTCTGCTGCTACTTCTTGCGGCTATATATGCTTTTTCCGCCGAAGAAGGCGATTTGCCGACTCAGGATACCGATGTACAGACCGCAGTAACGCAGGATTCCATAATGCAGGCCTCTGGGTCGCAGGATTTCGCGGTACAGGATTCCGTAGAGCAGGAATCTTTCTGGTCCTGGACGTTTAACCGTATCATACAGCCTGCTCTGAACGGATTGATCTATCCTGTTTCCGCTCCCATTCACTATGCCATGAAGAATGGCCTTGCGGAAAAGTCCGTTGACCTCATTACCTTCGGCGAGAAAAAGAACATCATGATCTATCCCAGCTTCAACTTCAAGCCGGGATCCAACACTCTGATCGGGGCCAACTACCGCCAGCGAAACATTCTCCTGGAAAAGGATTACCTTGTAGTCCAGGGAGCCTATTTTGCCAATGGTGACAAGTCCCTTGCATTACGGTATACCAAGCATTCCCTCTTCGGTTCCACCTTTTTCGGTGGATATCGCCTGAATGTCAACATGGACCGTGATGGCAGTTTCGTGCTTCCCGAAACCAAGGAACGCTTTACCCAGCCAGACTCCAGTATCGCCATGACCTTAAGGCTTGGAACACCCATTTCCAAGTCCATGAACTGGAATATTGAATTGTGGGGGACGATCCGCCATAATGATGCAAGCCTGCCCGACGGCAAGGACTCCATCCTTATCGACAAGGTCTATCCCATCGAGGATCGCGGACTCTATCAGACAGGCATGCAATACCCCGTGGGCATTTCGCTCTTTTACGACAATCTGGATTATCCCTTTGTGCCTACTAGGGGCGTGCGTATCGGCCTTACCGCTTCTTACAATTTCGTAGATAGGTATTCCGGCATCGATTACGATGACCTGGGGCTCCTTCATGACGAGAGCAAGGGCGAAACGCTGAAAGATGGCGGCAAGAACCATGATTACATTAAAACCGAGTTTCTCTTCCAGAAATACTTTTACCTAGGCTCTGTTGTCAAGCAGTATATGCTTTCCGCATCGGAAGCCCGTAAGTCCAGACGGTTCTATACCGACTTCAACTGGGACGAGGCCATGAGAATCTGGCGTCCGGAGAATGTCATGAACACTCTATTGGAACGCCGGGTCATCGCTATCCAGTACCGTCTTGTGGATGTCTGGGAAATGGAAAAGGGGGGTGCTCCCTTTAATGCGTTCCCGACGCTGAACGCACGCACGCCTCTACGCGGTTATGGAAATGCCTGGTCTTCCCACCACATGATGAGCCTCAGTTGTGAATACCGCTGGCCTGTGGATCGCTTTGTAGATGGGGTGCTCTTTGATGAATATGCCATGGTTGCTCCCACTATCACCGGCTGGGATATGGACAAGTTCTACAATTCCTGGGGCTTTGGTATTCGCGTCCGTCAGCCCAATATGTACCTCTTCCGTCTGCAGTTCGGTTTCCATGGCTTGCATGGCGTGAACCTGGTCATGACCATCGCACCAGAATTTAAGTAAAAAAACACCGCCCAAAAATACTGGACGGTGCCCGCAATGCGGTGTGTGTGTATTTTTTCCGGGGAACAGCCCCGCCCTTTGCATCTCATAAAGGAAGTTCTTCTTGGATGGTCTCAGGAGCGATTCCTCGGGCGGGAACTGGCTTGTGAAGCATCTTGTAGGCGAGGGCGGTAACCATTCTCCCGCGAGGAGTCCTCGAAAGCAAACCCTTCTGGATCAGGTAAGGCTCGTAGACTTCTTCCAAGGTGTCTGCTTCTTCGCCGATGGCAGCACCGATAGTTCCAAGTCCTACAGGTCCGCCGCCAAACTTATCGATAATGAGGGCGAGAATCTTACGGTCCATATTGTCCAGACCTTCGCTATCGATGCCAAGCATATCCAGAGTCTTGCTTGCAGACATCAGGTCGATGACACCATTCCCGCGGACTTGAGCCACATCGCGGCAGCGTCGCAGAACACGGTTTGCGATTCGGGGCGTACCACGACAACGACCGCCTAGCAAACGGGCCGCATCCTCCTCGATTTTTACATTCAGGATATCCGCACTACGCATGATGATTTTCATCAGGTCTTCTTCGTCGTACAGTTCCAGGCGGTACTGCAGGCCAAAGCGGTCACGGAGCGGTCCTGTCAGCATGCCGCTGCGGGTAGTCGCACCCACCAGGGTAAAGTGCTTCAGGGGTAGGTTCACGCTTCTAGCGGTGGGGCCGGAATCCAGCATGATATCCAGCCTAAAATCTTCCATAGCGGGGTAGAGGTATTCTTCCACCACACGGCTCAGACGATGAATTTCATCGATGAAAAGAACATCATTCTCCTGCAGGCTAGTTAAAAGCCCCGCCAGGTCGCTTGCCTTTTCCAGCACAGGACCGCTGGTAATATGAATATTGACCCCCATCTCTCGTGCGATAATCCCCGCAAGGGTCGTCTTTCCCAGGCCGGGAGGGCCGCAGAACAAACAATGGTCCAGCGAGTCGCCGCGGTGCTTTGCCGCCTCGATAGCAATGGAAAGACTTTCCTTGATGCTCTTCTGTCCGGTAAATTCCTCAAGAGAAGGCGGGCGAAGGGACCTTTCCACATCGCTTTCGTCACCAAGTCGCTGTTCCGGAGAAATAATGCGCTGATCTTCCATATTAGGATTTAGTGGTTAGTGATTAGTGATTAGTGGTTAGTGATTAGTGCTGCGAGAAGCAAGTGAATGCGATTTCTGGATGGGTTCGTCCTTAATTTTTTCTACGGAGTATTCTCAACATCCCTAGTCTCTAATTTCTAATCTCTAATCGCGGGTTGTTAAAGGTACTTTAATGCTTCTGGAATGAGGGTTGCCGCATCTGCCGCATCGCCAAGAACTTCGACTGCCTTGACCACAGCCTTTTCGGCGGCTGGGTCCTTGACACCCAGGGTATGAAGTGCAAGAACCGCCTCCAGCTTGGCTCCCGTAAGGGCTCCCATGCTGGTAACGCCGCTTCCTTCAATATTTCCAAGTCCCTGCAGCATGGTGCCCGCCTTGTCCTTTAGGGTCAGGACTATCTGTTCGCAGGTCTTTTTGCCGAGGCCCTTGATTTTACTCAGGGCGGACTTGTTGTCGCTGGCAATCATGTTCAGGAGGTCTGTGGGGGAGACTCCACTCAGAATGCGCTGGGCCATCTTGGGGCCGACGCCATTTACATCCAGAAGCATGAGGAAAGTATCCTTTTCCGTCTTGTCGGCAAAGCCGAACAGTGTCATGGAATCCTCGCGGACAACCAGGTTGGTATGGATGGTAACCTCCGTATTGCCCTCACCAACTTCGGGCAATTTGCCCGCTGTATAGGCGGAGATGTTAATACCATAGCCAATACCCGCTACATCCACCACAATGAAGGTAGGGGACTTTTCCAGCAAAATGCCACGAACTCTTTCAATCATGCCTTAGACTCCAGCGTCACATGCACAACGTTCTTTGGTTTTCAGAAGGATGAACCCGCATTGTCCAATTATTTTGTGCTCTTTTGTTTACTGCACAAATATACACTCTTGTACGGACTGTGTCAAGACTTTTTAGAATACTTCAAAACAAAAAGTCCGTCGAGTTCATTCTCGGCGGACATTCTTTCAGGAAAGTCGGGAATTAGAAACCGATACTGATTTCAGCCATGAACACGCGTTCTTCGTCCTGACCGGTGTAGTAACCCTGTTCTTCAGCCCAGGTTGCCAGTTCGAAGGTGAAGAAGCGGAGAACTTCCAGGCTTACGCCAGCAGAGGGGTAACCGCCACGGAAACCGCCTGCAACGCGAAGTGCCAGTGCGCGGATTTCGTTGTTGTAACCCGGCCATGCCAGAATGTTCTGTTCCACTTCCACACCGAAGTTCAGGTGAGAGAGTGGCTTATAGTTGTTCTCGTCAGAAAGGGCGTTTTCAAAGTCGCAGGCGAAGTTCACCTTGCGGCCGTAGCCTGTATTCTTGTTGAAGAACCTGGGACTATAGTTGAAACCCACCGTAAGGTTCGGTGTAATCTTGTCACCGGCAAGTTCCTTGAAGTATACATCGCGGAGAGATGCACCCACGCGGAATTCGCGGGTCAGCTGGTACAGCACACCGATATCGATACCCACGGAAATGGACTTGAAGTCGAAGATGTTGTCGGTCGCATCGTGGTAGCGGTCTTCAAGAGTATCCTGGAGAGTGTTGTAGTTCAATACATCCAGAGTCATCATGTCGACCTTCTGGCGCTTTGCGATCTTGCCGCCGATACCCACAGAGAAATTGTCTGTAAAGCCGTAGGCGATACCAGCCTGCATCACTGCATCCACATAGAAGGTGTCTATTGCCATGTAGGGGAGAATCAGGCCGCCGTCCAGATAGGGAGCGATACTTCCGTCCACCCAGATTGCACCGCCAAAGCCGTGGAACGCCATTTCGGCATCCAGCTTGATCTTCATTTCCAGCTTCTTGTGGTCGTAGGAGTTCAGCATGTTGATCAGTTCCGGATGGGCGCTCAGGGAGTCCATCAGGACGTTGGTGCTTCCAATACCTAGAGCGGCCGCTACGTCGGATGCACGGCGATAGAGCTTCTGCAAGTCCTTCACGTCGTTATAGGTGGAGAAGTACTTTTCGTAGGCACCTGCACCGCCCAGGTTCAGGCGCATGTCACCAATCCAGTTCTGGGGGTAGTAGCCCTGTTCCGGACGCTTGTCAAAGTTGCCCAGGCGGTTGATCTGGGAAAGACCTGCGTAGTTGTAATAGATAGCTTCCTTGTCATCCACCAGGGCCACATGGGCGTTACCCATGGATTCTGCACGGAGAGAATGATGGGTAGGAGCCTTTGCTGCAAAGGTGCAGACGGCAAGACCCGCAAGAGCGATAATTGCAAAAAGACGCTTCATCATTTTACTTTCTCCCTTCGAACCACTGCAGGAAACGGGCTTCGTCGTAGTTGTTCCAGCATCCGCCGATCATTGCCTTACGCATTGCCAGGGGGTACTGGATATTGTTGATATCCTTGTCCTTACGGATCAGCTCCTTGAGCTCGATTCTCTGTCTCTGGATATCGGTGGACAGCTCCGGATTTCCGTATACGAATGCGGCAGACCAGCTAAGGGTGTTGGCGAACTTGAACAGATGATTATCCTGGGCCTTACGGTCGTTGGATCCCGGAATTTCGAATTCGTATTCCTTCGAGTCTTCTTCGCCCATGATTCCGTCACCGTCAATGTCAACCAGCTGGTAGTCTTCAGTGGACAGGACCTTTTGGATCTGTCCTGGTGAATGGTGGATGAAATCGATTTCGGGGACCATGGTGTTGTTGGCGCGAACATCTTCGTCCACTTCGCCGTCGCCGTCGTTGTCGGCACCGTCAAAGACTTCTTCGTCTATGCAGCCATCGCCGTCGTCATCCATATGGTTTCCGAACAGCAGGAACACATCGCCGCGATCGATGTCAGAATCATCCACGACCTTTGCAACGTTGATGATCTGGTCTGCAAGAACTTCCGTGGCAAGAACAAGTGCAGTGTCAGAAAGCATTTCTGAACCAGGAACATAATCGCGCAAGATGGTCGTGGTTGCTTCGGGATTTGACTTTAAAGTTTCTGCCATGGCGGCCATGGCATTAAAGGTTTCCTTGGTGGCTTCGCCCAGGGCGCTAGGACTCAAATCGGACCAGTTGACAGACATGGTACCGGTGTTTGGATCCGTGGAGAAAAGGTTCTGCAGGTCAATGCTTGCTGTTCGGACCGTCAGTGCCAGTTTGGTCATCTGGAGGATGGCGTAGCTATTGGAAAAATTACCAAACTGGACGCGCTTGTCCGTTCTACCCGTGGTATCCAGCTGTATAAAGGGATCCAGGTAAAAGAGTACGGAATCCACACCGCTCTTAATTCCCTTGGCTTCTTCTTCAGGCATGCTCATGAACTTACTGACTGCATTCTGGCCTTCTTCCTTCTTGGCGTAGGAAATCAGCTGGAACAGGTTCAGGCTGGGCTGCATGTTCAATACGGCCTTTGCACGGCCATACCACGCTTCGGAATAGGCGGAGTCGGCCTTGATAGCCTTCTCGAAATATTCTCGGGCTTCGGAATATTCGCTCTTCTGGAAATGCATGTACCCTTCGTAGGTAAGGGCTTCTGCATCGTTGGAGCTTACTCTCACGTCTTCTGTAGGATTGAAGATGTTACACCCGACAAAAGTCAGGGCGGCAGACAGGGCCGCAGACAATGTCAACTTCGTTTTAAATTTCTGTTTCATTATGGTCTTCCCATTTTGAAAGAAAAGATAACTTTATTCTTACACAAAAATATAAATCTTCTTTTTTATAAGCCCTGTTTTGTATATTTTCCTTTTTTTGTGAGCTTTTTTTCAAGCTATTTCAATATTCATAAAAAAAGATATATTTGTGCCATGGATTCCTACCGAGAATATCTCCCAACAAAAGCCTACCGCATTGCCGAAATGCGTCTCAGCGCGCTTTTACTGAAGGAGCGGGACCGCCTGGATAACCTGGCTGCCACTCTCGGTCGCGAATCAGCCATTGGGCCCGACAACCTTGCCGCCCAGATTCCGCATATTCTAAAGTTTACCCAGGAATATCACGAAGCCTTTGCCGGGTATCTCAAGGCGATTCTTCCGCAGCACCCTCGCCCGATTCAGTGCCGTGCCGCCTGCGGGAACTGCTGCCACCATTATCCCATGTCGGTGGAACCCTTTGAACTCCTGACTCTCTACAGCGAGCTCCGCAAGCGTGAGGACCTCCTTTCCATCATGGAATCCTGCCAGGTTCGTTCTACTTTGTTCGAAAAATTTTATGAAAAGAACAAGGCGGCTCATTCACAAGGTGATACGGAACTGGTTTGCGACGACCTTGACGACAAGGCCGAGGATGAAGCCCTCCACGATTATTTTGCAGCATGGACACCCTGTCCCTTTTCCGACTACAAGGGCGATTGTTCCATCTATCCCTTAAGGCCTGTATCCTGTCGCATGTATTTTAGCGAAACAGACCCGAAGTATTGCACGCCGGAACATCTTAGGACTCCAAGGAACGATAGCTACATCGTCTACCTGCCTGACCATATCGAAGATGCAGTCTACGGAATTTCGGAACACTACGCCTTGCTGGAACTTCCCGAAAGCTATTTTGGTGGACTTCTTGCCGTAAATGCCTTTGAAGGCGTCATGAGCAGGGTGGGGGAGCCGTAATGCCCAGTACCCAGCTAGACCTATTTGGCTTTCAGCCCGAGCCCGCCGAAAAAAAGGAGAACGTACAGGATTCTACCTTATGTTCCAAAGGTTTAGTCCGCTTTAAGTACAATCCGCTATTGAAAAAAAGCATTCGCTGCAAGGCAGGCTTTCTTTTCGGGCATCCCGAGGTCATGCTTCCCGCCTACATGAAAGGTCCGGAATTCGCCCAGGCCCGCGATTTGGCCGCAGAATGGGCTGAACATGCAGTACGCCGAAAGACCGCCAAGAACAAGGCTCTTGTCAAGGAACTTGTAGGTCGCTTCTGGACTGCCGTAGACCAGATTCTTGTAGATAAGGGGGAGGCACCCATCTCCACGAAGGGGCGTATTCCGCCTATCTGTCCTCAGGGCAAGTATCATGACCTGAATAAGGTACTGGCAGCGATCAACGAAACCTACTTCGAAAACACGCTAACCTGCAGAATTACCTGGAGTAACCGCATCGGAGGACTCAGTTTCCATTCTGTCCGTAAGGATCCCCTGACAGGGGAGGACTTCCACCTGATCAGCATCAGCAAAGGGTACGATGCGGCGAATTGTCCGGTTTATGCAATCGCCGGAGTGGTTTATCACGAGTGCCTCCACATTGTCATTCCCCCTAAGGTATCCAACGGTCGTCGAATCGTGCATGGTCGAGATTTCCGCAAGCAGGAACGCCTCTATATCTACTACGAAGAATGGAACAAGTGGCACAAGGAAGTTCTGCCGAAAAATATCCGCGCCCTCCAGAAACACAAACCCCTCTAAAAATTTCCCGCAAGTCCCTCCAGTAAAGTCGAAGTGACAGCACCGCCGAGGAACGAAAAAATTAACACACCTACCATGGCACGGGGGTGGGAGACAATCTTAAAAACAACTTGCAGTTTATTGCTGGAATGATTTTGCCCCCTCCCGTGGGGACGGGGGAGGGAAACAAAAAAGACTTCTCAACTGAGAAGTCTTTTTTGTTTTCTTTTCTACGGGATAGACGAGGCTTGAACTCGCAACCTCCGGCGTGACAGGCCGGTGCTCTAACCAAAATTGAGCTACCACCCCATTGGTGACCCAAAGTTAGTAAACCATTTTGATTCTGTCAAGCCTTTTAAATAAAAATAAATCATAATTTGTACTTCATAATTGTCTTTTATCCCAGAATAAAAAAAGACGAGAGCCAAGATTTCTCTTGACTCTCATCTTTTTGAATAACCTCATACCTCTAAGCGAGCGTCGCAAGCGACCTCAAACCTCAAAGGCACGAAGTGCCGACCTAATCGGCTCCGCCGATTACAGGCTGATCAGACCTTCAGTGTCCTGAGACATTGCTGTGTAGAATGCTCAACGGTCCCGAATCGAACGTCGCGGCAAAACATTTATGTTTTGACATGACTGAGATGTTGGCCGTTGGCTTGAAAAGCAAAGCGTGCATCGGTATGAGACGACCCATTCAACTAATGCAAATAAGAACATGTGACGTTGAATGCTCCGCGCTACGAAGGCTGCTTAATAGCAGCCTCCTACGCTTGGATGTGGATGCACGCTTCTAAAATGCAAACAGTTTCAATAAAAAACGGTCCCGTTCTTTCGAACGGGAACCGTTTTTGTAATGTGAGATCCTTCGACTTCGAGGCTTGCGCCTCTTCGCTCAGGATGACACGTCGCTATTACAGGCTAATCAGACCTTCAGTGTCCTGAGACATTGCGGTGTAGAATGCAAAGCGTGCATCCACTTCCTTCTGGAGGTCGTCGGCCAGCTTCTTAGCAACTTCCGGGTTGTTACGGGTGAGCTGCTTGTAGCGGTTTTCGGTGTAGATGTATTCTGCAACCGGGATAGTCGGGGCCTTGGAGTCGAGAACAAGGGGAGCCTTGCCTTCGGCAGCGAGAGCCGGGTTGTAGCGGAGCAGAGTCCAGTAACCGGAATCCACAGCCATCTTCTGGTGTTCCAGCTGGCTGTTGAGATCGAAGCCGTGGTTGATGCAGGGGCAGTAGCAGATGATCAGAGACGGACCATTGTGAGCTTCTGCTTCCTGGAGAACCTTCAGGGCCTGAGCGTCGTTTGCGCCGATGGCGATACGGCCAACGTACACATTCTTGTAGCTCATGGCGATAAGACCGAGGTCCTTCTTGCCAGCGCGCTTACCAGCGGCTGCGAAGAGGGCGACGGCGCCACGGTTGGTGGACTTGGAAGCCTGTCCACCAGTGTTGGAGTAAACTTCAGTGTCGAGGACGCAGATGTTTACGTTTTCACCAGTAGCCATGACGTGGTCGAGACCACCGTAACCGATATCGTATGCCCAACCGTCACCACCGAAGATCCATACGGACTTCTTGACCAGGTAGTCAGCGAATTCATCGCGGAGGCTTACGGAAGCTTCGTCGGTTGCACCAGCGAGAGCAGCCTTCAGTTCAGCAACGTTAGCGCGCTGAGCCTGGATGCCGGCTTCGTCGGACTGATCCTGAGAAGTGAGCTTAGCCTTGAGTTCGGCAGGAACGTTCACAGCTTCGAGGAGGCTTACAGCCTGGTTTGCATGCTTGGTGATTGCAAGACGCATACCGAGACCGAATTCAGCGTTGTCTTCGAACAAGCTGTTTGCCCAAGCCGGACCACGGCCTTCCTTGTTCTTTGCCCACGGAGTAGTGGGGAGGTTACCACCGTAGATGGAAGAGCAACCAGTTGCGTTTGCTACAACCATGCGGTCGCCGAAGAGCTGAGAAACGAGACGGACATAAGCTGTTTCGCCACAGCCTGCGCAGGAGCCGGAGAATTCGAACAACGGTTCGAGGAGCATAGCCTGCTTGACAAGGTTCTTGTTAACCTTGGTACGGTCGAATTCCGGGAGGTCAACGAAGAAGTCCCAGCACTTGCCTTCCTGAACCTTGATGGGTTCCTGCGGCACCATGTTGATAGCCTTCTTGCCTTCTTCATTCTTGTCCTTACCGATACAAGCCTGAGTACAGACGCCGCAACCAGTACAGTCGTAGCTGGAGACGGAGATTGCGAATACGGGCTTTTCGGAGCCTTCGAGCTTGAAGCCCTTGGCAGCGGTGAACTTGAAGCCTTCCGGTGCGTTAGCAACAGCGGATTCGTCCACAACCTTCACGCGGATAGCAGCGTGGGGGCAGACCATAGCGCACTTGCCGCACTGTACGCAAGCGTCCGGATTCCAGGACGGGATGTTCAGGGCGAGGTCGCGCTTTTCGTACTTGGTAGTGCCGGTGGGGAATACACCGTCCACAGGCATCTTGGAAACGGGGAGCTTTTCGCCGTTGCCCTTGATGATTTCTGCGGTAACTTCGTTAACGAATGCCGGAGCGTTGCCGTGGATCGGAGCGCGGAATTCCTTGGTGCTGGTAACAGCAGCCGGAACCTTGACTTCGAAGAGGTTTGCAAGAGAAGCATCGATAGCGTCCCAGTTCTTCTGGACCACTTCCATACCCTTCTTGGCGTAGGTCTTTTCGGCATACTTCTTGATGTACTTGATAGCGGTATCGGAATCGAGAACGTTACCCAGCTTGGAGAAGAAGCAGGTCTGCATCACAGTGTTGATGCGACGGCCCATGCCAGTCTTTGCGGCAACGGCGTATGCGTCGATGACGTACACCTTGAGCTGCTTCTTGATGATGACTTCCTGAACCGGACGGGGGAAAGTATCCCAGACGGTTTCAGCGGAGTGCGGGGTGTTGACCAGGAAGGTTGCGCCCTGCTTTGCATACTTCAGCATGTCGACGGATTCGAGATGCGGAGTATGGTGGCAAGCAACGAAGTCAGCTTCGTTTTCACCGATCAGGTACGGAGCGTCGATGATGCTCTTACCGAAACGGAGGTGAGAAGTGGTCATGGAACCAGACTTCTTGGAGTCGTAAACGAAGTAACCCTGAGCGTTGTTTTCGGTTTCGTTACCGATAATCTTGATGGAGTTCTTGTTTGCGCCAACGGTACCGTCGGAGCCCAGACCGAAGAACATGGCCTGGAAGAAGTCGGAATCCAGCTTGAAGTCGGGATCGATGGGGAGGCTGGTGTTGCAGACGTCGTCGTTGATACCGACGGTGAAGCGTGCGCGCGGAGCGTCCAGCTTCAGTTCGTCGAAGATAGCCTTGACCATAGCCGGGGTGAATTCCTTGGAGGAAAGACCGTAGCGGCCACCGATCATCTTGGGCATAGCCATCTGGCCTGCCATGACGGCTTCAGAAACAGCGGTAAGAGCGTCCTGGAAGAGCGGTTCGCCTGCGGAACCCGGTTCCTTGCAGCGGTCGAGAACAGCGATCTTCTTGACGGTCTTGGGGAGAGCAGCAACAACTGCTTCCATGGGGAACGGACGGTACAGACGAACGTTTACGAGACCGACCTTTTCGCCCTTGGAGTTGAGATACTTAACGGTGTCACCGATGGTGCAGGTAGAAGAGCCCATGGAGATGATGACGCGTTCTGCATCGGGTGCGCCCACGTAGTCAACAATGTGATACTGACGACCGGTGAAGGATGCAACCTTGTCCATGTACTTCTGGACGATTTCCGGAACCTTCTTGTAGAAGGGGTTCACGGTTTCGCGGCCCTGGAAGTAGACGTCCGGGTTCTGAGCGGTACCGCGCATGGTGGGGCGGTCCGGAGTGAGGCAGCGTTCGCGGCAAGCCTTCACGTACTTTTCGTCGATGACGCTACGGATAACGCCGTCTTCGAGAGCTTCGATCTTCATCACTTCGTGAGAGGTACGGAAACCGTCGAAGAAGTGAACGAACGGGACGCGGGATTCGAGAGTAGAAGCGTGAGCCACGAGAGCCATGTCCTGGCATTCCTGAACGGAGGAAGAGCCGAGCATAGCGAAACCGGTCTGGCGGCAAGCCATGATGTCGGAGTGGTCACCGAAAATAGAAAGGCCCTGCATAGCAAGAGCACGGGCGGTCACATGGAAGACGGTCGGGGTCAATTCGCCGGCGATCTTGTACATGTTGGGGATCATCAAGAGAAGACCCTGGGAAGCGGTAAAGGTGGTGGTCAAAGCACCAGCCTGCAGAGCACCGTGAACGGTACCGGCAGCGCCACCTTCGGACTGCATTTCAAAAACGCGGGGAACCTGACCCCAAATATTCTTCTTGCCTGCTGCACTCCAGTTGTCGGCGTGTTCAGCCATCGGGCTAGACGGTGTAATCGGGTAGATAGCTGCCACTTCGCTCACTGCAAAAGCAACGTTAGCGGTAGCTTCGTTACCGTCACACGCAATCATCTTTTTTGCCATGTGTGTCTCCAATTATTGTGATAGTTCAATTAAAACTTGCGATTTATAAAAATCCAAGGTAAATTTACCCATTTTTAATGACAAAAAGTGAAATAATTTTCAATTTTTTAGTAAAAAACCTGTAATTTTTTAACACTGCGTGTAAAGAACTGCCGAAAAAGGGACTCTCTGAGGGACAAACACCCTTTTTGGATGCTTACAAAAAGAATATTTACATCCAAAAACACCCATTTTTGTCACTTTCCCGATTTTTCTCCTTTGAATCTAGGATGACGATTTTCACCGACAACGCATCCCCTGGGCATGGGGAAAAGATTTCGAGCATTGAAAAAATCATGAACTTTTGCCACATCGACAAAATAGAAGTTGAAACCACTCTTGTTATACCCCTTGGCGGGTCCTAATATTCTGATTCATTAAAGACAACGGCGTCAGCAAACTCCTCAAGGTCATTTTGCTTGTTTGAGGTGTACGCAACATAGGATGTTAATTTGGGTCGCAATCTCTTTTTTCTTTTAAGATGGGGATCATCCTTAAAAAGTGGGGTAGGTGTTTTTGGTTACTACGAAAAGTTTATATACGTTCATCTAACCCTTAATTTAACTTTCTGTAGTGTTTTCAGGTACTCGCATTCTTTCTTGTAGTCCCTAGGGCCAATGGCTTGAAGGCTCCTGAATTCTTCGGGAGTGCCCCAAGTCAGACCTATTTGGGTGATTTTCTTCAGGTCGGCGGGGCTTTTTAACGCATACTCAGCACTGTATTCCTGTTTTAGGGTGTTTTCCTCACGGGGCTGCAGACATTTGTAATCGAAGGGGCGACCTTCCATATGGGCCATGTTCTTCTGGTATTTGGGAATAAAATTCAGGATGCCGTTCTCTATGTGGGAGTCGATTTCGTTTGGAACATGATAGCAGATGGGGGAGTCACCCACATTGGTGACCTGGACTTTCAGAGAATCTTTGCCGATGAGTTCCACATGGACTTCCGGAGCTTTGGCCTGGACTCCAATAGGCTCGTTTGCCCAGACGGAAACCGCGAACAAGAACAGAATTAAAACCTTATTCAAAACACTCATGACCATAAACTAGAAACAAAGATCTTCTGGTGGTAGAAAGTTTGCACATTTTTACACGGAAAGCATCTATTTATCCCAGCGCATATTTGGAAAAGCTGATATACCGACATATATTTAGGTAGGATAAGTTTTAGCCTTAAGGAGTGTTTGATGGCTAATTTGAGTAAGGTCTTGAAGACCGTCGGTTTTATTGGTTTTGCTGCATTGTCCACCCAGAGCGTTCTGGCTCAGTCCGTGACCTGGAAGCCGGTTTGTGTAAATGCGGGGCACACCCTGCTTGCCAGCTCCGATCATTTCGAGATTTGCAAGAAGGCAAAACACGACGACGGAACCGCCAATAACGCCTCCTTGGACGCAAGTACCGCTCAAAACGCGTTGAATACCCTGGAAAAGATTTTCATTACTTATCATGATTCCGCCCAATGGATGTATCCCCAGCCTAGCAATTCCAAGGAAAAGCTGAAAAGTGTCGCTTACCTGTTTGAAGATTCCAAGATGGCGGCCCTGTATGGGGGAGCCAACACGGAAGCCTGCGTCAAGTATAATGGAAAGGACGAGTGCTCTCCCGGTCTGTGGCTGGGGTCTGGTGCGTTTAAGGACTTGTGGGGCCTGGCTCACGAATATGCCCACGGTCTCCAGAGTGTTGCTGGTTGGATGGGAACCAATGCGTCGGCGGGCTGGATTTGCGAATCACACGCCAACTGGATGGCCCATCAGGTGAACCCTACGGATGCTCATTACTGTTCCGAGGCGCTGATCAACTTCCCGTACCTGTATTACGGTTCTACCCGCGACCGCTATTGCAACTGGCAGTTCATGGAACACCTGAAGGAAGAATTCGGCGGTGGCTGGAAGGGCGTTCAGGCCGTGAATCGCATGTGGATGAACAAGATTAACGATGGGGAAGCGGGTTATGACACCCAGACGCCTTTTGATGCCATGATTGGCGCATACGACTGGAAGTATGCTGATCTGACGGAACAGCTGGGCAAGTTCGCCATGAAGAACGCCACTCTGGAATACGCCGGAGCCAAGAAGGCCCTTTACAAGAAGACCTGGGGTGATTATGAATTCGCAACCCGCAGAGCCACTGGCTATGGCGATATCTATCGCAGGCACGGGCGCGTGACTATGCTCAACGAAATGGTTGACGATGGGACCGCCGCTAATCAGCAGGTTGGTGCCGCCGCGGGCGTCTCTTATCAGGTGCCGAGCTACTGGGCGCCGCAACGCTTTGGGTACAACCTGGTTCGCCTCTATCCGGACTCCGCAGGAAAAGTTTCCGTAAAGTTCCGCGGCATTGTTCAGCAGTCAAAGCCCGCTGCATATAGCTGCCTAGGGAATGAATCCTACTGGGCTTACGAAGGCGGCAAGTGGGTGTCCAAGACCCGCTGCAATCTTTCGCCGGATGTAATGCCGGACCCTGGCTCCAGCTGGACTGTTGGGCTGGTGGCCGAAGGCGCGGATGGTACGCCCCGCTATAGCGAAATGAAGTCTGGCACCGCCTTCAACTTGGATATTGAAACGAAGGCAAGCGACAAGGCCTTGTGGCTTACGGTAACGGCCACCCCGAAGGACTTGTACACCATTACCTGGGACCAGTTCTACTATACCCTCTATCGCTATCCCTACATGATTCGCGTAGAAAACGGCAAGCCCGAGGGCTATGAGCCCGGCGCTTGGAAACCTGCGGGCTACAAGGCCGGCAATGGCGATTCCGAGGGTATGGCAACCGGATTCAAGCGCCACGAAAATGGCGGCGGATGGGTCAGCACCAAGGCCAATGTGGCTGCTACTGTCTATGTGGGGCCTAATGCTGTGGTGAATGGCGGAACCATTAGCGGTAACGCCCGCATCGAGGACTTTGCGGTGGTGAACGGCGGAACTATCAGTGGTAAGGCGGTTGTCCGCGGTCGCGCTCTGGTGACTGCAGGTACTATGGGTGACAACGCCGTGCTAGAAGAAGACGCCTGGCTTGTAAGCGGAAGCATTACCGGCAACGCCAAGGTGGGAGCGCTTTCTATTATCGTGAATACAACCGTTACCGACGACGCTCAAGTGCAGGGCGTTATGTGGGCGGTTTCTGGCAAGAAGCTCAGCGGTACGGCACAGCTCCGCGGCGACCTGGAAAATAACTTCAGCCAGCAGCTGACCAAGGGCGTATTTTACGGTATGGTGGATGACGGCATGCTGAATGACGCCACCTACGGCGCAAACCGCACTGCTGCCGCCGCAGAAGCAACCGCAGACTTTAGCAACGCCCAGTGGTACGCCATCGACGAAGACAAGGTGGTGACTGACATGCCGGAAACACCCGAAACCCCTGCTGATACTGTTCCCGCAGATACTACCGCACCGGATCTTGTAAAGAAAATTCGCCCGGCGGCTCCAGCAATCCTCAAGAACCAAAGGAATTTTGACGCCATGGGCCGCCGTTTAGGGCGAATCAGGCACAGAATTGCCAATTTTGCAGATTGATGTCGATTTTACCCATAAATGGATATTTTTCATCGTGTTTATGGGTAAAGTCTCTCCGAAAATGGATACCTGGCAAAATGTTTTACCCATAAATTCAGCCTTTTCGAGGAATTTATAGGTTTTCCAGCGATTCTTGCAATGCGATTTCATATTAAATCGGCGGCATCGCCCTAAAATTTACCTATAAAGAGAGCTCTAACACGCCATTTATAGGTAATTTGCGATTTATCGTCGTCAAGTAAATCCAATTCTGACTGAAAACAAAAAAGTATCGACCTTGGCCGATACTTTTTCATTTACCTGATTTTTAGTAATCTTAGCGAAAGAGACTTACTCGCACTTGAAGCCCTGCAGTTCCAGGCCGGCCTTCATTTCGGCGTAGGTGGACTTGCGCTGCATATTCATGGCCTTGATGAAGGGGCTTTCGTTTGCAGTGTGGAGTCTGAAACCGGTGAGGGTTTCTTCTACGGTGCCCTTGCCGCTCTGGAGGAACATCTGTTTCAGCTGTGCGCGGCGGCTTTCCAATTCAGGGGTCACAAACACGTTGGTCACCAGGTCCACATTGTCGATATGGTCATCGGTAATCACGAGGGACATAGTCACATGGTTCTGGATGCCGCCGAACTGACCGTCGGTGGAGCAGGTGAGATTCTGGGTGACGGCTTTTTTCTTAGGTGCGGCCTTGGCGGGCTTTGTGGCAGGTTGAGCCTTGGGTGTGTATTGCAAAGCGGCAAGTAGCTGTTCTTCGCTGGCTGCCCCCTGAATGCGGTTCACAATCTTTCCATCCTTAATCAGGAAGAAAGTGGGGAAGGCCTGGATGGGCAAAGTGTTCTTGATTTTCTGGACATTGGGCTCATCAAAGCCTACGGAAGCCACCTTCACATCGGGATACTTCTTGGCGATGTCGATGAGGGTGGGGATCATAATGAGGCACGGCGGGCAGCTGGAAGAGAACACATCCAGAATGGTGGGCCTGTCGGTGTTCATGATTTCCTTTTCGAAGTTGCTGTCGTCTACGCGGACAATCTTGATGACTTCTTCTTGCGGGGCGGCCTTAGCAGGCTTTGCTGCCTTTGCCGGAGCGGCGTAAACGGTGGAGGCACCGGAGAAAGCGCCCATGGCAACGATCATGGCTGCCGCACTCATAACAGACTTAAACTTAAAAATTTTCATTATAGAATTCCTTTTTTATACCCGAAGGTAAAATAGAAAACTTTGAATTTATAGGCTAGGGCTATAGTGAACGCCGCCTGAGACGAAATCGCAAAATTGCGATGTACAAAAAATCCCGCAGGCATGAACCTGCGGGACTTTCGAAATGCTAGATCCTTCGCTTCGCTCAGGATGACGCTGGTGCAACCTGTTCAGGATGACGTACGATGCACTTCGCTCAGGATGACGCGCTCCTCGCGACCCGAGCCTTGCGACTCGGGCCTGGAACCTCGCGCCTACTAGCCTTCAACCTGTGAGCAACAAAGCCCCTGATATAAATCAGGGGCGGTTGCGAGAGCTAGTGCCTACGAGAGGTACTAATTCTACTTTAGCACTAGCAGCCTACATTGGGAAGCTGAGCAAGGCTCTTAGCCAGGTCTTCGTCGGTCGGAATGTAGTCGTTCATTTCACCGTCGTTGAACTTCTGGTACGCAACCATGTCGAAGTAGCCGGTACCGGTGAGGCCGAACAGAATGTTCTTGGCTTCGCCGGTTTCCTTGCAGCGGAGAGCTTCGTCGATAGTAGCGCGGATAGCGTGGCTGGATTCCGGAGCCGGCAAGATACCTTCGGTCTGAGCGAAGAGGCGGGCAGCTTCGAACACCTTGGTCTGTTCCACGGAAGCAGCGCGCATCAGACCCTGATCGTAGAGTTCAGAAAGGATGGAGCTCATGCCGTGGTAGCGCAGGCCACCGGCGTGGTTTGCAGACGGAATGAAGCCGGAACCGAGGGTGTACATCTTGGCCAGCGGGCAGACCTTACCAGTGTCGCAGAAGTCGTAAGCGTACTTACCGCGGGTAAGGCTGGGGCAGCTTGCCGGTTCGATAGCCAGAATATCGTAGTCAGCTTCGCCGCGGAGCTTTTCGCCCATGAACGGGGAGATAAGACCACCCAGGTTGGAACCACCACCTGCGCAACCGATGATCATGTCGGGCTTCACACCGATCTTCTTGAATGCAGCCTGAGCTTCCAGACCAATGACGGACTGGTGCAGCAGAACCTGGTTCAGCACAGAACCCAGAACATAGCGGTAGCCTTCCTGAGTCACAGCTGCTTCAACAGCTTCGGAAATAGCGCAACCCAGAGAACCAGTGGTGCCCGGGAATTCTTCGTTGATCTTGCGGCCAACGTTGGTGTTCATGGAAGGAGACGGAGTAACGGAAGCACCGTAGGTGCGCATCACTTCGCGGCGGAAAGGCTTCTGTTCGTAGGAGCACTTCACCATGTAAACCTGGCAGTCGATGCCGAAGAAGGCAGAAGCCATGGAAAGAGCGGTACCCCACTGGCCAGCGCCAGTTTCGGTGGTCACACCCTTGAGGCCCTGCTGCTTGGCGTAGTAGGCCTGGGCGATAGCGGAGTTCAGCTTGTGGCTGCCGCTGGTGTTGTTACCTTCGAACTTGTAGTAAATGTGAGCCGGAGTGCCGAGAGCCTGTTCCAGGAAGTAGGCACGAACCAGCGGAGACGGGCGGTACATCTTGTAGAAAGTACGGATGTCTTCGGGAATTTCGATATATGCGGTGTCGTTATCCAGTTCCTGCTTGACCAGTTCGGAGCAGAACACGCCTTCCAGTTCGGCAGCGGTCATGGGCTTGCCGGTACCCGGGTTCAAGAGCGGTGCAGGCTTCTTCTTCATGTCGGCACGAACGTTGTACCAAGCCTTCGGCAGTTCAGATTCTTCCAGGTAGACCTTGCAAGGTCCGTCAATTTTCAGAGAGGAACAATTACGCATATTATTTTAGTCCTTTTTTATAGAATAGCGCTGGTTTTGAACTTCTGAAAACTTTTGAAACGCAAAATTTGAATGTTTTTCGTCAATATTTCAAGAAATTCAAAAAATTACAGCTACAATTTATACAAAAATCACGGGTTTGGACTATAAAGCTATCAAAAAAAAGAAAATTATACAGCCTCAGCCACCTCTTTTTCTAGGAGAGCGTGGATGTAGGTCTGATAGGGGACCCCGGCGACGGCATTTGTGAAATTTTTTTAGCACATATTTGACAAATGGCGCACCGATTACGATATGATTAGTGTAAGCAAGGAGATTGTATGTCCAAATACATAGTCAAGAACATTCAGTGCGGTCTTTCCGCTTGTGGCCTCTGCGCCGACACCGTAAACGTAGAAGTGGAATTCCAGGATGAAACAGGCAAGTCCGTATTCATTTCCGCAGTGGAATTCGAAAGTTTTCCCAATATCTACAGGACCGAGGAAAGCGTTTACCAGAAGCTTCTGAACAGCGGGGCCGAAAGCGAGGCGGCTGCAGATAAGCTTTCCCGAAAGGAACTGGACGAACTGGGTGACGAATTCTTCGGGAACATGAACGCGAATTGCGTCGTTTACAACGGCGAGGGTTATGCGGGCTTCTACGACGATAAAAAGTGCGGTGGAGACCTGCATGATGCGATTCGCTTTGTAGTCTACATCGTCCGTTCCGACTGGGATGAAATCGACCGAGCCAAGAAGGAATTCGTGGGCAAGGCCATCGGTGACTTCGAAATCCCCAAATGCGACGCCGAACGCGCCTGGGAACAGGGCGTGGAATTGGGGGAGGAAGAATAACCCCGGTAGTCATCCTGGAGGAAGCGTCGTGACCGATAGGACCCCGGTGGTCATCCTGGAGCGCAGCGATAGGATCCAAAAACATATGTGTTGTGTGGGAACTCCGAGGCGAATGCTTCGGGGTTCTTTTTACAAAACCTTTACCTAAGCTCCCTTGCCAATTTTCGATAGCTTTCTATAATTCCTCCCGAGCGTTACGAAAAGTCTCCTGAACACCTGATGAAAATTCAGGTGTTTTTGTTTTGCAAAAAAATGGTTCAAAATTCAATGGGGAAACTATGCCCTTTTGAAAATTGAACTC
>JAKSIH010000028.1 GCA_024398935.1 Fibrobacter sp. | reverse complement strand
AGAAACTCGGGTACCGTGCCCGCAAATAGTTCAGCAGCAAGTCCGAATGAACGATGATGCCATTTTGCGCGCAGTCTCCGCCCGAGTTTTGCCCGGCACATTCACTACTAGCATTTCCTTCAAACATTTTGCACAGATCGTTGCACCTTGCATCCGAAAGATGTTCTTCCCTTAACAGGGAATTGCTGAAAGTCAGCCTTGCAGAAATTCCATATTCCTTTAAAAGTTCGGCTACCCGTTTCGCTGGCTCGTCTCCAAAGCCAACGCGGCCGCCGCCCCAGATGCAGTCGGCGGGAGCCCCATAAATGGAACCGATTTCGCACCAATCGTAAAACCACTCGGGGTGCTCACGGAACAGCGGCAAAAACGCCTTGTACAGATCGTAGAATTCGAATAGCCCGGGAAGATGGTAAAAAACTTTCATTTGAAATCCTTAATGCACAAAATAGAATATCTATGGGCTTCGCGCGGAATCTGATGATTCAAAACATTAATCTTTGAATTTATATTTACTATGGTATGAAAAAACGCATTTTGAAAGATCATTTTGTTATTGCCTACGTTACGGTGATTGCGGTCTGTTGCGTGATCTGTCTTGTTACGACTTTGAGAATCCATTCCTTGCCAGAACTTGGGTATGTAATCAATAATGACTTCTTGAAGTTGCTGGTTCAGTACAAAAATTATGAAATCATCCAGGACGCATCCGCTGTACTTGCCGTCACTTTTGGAATAGCCATTTGCATTTACATTGCCCTCAAATACAAGTTTCCAAGATTTGAAGAGAAACACAAAAAATGGAATCTGGGTTGTGCTCTCATTGTGTTCCCTGTTATAGGATTTTTTGCATCTATTGCCCCTAACCTGGATTTCCCCACAAGGTTAAAGGCGGAACCCAAACTCCATAAGGAATTTGTCGCCGATAAGTATAGGTCCCATGGGTCAAAAAGTGGTACCTCCTACCACTTGCTGTTTAGTAGCGGTTCCTCATTTATGGTGGGCTCAAAAAAATATAACGCCGCTTTTGTCAGGCAGGAATATTATACGGTTTATCAGGGAGATATTTTGATTCAGATTTTTTCGACCGATACATACCGTTTAGCCGAATAAAACAAGGGAATATGATGAACGAATTTAATGATAAAGTTGTGGTTGTGACGGGTGGTGCCCACGGCATCGGAAAAACCATCGTTAGCGAATTTGAGCGTGAAGGTGCGAAGGTTGTTTTTATAGACATTCGTGAAAATGATTCCTTTGTAGGGGACCTTTCCAAGAAGGATGTGCTGGAAAAGTTTGCGGCCTTTGTCATTGAAAAATATGACCATGTGGATGTTCTGGTGAACAACGCCTTGCCTCTAATGAAAGGCATCGATGAATGTTCCTATGAGGAATTCAGCTACGCTTTGGCTGTGGGGGTGACTGCGCCATTTTATCTGGCAAAACTTTTTGCGCCCCACTTTGCACCGGGTGCTTCCATCATCAACATTTCTTCGTCTCGCGATCGCATGAGTCAGCCTCAGACCGAAAGCTATACGGCGGCTAAGGGCGGTATCGCAGCATTGACCCATGCGCTGGCTGTGAGCCTCGGTGGGCGAGGCGTCCGGGTGAATTCCATTTCACCGGGCTGGATCGACACGGACTTTACGGTTTACGAAGGTCCCGACGCCACGCAGCAGCCTGCTGGCCGCGTGGGCAACCCGCTGGATATTTCCAACATGGTACTGTTTCTTGCAAGCGACAAGGCGGGCTTCATTACAGGCGAAAACATCTGCATCGATGGTGGCATGACCCGCCAAATGATATACCACAACGACTGCGGTTGGAAACTGGGTGGTTAACTTTTCCGGGCTTTTGTATATTGCCGCTGTAAAATGAGGTGTTTATGGCAGAAATAAAGAATGTAGTTGCGTCTGGAGCCGCTCTGGATGGCTCCGATGTGGAAATGGAATACGCCGTATTTGGCGAAGGCCCGAAACCTTTAATTCTCATTCCTGGTTTAAGCCTTCGCAGTACGTTGGCTTCCGCCAGTTCCGTAGAAACTGCCTACAGAATTTTCAAGGACGAATACACGGTCTATCTCTTTGACCGTCGAAAGAATATGCCGGCGGTTTATCCCGTCTCCGAAATGGCTCACGATCTGGCTGCTGCACTGAAAAATATGGGTGTCGAAAATGCGGTCGTTGTGGGCATGTCCCAAGGGGGAATGATTGCCCAGCACATTGCAATCAGCAATCCTGAACTGGTGAGCCAGCTGGTGCTCTGCTCCAGTTCTTCCAGGGCGGAACCGCTACAGCTTGAGGTCATTGGCAACTGGGCAAAACTTGCCCGTGAAGGTCGCAACGAAGAGCTCGTTCCCGACTTCATTGATAATGCCTTTACGCCTTCCTTTCTCCAGCGTTACCGCCGTGCCCTCATGATGATGTACAAGAACTTGACCGATGAGGAAGTCCGTCGTTTCGCTATCACCGCAGAAGCCTGCGCGGGCATAAACACCTACGGCGATCTAGGAAAAATCAAGTGCCCCACACTCGTCCTTGGCGCGGACCTGGATCATGTGGTGACCTACGAAGCCTCCGTCAAAATCGCAGAAAAGCTAAAAGCCGAAAATGTTCCCTGCGAATTTTTCACTTACGAAGGCTTTGGTCATGCCGCCTTCGACGAGGCCAAGGATTACAAGGAACGAATTCTCAGCTTCCTGCGCAGTCACTAAATCATAAAATCACTAGAATGTAAAATCACGGCTTCCAACGGCCTCAGCGAATTTGAAGAAAGGTTGTCTCCATAGTTGGAGATGACCTTTTCCTGATTCAGGAAAAGTATTTCATCCAGTTCCGCTGCGGTTTCGCTGAGGTTGACCAGGATGGTGTAAATGTCCTTATCTATCCCCGCCGAGGAGAATCGCTTAAAACCAAGGACCTGTGGATGATTCTCCAGAATGATTTCCAGGTCACCATCGTTTAATGCTGTGTAATCGTTTCCAGAGGTTCTCGTCTTTTGCCGCAGTTCGATTAACTCCTTGTAAAATTTCAGGACAGAATCTTCGGACGCATCCTCAAAAGCGACATTCAATTCCGTAAAATTTTCGTTCATTCCAAGCCAGGGCTTGCCAGTGGTAAAGCCTGCGTTGGGCGAACTATCCCACTGCATGGGAGTGCGGGCGTTGTCGCGGCTGAAGCGGTTTACAAATCCCATGGCTTCATCGGGCGTGAAGCCTTCCTGCAGCGCCAAGTTGTATTGGGCCTTGGTATTGACTTCGTCATACTTGTCGATGGAATTCCTCTTCATGTTGGTCATGCCGATTTCCTGACCTTCAAACAGGAAGGGCGTACCCCGTAAAGTCATCATGAGGACCGCCAGGGCTTTTGCCGCCAGCTTGTTTTTTGTAGGATCGCCGGCAACTGCGGGACTGAAGAAGTTGTTTACGCTTCGGGGCTTGTCGTGATTTTCAAAGAACACCGGGTACCAGCCGTTTCTTGCCGTTGCCCGCTGGCTTGCAATGAGGGCTTTCTTAAAATCCATAATGCCAAAGGGGGAGGGCTTGCACCAGATTTCCACATCATGCAGGTGACCAAATTCAAAGAGCATGTCGAAGGCGCCTTTTTCGCCGACCCAGTATTTTAAATCCTCGGGTCCCACGCCGTTTGCTTCCGCTACCGTAAAGACGTTTTTTCCTTCGGTCACATTCGCCTTGAACTCCTGCAGAAAATCAAGGATCCCCTCGGTATTGACCGTCATGGTGTGAATGCTTACCATGCCGTCGCCTGCGTCCGGCTTTCCGCTGGCAAAGTCCGCCGGCTTCTTGATGTAGGGTATGGCGTCAATTCTAAAACCGCCAACGCCCTTTTTGATCCAGAAGTTGGCGATGTCGTAAAGTGCCTTGCGAACCTCTGGATTTTCCCAGTTCAGGTCCGGCTGCTGTTTTGCGAAAGTATGTAGGTAGTATTGCTTTCGCTCCTCGCACCAGGTCCATGCGGGAACCCCGAAAATACTACGCCAGTTGTTTGGCGGTTCACGGTCCGCGTAGTTCTCTCCAGCAATATCACTTGCGTGCTTTTCGCCTGCGGTGGCATCCGGGGCGTCTTTCCAAATGTACCAGTCACTTTTGGGATTGTCGCGGCTCTTGCGGGATTCCTTGAACCAATCGCATTCTTCCGAAGTATGGTTAAAGACAAGGTCCATCACAATCTTGATGCCGCGCTTGTCCGCTTCCGCAATCAGACGTTCCATGTCTTCCATCGTACCATAAAACGGGTTGATTTCGTAGAAGTTAGAAACATCGTAACCGTTATCCACCATGGGGGAGGCGTAAACCGGAGTAAGCCACAGCGCCCCTACCTTCAGGGACTGCAAATAATCTAGGCGGCTGGTAATGCCTTTGATATCCCCGAAGCCATCACCATTGCTGTCCTGAAAACTGCTGGGGTAAATTTCATAGGCGATGGTGTGTTTCCACCAGTTGGAATGTTGTTTTGTCATGGTATACCTGCAACTCGTTTCCCGAAAATTTAAGAATAAAAAAAGCCTAGCAAGGCTAGGCTCAAACTGAATTTTCTGTCAGTAGTTAGAGAAGGGGATTCTCAGCGTTTGCAGGAATGATGGGGCCATTTAGGGCGGAGTCAAGTTCATCGACTTCTTCATCCTTGTCCTTAACCAGAGCAAAGAAGATGATGCTTCCCAAGGCTAAGATGGCGACCCAGATTATAGCCATGACATTTTGCTCTCCTTTGGTTGCGATGCTGATGACAATAATTGCTGCAATGGAGAGAAACAGCGAAATGTAATTGAGGGCTGCGTGGTAGTTGTGCCCTAAGACGGCCTTCAGGTTAATGATGATTCCAAGGATTAAAGAACCGAGAATCCAGATATGCCAGGTACCGCTTTCGAGAGTGTATTTCCCGTAGGAACCTGTTGCTTTTTTAATGATGTCGATGAAGAATGAAAATGAATTGGGCATGTTGTACAGGCTAATGGATGCAAAAAGCATGAAAATGCAACAGATGCAGCCACAGATCTTGAAAATGAGGTCTGGTGTGATTTTGGTATTTCTGATTTTGTCCAGCGCATATAAGCCGTAAACATCATCGGAACCCGCAAGTTCTGGATCCGCCTTGATGCTATTTACTTCGTAGAGACCGTAAATAACTACAGGTACAACGGCGATGATGGAAAAGATGAGGTCCAGAATGAATGACGCTACAATACGGCCATGCATGCTAGAACCGACGGCAAACATGCTGAAGATGGTGAAGGCAACTAACTTCAGGGAATGCTTGAAATTGAACACGCCCGTAACTTGCTTGAAGACATTGAAACCTACGAGTATGATGGTCCCTACGAACCAGAGCTGCCAGCAAAAGGCTGATGGGGAGTAGCTAGACTTGAACAGGCCTCCGAAAGTGGAAAAGCCATTCTCGTGTCCGCCCACGTTCAGCATGGTGAAGAGTAGGATGAGGCCGAGACACACGAAACTGGAAATCTTACAAATGAGCTGGACCAGGTCCTTGGACAGGGGTTTCCCGGACGAAGGCTGCGGAGCCTGCTGTTGGGCTGACTGTAAAACCTGTTGGAAAACCTGCTGTTTTACAGGTTGAGCGGCTTGCTGGGCCGGCTGAATGGCTTGCTGCCGCGGCTCTTCGCTAGGGAATGTTGCCGGTGTATCTTGCTGTACCGGGATTTTTATAGGTGTCCCACAACGAGGACAGAAACGTGCTTTTGATTCATCAAGCTTTTGTCCGCAATTTCCGCAAAACATAATATCTCCTTTTTTGTGGACTTTTATTAAACAAAAAGCAAAATAAATATAGAACATTTTGCTGTATTATGTGATTTTTGAAAATTGAAAAAAGAAAAAAGATGATTTTTGACTACATTTATGGTGAAAAATTTTCAAGGAGATTCTATGAAAAAGCTTTTTGCTGGTCTTGCCATGGCAGCCGCCTTCGTTCTTTCCGGTTGTAATGAGAATAATGATTCCAAGAATCAGGCGGATATGTCCCTGGAAAAGGTAAAGCAGGCCAAGGTCTTTGTCCTCGGTCTTGACGATTCCTTCCCGCCCATGGGTTTCCGCGATAAGGACAACAATATTGTTGGCTTTGATATCGACCTGGCCAAGGAAGTTTCTGCCCGTCTTGGTGTAGAACTGAAAACTCAGCCCATTTCCTGGGATGCCAAGGAACAGGAACTGAACACAGGTAAGATTGACTGTATCTGGAATGGCATGAGCGTTGACTCTATTCGTGCTGCCGCCATGAATTTGAGTGATGCCTATCTGAAGAACCGTATGATCTTCACCGTGAAGGATAAGTCTCTCTCGTCTCTGGCAGCGCTTTCCGGTAAGAAGATTGCAGTCCAGAATGGTTCCACTGCCCAGGGCATTTTGGACAAGTCCGCTGCGGGCAAGGCTGCAAAGGAAATCATTCCTTTCGATGACAATCAGACTGCCCTGATGGATCTGGACAAGGGTGGTGTAGACGCCGTGTTCCTGGATGAGATTGTTGCCAAGTACTGGATTTCTTCCAACGCCAAGGATTTTGTGGTTCTGGAAGAAGGCCTCAGCGATGAAGAATATGCCGTTGGTTTCCGTAAGAAAGATCAGGCCCTTCGCGACGCAGTAAACAACACCATCAAGGAAATGCAGGCTGACGGTAAGTTCGCTGAAATTTCTGCTAAGTGGTTTGGTAAGTAGTGCCTGACTCTCTTTCTGCTATAGTTGTTGATTCCGCTACTGCAGCTGTGCATACTCTTGCTGCAGTCTCGGATTCTGCCGTACAGGCGTCTTCCGTTTTAGTAGATGCAGCTGCGAAGGCTGTTGATACGGTTTCTGTTGTTGCTGAAACCCCTAGCTGGTTTGAATCTGCCTTTGGGTCTTTGGCAAATCTTTTGCCGATTTTGGCAGAGGGGTTTTGCACCACTCTGGAACTGTTTGGACTGACGCTCCTGTTTTCCATTCCTCTTGGTTTGCTGATTGCAGTTCTCAAGATGTCCAAGTTCAAGGTGGTTCGCTTCCCGGTAACGTTCTACATTTCCGTGATGCGTGGTACACCCCTTTTACTGCAACTGGTTGCCGTCTATTTTGGTACATCCTATTTGGGAATTAACATTGAGCGATTCCCTGCTGTGGTGACCGCCTTTTCCTTGAATTACGCCGCCTATTTTGCTGAAATTTTCCGCGGTGGAATTCAGTCCATCCCCAAGGGGCAGTATGAAGCAGCCCAGATGTTGGGTATGACACGGTGGCAGACCTTCTATCGTATTATCTTGCCTCAGGTTGCTAAGCGTGTTGTTCCTGCCAGTGCCAACGAAGTCATTACTTTGGTGAAGGATACTTCTCTTGCTCAAGTTATTGCTGTGGTGGAACTGTTCTCGGTAGCAAAGAAGCAAGCTGCACGCTGCGCAAGTATTTTCCCGCTCTTTGTTGCAGGAGCCTTCTACTATCTGGCGAATCTTTTGCTCAGCGCTCTTTTCAGTTATATTGAAAAGAAGTTGAATTATTATAGGTAGTAGGAAGTGAGGTCGGCGCAGAGCGCCTTTGTGGTATGAGGTTGATAGGTCGCACCTGACGGTGCTTGTAGGAAGTAGACAGTAGGCTGTAGGAAGTGGGTAGTTATGGATAGTGTAGTTTTAAAAGTTGAGCACCTGAAGAAATCCTTTGGCGATAATCATGTTCTTAAGGATATTTCCTTTGACCTGAAAGAAGGCGAGGTCCTTTCTATCATCGGACCGTCTGGAAGTGGCAAGTCCACATTGCTTCGCTGTATTACACAGCTGGAAACCATGAACGCTGGTGCTGTTTCGGTAAATGGCAAGGATATGGTTGTCGGGATAGACAAGAATGGCGCGGCCAAGTACGCTCCTGCAAATGTTCTTCGGGAAATCCGTCTTTCTACAGGTCTTGTGTTCCAGAACTTCAATCTGTTCCCCCACCTGTCGGTTCTCCAGAATCTGACTATCGCGCCCATTCGCGTTTTGGGAATGAACCGTGTAGAGGCCCGTTCCCGCGGTCGGGAATTGCTAAAGCAGATGGGACTCGAGACTAAGGAAAAGGCCTATCCCTGTGAACTTTCCGGTGGCCAGCAGCAGCGTGTTTCCATTGCCCGCGCCTTGGCCATGCAGCCCAAGATTCTGTTTTTTGATGAACCCACCAGCGCCCTGGACCCGGAACTGACCGGTGAAGTGCTGAAGATTATCAAGGGCCTTGCCGACCAGAAGATGACCATGGTCATCGTGACCCACGAAATGGCCTTTGCCCGTGATGTTGCCAACAAGGTGATCTTCATGGATCAAGGCGTCATTGTTGAACAGGGAACTCCCGACTTTGTCTTTAACCAGTCCGGCAACGGAAGATTGGCTAGCTTCCTCAGTAGGTTTGCGCAGGGCTAGTTTTGTATATTCATTTCGCAAATGAAACTTGATTGCTGTTTTTCGGAGTAATAATGGATATTGGATCATTACATTTTCAGAATCCCGAAGCCTTTTGGCTTTTTCTTCTGGTACCTGTTCTGGTCGTCTCTTACATCTATCGCAACCGTAGCCGCAAGAGTACCATCAAGTTTCCGGCGCTTTCCATTGCCCGTAAGGCCGCTCCCAGCAATCGAGTCCGTCTCCGCCATATTGTTCCCGCGCTTAGGCTTCTCGCCCTGTGCTGTTTTATAGTGGCTCTTGCCCGCCCCCAGAATTCCATGGAAGTGGAATACACTTCTACCGACGGCGTGGACATTATGCTTGCCCTGGATGTTTCCGGCTCCATGGGCACCATCGACATGCTGACCCGCGAAGAAATGGCCAAGGTCAAGCGGATGGATGCCGAAAAATTCTACAAGTCCGGTGAGTACTGGAAGTATAGTCGTCTGGGCTATGCCCAGGAGGTCATTTCCGAATTTATCCAGAAGCGTCATGCCGACCGTATAGGCCTTTCCGCCTTTGGTTCCAGGGCCTTTACCCAGTGTCCCCTGACTTTGGACTATGGCTCTCTTCTCCAGATTCTAAAGGCTTCCGACAATCTAGCCCAGGATTCTACCATTGCGGGCCGCACCGCCATTGGCGATGGCCTGATGAACGCCCTGGCCCGCCTGGAGAAATCCGATGCGAAATCCAAGGTGGTGGTGCTCCTGACCGATGGTAAAGATAATGCAAGCATGGTGTCTCCGGATCGTGCCGCCGAGGTGGCGAAGTCTCTGGGAATCAAGGTCTATACCATCGGTGTGGGACTGAAGAATGGGACCATCCTTACTCCTCAGCAAACCTTCTTTGGCGGGGTTTCCTGGGTGGAGGTTCCGGTACCCGCAGAAATGGGAATTGATGTGGATGCCTTGCAGAATATTGCCAATAAAACCGGTGGCCGTTTCTATCACGCCCAGAACAAGGTTGAACTGGAAAAGATTTACACCGAAATCGATGAGCTGGAGAAGACTGAAATAGAGACCATTGCCTATGCCCGCTATGCTGAAAAGTTCTACCCATGGCTACTGGTCGGCGCAGTTCTGATTTTACTTGAACTTCTGTTGGCCAACACCCGCTTCGTCCGTATTCCATAAAATTTTTTCATTCTTCATCTTTCATCCTTCATCCTTCATCTTTCATCTTTCATCTTTCATCTTTCATCTTTCATCCTTCATCTTTCATTCTTCATTCCCTATGCGTTTTGCCGAACCGATGTTTTTGTGGGGACTTTTATCCCTCCCTCTGTTTGCCCTGCTTTTCCTGTACGCCTACCACCGTCGAAAGAAGCTGGCAGCAAGGTTTGTCTCCCTGACTATGCTGCCGAAGCTTTCTACGGCAAATTCCCCCTGGCGCCGCCTGGCCAAGGCGCTCCTGCTTCTGCTGGCCATAGCCTTCCTGTTTGTCGCCCTGGCTCGCCCCCAGTGGGGCCACAAGATGGAGCATATTGAGCGTAAGGGCCTGGATTTGGTTCTGCTCCAGGACATATCTCTTTCCATGCTGGCCGAGGATGTAAAGCCCAATCGTCTGGTCCGTAGTCGTCATGAAATATCTTCCTTCCTTAGTTCCCTGACAGGTGACCGCGTGGGCCTGGTCGCCTTCTCTGGCGAGGCCCAGGTCATGGTTCCCCTGACCCTGGATTATGGTACGGTGCAGTCCATGCTGAAGGAACTGAATCCTGGTTGGCTTATGCCCGGTACAAATCTGGAGAAGGCCATCCGAAAAGGGATGGATCTTTACCGTAATTCAAATAGCGCAGGAAAGTACTCCGTCATGATTCTTATGAGTGATGGCGAGGAACTGGAAGCCGCCGCCGTGAATGCGGCCCGCGAAGCGGCCGAAATGGGGATCCGCATTTACACCATCGGTATTGGTTCCCGTGAAGGCGTTCCTATTCCGGTGCCCTCCAGGAACGGGGAAACTTCCTACAAGAAGGACCGTCAGGGAAATATCGTGACCACCCGCCTGGAAGACGGAACTCTTCAGGAGATTGCCAGCGTGACGGGCGGCCTGTATTTCTACGCAAGTCCAGGAGAATTCCAGCTGCAGAAAGTCCTGACCGAAATTGCTACACTTGAAAAGAAAGAGCAGGCTAGTGACCGCATGGACAACTACCAGGACCGCTACCAGTATTTCCTGGGCTTTGCTGCACTCCTTTTCCTGGTGGAGGCCTTGATTTCGGAAAAGGGCCGCCGTCGTAAGCAGGCTGCTGGCCGTTTCAGTTAATTTTTATTATCACGGGGTGTGATCAATTTCATTGACTTCACAGCCCCATTTTTATATTATTGGATTCATGGTGTAAAAAAATGGGACGGTTTATTCCCGAGAACCTCCTGTTTTGAGATTTTGTTGGTCTTTGTTCATCCATTTTTACACAAAAAAGCCACGGAACCGAGGCTTATTAAAGTAAATTATGGGTGGAAATTATAAAACTGAAACGGAGTCTCTATGCTTGACCTTCTAGCGGTCCAATCCGGCACTGCCAACGCTACACTAATCACTCTGGCCTACACCCTTATCCTGGCCTTTATCCTTTCCTCCGTCATCGCCTGGACCTACGAAAAGACCTTCCTGGGCCTTTCCTATTCCCGTAACTTTGTGCAGGGTATTGTCCTCAGTTCCGTGGTGGCTGCCATGGTGATGTCCGCTATCGGTGATAATGTGGGTCGCGGCCTTGGCATGATGGGCGCCCTTTCCGTGGTCCGTTTCCGCACCAGTTTTAAGGACCCCCGCGACATTATGTTCATCTTTGCCTCCCTGGGCGCCGGTATCGGTTGTGGCGTTTATGCCTGGGGCGCTGCCGCGGGTGGAACGCTCGCTTTCTGTCTGGTGGCATTCCTTCTTTCCCGTACCGGCCTTGGTACCAAGCACTTCTTCGACGGAATGCTCCGTTTTGCCCTGCCCAATGAAACCGTCCCCCGTCAGGCCATCGAGGATGTCCTTCGCAAGAGCCTAAAGACCTACATCCTCATTACCATGCGAGAGGTGGATGGCGGTGCCCGTGTGGACTGCGCCTATCAGGTCCGTCTCCGTGCAACCAAGCCCGCTGCAGAAATCCTGCAGGAACTTTCCAAGATCGAAGGCATTTCCGACGTCCAGTTCATGATGCAGGACGCCACTACGGAAATGTAGGAGGCTATAAATCATGAATAAGCTTTCCGACTTTCTGGATAATTTCTGGAATACTCACAAGACTAACCCTGGAGTGGCTCACGTGTATAAGCATAAACTCATCATTGCCTGGATTTTGAGCATTGTCGTGGTTGTGGTTCTTGGCATCATGTATGCAGGCAAGGCCTCCATGTTCCAGGGAATTGCCGAGGCGACCGAAACCACCATCAGCCTTCCTAGTCCCACAGAAGTGGTCAAGGTCCACGTCATGCCCGGTCAGTCCCTTCATGCCGGGGATACCATCATTGAACTGAACCGCCCGGACCTGACGCTTCGCATTACGGAACTGACCCGCGAGCTGGATGCTATCGAAGGCCGCAGCAATCTTTCCTCCGCGGAAATCGACCAGAAGGTTGCCGAAGTGAAGGCTGAGCTTTCCTCCCGTAGCCTTTCCCTGAAGTCCGAGATCCGTAACCTGGAAACGGAATACCAGCGCAATAAGGAAATAGCATCAAAACTGAAGAGCCTCAAGGGTTCCAATGCCCAGAACGAAGGCGCCGACGGAATGGTGCTTCGCATCAAGAGCCTGAAAAGCGAACTGGCAGGTCTCCAGGCCAACGCAAATGAACAGATCAAGCTTCTCAAGAGCAGCGGCCGCCTCCAGAAGAGCGCCGGCAAGACCGAACTTGCGAACCTGAAGAAGGAACTGGAGGAACTCCAGAAGCAGAAGGAAGAACTGATCCAGATCGCCAAGGAAGACTGGGTGGTCGGTTCTGTCAACGCCCGCGATGGTGAAAAGGTTTCCAGCTTTGCACCCATCATCACCCTCACCCACAAGTCTCCGACCTTGATCCGCGGTTACATCCACGAACGCATGTACCAGCGCATGGATCTAGGCGAAACGGTGAAGGTCCGCACTCTGGGCGGAACCGGCAAGGCTATCAAGGGAGAGGTGGTTGGCCTTTCCAGCCGTATCGTGGAATTTCCTACCCGTATGTGGAAAATGCCCGAAATGCCCATTCACGGTCGTGAAGTCATCATCAAGATTCCCGACGAGAATCCGTTCCTGCTGGGCGAGATGGTCACTATCTCTGAATAGTTGACTTTTCAGAATAAATTTTTGTTTTAGGTAGATCTATGAAAAAGTTTGGATTGGCAACTCTGGCCTTATCTGCTGCGGCATTCGCAAGTCCTCTGACCTGGGAAATGCTGATTCAGTCTGTAGATAACGATCCCCGTTACCAGACTGCCCAGAAACGCGCGGAAATGACTTCCTCCGGTCGGAGCACCAAGCTTTGGGATAAGATGGAACTGCGCTATAAGCTGGATGGTTTCAGCTTTGCCAATCATGACTTTGAACTTCGTATCGTTCCCAAGTCCTTTGGCGAAAGTGCTGCAGACCAGGATCACTGGGATGCACAGGCCGCTTACCAGAAGGCTCATCTGGCAGCCGACCGCGGTGTGCTCCTGTATGACCGTTACGAACGGGGTATTCATTACCTGCTTCGTAAGCGTCTGAACCAGCTGACAAAGGAACTGTACCAGGTGAATCTGGACCGCATCGAAGTCCTTCATCTCAAGTCGGGTTCCTCCAATTTCAATCCTCAGGATTTGATGGATGCTATCGAGAAGGAAGCGGACCTTCGCGCAGAACTGATTAGCGATAGCACCTCCCTTGAATTTTATTCTACCAAGCTGAAACAGTGGGTGCCGGACTTTGATGGTATTGAGCTGGATTCCACTTGGCTTCCTTCCATAGACGATGTAATCAAGCAGCTGGAAGGCGGGGTGACTGTAGACGAGAAGTTCCCTCTCATCGCCATGGCCTCCCAGAAGATGAAGGAAGAAAAGTCCAAGGCCCGTCAGGATTTTGCCAAGGACCGCGACTATATTTCCCACATTGGCATTGGCTACTCCCTGAAAATCGAATCCCTTTCCGAAAAGTACAAGGACCTGTATGTGGATGACGTGGTTCCCGGAAAGGACTACGACAAGTATTATGAGGCTTTCTGGACAAAGTATCCCGATGGTGACCCGACAAAGTCTATCCGTCGCCTGGTTCCTGATGAAGATAACCGCAAGACTTCGGACAAGTTCTTTGCAAATCTTGCCTTCCGTCTGCCTTTCTTCGACAGCAACAAGGATGGGGAACTGCGTACTCAGGTTGCGGACCTGGATGCCGAAGGCGATTACATGGACGAAGTCCGCGATGTGAACCAGAAGGTTGCAAAGCTGGTGGAAGAGGTAAACGCCCTGGTGTCCCAGTGGAAAGTCCAGAAGGAATTTGTGGAACAGGTCAACTCCAACAATATCTTCGAACAGTTCGCTAAAAATGCCGGTTCCGATCCGCTGCTTCGCCTCCGCGCCCGCGAAAGTGCGCTCGCCAGCGAAATGAAGGCGATAAAGCTGGAAAACGAAATCTATAACCGCTATCTTACGCTGCTCCAGTATGCAGGCGTTCTTTCTGAAGAAGGCGTGCAGAATCATTTGCAGAAGGGCCTGAAATAATATGGCAGAAGCCCGCGGATTTAGCCTTCTGGAACGCTTCGAGCTGAAGTACCACATTCCGGTGGAATGGGCCGACAAGATCGGTGCCTTTATCGCACCCTATTGTGAAGAGGACTATTACTCCAAGATAACGCCCGGTGGATTCTACTGGATTACCAACCTGTATCTGGATACACCCTCCTGGACGTTCCTCGGCTGGAAGAAGAAGCAGTTGCTGGACCGTTTCAACATGCGAATCCGCACCTATGGGGAGCACCCGGCCCAGGATGGAACCTTCCATTTCGAGGTGAAGCGAAAGATCAAGAGCATCTGCTACAAGAGTCGCGCCACCATCAAGGGTATTTGCCCCGGTGAAGTCTGGAACATGAAACCGGAAGAATGGCCCTGCAAGACGGACAAGGATCGCAAGTACTTGAAGGATTTTCTATACAAGACGGAACTTCATGGGGCGCATCCCCGCCTGCTGACACAGTATAAGCGTCGTGCCTGGTTTGGACTTCGCGAAGAATACTCCCGGGTGACCATCGATACGGGCATGCGGTTCCGTGAAGAAAATGGCTTTGATTACACGGTAGATCCCCACTACATGCATTCTACCGGCATTCCCCGATTCTTTTTGCCGGGCTGCGATGCTGTGCTGGAACTGAAGTGCCCCTGCTCCCAGGTGCCTTACTGGATGATAGACCTGATTCGCTTTTTGAACCTGAAACAGGGCGGATTTTCCAAGTTTGGAAATGCCGCTGCGGAATGGCAGCGCGTCTATGAGCACCCACGTCGTTTTAAGACCCCTTATTGGACAAAGCTGGGTCCCAAGCTGGAAGAAAATTTGTAATATAGAGAAAAGGCTCTAAAAAAAGGATGTCTCTTATGGATATCAAGAAAATTTTAACAACTGGCGCAAGCGTCGCTCTCGTCTCCATGATGGCGGCCTGTTCTGATGATAGTTCCTCTCCGGCAGCGCCGCCGAGTGATAATCCGGATGTCGTGGATCCCTCCAATCCGTCCAGTCCCACTTCCAGTTCCTCCAAGACTACTGCGAAGTCCTCTTCCTCCGTAGATGCTAACACCACCTACGTGACCATTTCCGAAATCATGTACAACGCTCCGGAAACCATTAACGGTGTCCCTGCGGCAGACCTGGAATGGGTGGAAGTCACCATTACTTCCGGTAAGAAGATTTTCAACATGGCTCACGAAACGGTCCAGCTCCGTCTGGATGGTGCCATTACCTATAACTTCCCCGCAGAACCTCTGGATGTGGGTGAATATGTGATTGTGACCAACAATGTTGAGCTGTTCAAGCAGGCCTATCCTACATTTACGGGCCGTGTCTTTGGACCTTGGGATAACGCGGTTGGTACTTCTTCTCCGGCAAAGCTTTCCAACGAAGGTGACGTGATCGACGTCCGTATCAAGGGCGAAGGCGACAATAGCTGCTCCTATAGCAAGGAACCTCCTTGGCCCAGTCTTGCCAATGGCAAGGGTCACACTCTTGTGTTCAAGGGTGGAAACGCGGCCCAGTCCTCCAACTGGGGGGCAAGCAAGGTTGTCGGAGGAAATCCGGGTGCCAAGGACGAATGGCTGGAACCTTCTACGGTTCGCATCAACGAGATGAAGCCTTTTGCCGCCGGCGCTCCTGCCTGGGTTGAACTTTATAACTATGGCTCAAGCGCAGTCGATGTCACTGGCTGGGTGTTTGAATCCAAGGTGCGCAACGAAAAGCTGAAGATCGCGGCGGGCGTCGTTCCTGCGGGTGGCTATCTGGTCCTGGATGGCGAAACCGCCTTTACCGACGAGGCCGGCGTTGCCAAGGAACTGATCGTAAGCGATATCGGCGGCGAGTATTATCTCTATGGCCTGCTGGATGGTGATGAATCCAGTCTGATGCTTCCTTCCAGCAAGTTGACTAGCGGCATTGTGGACCTGAAGGACGGCTCCATTGCCCAGGGCGCCCTCGTGACGGCTACCCCCGGTGCGGCAAATTCCGCCCTGTACATCGGTTCCGTGGTCATTAACGAAATCAACTACCATCCTGCAGAAACCGACGCCAAGCAGATTGAATTCCTGGAAATCAAGAACGTGGGCGCTACGGATGTAAAGCTGTACGAAACAGTAAGCGGTACCGGCAAGGGCTGGAAGATCGAGGGCATTAACAAGGAATTTGCCCCGACGGATGTCCTTCCTGC
Source organism: Fibrobacter sp. (assembly GCA_024398935.1). Lineage (GTDB taxonomy): Bacteria > Fibrobacterota > Fibrobacteria > Fibrobacterales > Fibrobacteraceae > Fibrobacter. The sequence goes on along the minus strand of JAKSIH010000028.1, from coordinate 22,978 downwards.
CGGTGGCATTATGGTGCTGTTCCCCGCAGAAACGAAAACAACCCTTGGAGAGGCTGGCCTGAGGGCGAACTATGGCATTGACGCCAATGTCCAGATCGGCTTCTATGACGGTAAACTTTCCAACCGCGGTGAAAACATTGCTATCAAGAAGCCCTTCTCCAAGGCTACGGATAGCAATGGCAATGTCCAGTGGTACTATGAATGGTCCGATGCTTCCCTCTATAGCGATAGCTGGGAAGGCTTTAAGCGGACTGACGGTAACGGGGCAAGTATGCAGCGCGTGGATTACACCACTATGGGACATGAACCTACTGCGTGGGTGGTTGGCGACCCCAACCCCGGTAAATAAGGCCTGTTAAGATAAGGTCTGCTGACAATGTGAAGAGGCTCCCGCTTGCGGGGGCCTTTTTTAAGTTTTTTGTAGTTTTATTATGTAATGAATATGTAAGATATTTTATAAAAAAAGTAAGAAAATGAGAGGGCGGGTAAAACAAAATTTTTTTATCTTGTCTCTCGTTATGAAAAAGTGTCTGGCTCTTTTGTTTACGGCTTGTGTGGCCGCCTCTGCGACCCCCATTACCCTGGCGGAAGCCATCGAAATGGCTAAGCAGAGCAATTCTCAGATTAAGGCTGAAAAGGCCAAGGTTGAAATGGCTGAAAGTGGCCAGACCGAGGCTCGTTCCCGCTTTTTGCCCCAGCTTTCACTGACGGCAAGTGTTACAAAGATTAACGACCCCATTACCATTGACCTGAGTTCCCTGCAGGCTCCTTTAAGCGACATTGCCGGTGCCGCCGCCTATTCCAAGGCCTATCTTTCTACCTACAACGCAGCCTATGAAAAGGCTTATGGAGAAGCCTATGCCGGCGCCGTTCAGCAGATGGTTGCCGCAGGCATGCCCCAGGCCATGGCAGAAGAACAGGCCAAGGCCGCCCTGGAGGGTAAGGCTGGCGATATCTGGAGTGCTGTTGTAAACAACAAGGCTGCTAACGACATGGCTATCCAGCAGGCGGAAAAATACGGCGCAAATGCATCGGAAGAAATCAGCAAGTCCAAGGACTTTAAGATGAAGGTCCAGGATGATGTATTCTTCAATGCTCGCCTGACTGCAATCTGGCCCTTGTTTACGGGTTTTAAGCGCACTGCGGCTTACAACGCTGCAAAGGACAATGTGACTGCCCGAAAGGCGGCCTTTGACATGGCGCAGAATTCCATCCTTATGGATGTCGCCACGAAGTATTTTACCTTGCGCCTTGCAGAAGAACTGACCTCCATGCGGGAGGTTACGAAGAAGAATCTGGAAGAGCACCTTGCCCGTTCCAAAAAACTGGAAGAAGGTGGGCAAATCAGCAAGGCGGAACGACTCCGTGCAGAAGTTGCCCTGGCCGAGGCCGAAAATGCTCTGGAAGATTCCTACCGCGACCAGTCTTTGGCTCGCATGGCGCTGGCAAGCCTTTTGCATACGGATACGAGCCTTACAGCTGTCACGCCTGTGCTCGCTCCCGAAAATAACCGTTCCATGGAGGAATACAAGCAGCTGGCCCTGGAAAAGCATCCCGGCCTGATACAGCTTCGTACGGAACGCAAACGCTCCCAGGCTGCTGTAGACGCTGCCCAGGGCGATTACTATCCTATGATCGCGCTTTTTGCCTACAAGGAACTTTATACGAGGGACTTGACCATTCTGGAACCGGAATGGGCTATCGGGGCAAAGCTCCAGTGGGATCTGTTCAAGGGTGGGGAGACTCGCTCCAAGGTGGCAAATGCCAAGGCTCTGGACCGGTCACTTTCCAGCATGGAAGAACAGACCATGGATAACATCAAGCTCCTGGTGGAAAAGCGCTGGCGCGAAAAGGAACATGCCCAGAGTCGCCTGGTCAGCCTGCAGAAAACCAGAGAACTTGCAGAAGAAGCCCATCGCAGTCAGACTTTGGCTTACGAGGCTGGGCTTGCTACGGGCCTCGATGTGGTGGATGCGGAATTGGCTCTGGCTCGCTTGCAGGTGGCTGATTTGAAGGCTCACTATGATGCGGTCCTTGCATGGCTGGGGTTGTTGGAAGCTAGTGGCGAAGTGGCAAATGCCGGTGAACTCATGAAGAATGTAAAGGTCGCCGAGCCTGCTGAGGAGCCCGTTGCGGCTGCAGAACAGGTCTCTGAACCCGCCGAGGTGCCGGCTGCGACAACAGAACAGGCCGCTGAACCCGCCGAGGTGCCGGCTGCGACAACCGAAAAGGCCGCTGAGCCCGCCGAGGTGCCGGCTGCGACAACAGAACAGGCCGCTGAGCCTGCCGAGATGCCGGCAAGCGCTCAATAGGAAAAGATTTTAGAAAATGGAGAATAAGTGATGAAGGCTCTTAAGATTTTTGGAAAAGTTCTTGTGGTGGCTGCCCTAATCGCCCTCATTTACCTGGGCGTAACCACCCTGAAAAAATTTGCGACCGAACCTCGCGATGCCTACCTGCAGGGACAGATGGAAGCCCGCCGTGTTCTGGTGGCCGGCAAGGTTCCTGGCCGCGTGGAAAGTGTATTCTTCCGCGAAGGGGACATGGTTGAGAAGAATACCATCGTTGCCGTTATCAGTAGCCCCGAAATCGAAGCCAAGAAGATGCAGGCCCAGGGTGCTCTCGGTGCTGCCCGAGCCCAGGCGTCAAAGGCTCGCAATGGCGCAAGAACCGAGGATGTTTCCGCCCTGAAGGCCATGGCTGACCGAGCCCAGGAAGCGGCAAATCTGGCAAAGAGCACATACGACCGTGTGCAGAAACTTTACGGCGAAGGAGTCCTTCCGCTGCAGAAACGCGACGAAGCGGAAACCCAGATGAAGGCCTCCCAGTCTGCAGCGGACGCAGCCAAGTCTCAGTATGAGATGGCGCTTTCCGGAGCCCGTTCCGAAGACAAGGCCGCAGCAAATGCCTTGGTGCTTCAGGCCAAGGGTGCTAATGCCGAGGTGGATGCCTACCTGGAGGAAACAAAGATTCGCGCCCCCATTTCCGGTGAAGTTTCCGTAAAGTTGGTGGAAGAAGGCGAAGTGGTTGGTTCAGGAATGCCCATTCTCGCAGTGACCGACCTGAATGATGCCTGGGCGGTTTTCCACCTTCGCGAAGACCTGCTGAAGAATGTCTCCAAGGGGAAATCGTTCAAGATGTTCATCCCTGCACTGGATAAGCATGTGGAAATGGAAGTAAGCTATATCGCCTCTGTGGGCGATTATGCAACCTGGCGTTCTTCCAAGGAAAGTGGCGGTTTTGATTTAAAATCTTTTGAAATTCGTATGCGTCCCAAGGAAAAAGTTGAAAATCTCCGTCCGGGCATGAGTGTCCTTTTCCCCATAGATCAGATTCAGTAATCTTGCTGGACGGTTCAAGTGTTTCGCAGTTTCTTTAGAACGGTAAGGAAGGTTTACTTCGGCCACAATCTGGTGTTGTGGCTCGTAACCTTGATTCTGCCTGTGGTCACTTCCCTCTTTATGGTGGATGTTTTCTCTGCGGAAATTCTTCAGCATATTCCCGTGGGAATCCTCAAGCAGGATCGCAGCCAGCTGGCCGATGAATTGGAGGAGGGCCTGCGGGCCAATCCCGTCGTGGATGTCGTCCTGGAATGTCATGGTTTCAGTGAATGCGAGCACGCCGTTGTTCGTGGGGAACTTCAGGCTTTTGTCGTTTTGCCTTACGACCTGGAACGCCGAGCCCTGCGTCTGGAAACCCCTGTCATTCCCGTGTATTCCAGCGGGCAGAACTACTTGACCAATTCCTTTGCCACAAAGGAAATTCGTTCTGTCGTTTCGACCATTGGAGGAAATCTCTTTACCAAGTCCATGGAGGAGCCGGTAAAGGTGTCCCTGCAGTCTGTTGGAAACTCTACCGGAAACTACCAGGGATTTTTGGGAATGGGTCTGGTTGCCGCCATTTTCCATCTGGCGGGAATTCTCGCCGCAGTGTATATCTTCAGCCTCCCGTTCCGCGATCACCGCATTCGGGAATACTTGGCTGCTGCCGGAGGCTCCCGTGTAATTCTGGGACTGGCAACAATTATTCCCTTAGGTCTTATTCAGTCCATGGCGATGGTGGGTGTTTATGCTTATACTCATCGCTTTATGGCGCCTATGACCTTTGACGAGTTTGTTGTGACCGCCGCAGGGCAGGTCGCCATGGTATTCGCTTGCAACGGGGCGGGGGCGGCCTTTGTTGCGATTACCGGAAACATGCGTATGTCCACCAGCGTCGCAGGCGTGATTGCAGGCCCCGCTTTTGCCTTTGCGGGTCAGACTTTTCCCATTATGGCCATGCCCTTTGCGGTTCGCTGCTTCGCCTTCGTTCTTCCGCTGACCCATGTTCTCAAGGTTCAATCCTGCATGCTATTAGGAACTGCCGGTAAGGCGAAAGCCTGGGAATCTATAGAGATACTTCTTGTGATGGCTCTGTTCTGGCACCTGCTGGCGGCGCGTCTTTTGTTTATGCGCTGGAAACGGGCTGTCCGTCGTGAAAAGGAATGGAAGCTGACTGCGGTAAACCTGATGGGGGAGGCTATTAAGAAATGATTGATCTTTTTAGACGCCTCATTAAGGTGGCCTTCGCCGAATGGAAACTGTTCTATACGGATGCCGCCGCAGTATTGCTTCTGGTTGTGGCGGGAATCCTCTATGCGTTCTACTATCCAACGCCCTACATGAACCAGACGGTTTCCAAGGTCCCTGTTGCGGTTGTCGATATGGACCATACGGTCATGTCCCGCCAGCTGACGCAAATGTCTGCAGCGGCCCAGCAAATCGATGTGCGGTATATTTACTCGGATATCCGTGAAGCGGAAAACGCCATGGCGAATTCTGAAATCTATGGCTTTATGGTGATTCCCCAGAACATGGAAAAGAACCTGCGCAATGGGGCCTCCGTAAATATTCCGGTGTTTACCCACGGTGCCTATGTCATGCTTCACGGAAATATCGGTACCGCCTTTACGACCTGCGCATTGACTCTCGGAGCGACCACAAAGGTAAAGCGAATCGCCCTTGGGAAGAAGGTTCCCGCAGCCAAGGCCATGGCCATGCGCGATCCTGCACCCCTAAGCATTCAGACTCTGTACAATAATACTGGAAGCTATTCCAATTATGTGGTTCCCAGCGTGCTGGTGTTGATTTTACAGCAGACGCTTGTAATTGGTATTTGCGTTCTGGGAGGGGCTCGCGCTCATCGTAAGTTCCGTAAGAAGTTCCGTGAAAGTATTGTAGAAAATGAAAGGATGCCATACCGCTACTTCGGCCGTTCCCTGGCGTATTTCCTCCATTACTGCAGTTTCATCTTGTTCTATCACTTTGTCATCTATAACATCTTTGACTTCCCGCGTCGCGGACAGCTTCTGCCCATGATTGCCTTTGCAATTGTGTTCCTGTTCAGTACCATCAATTTCGGCATGGTTCTTTCCCAAGTGTTTCTGCGTCGCGAGACCAGTATGCAAATTTTCCTCTTCATGAGTATTCCCATCCTGTTCATGGCGAATTTCAGCTGGCCCTCAAACCTAATGCCCAACTGGATTTATGGCCTTTCCGCTCTGCTGCCTTCGACCTTTGCGGTTCCTGCCTGGCTTAGTATTGAGCAGCGGGGGGCCGATATATATGAGGCTTCGGCCCTGCTTTATCCCTTGGCACTGCAGGCGGTGTTTTATATGCTGCTTGGACTTGTGCTAACCCGCATTCGCGACAAGACTCCGCTGAAAACTGGTGACATGTAATGTATTAGGGCTCGTGGTGAAAAAAAAACTGCGGGCTTTTTTGTTTCTCAACAATTCTGATTATTTCGTTGCCGTTTTGTTGAATATTATACAACACATAATCGTTGTGGCAAAAGTAAGTATCGCCTTTTCAGAAAAAAGATGTATTTTACTTCTAGTTGATTGAGGTGTGTTATGAAAAAATTTAGCTCAGCCCTGATATTGGGCCTTTCCGCATTTTCTGCAATTTCCTTTGCAGATATTTCTATTTCGGTGGATGCTTCTGCCGGCGTCAAGAAGATTTCGCCCTATATCTATGGTCGCAATATAGATGTTATCGGTGATGGCGTTGAATCCGATCCGGAGAAGGCTGCGGAACTTCTGGAAAAGGAACAGGATTTTTACGGCAAGATGCTGGAATCCGGCATGCACTTTTTGCGTGCGAATACCGGTAACAATGCAACCCGCTACAACTGGCGCAAAAAAATGACCGTCCATCCGGACTGGTACAACAACGTTTATAATCATGACTGGGACATTACCTCGAAGAAGGTGCTGGAGAACCTTCCCGGTGTGAACGCCATGTACGCCTTCCAGCTGATAGGTTATGCCGCTAGCTCTACGGAATACAATTTCTCTGACTGGAATTTTTACCAGGAACATGGGGAATGGGCTACATCCACTCTGGACCTTGCCGGTGGCGGAGTACCCTCTGACGACGGAAAGTCTTTGGTGAAGGCCGGGGATTACAGCCTGTATAATGAACCCTGGCCTGCGGATTCAACCGTAGGAATTATTGATCACTGGCGCGACGAATTAAAGTACGATATGTCCAGATTCCAGTACTGGAGCATGGACAATGAAATGGATATCTGGAACGGTACCCATGGGGATTTGCCCTTGGATATGGATCCTGATTTTCTGGTGGAGCGCTACATCGATGTGGCCAAGAAGGCTCGTGCCAAATGGAAGGACGTGAAGCTTACGGGACCTGTGGTTGCCAACGAATGGCAGTGGTGTACCACCGGCGCCTCCGAAGGCAAGTCCGGCTTGGGCAAGGGCGAAGACCGTAACTACTGCTGGCTGGAATACTTTATCAAGCGCATCGCCGAAGAACAAAAGAAGAGTGGCGTCAGGTTGCTGGATGTGTTCGATATGCACTGGTATCCCACCGAAAAGACTTATGCCGAACGTGTAAACTGGCACCGCGTATTCTTTGACACCACCTACAATTATTCCGGCACCAACGGCATGAAACTGGTGAGCGGCAAGTGGGACAACAACCAGACAAAGGAATATGTCTTTAAGCGCGTAAATGATTGGCTGGAACAATATTTTGGTAAAGATCATGGCATAACTCTTGGAATTACCGAAACGGATATTATAGACAAGGATGATCCCATGACTACCGCCCTGACCTATGCTTCCTGGCTGGGGACATTCATGGATAACGGCGTAGAAATCTTTACTCCCTGGACATGGGGAGACGGCATGTATGAAACGGTACATCTTTTCAGCCGTTATGGTCATGAACTGCGGGTGGCTTCCACTTCCAGCAACGATTCCCTGGTATCGGCCTACACTTCCGTTACACCTGCAAAGGACTCCATGACGGTGATTCTCGTGAACCGCGCCGAGAAGGAATCACAGAATGTTTCCATCAATGTGGCTGGTCTCAAAAATATGAAACCTGCGGCGACGAGTCTCACATTGGCGGGACTCGCTGGCGAAACTTTTGAGTCCCATAAGGTTAACGCCCTAAAGGAAGGCTCCGTCAATGTTTCTGGCGAAAAAGTTTCCTTGACCATCCCCGCAAAATCCATTACGGCGGTGCAGCTTTCCGCCGAAGGGGTGGAACGCCTTGTTCGTGAGGCGGATGCTCCGGGACAGCTCTTTGTTCGTGACCGTCGCTGGTTTTTAGACAATGCTTCTGGCCAAGTTCGCTCTGTTCGGATTTTCAACAGTCTCGGTTCGCAGGTAAAATCCATGAACCGACTTTCCCGCGGGGTGATTTCACTGGGGACGGAAAATCTCGTGCCTGGTAGCTATGTGGTCCGGCTCACGACTTTCTCCGGGGCGAAAAACTTTAGGATTCTTCTAAAATAAGGATGAATCCTCTGATTTGATGATGAATGGGTGGCTAGTTCACCCATTTGTTTTGTACATTTAATCCTGTAAAACTTTTTGAAAAGGGGATTTCTGCCTATGATGTTTGATCCTTTATACATGGGTATCCTGTTGGTGACGATGGTTCTGTCACTGGGTGTGTCTGGCTTGGTGAAGGTTCGTTTCAACGCTGGCCAGAAGGTGAAAATTACAAGCGGCCTTACCGGTGCCGAAGTTGCAAAGGCAATCCTGATGGATGCTGGAATTACCGATGTCCAGGTCCTGCAGCATCAGGGATTCCTTTCGGACCATTACAATCCCATGAACAAGACCCTGAATCTTTCTCCGGAAGTGTACAACGGCCGTAGTGCAAGTGCGGCAGGCGTCGCCGCTCACGAAGTTGGTCACGCGATTCAACACGCCCAGGACTATTTTCCCATGTGGCTTCGTTCTACCATCGTGCCTGTTGCGAATATCGGTTCCAGTCTCGGTCCCATGATTGTCATTATTGGAATTGCCCTGATGGGTGCGGGCAAGGCCATCGGTCACGATGTGGCTGTGGTTGGAGTTCTCCTTTTTGCTGCCATGACCCTGTTCACCCTGGTTACGGTTCCCGTAGAATTTGACGCCTCCCGCCGTGCAAAGAAGATTCTTGCCCGCCTGGACATTGTTGCACAGGGACGCGAATACAATACGGTAAGCGGCGTGCTTCTGGCTGCAGGACTTACCTATGTAGCTGCAGCGATTGGTTCCATTCTCCAGCTCCTTTACTGGGCTTATCGGGCGGGGCTAATTGGCGGTCGAAGCGACGACTAGATTTTTGACATAGCGGGAACACCCTGCAAAAAACGAAAGCACCGTCTCGGCGGTGCTTCTTTTTTTGTCGGATGGATTCCGTCTTTGTTCTTATGGGGTTTAGTCTTTCTTTCCGAAGTTCTTTGCGCTTCTGGTAAGATAGGCGATGTACTCTTCGTCCGTCATTTCATTGCCGGCAAAGAATGGCTCGTCGTCTTTGGATTCTTCAGGCTCAGAGACTTTTTGGACAACTGGGATTTCTTCTTCCTGCGCATTCGGAATTTCCGCGGAAACTTCGGGTGTTTCCGATGCAGCTCCGCCGTTGTTATAAAATTCCTGAGCCTTCCTCATGAATTCCGCAAATTCTTCGTCAGACATTTGCTGCTCGGGAGACGCATCCTGTGTGGGGCTGGAGATTATCGGATCTTCCGTAACTTCACTTGCTGATACGACCGTAGGGACAAAGCCTTCGTCATCATCGGCTGGTGTCATTACTACGGGAGTGACCTCTTCATCCTCGTCAGCGGAATTTTCAAAAACGGGTTCCGCAGATTCGGATTCATTTGCCGTGATCATAGGTTCTTCGACTGCGGGGGCTATTTCTTGCTGCTCCGCAAAGGAGTCCGTGACTTGTTGTTCTGCAACAGGTACAGAGACATTGCCTTCAGCAGGAGTTTCCGCTGTTGGCGTGGTAATGCCTTCTGCAGCATCGTCTTCCTTCATCATTTCGGCGAAGGGGTTCTCCTGGACGTCGGACATATCCACCTTGCCTTCCAGCATGGCGGTAAGGTCATCCTCGGAAACATTGCGACCGCTTTCTGTCCACTGTACCGCTTCGCGCATGACTGCGGCCAGGTCTCCCACGGTTTGTTCCTTGGAACGGGCCAGCGCCTGGTTACGTATGGCTTCCACAAGACCCGGCTTCACATCGGGATCCTTGCTGAAGAAGACTGTTTCCCGGGCCATTTCGTCGGCGTAGTCCGCATTGTTCTTCTTGCGGTAAATCCAGATGGGGCCGAACAGTTCACTCTGGCGGAAGACGATTTCGTCGGTCTTGATCATCTCGAGCATTGCCATGAAGGTAACTGCGGCCACAATGGGGTGGGAATCGTTATCCAGCAGATCCTCGAATAGGGCGCGGCCGTTTACGCTCAGGTAATTGTTGATGGCCTGTTGCCGGTCCTGGATGGTAACATAGTCCAGCTCGATGTGGTGGATTGTTTCCGAAATTTTTGTCTTTAAACTTTTTTGGTAGGCGCGGAACAGCTGCCAGATGTTGGCGTCGGCCAGAGTCTCCTCGTCGTTTTGGGTCTTTTCCAGACGACCGCGGGAATAAGTACCGAAGTTGTTGCCTTCCATTTCCTGAAGCCCGCTGGCGACCTGCTTGAAACGCTGGTATTCCAGCATTTCCTTCATGAGGGCTTCGCGGTCTTCGTTGTATTCCGCTTCCATTTCGGGATCGCGTTCTTCGGCAGGCAATAGTTCCTGGACCTTTAATGCCATCAGTCGGCTTGCCATAGACAGGAAGTCCCCGGCCTTGGAAAGGTCCATGCTGGAGGACTCGCTATAGATGTTAACCCACTTTAGGAACTGGTCTGCAATTTCTGCAATGGAAATCTGTTCCAGCGGAACTTCTTTTTTCTGGACTAGGTATACCAGAAGGTCCATGGGGCCGTTGAAGGCTCCAATACGGACTTCGTATTCTTCCTGCTCCAAAAGTTCCTGTTCCACTTCCATAGGAGACAAATGTAGAAAAATCTTTAGTTTAGAGGTTAGGGTATATTAGGGGCTAGGGGCTAGGTTCTAGGGGCTAGGGCAACAGGATGCAAGAGTTTGCGGTTTCAGGGTGGGGTCGTCTTTATTTTTTTCTACGGAGTATTCCTGAAATCACTAGTCTCTAGTTTCTGATTTCTAATCTCTATTCACTAACCACTAATCACTAATCACTAATCACTAACCACTTCCTACAAACCCCTATTCCACCGTCACGCTCTTGGCGAGGTTTCTGGGCTGGTCCACGTCGTTTCCGCGAAGGACTGCGATATGGTAGGCCATCAACTGCAGCGGAATGCAGGTGAGAATGGGCATCAGCATGCTGATTGTTTTCGGGACTTTGATCAGATGGTCGGCGATTTCGTCCAGCGGATGGCAATCTTCCGTAGAGATGGCGATGACCTTGCCACCACGGGCCTTGATTTCACGAACATTACTGATAACTTTGTCGAAGAGGGCGTCCTTCGGGGCGATCACTACAACCGGCATGTTCTCGTCGATGAGGGCGATGGGACCGTGCTTCATTTCTGCAGCGGGGTAGCCTTCGGCGTGGATGTAGCTGATTTCCTTCAGCTTCAATGCGCCTTCCATGGCCACGGGATAGTTGTAATGGCGCCCCAGGTACAGGAAGTTTCCTGCCTTGGCGTATTTCTGGGCAATGCCTGCAATCTGGTCGGAAAGCTTCAGGGTCTTTTCCACCAGTTCCGGTAGTTCCTGCATGGCTTTCACGATGTCCATGCCGCTTTCGAAACTGAGGCGACGCTGACGACCAAGCAGCAGTGCGATCATGGCAAGGACCGTAACCTGGGAAGTAAACGCCTTGGTAGAGGCCACGCCGATTTCGGGGCCTGCGTGCAAGTAAACGCCGCCATCGCTGGTGCGTGCAATGGTGGAACCTACGCCGTTACAGATGGCAAGAGCGGTGGCTCCCTTCTGCTGTGCTTCCTTCAGGGCGGCAAGGGTGTCTGCGGTTTCGCCGGACTGGGAAATGGCGAGGACCAATGTTCCCGGCTTGATGATTGGGTTTCTGTAGCGGAATTCAGAAGCGTATTCCACTTCCACAGGAACGCCAGCCAGATCCTCGATCATGTATTCGCCTACCATACCGGCATAGTAGCTGGTACCGCAGGCGGTAATGATGATGCGGTTGATGTTGCGCAGTTCCTTGATGTTGGTGTCGAGACCCGCAAGCTTTGCGTTGCCTTCGGCGGCAAGCAGGCGACCGCGCATGGTGTTGCGCAGCACTTCGGGCTGTTCAAAAATTTCCTTCAGCATGAAGTGGGCAAAACCGCCCTTGGCGATGGCGTCTGCATCGAATTCCACATCCTGGACTTCGTGCTGCACCGGCTGGCGCAAGATGTTCAGCAGGTTGTAGCCATCGTTATGGATTTCCACCACGTCGTTGTCTTCCAGATAGACCACCTTCTGGGTGTGGCTGATGATGGCGGAAACGTCGCTGGCCAGGTAGAACTCGTTCTGGCCGATACCTAAAATCAGGGGGCTACCGCGGCGGGCACCGATCATGGTTCCCGGACGGTCCTTACAGATGACGGCAAGGCCGAAGGTTCCCTCGATAAGGGAAAGCGCCTTGAGAACCGCGTCCTTCAGGTTTCCGTTGTAGAACTTGGCGATAAGGTGTGCAACCACTTCGGTGTCTGTTTCAGACTTGAACTCAATGCCGTCGGCCTGGAGACGTTTCTTCAGGGAGGCGTAGTTCTCGATAATGCCGTTATGGACGATGGAAATGTTTCCGTCGAAGCTGGTGTGGGGGTGGGCGTTCTGTTCGGTGGGCGCGCCATGAGTTGCCCAGCGGGTGTGGGCGATGCCGAGGTTCCCCTTGACAGGTGCTGCCTTCAGCTTTTCTTCCAGGGAGCTGATTTTACCGGAGGCACGGACCGTCCTGATGTCTCCATCGCTCAGGACGGAAACGCCGGAACTGTCGTATCCGCGGTATTCCAGTTTCTTCAGACCGCCAACAAGAATGGGTAACGCATTATTTTGCCCGATATAGCCTACAATTCCACACATAGAAATTCCTTGATTTACTTACAGGTGGTAATATATGAAAAAACTTTTGATAAAAAAGAGTTAATCCGTGTCCCTGAACTGTGTTTTTTGTTATTTTTCAAGGCAAACGAACAAAAAAAGGAATGGTAATGAATAAAAAACTGATTCTCTCCGCTGGTCTTGTCGCAGCCGCCCTTACTGCTTGCGGTCTGCCTGCCGATGATTCTGCAAACTCTGGTGCTTCCATGAAGACCAAGTCTGTTCTGGAAACCGAAAAGGACAAGTATAGCTACGCTCTCGGTGCTCACTTCGGTAACCAGGCTCACTTCCAGCTGGTGACCCGTGATTCCATCGACCTGGACATCGATCTGTTCATCCAGGCTTTCAAGGAACGCTACAACGAAGATTCCACCAAGTTCCTGATGAACGACACCATCGTTTTCGAAACCCTCAACAAGCTTTCCTCTGACCGTCAGGCCGAAAAGGTCAAGAAGGATAGCATCGCTGCCGAAGCCAACAAGGCTGCCGGCGAAGCTTTCCTCGCAAAGAACAAGACTGCCGAAGGCGTGATCACCACCGAAAGTGGCCTGCAGTATAAGGTGATTACCGAAGGTACTGGCGCTGCTCCGGCTGACGGCTGGATGGTAAAGGTTCACTACACCGGCACCCTGCTGGATGGTACCAAGTTCGACAGCTCCGTTGATCGTGGCCAGCCTGCAGATTTCCCTGTTAATGCTGTGATTCCCGGCTGGACCGAAGTGCTGAAGCTCATGAAGGTGGGTAGCAAGGTCCAGGCTTGGATCCCCAGCAACCTGGCCTATGGTCCTAGCGGCCGTCCGGGTATTCCTGCAAACAGCACTCTCGTGTTCGACATTGAACTGCTCGATGCAACTGCCCCCGCTGCTGAAGCTCCCGCTGCAGAAGCAAAGCCGGAACCCGCCAAGAAGGCTCCTGCAAAGAAGGCTGTTGCAAAGCCCGCTGCTGCTCCTGCTGATGCCGCTGCTCCTGCTGCAGCACCGGAAAAGAAGTCCAAGAAGCGCGCCAAGAAGGATGCTCCCGCTGCAGAAGGCGGTGTCTAATAAATTTCGTTAATATTAACGATTGAAGACAATAGTTCTTTAAACGCTTGAAATTCCCCGGAGTTCGTCCGGGGAATTTTTCTATTTTGTGGACTTCAGGAAAATTGTGATTTTTTGAGGTGCTTGTGATTCGTAAACTGGCTTTTTGTGCAATACTTGCTCTTGCCCTTGTGGGGTGTGATAACGAGGAGGAACAGATTCTTGCCCTGAAGAATGAGGGCAAGGTCCTGCAGCAAAGGGTGGATTCCCTGCGGGCCGAGTTGTCCAAAACTCAGGAAGTTCCCGTGAAGTGGAATATTGTAAACGATACCGTTCGTGCTGGCGATGGTCTTTTCCAGGTGCTGAACCGCATGAATATCAATGCGTCCGAACGCGGCAAGATTGTTCTTGCCATGCAGGACAGCGTGGAACTTTCCTCCATGAAGGTTGGGCAGGTCTTTTATGCCGCCAAGGATTCCTCGGGCAGCGTCCAGCGTTTTAGATATGCGACGAATCCTGCCACGGTCCACATGCTGACTAGGGTGGATACCAACTATGTCTATAACCGGGTGGAAAAGCCGGTGGTCCGCAAGCTATCCATTTACGAGGGAACTCTCGCCCCTGGCGGAACCTTGAATGGAACGCTCCTCAAGGTCGGAATCCCCAGGCGTATGGCGGGTGTTGTAGGGGGCGTGCTCCAGTGCAAGGTTGCCTTCTCCCAGGCACAGCCTGGCGACCGTTTCCGTATCCTTCTGGAGGACACCTTCTACCAGGATTCCATCTGGATTTCCGGCAAGGTGGTGTATGCCGAGTTCGAAGGCCGCACTGTCGGGCATCACGAGGCTTTCCGCTATGACGACGGCGATCCCAAGAGTTCCTTCAACGCTCACTATACCGAAAATGGCGAGGCCCTGATTTTTGATGGCCTTCGCTACCCGCTGGACCGTCTTCATATTACCAGTCCCTTCGGTTCCCGAATCCATCCTATTACGGGCCAGCGCAAGACTCACCATGGCATCGACTATGGTAGCCCGACCGGCACCCCCATTTATGCCGTTGCCGAAGGTACGGTTACGGTTTCCGGCTACGACGAATTCAGCGGAAACAAGATTGCCATTCGCCACAGGGACAATTCCGAAAGCTGGTATATGCACATGTCTGTCCGAGGCGTAAGCGTGGGTACACATGTTGCCGCCCGTCAGGTGATTGGAAAAGTAGGTTCCACTGGCCGTAGTACCGGTCCCCACCTGCACCTAGGCTTCAAGAACGAGAAGGGCGCCTGGATTAACCCTGCAAGCAAGACCATGATTGCGGCCCCGAAGCTGACGGGTGAACGCCTTGCCCGCCTGAAGCAGCAGGTTGCCGTGGCCCGCAGCCAGATCGAAAAGACCCTTGCAGCCCCTGCCGTAAAGGCGAACGATTCCACGGAAGTGATGGTCCGCATGATCAAGCTCTGATTTTCCTACATCGCGGAAAAAGAATTTCATAAAAAGGAAAAGCCCGACTCTGTCGGACTTTTTTCATTGGCTTTGTAATTTTTTTCTGGCGGTGTTCCTCAGTGCTTCGGGAAAGAAATTTTTCCGCCCAGTTGCCTCAGGAGTTCCTGACGATTTTTCGGAAGCCCGGCTTCCTGCTTGTCCATCGCCCTTGCCTTGGCGAAGTGTCCCGTGGAGGTTGTCCCGTACCCGGCCGTCCTGATCATGGAACCGTCCTTGGCCCATTCTACGGCCTTTGCCATCTGTTCCTCCGGGTCGCCGCTTTCGAAGTCCGGGACGATGCCCACCTTATGGTAGACATTTCCCTCGCGGTCGATGGACTGCAATCCGGTAATGAGCGAAAGACCGTTCTGGATGGTCACGAGTACACGCTGACCGATACCTTTTCCGTAGGAGGTGAGGCCCACGATGGGGGATTTCTTGTTGACGGAAATGGAGGACAGCATGACCTCGGCGCAGCTTGCGGACATGGAGTCGGCAAGGAATACATAGTAACGGTCCCTTCCGGAACCGTCTACGGTAACTGTGTAGGCGACGGTATCGAAAATCTGGAAATAGGTCCACTGCCCCTTTTCCAGGATGGAGTCCACGTTGGTCTCCACGTCGATGATGATGGTGTCGCCCTTGCTGAGCAGTTCTGCGGAAATGGCGTTACACTGGTCCACGTCGCCGCCGGGGTTTCCCCGCAGGTCGATGATGGTGGACTTCGCCCCCTCGGTTTTTCTTAAAGCCTGGACAAATTCACCGTAGGTACCGCTGTCGCTTACGGTCTGTGGCGTGAATTCCGTAATCCGGATGACGGGAATGGAATCCTGGTAGCGGAGCTTTACCGTTGGGGTGGCATAGGTTGCCAGCGGGATCTTGACTGTGGAGGTGTCCTCGCCGCGCTTGATGCCTAGGGCGATTTCGTCCCCGTCCTTTCCGCTGAGTAGGGCCTGTGCCGCATCCTCGTTGGTGGGGGAGGCGCCGCGGATGCTTATGACGGTATCGCCTTCTGCGAGGCCAGCCTTGTCGGCCGGGGACTTGCTGTAGACTTCCGTAATCACGAGCGTGTTGGATTTCTCGACAAATTCGTATTCGGCACCGATGCCCACTTCCTGATCGGACTGTTCCAGCATGTCTAAAATGTAGGGGGCGTAGTAAGGATCGTAATAGCGGGTAAAGGGATCGCTCATCCTGCTGTACATGTAGCACACGTCGGTATAGTCGATGGTACACATGCTGTAACCGTAATCTTCCTGGATGGGCGCCCTGTAGTAATCTTCCACGTTCTCGCTGATTTCTTTATTCAGGTGTGCGTAGAAGTAGAGATAAGCCAGAAGTTCATAATTGTACTGCAGTTCCATCGGGACGGTCGATGCGTCGTCCCTAGTCGGGGGCGGAATGACGATGGTGCCGCTGTCGTCGTCTGAACTACACCCGACAAGACAGGTGGCCAGAAGCGAGCCTGCAAAAAATCCTTTTATCCATCCTGAAGAAATCATGAATCCTCCTTTTCCTTGATTTTACCGAAAGCAATATAAGTAATCCCTGCGCAGGATTGAAAACCTGTAGCAAAAAATTAGAGCTGTGGAAGAATTGCTCCGCCTTCAGTTTCCTTGCGCCTCGTAAGGACCTTGACCTCGGTGTCTCCGCCAATTGAGCGGGAGATGGACTTCTTTCCGACCTTCTTCTGCAGGGCTTCAACCGCGCATTTCGCTCCCGGAATGGAATCGCAGGAAATGTCGGGCCGGATTCCTTTCTTGTGATAGGAATTGCCGTTGGGCGTAAGGAACTCCAGGTTGGTAATGATGGAGAGCCCTCCCGCAGGTGTTTTCCAGGTGCTCTGCCCGATGCCCTTGCCGTAGGTCGCTGTACCCACCACGGGGGCGTTTGCCGCCTCGGCAACTGCCGCCGTAAAGATTTCGGCACAGCTTGCGCTATTCTTGTTTACGAGTAGGACGATGGGGAAGTCTTCGCCGGGGTCTCCGGGGGTCGCCGTGACGGTTGCAGTCTTTTTTACGCTACTGCCGTCCGATTCCAGGGATCGCCAGCTTCTTGTGGAAAGGTTTCCGCTTTTTACAAAGAGGTCCGCCATGGAGATGCACTGGCTGACATGTCCGCCGGGGTTACCTCTCAGGTCGATGACGCGGGGCTCCTTTCTTGAGGAAAGATCCTGGAGCAGTTCCTTCAGCTCGCCATAGGTACCGAGTGATTTGTCCGCCGTGGTCTGCTTGAATTCCGTTATGGAAATAAATTCGGTTTCGTATAAAGTATCTAGAAAGACGGTTGGCGCGTAAACATCTTCCTTGGTCAGTTCGTACCGGGTGGTATCTTCCTGGTACGCAACCGTCAGTTCAATTTTCTTCGAGTAGTTCAGAATGGAATCGTAAACATTGAAGGCGCTTGCCCCCACGAGGTCAATGCCGTTTGCTTCGATAATGATTCCATAGCGGGGAACTCCCGCTTCGCCGGCAGGGCTCTTGGGATAGACCCGGTAGATGGATAGCGGGTGGTCTGAATTGTTCAGGTAATATTCCATTCCCACGTCCCCCTGCACGATGCTCGTGTTCAGGGAAATGGAGGCCGACTCGCTCTTGGATGGCTGGACATATCGTGTAAACGGGTCGCTTAGGGCGCTGTACAGGGTCTGCACGGAATCGCCGTCCGGGTCCAGCAGGTCCAATTCATCCTCGAAGAGATAGGTCTTCTGCAGAAGCCAGTAGTTGAACTCGTATTCCGTAGGGGCGGGAACCGTGTCCACGGGGTGCAGGAAATCGCTACAGCCGGAAAAAAACAGTAGCGCGAACGCGAAACAGCAAAAAGCCGATGGAAGTCTTTTCCCATCGGCCTTTCGAGATAGGTTTTCTGAACGCTGGTTTCTGCCCATGTCGCCTTACTGGTCTATGTGGAGTCCCTTCTTGTCCTGGAGTATGCGGGGAATGCCTTCTTCCAGCGGGTTCTCGATAACGGAAATGGTTTCCAGGCTGTCGCATTCGGCCAGACTCTCGGGGAGGGTGGCCAGCTGATTTGCGTCCAGCACCAGTTCCTTCAGCTTTTTCAGGTTGCCGAATTCGGAGGGGATGGCTCCCAGGCTGTTGCCGGAAATCATGAGGATTTCCAGGGCTTCCATCTTGCCGAGGGCGGCGGGGATGCTGGTAAGGTCGTTGTTGTCCAGGTAAAGCTTCTTGAGCTTGGTGAGCTTGCCCAGGGTGGCAGGAATTTCTGCCAGCATGTTGTCGTGGAGGCTGAGCTTTGTGACCTTGGTCCACTTGCCCACCTCGTTGGTCAAATCCAGAAGCTGGTTTTTAGCGATGTTCACCTGCTGGAGATTTTTCAGGTTGCCTACGGAATCCGGCAGTTCGGACAGGCTGTTGTAACCCAGGTACAGGTGTTCCAGCTTGGTCAGTTCGCCGATGGTTTCCGGCAGTTCCATCAGGTCGTTTTCGCTGATGGAAAGCTTCTTCAGGTTCTTGAGGTTGCCGATATCGTCGGGAATCTCCACCAGCATGTTGCGGTCGAGGTTCAGTTCTTCCAAGTCGGTCAGCTCAAAAAGTTCGTTCGGGAGGATACGGATTCCCTGCTGGGACAGGTCCAGCACTTTTGCCTTTTCGGCTTTGGCTTTAGCAATGACATCTAGCAAATTCATAATAAATCTCCTATGGAATAAATCATAGCATTTTTAAGCAAAAAAGGCGCAGGCGGACCATAAAAAATGTAAAAATGGGTGCGATGTGACTTAGAATGCTCGGGAGCGAGAGCGCAGAAAAGTGTAAAAACATAGAGTAAATAGGTGCTCAAACGTTTAATAAAATGTCTTTTTTTTGAAAAAAAGGTGAAAAATTTTGACTTTGTATGGTCTAAACGGGCAAATTGAAACTATTTTTAGGGCATAAATAAAAAGGGTAGGAAAAAGGTGTACCGTGTACACCCGATTTTTGCCGTATCGAATCTGAGGAAAAAATGGAATTAACCAAATCGCAGGAACGCCGTCTAGCATTTGTGGCTAGCCTTTTGAGTCTCAACCCCAACGATCCCACCGATCGAATTAAGGCACTCCGGCATCTAAACCTGGACGAAAACGGTTGCTTCCATGGATTCCAGTACTCCCAGGGCTTTATGGAATTCTTCATCTTCCTGGATGAAGATACTCCCCTCGAAAAGGTTGTCGCACACCTGAATGCCGACCTGAAGCAGTTGCAGATCGCCGTTTTCCGTACCAGCGACCCCACCAATCCGTTCTTCATGTCCCTCCGCGAAGAGGCTGACCCCTGGGCGGTAAACAAGATTTCCGAAGATGCAGAAGAAGAGGATGAAGACGCACCGGCCAGCCGCCCCTACATGGAAACGCTGGAAATTACCGTGCTCCGTACCCGCGCAAGCCGCGACATCACCGACTCCGAACTGGAACGCACCCTCAAGGATATGCGCCGCAAGCTGAACTTGTGGAAGATTGACGTGAAGGCAAAGCTGGAAATCGTTGCCGAACACGACGACCTGACCCGCGACTTCCGTTCCGCAGACGACAAGCTTGAAATTGTCATGGAATCTGAACCGCTGCACCTTACCAGCGATCACGGTGAACTGTTCCTGGGCTTCTGCCCCATCCGTACCATTTTTGACTACCATGTTGCTCTGGGCAAGCGCCTGAAGACCAAGCACAACATGGCAATCGTCAGCTCCAACATCCGTACTTACCTCGGTAACCTCACTCATACCAACGCAGCCCTTATCGATGCCTTCCAGACCATGGAACGTAACGACGACCAGAATGTGAATACTGCTGACTTCCCGTTCCTGCACAACGGTATGACTCTTACCGGCGATGACCTTCGTCTCAAGGATCGCGACGGCAAGAAGGTGCTGTACATTGACCGCCCGAAGATCATTAACGGTGCTCAGTCCCTGTTCACTTACGAACAGTACGCCAAGAAGAGCAAGAAGCCGGTGAATCCCTATGTTCTCGTGAAGGTCGTGGTGCCGTACCCCGGTGCAGACAGCTTCCTGAACCAGGTGACCATGGCCAACAACCGCCAGAACCCGGTGTTCAGCTACCACCTGCGCGCCGCCGACGACCTGCAGTTCTTCATCTGGCAGCGTTACCAGGAAGAAGGCTTCACCTATGTCTATAAGGATGGCGTCCGCCTGAAGGCTCGTACCCGTAAGCTGGAAGTCCGTATGCGTCCCGAACTTGCAAAGACCCTGTTCATGATGGATGGCAAGCTTTCCGAATGCCGTTCCTCTGACTGCATCTTTGACAAGGAAACCCTTTACCAGCGTTGCTTCGGCGCCTTCGTCCGCGTGGCTCCCGAAAAGGAACGCGATTTCGTCCGCAAGACCATCGCCTTTACCAAGGCCTGGCAGCTCCTTTCTCGCCTTCCCATCAAGATCCGTAAGGTGACCCCGGGTAAGGGCGTGTCCATCGAAGCTAACGACGATAATCCGCTGACCCGCATCACCTGGAACGGCCGTCTCGAAGACAAGTTCATCTTCCGCAGCGCCGTGAAGGACCTGGTGGTGGCCCTCGCCCTCAAGCACTGGCTCATCTATGGCGATCCGATCCAGGATTTCGACTGGCTGGTGGAAAACGAACTGAACTTCAACGACTCCATCTTGAAGTATGCCTCCAGAATCTATACCGACGACCTGAAGGGCATCCTCATCAGCGAATTCAAGGATAACTCCAACTACTACGACACCATCACCACCATCGACAAGGATAGCGGTGAATCTGTGGAACGTCGCTTGTGGAAGGGCTTCGCCAACACTGCTACCTACGAAAAGATGCTTGACCTTCTGTGCAAGAAGAACAAGCAGTGGGAAAAGTGCCGCGAAGGTATCGAAGCCTTTATTTAAAAACTAGGCTCGTTCATCAGAAAGAGAACCTCCGGTCAGCCGAGTTTTACTCGGGATGGGAGCGCCCTCGTTCAAGAGAATTTAAGAAGGACCCTGTCACAGACGGGGGGCCTTCTTGTTCTCGGATTTAACCTCTCGACATGAGGCCGTACCTTCGGTGCTTTTAGGTAAAAGGCTCCTGGCGAAATTGCCGGGGGCTTTTTGCGTTTGTGAATATGATTTAGGCGTGTAGCCTTTTAAATGTTTTTTTTTGAAAAATGCTTATTTTTGAAAATGAAAATCATGTATTGAAAACATGGGGACACAATGTTCAAGAAGTTTATTGCATTGGCTGCAATTACCATCTTCATCTTTGGCTGTTCCGGGTCGGACGCGGTTGCTGCCGATGACAATCTTACCGCCTCGTCAAGCTCGCAGGCACAGCCATCGAGCTCTTCCTCTTCATCGTCATCCTGGAGCCTCGATGTCTCCTCGTCGTCATCCTGGAGCCTCGCGATAGGATCCATGACCGACTCCCGCGACGGTCAGGTGTACAAAACCGTCACCATTGGTACTCAGACCTGGATGGCAGAAAACTTGAACTACAAGACTAGCTCTAGCTATTGTTATGAGGATAATGCAGGTAATTGTAGCAAGTATGGCCGTTTATACGAATGGTCAGCTGCAATGGGTGCTTGTCCCACTGGTTGGCACCTGCCCAGCGATGAAGAATGGAATATTCTGTGGGACGCTGTAGGTGGAATCGATACTGCCGGTTCGAAACTGAAATCTACTAGCGGTTGGTATGATAATGGCAACGGTACCGATTCCTTTGGCTTCGCTGTTTTGCCGGCGGGCTACCGCGACTACTATGGCAATTTCTACGGCGAGGGCAGCCGCGCGCACTTTTGGTCTTCTACAGAGCTCAATAGTTACGGCGCGTACTGCTGGTACTTCTACTACGATCTCGACGCCGTGCGCAGGAGCAGCGACGGTAAGAATGGCGGCTTCTCTGTGCGTTGTCTCCGGGACTCCGACGAGGGGAGCGAAGCCTCCTCGTCCAGCTCGCAGGCGAAGCCATCGAGCTCCTCTTCTTCCAGCATCAAGGACCCTGAGCTTGTCGAAGGGACCATGACCGATTCCCGTGACGGTCAAACCTACAAGACCGTTAAGATTGGCGCCCAGACCTGGATGGCGGAGAACCTGAACTACGATCCGGGTGATGTGTCTGGCATGGGAAGCTATGCATGGCAGGGCTGCTACGACAATAGCGCTGCAAACTGCGCCATTTACGGTCGCCTGTACACCTGGGAAGTCGCCATGGACAAGGCCGGTTGCGGTTATAGAACTTATTGCAACAATAGCAACGAAGGTACCCAGGGCGTTTGCCCCGCAGGTTGGCATTTGCCTAGCGACGCGGAATGGCGCACCCTCTTTAAAAATGTGGGTGGAACCGGCACCGCTGGTTCGGTACTGAAATCTTCCAGTGGCTGGAGCAGTGGCAATGGTACAAATTCCTTTGGCTTCGCTGTTCTGCCGGCGGGCTACCGCGGCTACGCTGGCGATTTCTACGACGAGGGCGACGACGCGTACTTCTGGAGTTCTACTGAGGACGATAGTAACGACGCGTACGGTTGGGGCTTCTACTACTACGACGACAGAGTGGCCTACGCTTGGGGCAACGAGGACTACGCATACTCTGTGCGTTGCCTCAGGGACTAAAGCGATGGTGAGCGTTGCGCAGACAAACTCGTTTGTCTGCATAACCGAACCTGAGCGTAGGCGCTTTAGCGCCCTCGAATTAGGCATGGCGAAAGCCAATTCCTCCAAATTCTTTTTTAGATAATCACCATCCGCAATTTGATGCGGATGGCGTTTTACATGAGTTTTACTTTGTTTGTAAAATCCTTTACTATCCCTGCAAGTTCCTCTGAATTTCTCGCACCCGATCAATTGAAACATCGTTGTCTTCTGCGATTTCATCCAGGGTGAGCTTGCCTCGCTTTAAAGCCTTGATGACCGCCTCGGTCCGAGCCTCGTCTTTACCCTTCTCAAGACCTTCGGCAACTTGATGACAATATAGTTCAAAACATCGCTTACGGGCAAGGCGTCCTTCCTTTGGTCAAGTTGCCACTCGTGTCAACCATAGATTGCAAAAAAAATCCGGGGAACACGCACCCCTTGACTTTCGAAAGCGCGTTTGATATTTTTAGAGAGTTGATTGCTGCGGG
>JAKSIH010000027.1 GCA_024398935.1 Fibrobacter sp. | reverse complement strand
TTGCATCATTCCGGACCTTCCCTTCGATAACGACGAAGGCCTTACCGCCGCTTGCGCAAAGTACGGTCTCGAAAACATTCCGGTGGCAGCTCCCAGCATGACCCAGAAGCGTCTCGAAGAAATGGCCTCCAAGGGATTCAAGTACATCTACGCAGCACTGCGCGCAGGTACTACCGGTTCCCAGACGGTCATCGACCAGGCAACTCTCGACTTCCTGGACACCGTGGGCAAGGGCGGCGCCAAGGTTCTTGGCGGTTTCGGTATTCGTACCGGCGAACAGTCCAAGGTTCTCTGCAAGCACGTGCATGCAGTGGTGGCAGGTTCCGTATTCGTGAACATCATGCTGAAGGACCCGAAGGACACCGCAGGCGTGGAAGCCAAGGCCCGCGAACTTTCTGGTCTGTAATTGAGCGGCCAATAATTCAAATTTCAACAAAGGATCCTATCACCCCTTTGGGGTTCCAGGAAGACGTCATTCTGGAGGGAGTGAAACGACCGATAGAATCAAAGAAGCCCAAGGACATCACCTTGGACTTTTTCTTTGCGTTGAACTTTCCCTAACCCTCGTCTTTTAACAGGCGGAAGGCCTTGTTCATGTAATAGAAATCCTTTGCATTGATGTTCTGCAAAGATTCAAATCTTTTCAATTCAGGATGCGCCTTTTCCAGGTCTAGCTTGAAAGCATCCCAACGCTGCCAGGACTCCGCATTAGACAAGGACTCCACCACCTTTTCTTCTAAGAAGTTTTCACGAGAGAAGAATGTTGTCCAAATTTCCAGACTTAACTTCTTGAAGATTTTCTTGATGCCAGTCACCGCTTCCTTTGAATAACCATAGGAGTTTCCCACATAGCAAATCATCAAGGTATCGATTAGGAACATAGCCAAAAATGCGTATATTCGATAATTGGATATACACATTAAAAAAATCGTAATGTCCGTTATCAGGGAGTAAGAAGGGGAGTTTTCTTCATCTTACCATTTGTTTGAGCCGGCTGAATTTGACTCTAACGAGACTGATTCCTAGAATCAGTCTCCTTCAACATTCTGCGGAGCACGTTCAAAGAAAATCGTAAGCAGATTTACCTTTATAAAAAAGCCCTGTTTAGCAGCCCGATTTGTCACTTCGAATTGCGCTCCCCCGCCAATATAGACAAGCCCCAAATTCGCCCTTATCCCAAGTTCCTCGGTATAGCCAACTTCTCCAAAATGGACATTCTTATCGTTATCTTTATAAAACCACCATTCAAAAGCATGGGATTCCATAATAGACAAACCTAGGACATTATTTCCGAACAGATTGAAAAGTGTAGAACCGGAAGAAAGCCACAATCCACCTACACAAATTTTTCCAAACACGGAATTTGAATCACTAACATTCACCGCATTCAAACCCAAGCCAAAAATAACTAGTGCTGATAAGCTCCCAAAAGACACGCGAGAATCAGATTTAAAATCAAGTTGGGGTGCATATTCAAAGGAAATGCGATTCGTTTCAAACGGAGAGAATCCAGAGATCGTCAAGCCATTGATTTCACTTCGTCCGCTTGTGGAATAGCCACCGCCAACAAGAATTATTGCCGGAAGATTTTCCTTATCCCCCATAAAGCTTTCTTTAGGAGCATCCGCAAAAGCAAACGTTGCGCACAGAAATACCATGGAACCCAAAAGTCTATGCAATCTGAATATCAAATTTTTCATTTTTCGCAAATAGACCACGCCAAAAGTAACGGAATCTTCGGTCTGGTTGATCAAAATGTCAGCACCATTGCAGCAGAAAACCGTAAGGCTTTTAATTGCCTTTGTTACAGCGGAGGCGGCCAAGTTTTCTAAAGGCAGTGTTTTCAAAAAATGAGGACGGCCCTTAATCGAAGGCAGTTCACCTGCTCCCAGGATAATCCGGAAACTGAAGGTTTTCTCTTCTTCGCGATAATTGGAAATCTGCGGAAGAAAGTTCGCTACAGCGGAAACCACGGCATCGTGCAATGACTCGGCGTGGCTATTGACAAATTTTTCGACGGTCTGTTTATTTAAGCTCTGGTACATTTGTAGCTAAAGATAAATTTCTAAATTTACGACTGAAAAATAAAAACGAGTAATCCAATGAATTTCAACGACTTCGGAAAATATAATCAGTTCAAGGAACAATTCGCCAACATGGCTCCCGAAATGAAGGAGCAGATGATGAAGATGGCAAAGGAACAGGTGAAAGCCCGAGTGACCTGTTTTTGCAAGAAATGGTTCGCTATTCCAGTCCTCACGATTGCAGCGCTTTTCCTAGGTGCGGCAGTGGGAGCCCTGATGGCATTCTTTGGACAGGTTCTGCTAACAGTTGGCGGTCTGCGTGACACTCACCCTCTTTACTTCATTCCAGCGCTGGCCATTGCAGGTGCAGCCATTTTCCTGGGTTATAAGAAATGGGGCAAGGGTGCAGAACGCGGCATGGGCGTTGTATTCGCGGTAGGACAAGGCAAGGAAAATAACATTTCTCTACGCTTGATCCCCATGGTGGCTGTTGGCACCTGGCTCACCCACCTGTTTGGCGGGAGTGCCGGTCGTGAAGGCGTGGCCGTACAGATTGGAGCCACCCTCGGTCATAACATCAGCAAGAAATTTCCTTTTGAAAATGCAGGTCATATTATGCTGGTGGCAGGTATGGCGGCAGGCTTTGGCGGACTTTTCCAGGTACCCATGGCAGCAACCGCCTTCGCCTTGGAGGTTCTAATTGTGGGGCACATGGACTTGATGGCCCTTCTTCCGGCCATTGTGGCGGCCTTTACCGCCAGCAAGGTTTCGAGCATGCTGGGTCTTGAAAAATTTAGCGTTGACTTAAACGGCCTGCTGGGAGCTAACGGTGGCGCAGATGTTGCAGGACTCTTTATGAACAACGGCGCTCTGGACGTAAATTTCATTATTAAGCTTGCCTTGATTGGCGTTCTATTCGGTGTTGTAGGTGGCGGTTTCGCTAAGCTTTTGAGCCTTGCTAAAAACCTGATGGCAAAGAAATTCCCCAACGGACTGAAACGCATTGTTATTATGGGAGTCGTGCTTTCCGCACTGTTCTTATTGCTTTGGCAGGGCCGCTATTCCGGTCTGGGAACCAATCTCATTGACCTGAGTTTTGTCGGTGCAGATGGAGTTGCTGCAGACATTCATAACTACGACTGGATTTTAAAAGTAGTACTCACCATACTCACTCTGGCAGCTGGATTCCAGGGTGGAGAGGTGACCCCGCTGTTTAGCATTGGCGCCACCTTGGGCGCCGTTACCGCAGCAAGTTTCGGTCTCCCCTTCCCGCTGGCTGCAGCATTGGGTTATGCAGCTGTATTCGGAAGCGCTACCAACACCTTGTGGGCACCGATCTTGATTGGCTGCGAAGTATTCGGTTTTGGAAGCCTTCCCGCATTCTTTATCGTGTGCGTCGCAGCTTATGTCTGCAACGGCAATCAGTCCATTTACAACCAGAAAAAATTGAAACTGAAGTTCTAGTGAATGTCCTTACAAAAGTCTGCTAGATTCTCGCTTTCGCGAGAATGACAAGGGAAAAAGACTGGCATAAGACAGCAAAAAAGACTGCACGAAATGAACGGCGTTTACATTGAAATCACGGATGTGTGCAATTTGCATTGCAGTTTCTGCCCTAGTGGAAAGCGCTGGGCAGAATCGCAAGAAAAGGGTCCGGACCATTCGGCAAGTTCTGCACAACGCATCTTTTTGCCGTCAGATATTTTCGAGCGGTGTCTCAAGGAAGCAGCCGCTGTCGCAGACCAAGTGTATTTTCATGTTCTAGGTGAACCCACGCTTCATCCCGGATTCGGGCTGTTTCTCAAAAAGCTGGAGCAAGTTTCCGCAGCACGATCCGACGGAAAATTGCTTCAGTTGAACTTGACCACCAACGGCACCACCATCGCCCGCAGCGGTAAGGCAATTCTTGCCTCCCCCGCTGTTCGCCAGGTGAATTTTTCCACCCACGCCTATGCGGAATTGCCCTTTGACGAAGCCGCAGAAAACCTGCAGAACGTTCTGGATTTTTGCCGCATGGCTGCAGGGTCGCGCCCCGACTTGTACATCAATTTGCGTTTGTGGAATGTTGGGGATGAAAGTTCCGATGCATGGAACAACTACATGCTGGAGCAGGTGAACAAGGTCTTCGGCCGTATTAACGCCTCAGGCGAGAACAGCGTCGCGAATCAGAACCATGTTGTTGGCGAGAACCGCGTCCCCATCACCTTGGAGCATTTCTGTAGCCGACACAAAAGCTTCTTAGTGGAAGGCCGCATCTACATCCATCAGGATTCCCGCTTTGAGTGGCCGGATGGTTCAACAAGCGATGCAACCTCAACGGACTCACCGTCCTTAAATAACCTCGGTTCCGCTCGGCCAACTTACCCCAAGGGGACTTGCCGCGCCTTAGACACCCACTGCGCCATTCTTCACGACGGTCGCGTAGTTGCCTGCTGCCTGGATCATAGCGGGCAGATTACCTTGGGACATATTCAAGAAAATTCCCTGGCAGAAATTCTTTCCTCCCCCATGGCCACCGAGATTCGCGAAGGCTTCGCCAATCACGAACTGCGCCACCCCTTCTGCCAAAGCTGCAGTTTTTGCAAACGATTTAAGTAACTAGAGTTAAGAGTTTCGTAAAATCCCTTTAAAATGCTAGATTCCCGCTTTCGCGGGAATGACATAACAGTCCCTTTTTTCTAAATTACAGTCACGCAAGAATTTAGACAGTTCGAAATTCCGCCTGTCTCAAAACAAAACTAGGAGCAAAAATGACCGAAAATAATTCCGGCCGCACCGACGCAGAACTTGAAGGCGTCACCCTGCTTGGCAATCAGAATACCAAGTACAAGTACGATTACGATCCCGACATTCTAGAACGATTCCCCAACAAGCACCCAGACAATGACTACATGGTCATGCTGAACTGCCCGGAATTTACATCTCTCTGCCCCAAGACCGGTCAGCCGGACTTTGCAGAAATCCGCATCAACTATGTACCGGACCTGTACATTGTGGAATCCAAGTCCCTGAAGCTTTACCTGTTCAGCTTCCGCAATCACGGCGACTTCCACGAAGACTGCGCCAACATCATCATGAAGGATTTGGTAAAGCTTCTGGATCCCAAGTACATCGAAGTGGAAGGCATCTTCACCCCCCGCGGTGGCATTTCCATCTACCCCTTCGCCAACTACGGCAAGCCGGGTACCGTGTACGAACAGAAGGCCACCGACCGCTTGTTCGCAAGCATCGACCGCAGAAACTCCTGGAAATAAGTAAGCAGTGCTTAGTGATTAGTAAGCAGAAGTGGCAGGAGAAGTCCATTTTCTGTAATTCTAACCACTAATCACCAACCACTAACCACTATTCTATGAAAAAAGCAATCGTCCTTTCTTCGGGCGGTGTGGATTCCACTGTCTGCGTCGCCATGGCTGTGGCTAAGTTCGGTGCAGAAAACGTAGCCACCACCTCCATCTTTTACGGTCAGAAGCACAACAAGGAACTGGAATGCGCCCGCAAGGTGGCCGACTTCTACAACCTAAAACATTACGAATTCGACTTGTCCAGCGTGCTGCAGTTTTCCAACTGTTCCCTGCTTTCTCAATCCTCGCAAGCAATCGAACACAAGAGCTACGAGCAGCAAATCGCAGACAACAAGGCCGCAGCAGAAAACATAGCACAAGCCAATCCCGAAGCCGCACAAACTGCCGCCGCCAAGGGTAAAGTTTCCACCTACGTTCCCTTCCGCAATGGTCTCATGCTCAGTGTCTGCGCAAGCCTCGCCCAAAGCATTTTTGAAAACGACGATGTAGAAATTTATCTGGGCGCCCACGGGGATGACGCAGCCGGCAACGCTTACGCAGACTGCAGCGAAGCCTTCGTAAGCACCATCAGCAAGGCAATCTCCATCGGCACCTACGAGCAAGTCCGCGTAACGGCGCCCTTCGCAGGACTTTCAAAAGCAGAAGTCGTCAAGAAAGGTCTAGAACTGAAGGTCCCCTTCGAACTGACTTGGAGTTGTTACGAAGGTGGCGAAAAGCCCTGCGGCACTTGCGGCACCTGCATTGACCGCGCCCGCGCTTTCGCCGCAAACAACGCGGAGGACCCGGCCCTATGAAAAAGACCACAGACAATCTGATTTTTCTGAACATCATCTTTACCGTGGGGCTTGTGATTTCCAATGTTGTCACAGCAAAACTGATGTACACAGGCTTCAGCCTTTTTGACAATCCCATCACATTGCCCGGAGCGGGAGTTTGCTACGCATTCACCTTCCTCGCCACCGATGTCATCGGAGAAATCTGGGGCAAGAAGGAAGCCAACAGAGCCGTGATTTTTGGACTCATCGGTCAGGTTTTTGCAACACTCCTGATTTTGCTTACCCAGCACCTGCCCGCAGCAGATGCCAGCATGCAGCAAACCTACGAAAAACTCCTAGGACAAAATTGGGTTTTTGTTGTAGCAAGTCTCGCAGGCTACCTCATCGCCCAAAAATGGGACATCTGGGTATTCCACAAAATTCGCAGTCGCTATATCGCAAAGCATGGCGACACCAAACACCGCTGGATCTGGAATAACGCCTCCACCATGACCAGCCAAATCCTTGACACCGTCGTCTTTATTGGAATCGCCTTCGGCATCGGATTCGGTTGGCTTTTCCAGGCAGAAATGCGCCCGGTTCTCGCCTCCATGATGGTTGGCCAGTATGTATTCAAGATGTTGCTTGCCGCCTGCGACACTCCCATTTTCTATCTCCTCACCAAGAATACTAAGCAAGAAGAAATCGTTCTGGAAGAATTTCGGATTTAAAAAGGATACCGTTAGAACTGTTATTGCCGCAAGAAATGCTGTGATACGATCCTTCTTGAGCTCCGCAAAAAAAATATTTTTTTATTTTTCGGATATGTTTTTTAACATTGCGGTTCAGGATTTTACATCTGTTTACAAAGAACAATCCTTTATGCAAAAATTAAAGGAAAAAAGTGATGTATTTTGGTTAGATTGCACGCAAATTAACGGAACCGATTGTTACTGCGACGATGAGGCTCAAGCCGAAATCAACAAAATGTTAAATAAATTATCCAGCGAGTTTCCTGGAATTCATTTTTTTGACAACGGCAATTATCACTACATGAGCAAGTTATGGACGGACAGAATCCGAAAGCCATTTTGTCTCGTTATTTTTGACCATCATCCCGACATGCAGCCCCCACGCTTCCAGGGGATTCTCAGTTGCGGCGGCTGGGTGAAGGAGGTTCTGGACCAAAATGAATTTATCCAAAATGTATTGCTCATTGGCGTAAAAGACCAGCTGATTGAAGATTTGAAGCAGGACCCCTCCGCAGAATTTGAAAAATACCAGGACCGAGTATCTTTCATTACAGAAGCACAAATTTTACAAGACGAATTCCCTGTTGCAGCCAAGGCTCTTGCTAAAACTGCATGTTTTTCAACAAGCGATCTCTACATAAGCATCGACAAGGATGCCCTCTGTACGGCAGACGCCGCCACCAACTGGGACCAGGGAAGCCTTACCTATACTCAGCTGGAAGAAACCCTGCTCGCACTTTTCAAAAACCACAAAATTCTTGGAGTGGACATTTGCGGGGAGCGGGCAAAAGACTGCGATTTCTCCGACTCGGGAGATGCAGACTCCCTGAACAACGACCTTAATCAGAAATTATACCAGAGCCTGTCCCATGCATTTCAAGAGCAGTAAAACGAATATACCTGGAAAATCCCAGGGCGCCCACGGCGTAGCCCGCGTTATTTCCAAGCGGGGCTTCTGCAGCCGTAGCAAGGCCGAGGCTCTTGTTCGCGAAGGATGCGTAAAACTCAATGGGCGCCTGACAAGAGACCCCGACGCACCCGCCCGGGAAACAGACGAAATTACCGTCAACGGACAGAAGGTAGAGACAAACCCAAAGGTATACTTTATGATGAACAAGCCCCGTGGAGTGGTATCAACCGCCAGTGACGAAAAGGGGCGCAAAACCGTCATGGAAGTTTTTGCAGATCAATACGGCAAGATGTTTCCGGGAAAGAGCGTGCCCCACATTTCTCCGGTAGGTCGTCTGGACGCCGCCAGCGAAGGCTTGCTGCTTTTTACCAACGATACGGAATGGGCCAACAGCATTATGGAACCTACGCGGAACAGATCTGCTGCAAACAAAGACTCCGCTGGACGGAAACATCTTAAAATCTACCGGGTCCAGGCAAACGGAAAGCCTTCGGAAGATGATCTAAAAAAAATGGAGGCCGGATTTACCGTACCTCCAAGAGTCTTTGGGGAACCCGATGAATTTATGCACGCCGTCTATGCAAAAATACACAGCGAGGGCGAAAAAAACTGCTGGCTAGAAATCGTTCTGGACGAAGGCAAGAACCGTGAGATTCGCAGAATGCTCGCCCACCTGGGCTATGAAGTTCTGCGACTGGTCCGCATTCAGATTGACGAATTCAAACTAGGCGAACTAAAGCCAGGTTGCATAAAGCAAATAGAACGTTAGGTCTGGATCCTTCGCGACTTCGTCGCTCAGGATGACGAAGGATTCGCAGAAAGAATCCTTCTGCCTATTTCTTCTTGTTCAGACGAAGGATTCCACCCTTGTTAAACTCAGGAGAATCCTTGG
Source organism: Fibrobacter sp. (assembly GCA_024398935.1). Lineage (GTDB taxonomy): Bacteria > Fibrobacterota > Fibrobacteria > Fibrobacterales > Fibrobacteraceae > Fibrobacter. Next base: position 31,489 of record JAKSIH010000027.1, on the reverse strand, counting down.
GGAACGGAATCTTTGTTTCCTGACGAAGAACATAGACTTCGTCATCGCCCCAGTCCACTTCGCTTCCAGACTTTGCAGGAATTCCATCACCATAGATGGTGTCCGCAGCTAAAAGCAAAGCCTCCTCAGGATCTTCAATTGTTGTAGAGATGCTCAAATCAGGCAAGGCAAAGCAGGCCATTCCCAAGGTATAGAGAATGCCTTCATTTTCCACGAGATTAATCCACGGGTCCATAGGATATTCGCCATCCCCCACTTCATCGCGGAAACCTTCTACACTCCAGGCTGCGCCGGACTGCTGCATATATACGCCCTGGGCACCTGCAGTGAAAATCTTAAGGACAGCCATATTTACCTGTGAAACTTCTTCAATGGACTTAACTTCTCCCAAAAGGAAAAGCAGGGACTTGTGCTGTTCAATAGCGGCAGCCGCTTCTGCAGAAATGTCCTGATGTTCCTTGAAGATATCCACCAGACCAGGAACCGCTTCCTTGCGGACCACGTTGAACATAACGCTACAGCCGGGAATAATCACCGACTTCGTGTCAGCAGCAATAGTTACCGTTTCGTTGACAACGATGCTATCCAGAGCACCGCAATTCATGGGAAATGCTAAAATAAATTGTGGCATGTTTTACCTATAGAAAATTTTTAAGATTTCATTAAACTTTTTTCCGGAAGGATTCCGTCACCGCTTTTCGCAAAAGTTCATTTTCCCCAGCATTCGGAATTGCAACCTTTCCCGACGCAGTCTGCTGCAAAAGGTTTTCTGCAGTCAGATCGCTCTCTGAAATATTTCGGGCGAATCCAGCCTTACATAGATCACGGGCCAACACAACCTGTTCGTACTGTCCCGGTGTCGGCACAAATACGCACTTTGCCCCAAGCACAGCCATGTCCATCACGGTACTGTATCCGCCACGGGAAACCACCCATTCTGCAGAGTTGACGGCGGCCGCAAAACGATCATCGGGCAAATGGGTAAAGTAATCCACATTCCCTTCAGTCCAATGCTTCAAGCCAGCTGCAGGACGTCCCTGGATAATGGCGTGCCTTCCGGGAATCTTACCGAAGGTCTCCGCAAGTTTCTTTTCAAAGCGACTACGGGCAGGTTCCACTCCAGAAACTACCGCCAGATACTTATACCGGGGAAAACATTTTTCATCCGGAGAACGCTCCGCCAACTGCCTGTCGGAAAAATCACTTGCAGAAGAATCAAGACTTTTCCGGGAAAAGCGAGACAGGACTCCCACGAATTTCAACGGGCGGGGACTGCGCCCCACATGGGACAAATTTCCTGCGTAGCCAGGCGCTTCCGGCAGGTCCGGCACCCATACTTCATCAAAGTGTTTCATCACGGATGCATGCCACAGAATTCCCAGGGGTTCAAACGCAGAAAGCACCGGCGGAAACGCAATGCGACGCTGGTGAGTCATATAAATGGATTTCGCCTTTTTGCTGTAGAAGCCAAACCGGTTATCCGAGAACAGGACATCGTAATGATGACGCGCCACCATTTCCTCGGCAAAACGATGTTCAAACTCCATGACCGATCGCAAGTGCGCCCCATTTTTCAGGAGCCACAAGCCCATGTTATATCCATGCCTAGGATACACTATATTGTAAGATGGAGCCAGGCGCTGGCGAAGCTCCGGAAAAACTCCTCGGAAAAAAGCCGCATTGGCTTTTACCACGGCAATTTCAACCTGTGCTCCCTGACGGAGAAATTCACGAATGACGGGCACACAGCGGGTTGCGTGCCCCAGTCCCCAATCCAGAGGAGCTACAAGGATTTTCAACGAGCCTCCAGCCAGACATTAGCCCAGTCGCCGTGGTCGCAGTCCTTATCACCACCCATATCCAGGCGAAGTTCGAGGATACGGGTCTCGCCGAGTTCAACATCGATACTCTGCCGCTGCAGGGAATACATTCTCTTGCTATGGAACAGTTCACGGCCGTCGCCAACCACAATAAAGCTAGCGCCATCGCCGCAGGCACTTTCATCATCCAGGCCGATTGTCCCGTGAAGCACATCGTACTTCCTTGGCAGGGTAAACCGGATTACAGAATTGGCATGAGAACCGAATCCATACCGGAAGGACATGCCGTCCAGGGACAGTCGATGGTGTTCCACAGACTCGTTGACCCGAGGTTCTCCCCAGTCCTGGGAATAACCGTCCATCTTCAAGGCCGATAGCAGCAGGACATTCTCGCTGTCCACAAAGAAATCCTTATGAACCTGGAGAGTATCATCCGGCAGCAAGCAGGTTATTTCGGCCCGATTCAAGCCGACACGAACCTTTGCAGAATCCAGGGTCAGGGTATCCACCTCCTGGGTTATCAGGCGATCTTCCTGAAGTTCCCCATTCAGGGCCAGGTTGCAGGACAGTCCTTCGGGGAAACCCTTGTTCACCATAAAGGAATTGTTTTCCATTTCGCCAACAAAGAATTTCTGCTGGTAGGTGGAAACTCCCTTCTTGGAAATAATCTTATACATTACCAGAGGATAGCCAAAAAGGGAAGGTTCCTTCAGCACACGCTCGTACTTGTAGTCCTTCAGGATTTCGTCCATCTGTTCGGTAGTCTTGAAGCCCACTACACGGCTCTTGCGATTTACCTCGCCATAGCCATCCTGCCCACGGACCAGGTAGATGTTTCCACCCGAAGTCTTCATCTTCTGGGCAAAGGTTTCAAGGTTCCAGCCGATAAAGGTTCTTTCGCTATAGGAGCTATGACCGGAAGCCAGCATCTGCCATGGTCTGGAGTAGATAAAGATGGCGTTTTCCGGATAATTTTCCAGGGCGCGATCCAGATAGTCCTCTTCACCCAGAAGCTTATTCTTGTAATAGAGCATGTTGCTGCGGAAGCTGTGTCCATGGTACAGCATCAGCCCTACGGACAGGCCACAGGCAATGATAGCCACAATCGCACCGGCGGCCCACACACGCATCTTGGTGGCAAACTGCAGGAGATCATAAAGGCCGAGTGCCATAATCAGGGCAAACAGGGGAAGCGCCACCAACACATAACGCTGGTTAATGTCAATGGTAAAGGTTCCCGACACATTCAGGAGAATCACGAAAATCTGGATACAGAAAGTAAAGCCAAGGACTAGGCCACGAAGATACTTTCGCCAGACAACGGCACGGACCAGAAGCCAGACTGTCGAGGCCAGCAGAATAACCGTAAATGTCGTGTAGAATGGATTCTGGAGAATACCCCCGAAGTTCGGATCGCTCATGGCCTCGATAGGACCGTCACCGAACAACTTCGTGTTCAGCATGATTTCCAGATTCGTCTTGAAATTAAAGATGAAGTTCTCTATGGAGTGTGCGGCATGATCCCCGCCCTGGAAGTCATAACCTCGATAGGCAGCCATGGTATTCACGGAAGGCCAGCTTACAAAAATCACGGATGCGACAAAGGCGGGCAACCTATAGAACTTTTCAAGGAAATACTTATGATAATACAGTGCGAAGGGAATGAACGCAAATACAGTTTCCTGTCGAGTCTGGGCAAAGAATCCCAGGAGTGGAACAGTCAATAGAAAATGCTTCCAGGTAACCTTGGCCGCAGGGACAAAGGCATACCAGGCCATCAGAACCGTTAAAAGGAAAATGTACAGGACTTCTGTCGATGCCGAACGGGCCTGCAGCAGGTAAATGGGCATGCCGCCCAAGAATGCGACTGCTGCCAGGGCTGCCCCTTCGTTAGACTCTTCCCGAATCTGATTTTCAAAAGTAAGCTTCCCCTTCACGGGAGAAGTTGGCACTGCCACCGTTTTTCTGCACTTGAACCACTGCGCTAGGGCTACAAAGAAGAAAAACAGGCTCATGAGATAGAATGGATAGTTCACCAGTAGGGCCGAATCACGATTCGGCCTCATGAAGTTGAACAGAAGGGAGTACACAAAGCCCAGAGCCTTTCCCTTGAAGTTATTCACCTCTGTAACACAATTCAGAGAACCATTGTTCCATTCACCCTCGTTACAGATTCCTCCCGTATGCTGAAAGTACATCTGCAGGCCCATGGATTCCCAGCTGGTTTCGTCACTAAGCACTCGATGGGTGTTACTGATGTTGTTGAACATGAACACCGAGAACACCAGGGCAATTACGGCAAGAATGCAAATAGACTTGCCCGATGGCAAAAAGCCCTTCACGTGCTTACCGATAAAGGGGATATTCACCCCAATTCCCACCAGGAGCAAGATAAACGTTAACAGGATGGAATAATAGCCCAGGCTGATATCGATGCGTCTTGCGAAAGGTACGGAGGAATTCTGGAATATCAGGAAGGCAACCACCAGGACCACCAAGGTTACGATAATGGATGCCGCAATGTTTTTCCGATTGAACATTCTCTCAAGAAATGGAATCATTTTCTTCATGGCAACAAATCTAGAAATTTGATTCAGGTGCCTATAATTTGTTTTTTGAATGCAAACAAAAAAGGCAGCCCATCCGGGCTACCTTTCAAACGCATGCGAATCTTTAGGAATTAAAGACGGACACGGATATCAATCTTACCTTCCTTCTTCTTCTTTTCGGGAGGAGGAGGAGCAGGACGCTTGATGCGAAGTTCAACCTTGTCGCGAGAGGTCAGTTCGCCATTCAGACGGCCACGGTCGGACATGGAGTAGTGATCCTTACGGCCATTTCCCTTAACCAGGAGGTCGGCACGTTCGTAGGGGCCGTTGCAGGTGAAGGTGTAGTTGAAGCTATACGGATCCTGATCCAGGTCGCAGCAGACGCCGTCATCGCAAAGACGGGTCTTGTAGTGGGGCTTACGCTTAGCCTTGATACGAAGATCGCCACGGGAAGTATGGTCCAGGCTACCGCGGAGTTTGCCACGGCCTTCGTTCAGCTGTTCGTTGAAGGAACCGTTAGAATTGGAGACATTCACGGAAGCGCGTTCGATGGGACCGTTACAGCGCAGGTCATACTTGGAAGACTGACCGTCAACATGAAGATCGCAGCAAACATTTTCATCGCAGCTACGCAGATTGAGATTCTGCGGCGGAGGAGGAGGTTCCTCACGATGTTTCTTGTGGCTATTTCCGGTATTCACGTTAATCGTAATGCCGGCAAAGCTCATGGCAGCACTGAGGCCGCAAAGCAGGGCTATCTTGGAAAAGTTCATTTATTCTCCTTTTTTCGAGGGACATTCAAAGTATGACCCTAATATAATATTTTTTTGATACATCAAGGCTTTCCAAGCCATAAAAAATCGTCTAATTGAAGAAATTGTGACTTTTTTCAATTTTAATCAGAAAACGAATTTATTTATGACCTCGGCAATAGCCGAATGGTTATTGTCGTGCATCGTAATGTAATTCGCAGAGGATTTGGCTACATCGGAAGCGTTGGCAACAGCCACTCCAAGACCAGCTGCCTCAATCATGGGACAGTCATTTTCCTCATCGCCACAGGCTATCGTATCGGACAGGGGAACCTGATAGAAATCGCTCATGAAGCGGACCGCATCGCCCTTATTGGACTTTAAGTGGGAAAACTCCAGCATTTCCGGCTTGCTGAAGACGTCAAACAGTTTTCCTTCTGTCGTTTTCCGCATTTCTGCGCGAAATTCCAGCAGGGAAGAATGGTTCAGCGGGGTAATGACATTCACCTTGATGGGAGGCTTCACCACCACATTGATATAGTCGCCGAAATAAGTCCGGATATCCGGAACCACAATGTAATCCATCTGCATCTGACTGCAGTAGTTTTTCAGCTGTTCCGTCTCGTGTTCCGAGACCACAAGGTCTCCGGCGTAAGTATGGGCGTGGAACCCACGGGAAAAGGCGGCATCCATAATGAACTTTACGGATTCCACGGGAATTCTACGGGTAAGGATAGGCTGTTCCGTAGCGCAGTCATAGATAAGGCCGCCATTGAAACTGACCAGATAAAAACCGGGTCTGAAAAGGCCGTATTTTTTAGCCAGGTTTCTTGCGCTGTAGAGAGGCCGTCCCGTTGTAATCACGAACTTATGACCAGCCGCGAGCATTTCTTCGATGGCCCGCATATCCTCAGGGAGGATGCTCTTGTCATCCGTAAGAAGGGTCCCGTCTAAATCCGAGAAAAGAATCTTCATGGTTCGACCTTGTTCACCAAAATTAAAGCTGGTCCAGGAAACTTTCCGCATCCAGTTCATCCAGTTCCTTCTGGAGTGCGCTTAGGGAATCATCCGTCAGGGAGGGCTTTTCGCGGGATACATTAGTTTGTTCCTGGCGCTCCTCTGCAATTTCCTCGGATTTGGAAAGCATTTCCTTGAGGGCATCCGCCACACCGGAAAGATTTCCGTCACGACTAACCGCCGCATCAATGGCCCGGGTCAATTTCTTTCGGAGGTTGGCAAATTCATCCTTGTCCAGCTCGCCAACTTCCCCATGGCAATACATTAGGGGAGTCTTGCAGCGGGCGCAGCAAAAGACCATCATGTTGGCCTTGTCGCCATGAATATCCAGGTCGAAAGAAGTTCCGCAGTGAGGGCAGTCAATGTGCAAATTATTCATACACTGCAAATGTAGAAAAAAGTCTCCCATTTTTGATTTTTTTATTGTTCCAGCAATTCATCCCCCCGCTCTTTTTTTAAATTTGACACGTCTTTTAATGGTGTTTTGTGTTCCCGTTTTTCATTTTTCACTTTTTCATTTTTGTTACACATTATTGATCTATAATCGTTAATCGCCCTATGCTCTGTCAGTGGCTATTTCATCAGACAAACATCGTATTCTTCGACGGACGCCTTTTCCGTGCTGGCGTCGCAGCCATGCTCTCCATCATCCTGGTTCTCTTCTTCATGCCCAAATATATCCGGTTCCTGCAGAAGCTAGACGCCACCAGCGACTTCGACAAGGACGGGAAGACCAAGTCGCCTCCTATCATGGGCGGACTCCTGCTGGTCATCGTGGTAGAAATCGTTTCCCTGCTAGTCTGCAAGATGAACGGCTACACCATTTCCACCCTGGTGGTGCTAGGAGCATTTTCCGCCGTGGGCGCAATCGACGATATCGCCAAGGTAAAGGCAAAGCGACTCATTAAACTAGGAAAGCTATCCGCCGCCGACTATATGGACAAGGCAGACGGCATTTCCAGCTCCCTCCGACTGTTTCTCTATTTCCTTTTCAGTCTCGTTGTGGCCATTTTCTGCTATAAGTTCATTCCCGAACTGAAAGGCGACCTGACCGTTCCTTTCTTCCCTCACGAAGTATTCCAGATCCACCTGCCCAACTGGATCTTTGTGGGATTCATGACCTTCGTGATCGCTGCGTCTGCCAACGGAACCAACTTTACCGATGGTCTTGACAGCCTGGTTTCTGTACCCATCATGACCAGTATGATCTTTGTGGGCGCAGTCGCCTATGTCTGCGGAAACAGACTCTTTAGCGAATACCTGGGCGTTCCCTCCCTTCCCGGATGCGATGAATTGTTCCCCCTGGCCATGGCCATTGCAGGATCTCTACTCGCCTATCTGTGGTTCAACAGCCCTCCCGCAGAAATCTACATGGGCGATGCAGGTTCTGTAGGTTTTGGAGCTGCCATCGGCATTATGTTCATCCTGGTCCAGGCAGGACTATTCTATCCCATCGTCTGCATCATCATTATCGTGGAAGCCTGCTCCGTTCTCCTGCAGATTCTCTGGTTCAAGGTGACCAAGAAAGCGACTGGTACAGGTCGCCGCATATTCCTCTGTGCACCTCTGCACCACCATTACCAGAAGAAGTGGGATGGCCGATTCCCCAGCAAGCCACTGATGAACTCCAAGATTGTTTGGAGAATGCACCTGGTAAGCATTTTCGCCCTCATCGTAAGCATGGTGATTTTCTTCGGGATTAGGTAAAACCTTTTTTTTAAATGAAAGGTGAAGGATGAAGAATTAAAATTTCGTTTTTTCACTTTTCATACTTCATCCTTCATTCTTCATACTTCATTCCCATGAGTAACTTAATCGAAATATTGAACAACGCTGGTCAGGAAGAGTTAGCAAACTATTTGAACACTCTGGAAGGTGATGCTCGTAAGCGTTTGGAGCGTGACATCGCCAGTCAGGACTGGGAAGAACTGAAGGCTCTTCACGCCGAAAAGTCTACCGCAAGTCTTTCCGACAATGTTTCCTCTGATTTGAAGCCAATGCCTTTCAAGATCGGCGCAGACGACCTGCGCTACGAATTCTGGAAGGAAACCGGTGAAATTATTTTGGGCAAGGGTCAGGTTGCCGCATTCCTGGTGGCCGGCGGTCAAGGCTCCCGTCTGGGCTTCGAAGGTCCCAAGGGCATGTTCGATATCGGTCTTCCCAGCCACAAGAGTCTTTTCCAACTTCAGGCAGAACGCTTGCAGAACTTGGCCGCCCAGGTGGGACACGCCATTCCCTGGTGTATCATGACCAGTCCCCTGAATCACGAGGCAACCGTCAATTTCTTTACCGAACATAACTTCTTCGGCATGGACCGCCAAAACATCCGTTTCTTTGAACAGGGCACCATCTGCGCCCTCTCTCCCGACGGAAAGGCAGTCCGCGATGGTGAAGATCATCTGGCTCTGGTACCGGACGGAAACGGCGGTTGCTTTAGAGCTTTGGCTCAGAGCGGTTCCCTGGCATGGCTCATTGAACGAGGCGTCCGCTACGTGTTCCTGTACAGCGTGGACAACGCCCTCTGCCGCATTTGCGACCCGGCATTTATCGGTGCTCTCGCCAGCGAAGGCCGCAGTATGAGCGCCTCCAAGGTGGTCCATAAGGCAAATGCTGGCGAAAAGGTTGGCATTTTTGCCTTCCAGAACAACAAGCCCGGCGTGGTAGAATACAGCGACCTTCCGGAAGAATATCGCGACATGACCAACCCCGACGGAAGCCTGACCTTCGATGGCGGAAACATTGCCATTCACTTGTTCAAGATTGAAGGTTTACGCAAACTGCAGACCAGCAAGCTTCCGTGGCACACCGCCCGTAAGACAGTCTGCGGTATTGAAAAGTGCTGGAAGTTCGAGCAGTTTCTCTTTGACGCATTCCCGCAGCTGGGCTCCATGATGCCCTTCGGCGTTATTCGCGAAGAAGAATTCAGCCCGGTGAAAAATGCCGAAGGTAACGACAGCCCGAAAACCGCACGAACCATGATTGGCAAGCTTCATCGTGAATGGCTCCGCAAGGCTCATGCGGAAATCAACCCCAACAAGCTTTACGAAATCTCCCCCACCTTGAGCTACGCCGGCGAAAATCTTTCCCGTCGCGTATTCGAGCGGGAACTGGGCAAGAACATCCTGGAATTTGACGAAGAATAGAACGCGTCATCCTGAGCAAAGCGAAGTATCCTGTCATACGACACGAGGAAGTACCATGAAGAAATACGCACTCTACAAAATGTTATTTCGTCTCCTTCTTCGCTTGCCGGATTCCACATTCGAAAACTTATTCGACAAAGCCTACCCTATCTACAAGGCTCTTCATAGGGAAAGCGCCTACAGTCGTGTTGAGCGGCACCTGAAAAATGCTGCGTCAAAAAACGCCTCCCCCGCGTTAAAACATATTACGCCCCGCAGCGTTTTTCGAGGCATTTATTGGAATGCGATCGATTCCTACCGGGGACTCGCCCGTATACCAGCAACAACCTCCCGCATTGTCTTTGAAAATCCAGACATCATTCGCGAAGCGTTAAGACATGGTCCCATAGCAGCGATCAGCATACACCAGGGATCCTTTGAATTGCTGCACCGCAGCCTCTGCCACTTCAGTAACAACGTCCATCTGGTGACGGACACTCTAGGTGACGGTAAATTGCGAAAGCTCATTCAAGACCTCCGTAGCGACCCCTGCCTTACGGAATACAGCCCGGACGAAAGCCGCGCCCTCATCCGCAACTTGTTCAAGAGCGACGGAATTCTCGCCATGGTTTTTGACCAGGGGAAAAACACCAAGGGCAACAAGGTCAAACTCTTCGGACAGGATTCCACACTGTTTCTGCGACTTCCCCAGCTCGTAAATCAGATGGGCGCGGGAGTGGTCACCTTCAGGACATACACCAAGTCCCATCTTCGCGGTAAAATCGTCATCCGTTTTGAAAGATACTATCCTCCCAAGTACGAAGGAGACCTCGTAAACGAGATTGCCCAGGAAGCGGAAAAATGGATTTCGGAGCACCCCACCCAGTGGAGCTGGAATTATCACGGAAATTTCAAGATCTAGGGTAGTTTTTGTAAACAAAAGACGGCGCTTTGTAAATAATCGCGTTGAATCGACCACAATTGGACAAATCTTGCTATATTACCCGCCGCAACTTAAGTGGGATTGGTTGCAAGGAGTACAAGATGAGTTCAAAAGAAAAAGTTGCACGCTGCTTTGCAGTCGCCACAGCCGTTGTGTTCTGGGCGGGATTGCTTCTAGCCTGTTGCGGAGTGTAACGTTTATTAAAAGTCACCCTAGGTGACTTTTTTATTTTACCCGCAAAATAAAAACGCAGCAAAAAAGGGTCGCCAAAGCGACCCTAAAATATTTTTCCCGTTATCGATGTTTTGTACATCAAACCTTCACGTTAAAGTATTCGATTTCCGGATGGCTGATGTACAACCCGCTGACAGATGCCTGCGGATACATGGCGCCGTTTTCCGTAAGGCTAATGCCTACGCTATCGAAGTCAATAAGCTTTGCCACGTTGAAAATTTCCTTGATGTTAGGCAATACCGGATAACCCACAGCCGGGCGGATGCCCTTCCAGCTGTTGTTTGCAGCCAGCTGCTGGCTTAGGTATTCAGCTCCAGCTTCTGCAAGGCGGTCTGCCACGGTCTGCAACAGGAGAACATCGTAATCGCTGCCGCCCTGTTCTGCCTTCAGCTTTTCGAGGCGTTTCACGAAGGCTTCGCTGACAGTAACGGCGAATGCACCTACAATATCGCGGAAAATCTTGTCGCCCGCCACGGAAGCGTAAACGCTAGCGGTCTTGGCGTCAGAGGGAGCCACATAGTCACAGAGGGCAAGGCAAGTGCCTTCGGGATTCTGCTGACGTGCAGTTGCAATTTCAACGATGTCGGCGTCGGTACCGGTGCGGCCCGTATTAAACGTGATGCCGTCGACGGTGCCTGCTGCCGGGTAGAATGCCTGTACTGCACGGAGGGCGTATTCCGGCTTGTTCAAGTCGGCAAGAAGCGCAACCGCATCGGCCTTAAGCTTGATAGCTTCGTCGCAGTCTGCCTTCACCTTCCAAGTAAAGAAGAAGTATTCCCAGCTAATCAGCGGGATGACCTTGTCCAGAGAAATGGGCGGCAGCTTGCTTTCGCCAAAGAAGGGCGGCTGCACCGGGCTATACTTGGACCAGTCGCACTTGAAGCGGCGTTCCACAGGAGTAGATTCTGCGGCAGCCATGGCGACCGCCTTTGCAGTAATCTTGCCGGATTGTTCGTCACGGATTCGCTGCTGTTCCTTGCGGTTTTCTTCGATAGTAGCGTCACGAGTGGCGGGATCCAAAAGCTTTGCGGCAAGGCCCGGGTTGCTGGCGGCATCACGGACATGGAACACAGGGCCATCATAGCAAGGTGCAATCTTCACAGCCGTATGGGTAGGGCTTGTTGTTGCACCACCCACGATGATAGGAATGCGAAGGCCCGCCTTCTGCATTTCCTTAGCCACAGTGCACATTTCTTCCAGAGACGGAGTGATAAGTCCAGAGAGGCTCAAGATGTCGGCCTTATGTTCAATGGCAGCCTTCACGATCACATCTTCTGTAACCATAACGCCCAAGTCCACCATCTCGAAGCCGTTACAGGCCATAATCACGGACACGATGTTCTTGCCGATGTCGTGAACATCACCCTTCACGGTGGCGATGACGATCTTGCCACGAGAGGCTGCGGCACCATCAGATGCCTTGCCCGCTTCGATGTAGGGCTGCAAAATTTCCACAGCCTTCTTCATGGTGCGTGCGGTTTTCACCACCTGGGGCAGGAACATTTCGCCAGCGCCAAAACGACGGCCCACTTCATTCATGCCATCCATGAGGGGGCCAGAAATAATGTTTACCGGACTGTCGCCGCGGTTAATCAATTCCATCAAATCCGGCTGAAGGGTTGTAGAAGTTCCCTTCAAGAGGGCTTCCTGCAAGCGCTGTTCCGGAGTGGGCTGCACGGCATTTCCAGCAGCGGCGCCTGATTCGGTGGAGCCTGCAACATTTGCGGAACCGACACCCATGGCAAAGATGGCCTTGGGATCGTACTTGGCGCCTGTTTCCTTGGCCTTTGCGGCGGCCTCGTTCATGCGACTTGCAATTTCAATCAGTTCTTCGCTTGCTTCCGGATGAGTGTTCAGCAACACTTCGGTAATGGCCAGGCGAAGTTCCAGAGGAATAGTCCTGTAGTCCACTGCAGCGGCGGGATTCATAATGGCCATACCCATGCCGTTGGGAGTTGCCAGGTGAAGCATGGTAGAGTGCATGGCTTCGCGGAGGTAGTTGTTTCCGCGGAAGGCAAAACTCAGGTTGGAAAGACCACCAGAAATGCGAACGCCAGGCAGGTTGTCGATAATCCAGCGACAGGCGCGGATAAAGTCGTGGGCGTAGGCGTTGTGTTCCGCCATGCCAGTTGCCACCGTCAAGACGTTGGGGTCAAAAATAATGTCACTCGGATCGAAGCCGCACTGTTCCGTAATAATCTTGTAGGCGCGGGAGGCGATAGCCACGCGGCGGTCGTAATTGGTGGCCTGCCCTTCTTCGTCAAAGAGCATCACGATGACAGCAGCGCCCAAGCGCTTCACCGTCTTGGCATGTTCGATGAAGGCTTCCTCACCCATCTTCAGGGAGATGGAATTCACGATGCACTTACCTTGAGCGCACTTCAAGCCTTCTTCGATGACTTCGAAGCGGGAACTATCCACCATGATGGGCACGCGGCTAATGGCCGGATCAGAAGCCAGCAAGTTCAGGAAGGTTCGCATTTCCTGTTTGGCATCCAGAAGACCGTCGTCCATGTTTACGTCGATGACCTGGGCACCATCTTCCACCTGCTTGCGGGCGATGTCCAGAGCTTCGTCGTAGTTCTTTTCGTTAATGAGTCGCAGGAACTTCTTGGAACCAGCCACGTTGCAGCGTTCACCTACCTGCACAAAATCTTCGGCGTTGCAATTATCGGCGCCGTTGCTGGGGCGCACCTGATTCACTAGGAGCGGTTCCAGGCCGGAAAGGCGAAGTAGCGGAGAAGTCACGAATGCAGGAGCTGGCTTGCGACGTTCGTAGTCTGCAGGCAAAGCATCCAGCATTTTGCGCATGGCAGCAATATGTTCCGGCGTAGTACCGCAGCAACCGCCAATCATATTTACCAGATGCTCGTCCATGTAGACTTTCAACTTCTGCACCATGTCAGCGGGGGTATCATCATAACCGCCAAACTGGTTCGGGAGACCTGCATTAGGATGGCAGCTGATATAGCAAGGAGCAAGCTTTCCCATACGGCGCAGGTAAGGCACCATGCCATCTGCACCAAGACCGCAATTCAAGCCAATGGACAAAGGCTTCACATGCATCACGCTGATGGCAAAGGCTTCCACCGTCTGGCCAGAAAGGGTACGGCCAGAAGCATCGCTTACGGTCATGGAGAACATGACTTCTACGGGTTTCAGGGCGGCGATGGCTTCGGCGGCGTTCTTGCCTGTAGCTTCGGCGCTTGCGACCGCGTCGGCCTTACGCTTTTCCATCACCTTCATATAGGCACTTGCAGCCGCCTTGGCGTTCAGCGTATCAAAAATGGTTTCGATAAGAATTGCGTCCACACCTTCTTCGATCAGCACCTGAATCTGTTCCAGGTAGGCGTCTTCCAGTTCATCGAAAGTAATGCTACGGCTTGCGGGATCGTTCACATCCTCGCTCATAGAAAGCATCTTGCTGGTGGGGCCCACGTCGCCCAGAATGTACACCTTGCGGCCATACTTTTCCATGGCCTCGGCAGCAGCCTGCTTGGCGATAGCCACAGAGGCGCGGTTCATTTCCGCAATGCGATGCTCCTGGTGATATTCGTGCTGGCTAACCCTCTGGCTAGAGAAGGTGTTGGTGGTAAGGCAATCTACGCCAGCGTCCACATAGCGGCGCTGGATATCCAGAATCACATCCGGGCGTTCAATAGAAAGCATATCGTTATTTGCGCCCTTGATGCCATAAGTCTGAATGACAGAACCCATGCCGCCATCCAGCAGCAACATCTTATTCTCAAAAGCTTCGCGTAAAGTCATTATAAGCCTTTCTCTTTTTTATGCATTCACTTTCTGCGGGGCAAATAGGTCAAACCGCCCACGCCAGTTTATGCATTTATGCGTTTTTATGCATATATAGAAATTTTGGACGGCACCAATTTTCATCACACAAGAAAACACCTCTCATTGCATCCTTTTTGTATGCGAACACGCCTCTTTTTGAATATATTTCGTAAAAAAGGTGGAATATATGGGTTGTTTGAAAAGATTTATCTTTGGGTGTGCCGTACTTTCCTTATGCGGGGTTTCTTTTGCAGACATCGTCTATCAAGGCAAGCGCGTTCAGGCCTGGCCAGCCGAAGCAATTACGAAATTCGATAATACCAGGGGGGCTCGGGTTCAATCGGCATTAAGTCCAAAATTTGCACCTGCCGCCGAAAAAAGCCACTACTCCGCTCCCAAGGGAAAAATCTACGGGCTCACCCTTCTGGTGGATTTTTCCGATCAGCCGGCACCTGTTACGAAGGAAGAAATTTCCGACTGGCTGAACAAGGAAGGTTTCAATCGCGACGGCTGCAACGGTTCAGTCCGCGATTACTACCTGGACGTTTCCAATGGTCAGCTGGATTTCACCAACGAGGTCTTCGGCTGGTATCGAGCCAAGTACCCCAAGTCCTACTACGAAGGCCTGGAAGGATATTCCGGTTCCGACATACTGATGAAAGAAGTCTTTGAATACTTCGATCCCCAGGTGGATTACTCCCGCTATGACAACGACAAAAATGGAGTAACGGAAGCCATCAACATCGTGTATGCAGGTGCAGGAAAAACTTGGGGACAGGGACTTTGGCCCCACGCCGGCTGGTCCAACGAAAGGCGCGATGGAGTGCTCCTGCAGAAGCACCAGATGACGGACATGCCAGGAAAATTTTCCATCTATGTTTTCATTCATGAAAATGGCCACATGGTCTTTGGTTGGCCCGACCTTTACTGGTACGGCGACTATTGCACCATGGGCAATCGCCCAAACGACTGGAATCCCGTTGTCATCAACGACTTCTATCGAGCCGACCAGGGCTGGATTCCCTTTGTAGATGTAACGGCAGAAGATATCGGCAAAGTTTCTACAACAGCAGGCGAACAGTGCTATCGTTTAAAAAATCCGAGCCGTCCTGACAAAGAAGGCTTGGTCTGGTCCTACGTTAAAAACGATGGACGAAATAAGACACTGAAAGGTAGCGGCATCCTGATGCAGCACTATGACTTTTCTATTGATGGAAATTCTGCTGCAGACAAGCTTGGGCTCCGCATTGTTCATGCAGATTCCAAGGGCAAGAACAGCGATCCCGAAAATGACCAGTGGCCCTCTCCCGGCAGCAGAGCTGGTGCATTCTTTAGTGGGACTTACAACGCATTTTCAGATGCGCTCTACCCGGCAATCCGCTGGTACAATGGTACAGAAACCGGTTTGAAATTTACGGATGTGAGCATCAACGAAAAAACTCTCAGCTTCTGCCTTGGCGGTGATTGTTCTACATCCTTCGGCTCCAGCAACGGTGACTCCGACGAGCCCTACACCATTACCGAAATTGCCATCGCCACCGAATTGCCCATCAGCAACAACTACGCATCCGTCACCGTAGACTTGCAAGGCGCAAAGGTGGCGTCCGCCCTGGGAATCGCTCAAAACGAAATCGCCAACAAGGTCAGCTTCTACGCCGTAGAGCCGGACAGTTCCCTGAACAGCAACACCACCGGCGAAGGCACCGGCCACTGGTTTGACAACAGAGGGTATGTCGCTAAGTGGAATACAAACGGACCTAGCGTAGTCTTCTCCAACGTGAATCTCGCCACCATGACCACCAAGGTAGGGCACATGCCTAACCTGGTAAAGCCAGGCGACACCTTTACCGTCAAGCAGGCCGTAGTCTACAAAAACAACCAGGTGACATTCACAATTACCATCAAAATTCCCGGAGCAGACAATCCTACAGAAAACCCGACGGATGACCCCACAGACAAACCAGACAACGGCTCTGACGAAGATTCAGGAAAGGATTCCACCGTCGTTAGCGATACCAGCACCACAGCAATAGCCCAGCTACGCCAGATTCCTCTGGATTTGTCCAACGCATCAACCCTGTACTTCGACATGAACGGTAACGTTCTAAAATCTGCGCCCAAGCAGGCTGGCATCTATCTGATGCGCATCACGAAAAACGGCAAGGCGATTCGCCAATCTGTTATTCGAATTAAGTAACGAGAACTATTGTAAACAGCAAAGGCTAGGTTAAAACCTAGCCTTTTTACGTTTGACACTAGGAGGCGTTAATGCGACCCCTAGTTCTTGAGACAACGAACCGAGAGGCCGATATCCTTATCGCCGGAGCTCCTGTACACGTAGCTGCTGTTGTTGAAGAAACCCCAGTAGTGCGCTTGATCACGACTGAACACTGATGAATTCCAGAAGCGAGCTTCTTCGCCTTTGTTGGTGAAACTGCCACCATACGTGCGGTAGCCTGACGGCAGAACAGCGAAGTCGAAGGAATCAGAGCCTTTCATACTCTTGGACTTCAGCTTCGTACCGGCGAAGTTGATTCCTCCTACTGTATTCCATAGCGTATCCCACTCTTTATCACTGGGCAAGTGCCAGCCGCTGGGACAGGCGTTTTTGGCGGCATTCCATTTGTACAAGCGACCAAATTTTTTGCACATGCCCTCTTTGTCATTATAACAGTAGCTGTCGTTCGTCTTGTAATTCAAGTTCTGGGCCATCCAAGTCTGTTTACCCATCTTCACGGCCCTGTAAGTCTGACCATCGCGGGAATCGGTGAAGGAGGAACTTGTTCCAAGTTCGTACTTATAGGCAACGGTCTCATTGGCCTTCAACTTCACGGGCACTTGTTCGCGACCGTCGCCGAGTTCCACCTTGGAGCATACCGACACCGTTTCCAGGAAGGGCGTCTCTCCCATGCGGGTGCCGTTCACGAATACAGGTAACGCCTTGGGCTTACCCTTTTCCACCACGTCCAGTTGCAGGCCACCGGTACGAGCCGCCAGGGGCTTATCAAACACAAGGTCGCTGCCGATGTTGATGTTCACGTTGAAGCTAGCCATTTCGTAGCATTCATGGCTGATGGTTACACTGTGTCTGCCCGGAGCCAGTCGAAACTTCTCCCCCGCCACCTTGTTTCCGTCAATTATAAAGCCAAGATCGCTTGCACTTCCCACACCACGTTGCAACTGAGGCTTCAGCGTCAGTTCACCAAAATTCGGATTCAGTTTCGCGATCAGTTTCTGCCCAGGTTGCAATACATCAACAACAGTATCCTTTTCAAAGTACATCTTCAGCCCAAAACTGATTCGGTGGTCACCTTCCTTCAGGGTTATATCGCAAGGAGTCCTGTTACAATCCGCATCGGGGCGGCCATCCACACTGAACACGGCCCCTGCCGGGTTGCTGTTTATGCTTACGATGTAACTCTTGGCGCCACTAGCCTTGTAACCGCTGCCGCCCATGTTAACGCCTTCGAATCCATCAGCACCGCCACCAGTGTACAAGCCAAAGTTCCCTCCAGCAATGGTTGCAAACATGCCATCGGCCTGCCGTTCAATCTCCTTCAAAAGTTGCAGAGCATCTTCACTCATGGCGGTAAAGCTGCCCACCAGATTATTCCCTCTAGTCTCGTAAAGTTCAACGGTCAAGGTCAACTGTTTGCCGAATTTTCCCACGCGGGCCTGGGCAATGTAGTGAGCGTTGATGTTCTTGCCGGTTTCCACCAGGCATTCACCTTCACAGTCCTCAATCTTTTTTCCCGGCGGCAGCATCTGCTGGATATTTTCGCGAGTCATGATGACGTAATCCATATACTCGGGTAACACTTTCTTTGCTCGCTCTCTCAGCTTATCCGTTAGGAACATCCTTTCAGAGCGTCCAATTACGCCATTCTCCGCAGCAGTTTCCACCACAGCCACATAAGTCGTTGCAAAAGCAGGCACCGCAGTTAACAAAGCCAAAACGAACAGCAAACAATGCACAGACTTGCTCATGTTTCGGTCCTCATCATTTCAATAATTTTCAGCATCTACTTCTTGATCGCAGCCAGGAAATCCTTCAGGCGCTGGTCCTTGGGATGGTCGAAGATTTCCTCAGGAGTACCCTGTTCCTTGATGACGCCATCGGCAAAGAACAGCACGCGGTTTGCCACTTCACGGGCAAAGCCCATTTCGTGGGTCACCACCAGCATGGTCATGCCAGACTGAGCCAAATCCTTCATAATCTTCAGGACTTCGCCCACCATTTCAGGGTCCAAGGCGCTAGTAGGTTCGTCAAACAAGATTGCCTCGGGATTCATGGCGGCGGCGCGGGCAATGGCCACACGCTGCTGCTGACCACCCGAAAGCTGAGCAGGATAGTGGTCAGCTCGGTCAGCCAAGCCCACACGTTCCAAAAGTTCCTTGGCGCGCTTTTCACCTTCAGCCTTCGTCATCATACCCAGCTTTACGGGAGCGAACATAATGTTTTCAAGGGCAGTCATATTCTTGAACAAATTGAACTGCTGGAACACCATTCCCACGCGGGCACGGATCGTGGGCTTGGAAACCTTCTTGTCCAGAATGCTTTTGCCATCCAGCAGGATATCGCCGCTGGTGGGCTTTTCCAGCAAATTCAGCTGGCGCAGAAACGTGGACTTGCCGCAACCCGAAGGTCCGATAATGGCCACCACGTCTCCCTTGTGGAACTCCGCATCAATGTTCTTCAAAATCTGCTTGTCGCCGTAGGACTTGCAAAGGTTCTTCACCTGAATCATTACTTCTTTTGCCATAACCGTTTCCTCCTAGCGCTCGTTCTTCTTCAAACGTTTTTCAAGGCGAGCCACGCAAGTGGAAAGCCCTGCCACAATGATAAAGTAAACCACAGCCACAGACAACAGCGGGAACATGGCCTCGTAAGTCAAGCTTCGGATAATGTCGCCACCGCGGGTCAAGTCAGTCAAGCCGATGTAGCCGCAAATGGACGTTTCCTTGATGAGAGAAATAAACTCGTTGGTCAACGCCGGCAAGGAATTCTTGAAAGCCTGGGGATAAACCACATGGAGCATCACCGTCCTGAACTTCAGGCCAAGACTGCGACCAGCTTCAATCTGCCCCGGATCCACAGCCTTGATGCCACCGCGGATAATTTCAGAAACGTAGGCGCCGGAGTTAATACCGAAAGCGATGATTGCCACCAGCAACTTATTGATATTCACAGAAGAGAAAACAATGTAGTAGATGATCAACAGCTGGACCATCATCGGAGTTCCGCGGATTACCGCCAGGTAAGCCTTGCAGACCCAGTTGGCAATCTTGTACTTTCCGTTGAACTCATGATTCACGCGGACCATGGCCACCAAAAAGCCGATGACAATGCCCAGCAATGCGGCGCAAACCGCAATAATCAAAGTATTGCGAAGACCTTCGGCAATGTACTTCCAGCGGTTATCCTTGATGAAATTCTTGTGGAACTTTTCGGTGAAAGTCTCGGCGGAAGCTTCCTTTTCTCCGGTGCGAACCAAAATCACCACGCGGTTATCCACCAGCTTGTCGGTGAAGTTGATGGACTTCTTGCGTTCTTCGGTAACGGTAAAGCCAGACAAGCCAAGGTCCGCCTTGCCGGAACTTACCGCATTTATAACAGCATCAAATTCAATATCCTGAATTTCCAGCACACGACCCATCTTGTCGGCCAAGTAGTAAGCTAGTTCGATTTCCAAGCCAACGATGAATTCACCTTCATGATATTCGTAAGGCGGGAACTGAGCATTGGTGGCCAGCACCAGATGAGGCCCTTCCTTCACCTTCTGAGCATAATGGTAAGAGCCGGTGCCATTGATGTAAGTGTTCATCAAGGAATCGAAAATGCCATTCTCGTGCATTTCCTTCAGCACCAGATTGAAGGTATCCAAGAGACCTTCGTTACCCTTGGCAATGACACCTGCATAAGTTTCTTCCACGAAGGCTTCGTCCAGCACGCGAAGGGTCGGATTCTGCTTCACGAAGTAAATCGCCGGCTGGTCATCCAGAAGCACCGCGTCAATCTTACCCTGCTTCAGAGCCTGAACCGCATCAGCCAACTTGGTGTAGCGTTCCACATCGATCTTTGCGGTATCGCCACCATATTCAGAGGCATAAATGTCGGCGGTGTTGCCAATCTGCACACCCACCTTTTTATGACCAAGATCGCTAACAGTAAAAACCTTGTTGTCTAGTTCGCTAGGTTTAATATCGCTGCGAACCATGATTACAACCTTGTTATCCACCAGCTTGTCGGTGAAGTTGATGGACTTCTTGCGCTCTTCCGTAACGGTAAAGCCAGAAAGGCCAAGGTCTGCCTTGCCGGAGCTTACGGCGTTAATCACGGCGTCAAATTCAATGTCCTGGATTTCCAGCACGCGGCCCATCTTATCGGCCAGGTAGTAAGCCAGTTCGATTTCCAAGCCAACGATGAATTCACCTTCATGATATTCGTAAGGCGGGAACTGAGCATTGGTGGCCAGCACCAGATGAGGCCCTTCCTTCACCTTCTGAGCATAATGGTAAGAGCCGGTGCCATTGATGTAAGTGTTCATCAAGGAATCGAAAATGCCATTCTCGTGCATTTCCTTCAGCACCAGATTGAAGGTATCCAAGAGACCTTCGTTACCCTTGGCAATGACACCTGCATAAGTTTCTTCCACGAAGGCTTCGTCCAGCACGCGAAGGGTCGGATTCTGCTTCACGAAGTAAATCGCCGGCTGGTCATCCAGAAGCACCGCGTCAATCTTACCCTGCTTCAGAGCCTGAACCGCATCAGCCAACTTGGTGTAGCGTTCCACATCGATCTTTGCGGTATCGCCACCATATTCAGAAGCATAAATGTCGGCGGTGTTGCCAATCTGCACACCAACCTTCTTCTTGCCCAAGTCACTGACCTTGTGGACCTTGTTTGCCAAAGGATCGCTTTCATTACAGCCCACAAAGACCATAGCGGAGAGCGCCAAGGCAACAGCCACAACCATCTTAAAAATGATACGAACCATGTTTCGATTCCTATTGAAAAATATGGAGTGAAATATAAGTATATACAAGAAAGTTCATTGGTCAAAACCGTCGTTTTTTCTAAATTAGCCCGCAAAAATAACAAAGCCAGAAAAAGAAACCATGGGCACAGAACTAAACGAAGAAGAACGCTTCCAACTGGAATGGATCATGAACCACCGTATGGAAGACAAGGACTTGGCTCGCCAGCAAATCGAAGAAGCCGAGGCCGCTGCACGCCCCCAGACCCGCGGCCCCCGCGGTAAGAAAATGCGTCGCAGCCCCTCCAGCTGGGACCTGCCCGTCCCCGAAGACGAAATCGATCTTCACGGCATGACCTCCGACGAAGCAGCCGTTGCCGTAGAACGCCGCATCGACGACCTGATGATTGCAGGCCTCAGCGTTCTCCGCGTCATCCACGGTGGCGGAAATCCCGAATACGGCAATGTCAAGCATATCATCGACCGAAAAGTCCGCTCCGAATGGAGCAACCGCATCACCCTCTACAAAGTCGAACCCGACAATGCCGGTTCCAGCATCATGAAACTGGGCAAACCCGCCCCCAAGCTCAACTCCAAAGGAAAACCCAAAGTAAAGAAATAGGGTAAACAAGGTAAAAAACAAAATTTTTCACTTTTTTGTTCCTCCCCCCCTTTAAAAAAGACCACTTTTTATCTATAATTGGTCTCACAAAAACGGAATATAGCTCAGTCTGGTAGAGCGCTTGCTTCGGGAGCAAGAGGTCGTGAGTTCGAATCTCGCTATTCCGAGAAACAAAAAGACGCCTTTTCGGCGTCTTTTTTGTTTCTCGTGTGCAAGCGGGATGGCAAGAACTCACGAAGTGAGTTCGAGTACCGTGCAAGGTGAGTGTCGCGGAAAAATGCTCGCATTTTTCCATGACCGAACCGCAGCCGGTGACGCCGAAGGCGTCCATCTCGCAAAGTTCCACCGCGGACTTAGTGAGTTCGACTGCGTGCAAGCCGAGCGCAGCGCCGGGGAGCTCGCTCACCGGCATTGCCGAGGCGCAGCCGCAGAGGCTACGAAGTAGCCTCATCTCGCGCAAGTTCTCCGAAGGCGTCCATCTCGCAAAGTTCCACCGCGGACTTAGTGAGTTCGACCAATTTGCCCCGAGAGCGAAGCGAACAATGGGCAAATTTGAGATTAAGCCGTTAGGCTTAACCCGAAGGGCTAAACATGAAACGAAGTGAATGTTTAGTCAATCTCGCTATTCCGATAAAAAGAAAGCCCAGCTTTCGCCAGACTTTCCCTAAACATTCTTTCAAGTATGCGTTCCTCACCTGACAAAGTGCCAAGTGAAAAAGCCTGGCATAAAACCAGGCTCTTCCAAATTCAACCAGAAAGTACGCTCTGTTCACCCCGCGTTAGCGCAAAGTGACCGGACGTACTCAACAAAAAAGCCCCCGGTTCATCACCGCGGGACTTTTTTTGATTCATCCTTCAAGTACGCGTTCCTATCCAGCGTAAGAGCTAAGTAGTCACACGTTCTTATCCGGACGAATTACTTAGCTCTTTCAAGATAAGAGCCGTCGCGAGTATCGACGCGGATCTTGGTGTTGTTCTCGATGAACAGCGGAATCATCACCTTAGCGCCAGTTTCAACGGTGCATTCACGGAGAACGTTACCGCTGGTGTTGCCCTGGACAGCCGGAGGAGCGTCAATGATCATGAGGTCGACGAAGGTCGGCGGAATGACTTCGATAGCCTTTCCATCCCACCAGGTCACTTCAACGGTAGCACCGTCGAGGAGCCACATTTCTGCGCCGTTGAGAGCTTCCTTAGGAATTTCAACCATTTCCATGGTTTCGCCATCCATGAAGTACCAGTTGGCACCGTCATTGTAGCTGTAGGTCATTTCGCCATAAGTAACGTCTGCTTCTTCAACAGTGTCACCGCTCTTCCAGGTACGTTCGAGAGTACGGCCGGTAACCAGGTTCTTGATACGAACGCGGTTGAAAGCCTGGCCCTTACCCGGCTTCACGAACTGGTTTTCAATGATTTCATACGGCTGACCATCAACCATGATCTTGAGCTTCTTACGGAATTCGTTGGTGCTTACAGTACCCATATTATCCTCTTTTTGGTTTATATGTTGCTAAATTTAGTAATATAATGGAACAACCCAAACTCGTATTCACACAAATTTCTGAATTTTTGGAGTTTTTAGGCCCCGATTTTGCGACTTTGATCGCAAACGACCCCGACCTTCGCGGCTTGGACCACGCCCCCTCGTTCCCTTTCTGCTGTTCCAGACACTATGCAGAGCGGGTCAGAAACGCAAGCAAACCCAAGGCACTCCTACGGGAAATTCTC
This sequence comes from Fibrobacter sp., assembly GCA_024398935.1. Classification (GTDB taxonomy): domain Bacteria; phylum Fibrobacterota; class Fibrobacteria; order Fibrobacterales; family Fibrobacteraceae; genus Fibrobacter. The sequence goes on along the minus strand of JAKSIH010000027.1, from coordinate 7,933 downwards.
CCGACAAAAGCGGAATACGAAGATGTTCCAGGCTTTGTGGACGACCCTGTAGGAGACCTTCCCGCAGGAAAAAACGAATGTGTCATCCAGAAATATGACCAGCGCGCCCTGGTCATGACAACCGCCACCTGCGGTGTGCGCTGCCGGTTCTGTTTCAGACGAAACTATCCTTTCCAGAACATTCCCGATGTGGATGTCCAGGTCCGCAACTGGCTGGACACTCACTCAGACATCTGGGAAATCATCCTCTCCGGCGGCGACCCCCTGACACTCTCCCCAAGCAAGTTCGAAAGTCTCATTGAGGCCATCGGCGACCACTCTTCCGTCACCACATTGCGCATCCATACCCGCCTTCCCGTCATGCGTCCGGACCTAGTCCAGCAGCACATGGATCTCCTCAAGGAATTGCCCGCCCGTTTTGATTGCGTACTGGTCTCCCATGTAGATCATCCCGACGAGCTGGACGAAGAAAGCCAGATTATTTTTGGCCAGCTGAAATTTGCCGGCTGGACGCTTCTCAACCAGAGTGTCCTCCTGAAGGGCGTGAACGAAGACGCCGACACCATGACAAAGCTTTGTCGCAAACTATTCCAGCAGGGAGTCCTCCCCTACTACATCCACCAGCTGGATCACGCCAAGGGTGTCGCTCATTTCGAAATCAGCGACGACCAGGCAAAAGCTCTGGTTGCAGAAATCCGCACAAAACTTCCCGGCTATCTGGTTCCCCGCCTGGTTCGCGAAATCGCCGGCGAAAAAAGCAAGACGCCGGTGTAAAACCGACGTCAAATTTTCTGATTCAATCTAAAGAAGAATTAGTTTGTATATAAAGTATCGTTTAGTAATATTCTTCTCATTCAAAATCCTTTATACAACGGACGGATATTCGCCAATTAGGATACGCAGACTCGTCATCGAAGAAATTGTGACGCCAAAAATTCATAACCCAGGAATCTGCCACGATTTTACCACGGTAGTTATCATTTGACCAAAAACGGGTCAAGTGTCCTAGAAGATAAAGTTCGTCGGATTTTTCAAAACAGGTGCCAGCAGGAACGGCATTGAATCCGTAGCGGTTTGTTCCAACAAGTTCATCTTCGTTCCCCTGAACAATGTTTGTACTGGGCCTAAGATATTCGCTCCAGAGGCTATCCGTTTTCAAGCTGGTCCCTACATTTTCACAACCATTATCCTCGGTAACAAACAACCACATTTCCTTCCATTCTTCAGAAGTAGGAATGTGAAATCCTTCGGGGCAGGCAGTCTGAGCATCCTTCCAGGTATAATAGCGACCCACTACGTTAAACAGTTCGCCATCGGGGGCAATGGATTTTTCCGTCTTGAAACGGAGATTCTCGGCAAACCATGTCTGCGAACCAATCCTTGTCAGCCGATAGACATAACCATCCCGAGGATCAGTGAAAAATTCGTATTCAAACGGTTTTATGGGAGGTTTTTCTTCACAAAGAATTTCCGTTGATGAAAGCCACTGATGCTCACTGCAGTAATAGTCTGCATTTTCACTTGCCACAAAGGTTGGATCGTCATTCTTTTCGATATAGTCACAAGGTGGTAAATCACCCAACGTGGCAACAGTATCGACTACGGGATCGTAAAGGCAATCATCGTCACATTCTAAGCCATCGTCTGTACCATAGGCACAAGCAATATGCTGCACCGACCAGAAGCAAGCCAACACACCCGAAAACACCTTGGACTTGTCCGTCCAAAAAAACGCCGTAACAAAGGCCATTAGTTTTCGGATGATATTTCTAATCATGTGTTTTTTACGCACCTTACGGAGAAACCATAATTCTTGTCATGGGATTCGATTATAAGGGAATTGCTTTTTATCATCAGGCAGGAACCGTCTTCATTCCAGAAGTTCGTTTCGTCCCCCAGCCCGTAGAAGGAATCACCATTATATTTTTTTGTACCGGCGGGATAAGCGGAAAAGCCAAAAATTCCGTCAGCATCAACGTAAGACCAACCTTCAGCAGAAATCAAATAAGGCACTACCGCCTTCCAATCCTTCAAATCCTTTTCATCCTGAATGCCATTCAGCAGCGTTTTCCAATCATCTTCAGAAGGAAGCCGCCAACCGGAGGGGCAAATATTTTTTGCAGCATCAAAAGTGTACAGGCGACCATACTTATCGCACATTTTTTTGTCACCGTCATAACACCAGGAACTTCCTTTCAGCTGGGGAGCTGCAACGCTGTCGGAGAAATTAAGATTTTCAGCCATCCACATCTGCGACCCAATAGTCACAATCCTGTATTTTGATCCATCGCGGTTATCCGTAAGCACATCGTTTTCAACAACACTAGACGAATTTTCCGGAGTTTTCGGAGCACCAAACCACAATGTATCCTCGGCACAAATCAAGGCGTTGCGATCCTCGCCCATCATCACAAAAGTGCAGTTTGAATCCGCTGCAAAAACCACCGAAGAATCCTTGATGACCACGGTGTCCTTCTCGTAGGCGAAAGTCATACGGATCCAGGCATTATCATTGCAGAAAAACACAGCGGAGGAATCTTCCAGAAAAGCCATCTCCCCAAATTTTTCGGGAGTACATTCCTTCAGTTTATTTCCAGATTCAACCTTCGTCACCACCTGGCTGTTATAATATTCGGTGTAATAGGTGATTTCTTCCCCACCACAAGCCACGAGAACCAAAGCAACACCACATGCGGATAAATATTTTTTCAACATAATACACCCACCATCAAAATTCAAAAATTCTAGAACCTAAAGCTCACGCCGCCCGAATAAAGACCTCGGTAACCAACACCAGCCTCTGCATAAAAACCCACCGTGCCTACATATTCAATGCCAATGGGACTGAACTGGAAATTCGGCAGTCCAAAGCCAACCTCGTAATCGTCCACCTTTGAAATTTCCAGGACTCCGCCTAAACCTAGACGAGAGTATATCTGCACATGGTCAAGAAAACTAACCCAGTCCACCTTCGATTCCACAGCCAGGTGAACAATATGGTTATCCTTGATGTCGGCGTATTTCAAATAGCCTTTCTCGTTATGGTAGGGGTGAACCTTGGAGGCGTAATATTCGTAGCCGGTGGCAAAGCCAAGTTCCAACATTTTTGCGAGCTGGTAACGAGCACCGAGGTTCACCACAATGCAATTGGTGCCACCATCAATTTCATCCTGCACTTCTTCGCTGTCGAAGTTTCTCATTCCTAGACCAAAGTCCGTAAACGTGGACCAAAAGGCAAAACCACCACCCACATCCACAATCCACTTATGTTTATTTTCTTCTGCAGCGGCAAGTGCGCAGCAAAGGCAAATTAAGAGAATAATCTTTTTCATACTAAGAATATACAAAAAACATTTTCCACGAGAAGGAACTTTTTTTTTGCGTTTTTTTGAACTATTCCTTGATAAAACGGGAAAAAAATTCTTTCTATATGATTCATAGCGTATTATATGGATTTTACGCATCAAACCAGTTTTCAATTTTCAAAGGAAAATATTCCGAGATTGATTTAAAATCTCTAACATTCCGGGTCACTAAAACCAAGTTTTTCGCCAATGCAGTAGCCGCTATTTGCGAATCTTGATACGGGATTACCTGACCGACAGATTTAAGTTTCGCCATAATTTCAGCATGAACTTTAGAACATTCAAAATCGTAAGGCAAAACTTCATAGAAGGGAAAAACCATTTCGTCAAGATATGCTACCAGACGTTTTTTACGATTTCCTTCAGGCAAAAGTTTTATTCCATACAGTAACTCAAACGAAGTAATAGCAGACAAGGCAGAATCACCACAATGAGCGTCCAGCATTTCTACAACATGACTATCGGGAAAGGGCTTTGAACCTTCTGATACAATATTAGAATCAAGAAGAAATTTCATTACCAAATTTCCTTTTCCTTGTATGGTTCTTTTTCGGAGGTCCTTTCAAACGCATGCTCCATGAATTCAGCGTCGTCGGGATTATCAAACAGAAATTTTGATTCCTCTCGCCATTTCTCAAGAGCATTTTTGTAAGCAACAGACCAAGAATGTTGAAGCTCTTTTGAACGCTTTTGATTTTGCACAGCAGAATACACCGCCAAGGGATCTGCAACCATATTCGGCAAAACCATGGGCTCGTATTTTTTCGCAGCCGTTTTCACTGCGGAAACTTCAAAGGGAATCCCTTGTTCACGAACAACTGTTCTTGCAAAAATATTGAAGGCCGTGGTCATGTTCATGCCAAGGTCATCGCAAAGTTTTTCGAACTTTTCCTTCAATTCAGAATCCATACGAACACTAAAAGCAACTTGCGACATATAGCCTCCTTTTTAGGAATTCTGGTTACCAGACTCGATCACTCCGCAAATATACATTTTTTAGGTTCTTTTAACAACCTAGTAGGTGCGTTTTCAGCAACAATTCAAGAAATTAAAGACAGTCTAGAGTTTAGACACGAAAAAACTTCTTATTCCACACAATAGTTTTTCAGTTCCAGCGCGCGTTCATACAGGTAATGCTTTGCAGAAACAGAAGGCACAAAGTTTTTATCGCAGGTCCAATATCTGATTTCATCACTCTGCAGATGTTCTGTCAATACGCCCTCATTTTCTGCACATTGACTACTAAATTTCGGGACATATTCTTCATCAATTGATTCGTGGTGATGGGAGAAAATTACAAGGCGTTCCACAGAATTTACGGACAGTCCTTTCATGAACAGATATTGTTGGAAAGTAACTATATCATATCCCTCCGTAACATCATAAACAAGAGCAATTTGTGGTTCGTTCACATAAACAACACACGAGCGCAAACCATCAGCGCTAAAGTATTCATGAACAATGGTTCGTTCTTCTGTAAAGTCAATTTCATACCAAAGCACTCCGCGATGATCTCGACGAGCAAAGGAATCGACCTTTACATCAGGCTTATACGACTCAAGAATTTGTTGCGGAGCCATGGAGCTTTCCTCTGCGTAAATTTCTTCCATAGAATATGATCTTGAAGAAGAACTGTAGGGTTCCTTTTCTTCATAAAATAATTCCTCACTGGAGGAACTTTCCATCGGTTCATATCCGCTGGAAACGCCGGAAGTTCCCGTATTGGGAAGCACTGCAGATTCAAAGCGTTCAATTGTCGGTTTTCCAGGATTTGTGTTAGCCAACTTGTCGCAAGCAGAAACAAAGCGTCTTTCAAATTCAGAAAGTTCATGATCGAAATTACGTTCGCCAATCCGTTCTATGCGGCACAGAACATCGAAGGATTTTTCATTGCAGTTTTCATTTTCATTCAGCAAGATTGCATCGTCAGCAAAGCATTCCTCAGAAATATCCTTCCATAGGGAATTGCACATGTCGTAAGACGCAACCGACTGGGCACTTGAATAAGTAAGCACGCCCCTGCCTACAATTTTGAACGCAGCAGTAAAGACGATTTCACCCACGGTACATGTACCTTGCGCACCCTGTTCTTCTTGATAAACACGCACAACTGTTCTACCGAGAAGATTTTCGCTAGACGGTTTTGTGGTGAAGATAATTTCTCGTATTTCTGAAGAATCCGATGATAAATCAGAAGAACTTTGCAGCACCACAGAACTGGACGATTCCACTTCGCCAATCGTATTAGGCTCCGTGGCATTGCCCGCCGTTTCCTTTTCGGAGCAGCCAAACACAACAAAAAACAAGGCTATCGTTAATACCAGCGAATAAAAAATCTTCATACCCTAAATTTAGACTTTTTGAGGAAGTTTAGTATAAAGAACGCCAACTCATTTTTGGATGATCCTTGTCACGCCGGGCATTTTCCGCATTCTATATGATTCACAATGAATCATATAGGATGTGTTTTTCAGAATTTTATTCCAAAGTCAATTTTCCAACACATTTTAAAAATCCGAATTGACAAATCAAAAAACTATATTCAAATCCATGAAACCCATCTTCGGCTACAGCGACTATCGAGATTATATCAGAGACTATTTTGAGGAACGCAAAAAGCATTCCGCTTTCTCCTGGCGTGAATTCAACAGATTAGCAGGATTTGCCTCCCCCAACTACCTAAAGCTTGTTTGCGACGGAAAAAGCAAGCTAAGCAAGATAAGGTCCAGCGCGGTAGCGACCGTAATGAATTTATCCGGCAGTGAACAGGAATTTTTTGAGCTGATGGTCGCCATCGACAACACCACTAACGAAGCCAACCGGAAAGCACTGACTTTGAAATTGCGCAAAATGGCACGCAAGTCAAAGCCCCGCATTATCGATGCCGATGCCTACGTTTTTTACGAATCCTGGAAGTACCCAGTCCTTCGTGAATTGGCCCCCTTGATGCCAGGAGCAAGTTCCAAGAAAATCGCAGAAGTCTGCCACGAAAAAATTTGCGCCGAGGATGTTGAAAACACTCTGCAGTTTCTCGTTCAAGCAGGCTTCTTGGAAAAGGATAAAAAGGGACGCTACACGCAAACGGACGCAAATGTGACCGGTTCCAAGGAAAGCCTCCCCCGCGCCATACGCGAAATGCAACGTCAAATGGCGGCTCTCGCCGAAAAGGCCATCGGCAAGTTTTCAAAGGACGAGCGCCACTTTCTAGGAATCACCTGCGGCTGCGATGAGGAAACCTACAAGAAAGTAACCGCCGAACTGGAGGATTGCCGCGACCGAATCACAGCCATCACTTCCGCCGCCAAGAACATCAATCAGGTTTTCCGAATCAACCTGCAGATGTTTCCCCTGACGAAGAAAGTGTAGGCTTTAGAATTTACCTAGTCACATCAAATAGTGCCGACGGAAGAGCACTACGTTTTTTTGCAACCAGGACCTCTAAATCGATAAGAACCTTAATGGAATCGGATTTAAAAAGTTCGCGAGACGATGCGTCTCTCAAATAAACAGACCGATCTAAGTGCATCGTTTTCAAGACTCCAGACATACCGGCAAACTCGTCGGTATAGGTATAAGTATTAGTCGTTGAAGAGTCCCCCGAAACATAAAAGATTTTCATGACGCGTTCTTCGCAGGTGGAGTAATACAGCGTAGGAGTCTTTTCATCAATAGGAATCAGTTTCCACAAAGAATCCTCCAGAACCGCACCGGAATAGTCCGCAGCAGTTCCTATCAACGGCGTAAAGTCAGCAAGATTTGTTTCTGCGTCGGAACTAGGCAAGCGATTTCCTGTTCTCATGTCAGTAACTTTCACACGACCATCGTTCCTTACTGTTTGCGTGTTGGTAAGGCTAGATCGAGTCGTCATTACCGACTTTGTAGGACCTGCAGTAAGAACGCTTGTTCTTAAATCCATACTGATCAAGCCTCCGGAATTAACATGAATATTCATGACGTATTCGCAGGTATCCGGGAAAAGAGCCTTTTTCTGATTTTCAAAGACTTCTTCCAAATTCAAGGATGCGGGGTCGGGTCCGCAAATTTTGGGAGCAATACTAGATGATGATTGTTCCTCTGAAGAGGAAGAAGATTCAACAGAGGACGACGAAAAGTTCTGTTCATCGATGGAAGACGACATCGGTTGTTCCGTTGATGACGAAATTTGTTCAGAAGAAGAAGACTGTACTGAAGACGATAAAAATTCTGAAGAAGACAAAAATTCACTAGAGGAACTTGACGGGAAATCAGAACTAGATAAAATACTCTGGCTAGAAGAAATCGGTTTTTCGAAAGAGTCTTCAGAGGAGCTGGATTCAAAATTTTCAACTGAGGACGAAGAATTATTTTCAGGGATAACATCCGTTGCTTCAGTGCCACTTTCTGTATCTCCGCAGGCGACAATTATTGATGCAACAGCGCAAGCAATAGAAAACTTTTTAATCATGACAACTCCATCAAATAACAGACCATTTTACAATTTAGGTATTTGAATATGATTAAAAATCAAGAAATTTAAGAGGCATCATCAACATGTGTGGAAGCATTTAGGCAGCCTTGCTAGATGATTC
>JAKSIH010000026.1 GCA_024398935.1 Fibrobacter sp. | reverse complement strand
ACATCACCATCGGTGACGAAACCTTTAAGCTGGATGAACCCTTCCTGGTGCTTGCTACCCAGAACCCCATCGAGCAGGAAGGTACCTACCCGCTGCCCGAAGCTCAGGTGGACCGTTTCCTCTTGAAGGTGAAGGTGTCTTACCCTAACAAGGCCGACGAAATGCGCATCCTGGATGCGGTTGCCGGCGCAGGCCTTCGTCAGCCCAACGCCGTGGCTACCAAGGAAGATATCCTGAAGGCCCGCGAACTTGTAAAGCAGGTTTATGTGGACGAACGCGTCCGCGAATACATCGTGAACCTGGTTCTTGCCACCCGCGATCCGGGCAGCATTAAACGTTCCGACCTGGTGGGCTTTATCGAGGTGGGAGCTTCTCCCCGTGCCTCCATCGGTCTTGCCCAGGCTGCAAAGGCTCACGCATTTATCCAGGGACGCGCCTATGTCACTCCGGAAGATGTGAAGGCTGTGGCTATGGAAGTGCTGCGCCATCGCATTATCCTGAGCTATGAAGCTGAAGCTGAAGAGGTTTCCGCAGAAACTGTAGTCCAGAAGATTTTGGATTCCGTTGAGGTGCCGTAAGGCGAGAGCCGCGGAAATGAACTTGTTCATTTCCATGGCCGAGCCGCCCTGTCACTGCGCTCGAAGAGCGCAAGTGCCGTAAGGCTTTATCCTTTAATTTTAAAACTCCCGGCAGTATGCTGGGAGTTTTTGCTATTTGCCGAGTGCTGTGGCCTGGATGCCGATTGCGAATGCGAATACGATCAGGCCTATGGTGATTGCGGATACGATGATTCCCTTGATGTCTCGGTTTTTGACACTCATGAGAAGGTACGCAATGGGCGTGATATAATGGGCGAATAAGATGGAGAATATGCAACCCTCGCTGTCGTCCGATGTCTTATTCTTTCGGATTTGGTCGAGCATGTATCCCCAAAGTCCCAATAAGGGAATGCCTAAAAGAAAATAGAAACCTATGAGGACATGCTGATTATTGAACATGGCGAAGTCGAGCATATGTGTACCCCCTAATATGTTTTTGAATGTAGCAATTTTTTTGGGGAAAGGACGCGTTATACGGCTCAAAAAAAATGTTAATTTATGCGAAATCCGGAGAAGGGTAAGTCTACGGAATTTTGCCGCGTATCCTGGGGCTGTTGGGGCGTTGTAGGGTGTTGGATGGGTGTTTTGTCCCCGAAAAACCTCATACCTCAAAGCGTAGCGACCTCATACCTCGCCCCTCTTTATTATCTTTTAGGCGAAAAAGGGCCCGGGGAAACGCTCTGGGTAGCTTATTTCCGTGTTTAACAATCAATCGATCTGCAGTCTGCCCAAAGGGGTTTCGTCTGCTGGATCACAAAAAAACGAAGGATATATGGCAAATCGTGTTGTAATCGGCTCCCAGTGGGGTGACGAAGGTAAGGCCAAGGTTGTTGACTTCTTGACTCTGGACGCAAATATCGTTGTGCGTTTCCAGGGCGGTGCAAACGCTGGCCACACTGTGGAAGTGGGTGACAAGAAGTTCGTGTTCCACCTGATTCCGTCTGGCATCATGCATGACGACAAGATTTGTGTTATCGGTAACGGCGTTGTGCTGGATCCGATCCAGACTCTCGCTGAAATTGAAGACCTCCACACTAAGGGCATTAAGCCTGAAGGTCACCTGTTCATTGCAGATAATGCCCAGGTTGTGCTGCCGTACCACTCCGCTTTGGACAAGGCCAAGGAAAAGAAGGCTGGCAAGGCTGCTATCGGTACTACCGGCCGCGGTATTGGCCCCTGCTACAGCGACAAGGTGAACCGTATCGGTGTTCGCGTTGGCGACCTCATGGACGAACGTGAACTTCGCCCCCGCGTCGAAGCTATGGCCAAGGTCCATAACGAAGAATTCAAGGTGATGTACGATGTTCCCGAAATCGATCCGGAACAGGTCATCAAGGACTATCTGGAACTGGGCCAGAAGATCAAGCCTTTCGTTCGCGATACTAGCGCCCTTCTCTTCCAGGCTGTGAAGGAAGGCAAGAAGCTGGTGTTCGAAGGTGCTCAGGGTACCATCCTTGACGTGGACCAGGGTACTTACCCCTACGTGACCTCCAGTAACACTGTGGCTGGCTACGCAAGCTGCGGCGCAGGCATTGGCCCCACCGCCATCGACCAGGTTGTTGGCGTTGTGAAGGCTTACACCACCCGCGTTGGTAACGGTCCGTTCCCCACTGAACTTCTGGATGAAATGGGCGACACCCTCCGTAAGATCGGTAACGAATACGGTGCAACTACCGGTCGTAACCGTCGCTGCGGTTGGTTCGACGCTCCGGTGGTTCGCAAGGCTGCCATCGTTAACGGCCTCACTCACCTGGCTATCACCAAGCTGGACGTTCTGGATACCTTTGACACCATCAAGATCTGCACCCACTACGAATGCGATGGCGAAAAGATCGAAGTGTTCCCGAACCAGCTGTCCAAGGTCGGTCGTTGCGTGCCGGTTTACGAAGAAATGCCGGGCTGGAAGTGCGACACCACCAAGTGCCGTAAGATGGAAGACCTTCCGGAAAATGCTCGCAAGTACCTGAACCGCATGGCGGAACTTGTGGGCGTAAAGATTGGCATGATCTCTATCGGTGCTAAGCGCGACCAGAGCATCATCGTGGATATGGACTAGGAAAAACCTGGAAGGAGAAGTTCTTATGGACAATAACGTTGTTGGCCTGTTGAAGGGTGTAGAACTCTTTTCTGAATTGAACGAGGATCAGCTTGTCATGCTGGCCAATCTGGTTGTTGTCCAGAACTTCAACCGCGATGAAACCGTGGTGCTGGAAGGCGATAGCTCCATGCAGGCTCTGTACCTGATCGCTACAGGTTCTGTACAGGTCTACATGACCGGCATTGACGGTCGCGAGACCATTCTTTCGTTCCTGGAACGGGGCGATTTCTTTGGCGAAATGAGCTTGATCGATGGTGAGCCAAGGTCTGCATCCGTGCGAACGGTATCGGACGCCCAGATGATGATTATTCACCGGGAATCTTTCTTGAAGCTGATCCGCCAGACGCCTGAAATTGCCATGGGCTTATTGAGCGAAATGAGTAAGCGCCTGCGTAAGGCAAACAAGCAGATCGGTTCCTTGTCCACCATGTCCGTTTCTGGTCGTGTGGCGGGAACTCTTCTGAACTTGATGGAAGAACGCGGTATCCGTATTCATACGGATAATGGCAAGATGGTGACGGTCATTCATAACCGCCCTACCCAGCAGCAGCTGGCTGACATGTCCGGTACGACTCGCGAAACCGTTAGCCGTATCTGCTCCATGCTGGTAAAGGCCGGCGCAATCGCAATGACTGGCAAGGACATTGTAATCTTCGATGAAAATGCCCTGCAGGAAAAGGCTACAAAGGGTTAGTCTTTATTTGAATAATTGTGTCTTATTATGGATAAATTAAATTCTGTTGAAACTCCGGGCGTGAATGTGCCTGGCAAGAAGCCTAAGGAAAAGAAGCCTTTAAAGGAAAGGATTCGCAAGAGTGCGTTTTTGAAGGCTCTTGTTCTCTGGGCTGTATCCATTGTTATTCTTGCTTTTCTGGTTGATAAGCTCCTGATGCCTACCTTTGCAGGTGCCTTTGCGAAAACAGGTACGATTCCTGACCTGGTCCGCATGACTCCGGCTGCCGCAGAGGCTGCGTTGACCGAGGCCGGCTTCAAGTATGAATGGCTGGAGGAAGGACGCTATAGTGCAGATGTCGACTCCGGAAAGGTGCTGGTTCAGATGCCTGTTGCCGGCCGTACCGCAAAGCTGGGCCGTACTGTAAGGCTTACCAAGAGCCTGGGCCTCCGGGTGGTGGAAATTCCCGATCTTCGAGGGAAGAGCCAGAAGCAGGCTGCAATTTCCCTGTCCAGAGCAGGTCTTGTCCAGGGGGCGACCGTGAAAGGTGCCCATGCAAGCATTCCTCGAAATGTCGTGATTCGCACCATTCCCGACGCAGGTGAAAAGGTTCGCGTCGGTGATACGGTGAAGGTTGTGATCAATGCCGGTGATTCCAAGGGCAAGGTGCTCTTGCCGGACTTCAGTGGACAGCAGCTGGATGATGTGTATTCCCAGCTGGATAAACTGGGCTTTAAGCTAGGCAAGATTACTCGCCAGAAGGATTCCGAGGGCCGTCGCCCCGGGACAGTCCTTGAAACGAATCCCAAGTCTGGAGACTACTTGACTCCAGGATTCAAGATTAACTTTGTGGTGGTCGACTAATTCATGATGAAACCCCGTATTCTTTTTCTTTGTCTGATTCTGACGGCATTTTTTCTGAATGCCTGTGGTTCTGCACCTGCAAAGAAAAACGATATGGTGATGACTGCGGTGGATTCTGCTGCGTTGGTTGCCGTGACCTCTGGCCATTCCTCGGAAAAAAAGGTACAGCCGGAACAGCCTCGCCTGCCTGAAAATATTGATGCCGCCCATGAAGCCTTCTTGCGGGCCGTGGAAGCGGATATGCGTGGCGATAAGTCCATGTCCTTCGAATTCTGGAAGCAGGCGTCGGCTTTTGACCCCTACAACAGGTACCTGGGATTTAGGATTGCAGAAAAGCTGATGGCTGCGGGACAGGATTCCCTTGCCCTGCGTCAGGCCATCTGGTCCAATGCCCAGCCCGGAAAGGTTACTTCTGCACAATTGGGGTTGCTGGCCCGTCTTTATGTGAAGGAAGGCCTGGTGGATTCCTGCCGCAAGTACTTTAATGCGGCGCTGGATTCTTCCCGCTACCAGGATACGGGACTGCTTTATGACTATAGCCTGTTTCTGGAAGCAATCCAGGATAAGAAGGAACTTGTCCGTATATATGACATCCTGCTCCCGCATGTCAATTTTATCCCCTCCCTTTTTCAGCGGCAGTTGAACCTGCTGGTCGAGCAGAATAGCGATTCTGCCATCGTGGATTTGTTTGCGAAGGCTCACGAGACCACGGGGGACAAGAGGATGCTTGCGCAACTTGTGGAACTGATGCTTTACCAGAAACGGATTGCGGAAGTGTATGCCATTGCGGATACTCTTACCGGCTCTTCGGAATACGATGAGAACATTGTTATTATGGTGGTCCAGCAATATGCTTCGACTTCTGCGGACACCTCCTACTCGATCCTGAAGAAGAAATTTTATGAAGATGGCGTTCGTACTCCCCTGGTTGCAAACTTCCTGGGTCATTACGAACATATGAATGGCATGAAGGATAGCGCGAAGGTCCATCTGGAAATGGGCACGAAGCAGGTGGGCGGAAAGAGCCACTTCCTTATTGGCGCTTACCAGAGTTTGACCAGCATCGCCCTTTCTGAAGACAGGTTCGATGACGCCATTCGCTACACCCTTGCCTCCGATTCCATTTCCGGCGGTAATGAAAAGAATATGGTTGCCCTGGTCTATGGACTGGCCCACCAGTATGACAAAGCCCATGCCTTGCTGGATTCCTTAATTGCTGCATGGGATAACTGGAAACCCTTGGAAGGTGTTGCAGACTCTGCATCCTTGATTAAGATGACTGCCGAAGCAGAGAGAAATCGCGTGAGTTATCGCAGCCTCTATGGAAAGATTCTTGCTTCTGAGGCTGTTAACCTAGAACGTGAATCCAGTGGTGATAGCGCAAGTAACAAGAAACTTTATGACCTTCGTGCCCGTGCCCAGGGATATTTTGAATATGTAGCGCTTCATGAACCGGATAATTTTGAAATCCTTGCGGATATGGCCATGAACCTTGAACGGATGGAACAGTTTGACAGGGCCTATCCCATGATGGACAGCCTCCTTGCCATGGGTGTGCTGAAGGGACATAGTCTTGCCTCGCTCCTGAATTACTATGGCTATTCCCTCATTGACCGGAACAAGTCTCCCGAAGATGTCATGCGCGGTTATGAGATGGTTCTCAAGTCTCTTGAGATTGAGGTGGATGAGGCCGTGCTGGATTCCAAGGCCTGGGGACTTTATCGTATGGGCAAGTTCCAGGAAGCCCTTGAAGTGATGCTGCTTTTGAAGGATCCCCGTTTCCAGAAGGATCATACCTACTGGGAACACATGGGTGCTATTCAGGAGGCTTTGGGCATGAAGTCCGAAGCCTCAAAGTCCTATAAAAAATTGCTTGAAATTAGGCCTAAACATCCGGAAGCATTGCGTTTCCTGAAAAAGAAAAAGTAGGCGGTAGGGTATGCCGCAAAGTATTCCATTCCAGATGGGTTTGAAATTCCGCATGCTGTTGCTTGCGGTTTTTGCTTGTTTATTGATGGTGCTCTCGGGATGTACTGGTGGCCAGAAGCCTGTGGTGGAACCTACGACAGCTGTCGTCGTGGAAGCGCCGCAGGATAGCCTACGTGCAAAGTTTCTTTTGACCATAACCGATGAGGACGGTAAGCCTCAGGAACTGGATGCGGTGCTGTTTTCCGTTCCGAAAAAGCGCTATCGTATGGAACTGACCGGCCCCATGGGAATTGGGGTTGCGTCCATGCTGTGGCAGGAAGAAGGCTGGGTTATGACTTTCCCCACGGAAAAAATGTATATGAAGGGCGCAGGGTATATGGTGGGACTCCTGGGAAACACCAGCCTGCCGTCGGTTCATATCCATCAGGTGGCGGCCCTGTTCGAAGGAAAGCTGTTGCCTGAAAATTATGAACTGCTGGATACGGCGGTCTCGGTTCCGGAATGTCTGAAGGATGAAAAGGTCCAGATGTTTGCCGCCCAGGAAAAGGGCGGAAACCGATTCTTCTTTGCCAAAAAGGATTCCAACGTGGTCTGGTTCAGTCGAAAGGGAATGGGCGGCAAGGAAGAAAATTTGTTCTTTTCCAACTTTAAGACCTTCGACGAATTCTATGTTCCTTCAAGCATAGTTTTTGAACGGGATGGCGTTCGGTATCTGGAAATCAAGATCAGGAAAATTGCCAGGAACAAGCCTTTTAGCATGGGAACCTGGCGCCTGAATGTACCGAGAAGCTTTAATCAGGTGGGCCTTTAGACTTCCTTATTTTGTAGATTGAGGATGTAATGAATAGAGTCGTGTTTACTTTTTTGACGGTGGTTCTTGCGCTCTTGGCGAGGCCGTCTTTTGCCGTAGATACTCTGGAAGTGTTTGCGATTCGTGTCCAGTTTGCCGAAGAAACTACGGATAATTCCCTGACGACGGGCAATGGCCTTTTCGATTCCGACAAGAAGAATAAGGATTCCTACAAGCTGGACCCGGTGGGACGCCGCAGTAGTGCCTCCTACTGGAAGAAACATTTTGAATTTGCCAATGCCTATTATAATCGGGTCAGTAATGGAAATGTTGTTATAAAGCCTAGAATTTTTCCGGAAAATTCCAGCGCCTATAAGCTGAAGAAGCAGATTATCGACTACAATCGCACCAGCAAGATGAAGGGCGAAAAGACTGCGGAATTTGACGAGGCCCGCAGCCGCGACTATCTGCAGTTTGTGTATGACGCCGTCGTGGCAGCCCATAAGCCCGGTGATTCCCCTTTCGAAGTTCCGCTGTCAAAAGATCCCAATACCAAGCGAGCCTTCATGATTATCCATGCGGGGGCAAGCCGCCTGGTGGATGGCGGTAGCATGGGAACCCGTCATGCAGACACTCCTGCAGACTTTATGGATGTTTATGTGAGCCGCGACGTGTGGGAATATTTGCCGGATACCTTGGCCTATACCGCTGTGAAAAGCGATACGGTCTCCAAGGATTCCGTTTACAGATTTGTGGATGGCCTGGTTCTTGAAGATGCGACCATCGATACCCTGCGCACCATCATGGTCATGAGCGAAACCGCTTCCCAGGATGGCTTGAACTGGGGCATTAACGGTATCCTTGTAAACCAGATTGGCCGTGAACTGGGAATGCCCAATACCTACGATGTGGTGAAGGGGATTTCTCGCCTTGGTTATTACGACGTCATGGACTTTGCCGGTTATAACGCCGGCAATGGTTTCCTGCCCTCGATGCCTGCGGCCTGGGAGCGTGCCTACATGGGCTGGTCCAAGGTGAAGGAAGTTCGCCCTGTGGCAGGAAAGCCTGTGACTATCGATCTGGTTGCTGCAGGCAGCGGCCTGGAGGGTACCGAAATTGTGAAGGTTCCCTTGAATGCCTCGGAGTACTTGCTCATTGAAAACCGTCAGCGCTCCTGGGATAAGGATGGCATGGTGGATGTGGTACTGGGTTCCGATGACGATAGTGACGACGCCTCGGATACCGTGGTAAAGACGGTTCCCGTGGATAGCTTAAATCTGGTGTTTGAAGATAGCGTTTGCGTAAAGGGCAAGTGCACGGTAAATAAGAAGAAGGGCAGCGGCATTATTCTTGACGTGAGTTCTTTTGATGCGGGTATTCCTGCCAGCGGCATTGTGGTGTGGAAAGTTAACGAATGGTTCCTGAAGGAAAATCTGCCCTATGGCGTTGCTAATTTCTGGGCAGGGGATACTCTTCGTGACCACCAGTTCGGGATTTCCCTGGTGGAATCCGATGGTGTGCTGAGCATTGGCAAGACTTTCAAGAATGCCCTGGGCGAAGATACTTACGATTACGGTAGCGGAACGGACCTGTTGCCCCACAAGCGCTTTGCCGAGGGCAAGAAGTTTGATGAGATCTCTTCCATTGGAGCAACGGGTTATGCTAATACCATGACAACGCAGGGCGGTTATACCGGCATTAAGATTTCCGCTGCAGCTCCTAAGGACGCCCGTACTGAAAGAACGGCCAACGCCTTTATGGGCGATAGTGTGGTGAACTATGGCGCGCTGAAAATGAAAGTCACCATTTCCATTGATGATGGAAGTATCGAGGGAAGCGAATTCCCCCGTGAACTTGGTTTGAATACTGCTGTTCGCGGAGCCGTGTTTATTGACGATCCGGAAAGCGATGGAGAAAAGTTGCTGGTAGTCGCTGCAGAGGACGGTAACCTGCAGGTCTTCAATGCCTTGGGCGATACCCTGTTTGATGCGGATACTTCCGTGACGGTAACCCGCCTTGCCAATAAGGTAGTGGAGGAGAAGGTTCCTCTGTACCGTGTAGGTTCTAGTTACGGATCGCTGGTAGGAATTGCCAGCGATGGCAAGGACGTCTATAGTCTTCATAGGAATGCCTTGGTTCGCACCAGCTTTAGCGCAGGAATTCCCGTGCAGAAGGAAATCCACCTGACGGATTCTGCCACGGTGGGACCCATGATTTACGAAGACCAGATTTTCTTTGCCCAGGGAAAAAAGATAAACCGGGCGTACATCAAGGGTGGTGATATATCCATAAAACATGAACCTGCCGTTTTGAGCGACCTCTCCGATATACAGGATATGGCGATGTGTCTTGACGGAGACAGCGCTTCTATCGCGGTGGTGGCAAATGGGGGTGCCGTAGGAATGTTCCCCTTGAAAGAGGGCTCAGGCTGGATTGCGGCAACGACTGCTGACGAAAAGAACGAGGAATTGAATCGTCCTGAAAGGTATCGCGTTGTCTGTACGGATTTAGACCGCGACGGAAAAAATGAGGTTGTTGCTGTGGGCAGCCGCGGCACCGTGAATGTATCTTCTGGCAAGAAGATTTTGTGGACCAAGAATTACAAGCGTGGCGCTTCGGGTACCAGCGGCCTCAAGGATGAAACCTCCGGCATTGCCATTGGCGATGTGAACGGTGACGGCTATCCCGAAGTGGTTTTCCTGGGAGACAACCTGGTGTATGCGCTGGATCGCTTCGGCCTTCCGCTACCGGGTTTCCCTGCGGTCATTAGCCGCGGTTCCCCCATTTACGGATTCTTTAGCGACCCCCTGATTGTGGATGTGACGGGTGACGATATTCCCGAAATTCTCGTGCCCAGCAATGACGGCCTGGTGTATGCCTTTACGGGCAAGGGAAGCCAGGTGAAGGATCAGTTCCCTCTGGCTGCAGGCAGCTTTGGCTATGTGGAATCTCTGGAACAGTTGCAGCCCATGAGCATTTTCGTGATGGATGCAGTTCCTTCCAAGAAGTCCGTCGGTCCTGAGCTTTATGCGTTCCACCGCAGTTCCGCCACTGCGTTCCGCCTGCAGAAGGCTTCTTCTGACGCTGCCGAGAATACGGCCGCATGGACTCTTCCCGCCGGAGGAAACGAAAGGACCGGATTCTTTGACGCCTCCAAACTGAAGAAGGTTGAAGAGGTGAAGGCGAAGGATGAAATTTCCGAATTCTTCGTATTCCCCAATCCGGTGCGCGGAGGCGTTGCAAAGGCCCGCTTTGAAATTGGCGCCGAGGCAAAGTCGGCGGAACTTGAAATCTTCGACATTACCGGTCTTTGCGTCTTTAAGCAGAAAATGACCGAAGTGGTGGCCGGTCGCAACCAGTTTGAAAATCTGGACTTGAAGGCTCTTGGGTCTGATATCTATACCGTTCGCCTGCAGGTGAAGTTCAAGTCCGGAAAGACCAAGAAGAAACTGTACCGCATTGGCGTCATCCGTTAAGGAAGGTCGGGAGGTTTTATGTTCCAGAAGAAATTGCCCCTGCTGTGGTCTTTTCTGATGGTGGCGTCTTGCCTCCTGTTTCCTGCCTGTAGCTCTGTCGCCGACGGGGAAGAAATCGATGACGATTTTTTCTCCTCCAGTTCCAGGGCGAAATCCTCCAGCAGTGTAATTCCCTCCAGTTCAAGCGTCCAGGAGCTTGTTGATGTTTGTGAACTGGTTTCTGTCAGGGATTCCCTGATGTCCGTTTGCGACTCGGATTCCTCCTTTGAATTCTGCGATAGTCTGGAAATTCTTGATTCCCTGAAAGTCTATTGCGATAGCCTTGCGGTTCTGGATTCCATGGCGATTGCTGATTCTATTGCCAAGGCGGATTCCCTGGCTATCCTGGACTCCCTGAATAAGAAGGATGCTCTTGCCAGATTGGATTCCCTGACGAAATTAGTTTGGATCCCTAAGACGAAACTAAATCGCGGTTCCGTGGTTTTCGGCGTTGATTCCTTTGCGATTTCAAAAATAGAGGTGACACAGTCCCTTTATGAAAGTGTAATGGGAGAATTGCCGAAAATGGATAAGCTGGGGGACAGTATTGCCGTTGCCAATGTGAACTGGTACGATGCGGTTCTGTTCTGCAACGCCCTTTCAAAGAAAGTTGGGCTTGATACAGCCTATGTTTATGAAGGTGTGGGTGAGTCTCGCTATCTTAAGAACTTGGCCCTGGATTACGATGTCAGGGCGGTTCGGCTTCCTACGGAAACGGAGTGGGAAATCGCCTATCGCGGGGGGACGACATCCACCTATTACTGGGATGTATATCCTGCATCGAAATATGCGTATTACGCACAAACTAGCGGACCCGTAAAGGTAGGGCAATATTTGCCTAACGCCTTCGGACTTCTGGACATGGGAGGCAATGTGGCGGAGTGGACCAATGACTGGTACGACGCCTATCCGACACGAGCTACCGAAAATTACAGGGGCCCCGATGAAGGCGTCTATCGCGTGATTCGTGGCGGTGGCTGGTCCGATAAGGTTTCTGCCCTGGCTTCCGCAGAACGCAACAAGAAAGACCCGCTATATCAAAGCCAAATGCTGGGTTTCAGAATATCTGTAGCAAGGTAAATTGCTACATTGCGGGGCATGAGTATTTTGCATGCCCGTTCTGTTTGGAGTGGGGCTACTGTCTTGGCAGCTGCCCTTTTGTTGTCCGCCTGTACGGAGGAAAAGAAGGAACCGTTACCGGATCTTCCTCCTGTTGAACTTCCCAAGGAAATGCCTGGCTTGTATTCGGGATCTTTGCCCTGCGACGACTGCAACTCAAAAATAGTCCGTATGACCTTGAAAGAGGACATGTCCGTGGAAGCAATCCAGACGACTCTTCGGGAGACTGTGGTGGTGGACACCCTGAAGGGCACATTTGTCGTTACGGACAGTACCGTAAAGGTTTCCCTTTCCGACAATTCCGTGCACTGGAATTTTAAGCGTCTGGGGTCTGGAAATCTGGGATACCTTACCAGTGCGGGAACAGTCTACGAAGATGATAATGGCTTCCGCGCGGATTTCATTCGTATCTACAAGGTGCCTACCGTTGTAAAAAATGCGGACAGCAGTTCTACCCAGAAAACTGTTGAAGGTGTTTCGAAGGAGTAAATATGCACTGTTCTGCTCTGATTGTAGACGATGAACCCTTGGCAAGACGCCGCCTGCGGACGATGCTAGAGGAAAAGTATTCTTCCGAAATTGAAATTCTGGAAGAAGCGTGCTCCGGTGAACAGGCGATAGAACGCATTAAGGACTATGCCCCGGATGTGGTTTTTCTGGATATCCAGATGCCCGACATGGATGCTTTCGAAGTCCTGAATAGCCTGGAAAAGGATGACGTTCCCCTGATTATTTTCACGACGGCCTACGACAATTTCGCTCTCCGTGCCTTTGACGAAAATACGGTGGATTATGTCCTGAAGCCTATTTCTCCGGAACGCCTGGATTCCGCAATCGAAAAGCTTCGCAAGTTTTTCCCGGAAGTCGAGGAGTCGGTTCCGGAAACAGGGCTGACCTGGGAAAAGCTGAAGTCCCTGGTAGAGGTGAATACCAATTACCTTCGCCGCATCCAGGTGCGCATCGGGGATCGGATTGTCCTGGTGAAGCTGGATAAGGTCATTCGCTTCCATAGCGAGGAAAAGTATACGGTGATCTATACCGAGAACAATCAGTTCATTATCAACACTCCCCTGGTTGAACTGGAAAAGCGACTGGACCCTCATCAGTTTGTCAGAATTCATCGGTCCAATATGGTTTCCCTGGATCATGTGCTGGAGTTTAGGCGGACCGAGAACGGAAAGCTGTTGGCGGTGATGGATGACCTGAACCATACTCAGCTTCTGGTCAGCAGAAACCTTTTCAAGAAAATTCAAGATTTATAATTTGGAGCCTTTGATGGAGCCCGAAAAGAAACCCTCCTTCTCTATAAAGAATTTTTTCAAGGCCCTGGTTAGGGAAGTCGTCGTTCCCGTATTCCTCGCCTTGATTGTCATTCAGTATGTAGTTCAGGCCTTCCAGATTCCAAGCGGGTCCATGGAGGACTCCCTGAAGACTGGTGATTTCCTGATAGGCCTTAAGTTTACTTATGGTTCTCCCATTCCCTTTAGCAACAAGAAATTCCCCGAAATGACTTTGCCCAAGGCTGGCGATGTCGCTATTTTCCGCTATCCCGGAGAACCGGAATATCCTGATGGCAATCCGGAACGGTACACTCACCTGTTCAATGCGCTGATGTTTGGCAACTTCTACTGGGATCACAGTCCTGCCGATGGGCAGCCCCATCTGGTGCATTTTCCTGACGGTCCCAAGGATTACATCAAGCGCTGTGTCGGCGTGAGTGGCGATACTATTGCCATTCATGACGGACGCCTCTATGTAAATGGTGTACGGCAGGATTCCTTGCCGGGTCAGGGTAAGTATACGGCTCACAAGAGAACTGCTTCTCCCCGTGATGAGCGCGAGTCTTTTGTGATTCCCTCTGTAGGGGATACTCTGTATGTGGATTCCCTGCCGCTGGAAATGGCCTGGTGGCTTCGCTCCCTCATCGCCCAGGAAAATCCCGATCAGGCGGTTGCCTTGGAACTTTCGTTGCTTAAGGATGGCGTGGAAGTTAATGATTATGAGTTCGAGGACTTTAAGCTTCCCGTGGAACGAGACCGCAATAACCTGATTGTGAATCTGTACGAGAGCGGCCGTCTGAATACTCGACAGTCGGTCTATGAAGGCGATACGGTTTCTGCAAGGGTTCCCTTCGACTATTTCAGGAATCTGGCCAAGACGGCGTATTACTCGTTGATGGATCCTAATGCAAAGGGCGGCTTTGTTCGCAAAGTAAGCTATGCTGGGATTGAAAGTTCCGTGTTCCAGGATCTGGACGGGAATATAAAATTGCTGAACGAGCCTGCTGAAAAGAATACCGCTGACGAGTCTACGGCTGTGGATTCGACGGCCTCGGATTCCGTTGCGGTAGGTGCCGCTAGAGTTGAGGGTGAAAATGTCGTCCTGGATTCTGCAAGGACTGCTGAACCTGCCCAGGTAAAGTCGAAGTTTGAAATTCGCCGCAGGATGACCTTGGGTGGAAAGCCTCTGGACTATTATGTGGTGAAGACTCCCCAGTTCTTTATGATGGGCGACAACCGCGACAATTCCCTGGATAGCCGCTACTGGGGCTTTGTTTCTCTCCGCAATATCAAGGCAAAGGCCTTTGTCATTTACTTCTCCATCGAACAGGGGCCTGATGAGAGTTCCCGCAAGGCTCCTCGTGAGTCCCACTTTGAACTGTCCAGCCCCACAAGCTGGTGGCGCCTACCCTTCGATATTCGCTGGAGCCGTATCGGAAAGATCATTCCCCTGATTGACTAAGGTGATTCTTGATTCGTAAAAGTTTAAAACTTTTCTGGAGCGTGGCTACTTCGCTACTGATGGTGGCCTGTGCCACTCAGGAGGCTCCAAAAGGAGGCCCGGAGGACAAGCTTCCTCCTCGGGTTGCCGGGGTGTATCCTGCTCCCAATACGACGAATCATCCTAACGAACTTTTTGTAAAGCTGGAATTCGATGAATGGATTAACGCTTCCATTCCTCGTAGTGCCGTCTCCATTTCCCCTCCGATCGAGAAGAAGCTTCGCTTTGAAGTTCACGGGAAAACCCTGGAGTTGACTTCCAGGGCGGAACTGGATACGGGAACGACCTATACGGTTACGTTCGCCGGCGGCATAAAGGATTTGCGGGGCAATGCCCTTGCAAAACCTTTCCAGGTGGTCTTTTCTACAGGAGCAGTCATTGATTCCCTTACCATTCCTGGCCGTGTCCTTGTGAACGAGGCGATGGCGAAGAAGAAGGAATATCCAAGCGTTGGACTTTTCCTGATGGGCGAGGACCGGCAGGGAAGGCGCTACCTGGACAAGTATCGCGATACTTCCACCCATGTGCTGGACTCCCTGCCTATGCTGTTGAGGGAACCGCCCCTCTATGTGACGCGGGCCGATAGTGCGGGAAACCTCTTGCTGACGGGATTAAAGCCCGGACGCTACCGGGTGGTGGCGTTTTCCGATGGAAACGGTAACCAGAAAATAGAACTGGCGACAGAGCAGGTCGGAATCTGGACTGATGACATCGTTCTTACGGAGGATCGCAAGGATACGATCTGGCTTGCCATCGCGGATATGGATTCCACCCATCTGGAAATGGAATCGGTCTCTCAGCCATTCGCCAATATTCTGGAAGTGAATTTTACACGCCCGGTCTACTTTGATTCTGTATTTGCGGATACGGCCAACTGTTATCTGACTGCGCCGGATAATTCTGAACTGTATCCTCGTCTGGTTTACCTGTCGCCTTCATCAGGCAGGCCTCAGTTCTATTTTGACCCGGCACCGGTTAAGGAGACGAACTACAAGTTTACCTGCAAGTCGGCAAAGGATTCCCTGTTCCGTGTGTTGGATACCTTGAGAAATGAAACGCAGTGGGAATGGAAGGAAATGGCGTCCGATACTTTGCCCGCTTCTGTATATGGCGCGCAGAGTCTCTCAAAATCCAAGACTCCTTTTCCGGGAGACACGCTGCTGGTCCTGTTCAACAAGCCTAAGCTTGATTCCCTGGTGCAGACGTTCCACTTGGTAATGGGGAAGGATACCACCCAGGTGCAAGTGGCTCGGATGGATCCTGTCCGCTTTGTAGTTCAGAAGGAGGATTGGCCGACAGATGCGACCATCAATTTCCTGATGGGATACAAGGATACGACCCTTGCTGCCGCTGACAGCAATGGCGTTCGCGATACGGTAATCGAGCAGAAGTACAAAAACCTGCTGAAAATAGAAACCGTAAAGAAGTTGAAGCTTGCCTCCCTTGTTGGGGAAATCCCGGGGGCGCATGAAGGGGCTATTGTTCGACTTCTCTCCGCAGAAAATGGCCGCTATTATGAATCGGAGTGTACGAGCTCGGGGGGCTTTACCATTGGAGGGATTATAGAGGGAAATTATTTCCTGGACTACTACTATCCTGAAAAGGGGAAGCGTGTTCCCGATGGAGGATCGGTTAATCCCTTTAGGTATGGATCTGCGTGGCGTGCAGTGAACGATACCCTGAAACTGAAGAATGGTACCAACAATTTGAACCAGCTGGTGCCTCATCTTCCTGCCTTACTGTAAATTTGCAAGAGGAACGATTATGGAAAAGATTCCCGCCTTTGTTGCTATAGATCTGGAAACCACTGGTCTTGATTTTGAAAAAGATGAAATTATCGAAGTCGCTCTGGTCCGTTTTGAAAATGGAGAACCTGGTGAAGCGGTAGATTATCTGGTAAAGCCAACCTCGGCAGAACTTCGTCCTTTCATTGAAAATCTGACCGGCATCAGTAAGGCGGACATTGAATCTGCAGAACCGTTCTCCGCCTTGGCTCAGAAGATTTATGCATTTATCGGCGACGATCCCATTGTTGCCCATAACGCTAATTTTGATTCCAAGTTCCTGACACAGACTTTCCAGAAGGTCGGTGTTTCTTTTGAAAACCATAAGGTTTGGGATTCCCTGACGGTTTCCCGCATTGCCTACCAGAACATTCCGAATCATCGCCTGGACACTCTGGTACAGGAATTGAACATCCCGAGAAGCCGAGCCCATCGCGCCTTGCCGGATGCAGATGCCTGTGGTCGTCTATTTGTCATGGCACTGCAGAAAATAGCCTCTTCCGATAGCTGGCTCCTGGATGCTCTTGGAAAAATAGCCAGAGAGTCCAGCTGGGACAGCATTTGGCCGGCAACGGAAAATGTTCTTGGCAAGAAGGATTACTGTTTCCCTGTAGTCCCGATGGAGACGGTCTCTGCAAAGGATAAGGCCCCTCGTGTCAGTGAATTCTTTAAGGAAAATGGGCTTCTGTCGTCTCACATTGAAAATTTCCAGGTCCGTGCAAGCCAGCAGGATTTCGCATCCGTTGTTGAACGCAACATGCACAAGGGTGGTCTTTGCGTGATGGAGGCTCCTACGGGATCCGGCAAGTCTCTTGCCTATCTGGTGGCTGCAGCCAACAAGGCTGTTGCCGGAGAACGGGTTGTCATAAGCACCGCCACCCGCACCTTGCAGGAACAGCTATGGAACCATGACATTCCCATGATTGCGGATCTCTATCAGGGAAAGTTGAAACCCGCCATCCTGAAGGGCCGCGAAAACTATCTGTGCGTCCGAAAGTTCGAGGAACTTCTGGAATCTCCCAGCAAGCTTTTGCTTCCCGAGGAAAGGGATTCCTTTATGGCTATTGTTCCCTGGGTCTACACGACGACTTCCGGTGATGTCAATGAGTGCACATCCTTCAGTCAGGGCCGCAACAGAGTTCTCTGGTCGAAGATGGCGAGCTCTGCAAAGTCCTGCCTTGGGGAGAAGTGCCCTCACTATGCCCATTGCCCGGCACTTGCCGCAAAGCGTCGCGCCATGAATTCCAACTTGCTGCTGGTGAATCATTCCCTTTTCCTTTCGGACATGTCTCTGGACTTTGCCCTTCTTCCTCTTTATGAACATATCGTATTTGACGAAGCCCATCGCCTGCCGGAAATTAGCAGCCAGTCCTTGGGGAGGACCGTTTCCTTCTTCGGACTCCGCAATGCCCTGAAGACCGTTCTTCCTTCCCGCAACCGCCAGGATGGATTGCTGTCTGAAATTACCGCCCGCATTCCCGCAGAGCAGACAGAACTGCATGAACTTTGCGCCAATCTGGGCGAAGCGCTTTCCGAGACGGAAAAATGCCTCCACCGATTCTTCATGAAGATCGGGAAAAAACTGACCAAGCAGAAAAATAAAAACGGGTTTGTTTATGCCGGAAGCATCATGGCGGAGTATGACGCGGATCCCTCCGCGTTTCTGGATCAGAGCCAGAAGGCCATCAAGTATTCGGAACAGCTGTTTGCAGCAGTACGATCCTCCAAGGTGGAAAACGTGGGTGGCCTGGTCAACGACCTAGGCGGTCGCATGACGGAACTCTCCCGTTTTGTCCAGGACTTCGAATTCCTGACAAAGTCGTCCCGCGAAGGCTGGGTGTTCTATATGGAAGAGCCTTTCAACCCCCATACAATCAAGCTGCATGCAAATCCCCTAAGCCCCGGCAATGTCTGGAAGGAAAAGTTCTATCCCTGGATCAAGTCTGCGACATTCACTTCTGCAACCCTCGCCGTGCAGGGAGACCTGACATACTTTGTCCATAAAATGGGCATGGATACCCTGGAAGGAAACAGGAGTCCCTTCCTTCGTGTATACGGTGAATCTTCCAATAGGGATTCTCGTCAGTCCGTCATGGTGGCGAAATTCCTGCCCAAGCCCTCTGTCGCAGAATACAACGATGCACTAAACGATGTTCTTGCAAGCGTCCTTCCGGATGTTTCCGAAAATACAATGGTGCTCTTTACCAGCATTTCCGCCATGCTGAAGGCCCAGGCGGTTCTTGCTCCCCTTTATGCTGAACGGGGCAAGCTGCTGCTTTGTCAAAATGTGGATGGTTCCCTGGATGGTCTCGTTGCCATGTTCCGCAAGGAACGAGGGGCTTGCCTTCTGGGTTGCCAGAGCCTGTGGGAAGGCGTCGATTTTCCTGGCGATGCCTTAAAGCTTTTGGTCATCCCAAAGCTTCCATTCCCGAATCCCATGGACCCCCTGGTTGCAGGCATTACGAATAAGATGAAGGCAGAAGGCCTGAATTCCTTTAAGGATTATTTTGTGCCGGAAGCCTATATGGAACTTCGCCAGGGGCTGGGGCGCCTGATCCGTTCCGACGAGGATTCCGGAAAGATCCTGATTTTGGATAGCCGTGTCGTTCTGGAACATTACGGAAAATCCTTCAGCAAAATCTGGAACATGAAGCAGAAAGTTGCTGGAAGTGTGGAAGATATAAAGCGCTTTCTATAGCCTATTCAAAGATGTCGGACAGAATTTTCTAAATTTGGCACCCTTAGTTTAGGATGTTAGATGTTTGATTTAAATTCATTTTTTGATGGGATGTCCAAACCGCTCCTTCGCAATGCGCATGCGAAGGCCTATGGGCATAAGGGACTCCTGAACAACGCCTTGATTCAGTCTGAGGCACTGTCTTTCTATAACGACAGGAATCGTGTAAAAGATTTGTTCTCCAAGATGAAGCCTTGGCAGCGTCGCTGCATGAACCTGCTCTACCATAGTGGATCCAGGGGCCTGAGCTTTAATGAACTTCGACTTACGGTACCCGTAGGTGAACACCGTCTCCTGCAGGATTTCCTGCTTACCGTGTGCAGGGAATTTTTGGCCTGGCGTACCCAGTCTTCGGGAAGCGCCGTATATTATGGCTTTACCGATTTTGCCGGGTGTTTCGAAATTCCGCAGGAAGAGGAAGTTCCCAAGGCCAAGCTTTACCAGTCTTTCAGTAATTTACTGGACTGGCATATTTGCCTGGTGCTCTCCTTTGCCATGCGAAAGGAACTGAAGGTCAATACCAATAATTCCCTTCATAGGCGTAGTGTCCAGATTTGCCTGGAAGCATTGACTGCTGCGAAACTATTGTCGGAGAAGGCTGCCGAAAATGAATTGTCCCTGATCTTTTTATTCCTTACGGAAAATGGCTGGCTGGAACAGGAGGATTCCTGCCTGGTTCCTTCCGAGAAGGCTCTGGAGTTTATCCGCAAGAACGGATTCCGCCTGCATCAGGATATTGTGTCCTGGTGGGTGAAGGAACGCTTCCGCGGAGATCGGGACCATTGTGTCCGTCTCCTGAAGGAATTGAGGGAACCTAAGTTTGCGCTGGATGCGTCCTACCTTTTCTGGGTAATGGATCCTGCATCCCGGCTACTGGAGAAGAACAAGGAGATGGCCTGGGATTATCTGCCCCGTCCTCTTCGTGAACTGTGGCTCCTGGGACTTGTAAAGGTTAGTGTTGCGCATGGTAAAATTGAGACCGTGGTGCTGGATCAGTCTGGTGTAGATTGGATCCAGAGTTCAATTGCGTCTATTCCGGAACAGAATATTTCCTGCCTGCCGAACTTTGAACTGATTGCCTCCACGGGAACATCCCCCCGGGTACTCTTTGCCCTTGCCTGTCTTTCCAAGGCTGAAAATGACGAAGTGTTCCTGCGTTTCAACCTGAATCGGGAATCCTACATTAATGGCTTGAAAAATGGTTTGCCGGAATCTGAAATAGAACATTTCAAGAGCTGGATCAAGCCGCCTGTCAATGTGGCTTCAACTATTGCTGAATGGAATTCCTCTTTCTATGGGGCTAGGGTTCAGACGGTTCGGTTGCTAAAGATCGAGGACCTGAAAATTCTTACAGAGCTTTCTCGCTTTCCTCATTTTATGGATTGCACGGAGGAGTACATCCCTGGCTATGGATTTATCCTGAAGCCGGAACTGGAACACTTCGCCTTTGAAATCCTGGAAAATTACGGGTTTAATCCTTTTGTGGAAAAGATGGAAGTCCAGCGAACTCCTGCCCCGACTGAAGAATGGCGTAAAGATTTCTCTGTTGCATGGCCCGAGGCGAAGGCTCCGGATTATGAACTGAAGGATAATGCCGATGAGGGTGCTATCCAGACGGCGCTTAATTCGACCAAGTACGGCAGCAACTACCAGCAGTTAGCCATGTTTGACTTGGTGAAGGTTTTGCGCTATGCAAAGACTGTTGGTACTCTGGTGGGGGCAAAGATCAAGGATCCTGCAAAGCGCACTGCTAAGGTTGAGGAGAAGATTTTCTTCGTCCATGCCTTGCGTTTGGCTAAGCCTCCCCAGACGCTGGAAATCCAGGTCTATGGCCAGGAAGCAAAGTCTAGCCTGGACCTGTCCTTTATCCAGGAAATCAAGGTCATAGGTAAGAAGGAACTTTAAATGACGCAAGGGGTTCCACCCCCTGGACCCCCGGAAAAATATCCACGGCGTGCCAGGCTCCGCTTGTTGGCCGGTCTATTTTTAGTTTGAGGCGGCGCTTTAGCGCCCCTCAAACATAAAACATCAAGCGGAACGAACGCTTGCGTTCGTGAAGGCGCAGATGTTTTATGGGGGAGTCCAGAGGGGGCTTGCCCCCTTTGCGTCATATCCCCCCCCTGCATCATATTAGGGTAAAGTTTGGGCGTAGCCTGCGATGTCGATCATATCCTCTAGGGGGATTTCGTCGATGTAGGGTTCCATGCCCCGTTCCTCGTCCCCGAAATTCATCTGGTGCCAGAAAGTGGGCATTTCCTCCCGGGCGCGTTGCCCGATGTAGGCGGGCTTGCCCATGGGCTCGAAGTTTACCCTCCGGCCATCTTCGCCGTGGCATGGCCTGCAATTCTGGTAGAACAGTCTTGCGCCCCGTTCCAGATTGGCGCCCTTGATCTTTCCGTTGGAGTCCAGCAGTTTGTAGACAAGAAGTGCCATGCGGGCGTCTTCCCTAGTAAGGGTGTCCCCTTGAGAACCGGGGGCGGGCGCCATTTTGGAAAGGTCTTCCCGTGCTGGGTTTTCCTTTGCGGCGGGGTTCTCCTGCGATGTCTGTGCAAAGGCGCTTACGCCAAGTAGAAAGGCGTAGCTTGCCAAGGCTAATCCGCAGAGAAATTTTGAGGGAACTTTCATCAATTCTGAATCTAGAAAAAGAACGGAAAATGAATCCTTTTTTCTCCGGGAAAATGTGGTCCTGCTGAAAGAATTTTCATTTTTTCTATAATTAGAAAGTATGATTAGAAAGTTTTTTATCTGTGCCGCTCTTGCGGTGAGCGCTTTTAGCGCGGAGGTTTCCAAGGTGTTCGATGCCAAGCAATTCCTGTTTAGTGGCCGCTGGGACCATGCTGCCGAATTTAGTCGCACCAGCGCCCCTGCTGCCATGGTGCAGTTCAATGCAACTGCGAAGATGCTGGAAATTGAACTGGAGGGGCGGTCCCGCTGGCGTCTGGATCAGGATGGAAAGACTCTCGAAGTCTTTGTCGTCGATCGGAAGTCCGTAAAGCGGATCAAGTTGGCAGGTGATAAGAAGTCCCACCGCTATCGTCTGATCAAGATTAGCGAAAGTAACCCTGGCGGCGCCATTCTCCATCGCATATCTCTGGATGCCAAGGGCTCGTTCCAGGAACCGCCGAAGTTTGCAGACCGTCGCATAGAATTCATCGGAGACTCCTTTACCGTAGGTTACGGCGTGGAAGGTGACGTGAACGATCAGCAAGACCACGTCTTCGAGACGACCAACGCCTCCAAGAGCTATGCGTTCCTTTTGGCCGACGGCTATAAGGCCGATTTCCAGGTGAATGCTTTTAGCGGTCGCGGCATAGTTCGCAATTACGACAATATCGTTCCCGAATGGAAGATTCCCCGTCTCTATAAGTTTACAGTTCCCGGCTTTGCCCCGGAAGATGTGGCGAAAACTGCCGAAAACCCCTCCATGTACTGGAATTTTGAACAGTTCCATCCTCAGGTGATTGTCGTTTTTGTGGGAATCAACGATTTTCAGGGGAATCCTCCCTATGGTGACAAGGACGAGTTTAAAAAATCCTACCGTGAAATGCTTACTGACCTTCGCTCCAGGCATCCCGGTGTAAAGTTCTTGCTGGTTTCCACCAAAATTTGGCCCAATGACGACTTGACTCCTGTGGTAAAGTCCATTTTTGACGAAGAAAAGGCGGCTGGAAATTCCGACCTGGAATTTGTGGAGGTACATACGGAAAATAGGGGGCTTCACGGCCATCCTACGGAACGTTCCCAGCAGGACCTGGCCGGTACACTACGTCCTATTGTCGGTCGCCTCGGAAAGTGGATGAACCGTTAGTTCCCCCTTTTTTATATATTTAAAATGGGTTATTTGAACAATTAGGGTTTTTCTCTATGTCTAGGCTTATCGAAAAGATTTACGCTCTATTCAGAATGAATATTCTTATTTTCGTGCTTTTGGCCATTACGGCCATAGCGCTTTTGGCCTATAACCACGGGCTGAACGAAGTTAAGGATATTATGCTGCCGGAGTATCCCTACTTTCAGGCTACTTCCGATTCTGCCGATGGGGGCTCCTCTGTTGTCAAGATGAGCAAGACGGATTCCTCCATCGTGGTGGATTACGAACTGAAGGAGGGCTATGCCTATCCCTATGTCAGCGTGAAGATCCTTCTGGGGGATGGTAAGACCAAGGGACTGGACCTGTCCAAGTACGATAGCATCTTTGTGTGGCTGAAGCCTCGTGGCGAAGGCTCTGTCCGTCTTTATCTCCGCAACTTTAGCGAAGCCTACTCGGTTGCCGGTCAGGAGACCACCCTCAAGTTCAACGAGCTGGAGTTTTTCCCTCTGGAAGAAACCTATCCGGCAATCTTTGTCCCTCGTGAATTCCGAGTGGCTGGCTGGTGGGTCGCACAGAACAACATCAATGTCCATCATGCGCATGTGGATATCAGCAATGTCCCCCTGGTGGAAATCCAGACGGGTACCAATGCCCCTCTTGGTTACGGAACCATGGAAATCAAGGGCCTTCGCTTTAAGGGTAAGACCATTCCCAGGGAAAAACTGGTTACCGCCCTGGTGGTCATGTGGTTCGTTACCTTCCTGATCATCCTGATTATCCGCTTCTTTGATTACAGTCGTGAACGTGCCGCCAACAAGAAGAAACGTGAGGAACTTGAAAAGAACCTGTTGGCATTGGAAATCGAGAAGTCCGAATACGAGAAGTCCAGTAAGGAAGACCCGCTTACGGGCTGTCTGAACAGAGCTGGCTTTAGTAGCGTGCTGCTCCGCGAACAGGAGAACCTGAGCAAGAATGGATGTCCGGTCTCCTTCGTGATCCTGGATATCGACTTCTTCAAGCATATTAACGATACCTACGGCCATAATGTGGGTGATGAGGTTCTGGTGAACCTGACGAAGCTCATCCAGAGCAAGATCCGCAATACGGACGCCCTTGTCCGCTGGGGTGGTGAAGAATTTGTAATCCTCTGCGGCGACACCCCCATCCAGAATGCCCAGTTCCTTGCCGAAAAGCTTCGCATGGCGATTGAAAATGCCCAGCTGATCAAGCAGCAGCAGGTGACATGCTCCTTCGGCGTTGCCGAGATGATTGCGGGTGAGGACCCGAAGCGCCTGTTCGAGCGAGCTGACAAGGCTCTTTATGCTTCCAAGCAGGGTGGCCGCAACCGGGTGACAAGCGCTACCTTTAAACGTGGTTAGCATGCGACTTGGCCCTTCGGTCCTGTTTCCTTTACTTGCGGCACTTCTCCTTGCTGGGTGTGCCAGGAAGGAACTCCAGGTGGAATTTCGCCCGTTGCAGCTGCACTGGTTTGTCGTAGAAGGACAGGCCGAGGAGGACCTGCCCAACAGGGACAACTGTGTGATTCGGCTCACGGGGCGCCTAATGGGAGAGTCTCCCGTGCAGGCTTCTCCTGTAGAAGAGCTGGAATACCGCGTGTATTACGGAAAATCCGCTGAAAATGGCGAAACTCTTCAATTTGCAGGAATTTGCGAGGATCAAGCCCTTGTAAGCCGCCCCGAGTGCAGATGGTCCGCGACCTGTGATTCCGACTTAAATATTGTTGTAAAGTTCCACAACGGAGATTGACCTGCGGCTGTAGGATTTGATGTCTGACTGATTTATCTTTCTTGGTATGAAGCCGATTTTTGAATATACCGATTACCGTGAATGGTTGAGAGATGCCTTTGATGACTTTAAGCAGCGCAAGACTGTGATTTCCTGGCGTTATATGGCCATGAAGATGGGTGCCGATCCGGGTAACCTTCTCCGGATTTCCCAAGGCAAGATTCATTTGTCTACAACGCTGATCCAGCCCGCGGCGGATTTTTTTGAACTGGACGAAAAGGAAACCGCCTACTGGACCGAAATGGTCTACTTCGGTCGTGCAAAGACGGATGCCGAGGCCTTGCAGCACTACGAGCGGATGCAGGCCCTGAAGGGCGTATCCCTGAAGCTCCTTGCCAAGAAGGAGCTGGAGTTCTACCGTCACTGGTATTACAATGCCATTCGTTCCATTATCGGTATCTGCAAGTTCAAGGATGACTATCTGGGATTGGCAGAATGCTGTACTCCCCAGATTACCGAGGAGGAGGCCCGTGCCGCCGTCCAGCTGCTTCATGAACTGAACATGATTTCCGAGGATCGGGACGGCTTCTGGAAGGTGAACGATACCTTTGTGAGCACCGGCGGAAACTGGCGTTCTGCCGCTGTCCGTCAGTTCCAGCAGGATACTATCGCCTTGGCTGGGGAGTCCCTGGAACGCCATGCGCCTCATCTCCGCGACATCAGCACGGTTACCATGACTTTCAACATGGATGACATCCAGCTGATCCGCGAAAAGATCAACGAGTTCCGCTCGGATTTACTACGTTTATCTCAGGACGGTACAGGAGATAACACGGTGTTCCAGCTCAATATTCAACTATTCCCGCTGGCTTTTGTGAAGCCGCTACAGGAGGAGAAAAAATGAGAAAATTTCTTTTTCTTTTGCCTCTAGCAGCCGCCTTTGTCGGGTGCTCGGACACGAATGTGGCGGGCGGTCCCGGCAGTATTACTACCAATGGACGTGTTGAAAAGGACGGTGCGTCCGTTCCTTTCGCAAGGATTTCCCTTCGCGATGTGGACCATAAGGTTCTTCCTGCCGGTACCGAAGCCGACGGTATCTTTACCGATGCCTACGCCGACGACAAGGGTGAATTTAAGCTGAAGATTCCCAAGGAAGGGTCTTTCCGCCTTGTGGTATCCTACAAGGGGGACGCCTTTACCACGGTGGTCGATGCGGAAAGTGGAAACTCCCTTGAAACGGTGGAATTGGTTCCCACTGCAGTGATGCAGGGTGAAGTGGATATTCCTCGGGGGGCGGACAATGTCTGGGTGGGAGTCCTGGGGACAGACATCCTGGTTCCTACCGACATGAACGGAGTGTTTGTCATTCCGTCCCTGCCAGCAAATGATTCGCTGCAGCTGTATTTTGTGAATGACGCCATGGACAGCGTGCTGGAGAACAGGAACGTGTTCTTTGCGCCGACGGAATTTGTCTACGAAAGCTATAAGACCCCTGCAGATACGGTAAAGCCCGACAGGGATTCCGTAGAGGTTCCCGTTGACTCGGTGAAGAAAGTCCAGGTGGTGACGGCTGATGGGGTTCCCGCTTCCTATGCAGCGATCGCCCTGCGCGCAAGCGACCATGTCGCCGATGAAATCTCCCTGCACAACAGTCTGGTAAAAGCGGATATCCGTGCAGATGCCGATGGCCAGTTCTCCATGGAATGGCCCGAATCCGGCAGTTTCCGCCTGACGGTCGTCGCCGGAATCTACTCCTTCTCCGAAGTTTATGATGCCGATCATTTGTCTGAAATCGACACCCTGAAGCTGGATGTTTCCTCGTCCGTTTCCAGTAAGGTTACCCTGAAGACCGGGGAGGATTTTGCCTGGGTTGGCGCCTATGGCCTTGATGTCCTGGTAAAGACCGATGACCAGGGGGCCTATGTGTTGCCTGCAGTCCCTGCGGGTAAGGACCTGGAACTGTACTTTGTGCATGCCGATGGTGGAAAGCCCTTTGTGGATTGGAATGTAAGGACTCTCCGTGAAGGAGCCGGTTTCCTGTCTCCCGAAAAGCTTCTTTACGATTTCGAGGAGCAGGATTCCCTCTGGTACCTGAGTGTGGATACCCTCTGGAAGGGGTCTACCTACCTGTTTGCGAACGGCAAGACGGATAACACCCACCTGATGGAGAATCACCTGGAATTCGATGAAGTCCGCAATTCCCAGGTGTTCCATGGAAAGTATATCGTCGCCAGTGACCCTTATGCCTGGGTCCTGGTGGGTACGGGGATGGACGAGGAGAGAAACTTCTCTGCCATGGATTCCATTGCGTTCTTCGCCAAGGGAACGGGAAAGATTCGTCTCGCCCTGGAAAACTGGGAAAATTACAGCAAGGCATCCAAGGCCGCGTCGGCCTGGGTTCCCCTGGATACAGCCTGGAAGCGTTATGTATTCAAGCCTTCCGACCTGTGCTATAACAGCATGGAAATCAGGGCCTGTGAAGATACCTGGAACAATGTGAAAAATCGGGTAAGGCAGATCCATATCTTCCCCAGTGCAGGTAAGGACTTCTACATTGACGATGTGAAGCTTTACGGGGTTCTTTTCTAGTCTTCCCCTTTATTGCCGCCTGCAATTTAAGTATCTTTGGGCAAGTATGGAAACTCTTGAAAAAGAAGCGGCTCTTGCCCTAGATTATCTGTCCCGCATCTCCAAGGAAGCGGAAGCAAAGTTTGATGAATTTCTCCCCCCGGTAACGGATCGGCCCAACCGTCTTCACGAGGCGATGCGCTATTCCATGTTTGCCGGTGGCAAGCGTCTGCGCCCGGCTCTTGTCCGTGCCGCATTTGACATGTTTAACGGAAAGGGAAACTCCGTGGACTACGCCATGAGTGCGTTGGAAATGCTCCATACCTTCTCCCTGATCCACGATGACCTGCCCTGCATTGACAACGACGACTTCCGTCGAGGGAAGCCGACTTCCCATAAGCAGTTCGGCGAGGCTACCGCCGTTATGGCAGGGGATGCCCTCTGTATCCTTGCCTTTGAACTGATGGGCAAGACCGGCAATGCCAAGGCTATCGAAATTCTCGCCCATCTGCTTGGTACCTATGGCATGATCGGTGGCGAAATGATTGACATCGAAAGTGAAGGCAAGGCGGTGGACCTGGAACTGGTGGACTACATCCACTATCACAAGACTGCCGCCCTGATCGAAGCTTCTCTGGAAGTGGGTGCCCGTCTTGCAAATGCTTCCGAGGAAGATGTAAAGACCATCCGTAACTATGGCCGCTCCATCGGGCTTGCCTTCCAGATTGTGGATGACATTCTGGATATTGTCTCCACCACCGAGGAACTGGGCAAGGATGTCGGTTCCGATGTGGAAAAGGGCAAGGCCACCTATCCGGCTCTTGTGGGTCTGGACAAGTCCCGTGAAAGAGCTTATGAATTGTACGAAGAATCTCTCCATGCGCTGGATTCCCTGAAATGTGATACCAAGATTCTCCGTTCTGTCGCAGCATTTATCATTACCAGGGTTAAATAATGGACCTTAAAGATATCAAGTCCCCCCAGGACATAAAGCATTGTACTTTGGAAGAGCTTTATGCCCTGGCGTCGCAGATTCGTAAGACCATTATCGGTCAAGTGTCTAAACACGGCGGTCACCTGGCGTCTAGCCTTGGTGTGGTGGAACTGACTCTAGCCCTTCACTATGTGTACAATACTCCCGAGGACAAGATTGTCTGGGACGTGGGTCACCAGGCCTATGTGCATAAGCTTCTGACGGGGCGTTTCGAGTCTTTTAACACCCTCCGCCAGCAGGGAGGAATTTCCGGCTTCCTGAAGAGACACGAAAGTGTCTATGACTGTTTTGGCGCTGGCCACGCGACGACATCTATTTCTGCAGCCTTGGGCTTTGCCGTTGCCCGTAACCTTCAGGGCAGGTCCAATGATGTTGTTGCCGTTATCGGTGACGGGTCTATGACTGGCGGTATGGCTTATGAGGCCCTGAACAATGCGGGGCTTGCCAAGCAGAACATGACCATCATCCTGAACGATAACAAGATGAGCATTGCACCCAATGTGGGCGGGTTCAGTAAGTATCTGAACCGTGTCATCTCCGATCCGGTCTACAACAAGATGCGTACGGATCTTGACCGCCTCATGGATCGCCTGCCGGGTGTGCTGGGTACGCGCTTTAGGGACCTGTTCCAGCAGGCCGAAAGAGCCGCGAAGACTGCCGTAAAGCCGGGCCGATTCTTTGAGGACCTGGGTGTCCGCTATTTCGGTCCAGTGGATGGTCATGACATCAAGGAACTGATCCTGCTTCTGAAGCGGGTAAAGGACCAGCCGGGTCCCTGCCTGATTCATATCCTTACGGAAAAGGGACGCGGTATGGATGCCGCCGTCGCAAATCCGACCAAGTATCACGGTTGCGGTCCCTTTGATCCGGAAAGCGGCTTGCCCCTGGCTCCGGGTCGCCCGAATCCCTCCCTCACGTCGGTTTTCGGAAATACGCTGCTGGAGATTGCAAGGAAGGATAAGCGCATTCTTGGCATTACTGCTGCCATGCCTACGGGCTGTGGCCTGGATATCGTGGCAAAGGAACTGCCTAACCGGGTTGTAGACGTGGGCATCGCCGAGGAGCACGCTCTTACCTTTGCAGCGGGCCTTGCCTGCGATGGTATAGTTCCAGTTGTCGCCATTTACTCCTCTTTCATGCAGCGTGCTTATGACCAGATCCTGCACGACATCGCGCTTCAGAACCTGCATGTGGTGATGGTGCTTGACCGGGCTGGCCTTGTGGGCGCCGATGGTCCGACCCATCATGGTGCCTTTGACTTGTCTTTCTTGAGAACGGTGCCGGGACTTACCATCATGGCTCCGTCCAATGAAAACGAACTGCGGGATATGATCCAGGCTTCTATCGATATGGAAGGGCCTGTTGCCATCCGCTATCCCCGCGGGACTGCCCTTGCCGAAAAGATGGAAGAACCTTCGGGTTCCTTCGACGCCAAGTTGCCGAAGGTCTTGAGACAGGGAAAGGATATCCTGCTTCTTGGCGCAGGATTCATGACAAACGAACTGAAGAAGACGGTAGAGGTCCTTTGCGAGAAGGGCTACGACCCCACCCTTGTGGATGCCCGTCTTATCAAGCCCCTGGATCCGGAATGCTATCGGTCCCTCTTTGAAGGTCATAAGGTTATCGTGACTCTTGAGGACAACACCCTGGTGGGAGGCTTTGGTTCGGCAATCGGTGAAATGCTGCTGGATTTCGGAATTACGGACAAACGCTTGATCCGCTTCGGACTTCCTGATGAATTTGTAGAACAGGGAGAGATTCCTGCACTCTACAAACTTTTGAAAATTGACGGAGAATCCGTCGCACAACAGATCTTAGATAAAATCCAATAATGGAAAAATTATGAGCGAAGAAAACAATAGCGAAAAGCGCACAGTAAAGTCTACCTTGAGCCGTAAGTTCGGCGTTAGCGAAGCAACCGATCGCCGTAACCCCCGCAGTGATGAAAATCGCGGTGAACGCAGATCTTTTGGGGATCGCAAGTCCTTTGGCGATCGCAAACCTTTTGGCGACCGCCCCTTCCGCGGTGACCGCAAGCCTTTCGGTGAGCGTGCAGGCCGTCGTGATGACCGTCCTTTCCGTAGCGATCGCGATGGTGAACGTCGTGAAGGAGAGGGCTTTAACCGCGAAGAACGTGGTGATCGTCCCTTTAACCGCGAACGTCGCCCCCGCAATTTCGGTGACCGTCCTTTCCGTGGTGGCGATCGTCGTCCCCGCCGTGAATTTGCCCAGGCAGGTGCTCCTGTCTATCGCCAGCGTCCCGAAGAATTGCAGTCCGAAAGCGTAGAGGAAGTTCTGGACGAAACCGCACTGGAAGCACGCGTTGCCCAGGTGGAAGCTGCCGAAGATACCGCTTCCAATCCGCCCTGGTTCAAGAAGCTTCTTGCTCTCACTACCGAGAAGGGCCGTGAACGCGAAGGCCGTTTCCTGGGTGAAGGTGTCCATGTGGTTCAGGAACTTGTTACCCATCACCGTGAACTGGTTCTGGGAGTCTATGCTGTTGAAGGCTTTGAGGATGAAGGCCTGATGGAATCCATCAACGAAGCGGAAATCCGCGTGAACATCCTGACGGAAGCCCAGATGAAGCAGCTGTCCTCCACTGTGACTTCCCAGGGCATTTTTGCCGTTGCCCGCATTGCAAGCAAGAAGCCCGTCTATGATTCCAGCCGCAGCATCCTGACCCTTGTGGATGCCGTGCAGGATCCGGGTAACCTGGGTACACTTTTCCGCACCAGCCTTGGCTTTAGCTCCGGTGGCATGATTCTCGGTCGCGGAACCGTAAGCCCCTTCAATCCCAAGGTCGTCCGCGGTTCCTCGGGAACCTTCCTCCGCGTGCCTTTCGAATTTGACGTGGACTTGATCGACCAGATTAATTTCCTCCGCAGCAAGGGCTACACCATTATTGCGACAGACCTTCACGGCAAGCAGTCCCTTCGGGAGATTCCCCAGCATAAGCTCCGCAAGATGGCTTTCCTGGTGGGTAACGAAGGTGCTGGTACTAATCCCTACTTCATTGAACTGGCTGATGAAACGGTCAAGATTCCCATGAGTAGCGACCTGGAATCCTTGAATGTAGCGGTGGCCCACGGTATCCTTTCCTATGAAGCAGCCCTGATTCAGGACGAACTGAAGTAATTTCGGACGCCATTTCGAAAAGTCGAGGTTTAATAATGAACTTTCATGAACGTCTAGAACAGCGCGTTGCCAAGTGCGGCAATCCGGTCTGCATGGGCATGGACCCGGTAATGAAGCTGATTGATCCCTGCATTTCCGCCGGTTCTGCCGAGGACAAGATCAAGCGCTTCTATTCCGAAATTCTCGAATGCTGCCTCAAGCGTAATGTGCAGCCTGCAGTTGTTAAGCCCAACAGTGCCTACTACGAATGCGTTAGCGTACAGGCAATGCTTACCTTGCAGCAGCTCATTGCGGACTACAGGAGCGCAGGTATCCCCGTGATTCTCGATGCCAAGCGTGGTGACATTGGTAAGTCCAGCGCGGCTTATGCAACTGCTGCATTTGATGTGTACAAGGCTGACGTGGTTACGGTTTCTCCCTGGATGGGTTCCGACTCCGTGAATCCCTTTGTTCGCGAGAATTCCGAGAACGGTGCCTATGTGCTGCTTCGCACCTCCAACAAGGGCGCCCACGATTTCCAGGACATGCCTGTGATCGGTAGCGACGACCCCC
The DNA here is from genome assembly GCA_024398935.1 of Fibrobacter sp. Lineage (GTDB taxonomy): Bacteria > Fibrobacterota > Fibrobacteria > Fibrobacterales > Fibrobacteraceae > Fibrobacter. Next base: position 8,602 of record JAKSIH010000026.1, on the reverse strand, counting down.
GCGATGTGAACGAAGCTTTCTACTCTGTTGCCGACAAGATTTTCGAATGGGATGGCGACAAGGGCTTTTTCGGTGCAGTGGTGGGCGCAACCCATCCTGAAGAACTGGAAAAGATTACCGCCTACTGCGTAGCCCACCAGCATGAAATTCCCTTCCTGATTCCTGGCGTGTCCATTCCCGGCGTGCCCGGCGGTCAGGGTGGTGACGCGAAGACCGTGCTTACCGCCATCAAGAACGGCGGCGGCAAGCGCAAGTTCCATGTGCTGAACAGCTCCAGCGGTCTTAACTTTGCCTACCAGCGTAGCGGCAAGCCCGAGAACTTTGCAAGCGAATGCGTTGATGCCCTGGAACGCCTGGCTGAAGCTTGCCAGATCTAGGTAGGATAGACTCATGAGGTATCTGGTAACGATTGCCCTGGCAGTGGCCCTGATTGTAGCGGCTTTCCGCTGCATGGCGCCTTTGCCGGATACCGACTATGACGAAGCCTTTCTGCCCAAGGCGTCGGCGGTCCAGTACATGGCCCTTGGGAACAATTCCTCCGTTGCGGGCCTGTTCTGGATTATGGGACTTACGGAACTGGGCAACAGCTACTTTACGGGAAAGGAATACAAGTACCTTGCCAATGTAGCTGAGATTTCCACAACTCTGGACTCCCTTTTCTATACGCCCTACTACTTTGTAGGTTCTCTCACCCCGGATGATTCTCCCGATACGACGGACTACCGCCTGATGCGTAAGGCGCTCCGGATTTACCCTGAGGACTGGCGCATGGCTTTAGGCTTTGCCCTTCGGTTGGCCAATGGCGCCTATCCCGATAAGAAGGCTGCCGCCGATGTGATGCGACCCTTCCTGGATAGTCCCGATACGACGATTCCTCCCCATGTTCGTGTGATTCACCGCATTTTTGAACTGGATACCATGCAGACGGAACTTGCCCTTGAAACTGCCCTCAACGATGTGGCGCAGCCCAGGTTCAAAAAGTTCCGGACCAGTTTCTATGGAAAGATCTATCGTATCCTAGGCTACCGGGCCCTGATTACGGATCAGGAAACCAATGAAATTTATCAGGTGATCAAGACAACCATTGATGATCTTGTCAACGAGAAAATTACCTTCCAGCAGGCCTATTTCTATTTGCTGAAGCATAAGAAGCCCGAGGAAAAACAGAAGACCGATGAAGCTATGGCGCCGTCTGTCCCGGAAAGCGAAGGGGACCCGAAAGAATCGGCAGGTGATTCCCTGCAGGTTGTTCCGGCGGATTCCTCTGGCAAGTAAAAAATTCAGGGAAATAAAAATCCAGGCTCTTACGCCTGGATTTTTTTTGAAGATCTTTCCGGAAAAAACGAGATTTATTCGCCGCAGCGCTTGGCGTTGTTGGGTAGTCCCATCAGTTCGAAGGCGTTCTTGCAGCGTAGCTTCATGTCTTCCGCTTCCTTCTTGGAGGTGGACTTCAGCTGGGAACGGATATAGAGGATGGTCGCCGTGTTGTAGGGCTTGTTGCCTTCGATAGCTTTCTTTTCAGCGTACTTGTAGAGGGAATCGGCCTTATCCATCTTGCCTCCCAGTTCGGCAACGCGAGCCGCGGTAAAGGCGTAGAAACCGCTTTCGTCATCAGAGCGCTTTGCGGCCATCCTTAGGGATTCCTTGGAGTCTTGATTGGAACCAGCCTGGGCAATGGCGCATTCTGCATAGAAGGCTGCCTGCGTGGTTTCGTCCGCCTTGTCCCGGGTCTTTTCAGAGACAGAACCGCAAATATCCGCAGCGGCCTTGTAGTTGCTTCTTTCGTTGGCGAGGGCCATCTTGACCTTTGCCTTCAGGAGGCGGGTATTCCGGTCCAGGGCTTCGTCGCGGACGATTGAAACTAGGGAGTCTGCCAGGTCGTAGTCCAGGCTCATGGTACGGATCTGTGCCATAGCCAGAAGGACTCGCCCTTCGGATAACAGGTCTGCCTCCTTGCGGCTGGCGAGGAGTGCCCGTTCCAGCTGGCTGTAGCCCTTGGCGAATTTGCCTGCGTCAAAGGAACGCTTTGCACGGTAGGACAGCACGCCGGAGTCGGATGCCTCGGCAAGGGAGGTTACAGACAGTGCGAATGCGGTGGCCATGGTCAGCGCGCGCACCCAGCGAATCTTAGACAGGGGTCTTACCATAAGGTCTCCACGATAAAGGGCACGGAGTCCTTGCTGGGTAAGGTTCTACGGATAATCCACATACTGGAAATGCCAGCCATCAGGTCGTCCGCATTCTGGAGCGTCGCCTCGGTAGATTCCATAAAGTCGCCAAGTCCAGCTGTCAGGACGCCGACATCGTCAAGCATCTTGTCGGCCTTGCCCACGGTATGGTCTAGCTTGTCCATCATACCGCCCACATTGGTCATGATGCCGCCCATGTCGTTCATGAGCAGGTCGATTTTCTGGGGGAGGGGCTTCATTTCGGTAAGCATGCCGCTTACGTCGTCGGTAAGGAGGTTGACCTTGCCCAGGAGCTGAGGCATGCTGGTTTCCAGCGTGTCTAACATACGGGAGGTCTGGAACAGCACCTTCTTTCCGACGAAGGTGATGTCGTCCAGTCGTCCCAACTGGCGGTTCAGGTTGTCATACAGGGCGCGTGAACCAAACATGGCGCCGATAGTCGTTCCCGTATCCATGGCCATGGCCACCAGGGTATCCGCGGCATCGATCAGCTCGTTTACGCGTCCCAGAAGTTCATTTGCAGTCTCAAGCACCGTTTCGATATCCTGGGCCTGTCCCGGCGGCAGGTAGTCCCCGTCCTGCAGGATACGTCCCTTGCCGCGGCGAACGTCGATGTTGATGATTCGGGCGGAAATCAGGTTCTGGTCGCGCATGGCAAACACGGTGGCGGAGTCCGTAATCCAGTCCTGGTATTGCTTGCGGATGACGAATTCCATGTGGACACCATCACCTTCACGAATCTCTACAGAACTGATCTGGCCGATATCCACACCACTGATCTGCACGCGGGTGCCTGGACGTAGACCGAAGGCCTTATCGAAAGTACTATGAAGCCTGTACTCTTCCACACCGATCATGCCTGTGGAGAACAGCTTAGCGTAAAGAACGATGGCAAAGACCATTACGGCAACGGTGACAAAAATGCCGACCAGGAGGCCGGATATTTCCATCCAGTTGATGCGTTTCAAGGGTTTAAATGCCATATGGGAAAAATATATAAATAATATTCACAACTTACGGGGTGAAAATAGGAATCACTAATCTATTTTTACCATTGTTTTATGCAAGTGCAAGAAAAGGGCTTGCCCTTTTTAGGAGACTTTATGGATTTTCTGGAATTCCTGAACGGTGCTGTGACCCCCTATCATACGGTAGACTGCCTAAAAAGGGCCTTTGCAATGTCCGGATTTAGGACTGTTGATCGCCCCGGCAGGCAGGTCGGGACTTTCATGGGGGAATCCTTCTTCTTTGAAAGGTCTGGCGCCCTTATTGCAGTCCGGGTTCCGCAAAAAATCGATGACAGTACCCGGTTTAGAATCGCGCTTTCCCATACGGACTTTCCCGCCCTGAAGGTGGCGCCCCATCCCGATAAGGCTTGCGCCGGCTGCAGGACAATCCATTCCGAAATCTATGGGAGTCCCCTGTTTACCAGCTGGCTTGACCGGGACTTGGGCTACGCAGGCCTGCTTGCCTTCGAACGAGACGGTAAAATCGGTTCCAGGCTGGTTCGTGGCGACAAGCTTTTCCGCATTCCCCAGCTGGCGATCCACCTGAATCGCGGAGTAAACCAGGATGGGCTGAAGGTAAACCCCCAGACGGATCTGGATGCCCTGTGGAGTTCTACTGCTCCTGGGAGTAACGGAACGACGGGACAGAACTTTGTGAAAGCCTTGCAAGGGGAATTGTCCGATGGGGAAAGGCTGCTGGACTTTGACGTGCAGCTCTTTGACGCACAGCCCGCCAGCGTAGGCGGTTTCAATGACGAATGGATTTATTCCGGTCGTCTGGATAATCTCAGTAGCTGCCACGCCATTGCGGAAGGCCTGCTGTCCGCTGGTTCCCTGGAGAAGGACTTTGCGGTGGCGGCCTTCATGAACAACGAGGAAGTCGGCTCCGTGACCCGTGAAGGTGCTGGCGGCAATTTCCTTAGATCCGTTCTGGAACAGGTGTGGGAAGGGGCTGGGCAACCACTTTCGTCTCTCGCCTCCAGTCTTTCGTCATCTTTTGCCCTGTCCATTGATATGGCTCACGCCGAACATCCTAACTTCCCCCAGAAGCACGAAGCCAATCATGCTCCCATTCTCGGAGAAGGCGTCGTATTGAAGACAAATTCACAGAAGCGCTACGCCAGCGATGTGATGTCCTCGGCCCGGTTTAAACTGCTCTGCGAAAAGGCGAAAGTCCCGTACCAAACCTTCATTACCCGAAACGACATGCCCTGCGGTTCTACGGTGGGTCCCTCCGTTTCTGCAAGCCTAGGTATTCCCACGGTAGATATCGGGGAACCCATGCTCAGCATGCATAGCATCCGGGAAATGATCGCTGTTAAGGATCATCAGGATATGATTGCCTTGGCGAAGTCCCTGTATACAGAAGGGTAGTTCCTTTTTTATATCTTTTACCGGCATTAACAGGCTGGTAGGAAAATTGAAAATCGTTGAAAAATATTGGAAGTCGCTGAAGGATTCCTTTGTTGCGGCCTTCCTGAATAGAAAGTCCTTTGCGCTCTGGGGGCTTCTTGCGCTGTTCCTGAACTTTGTCATGCTGCACGGTCATGGCTTTGATTCCGATATGGAATTTTGGCGTCGCTGGATCCAGAGCCTGCAAATGGGTGTTGGCAATTTTACTGGCGATTATCCGCCACTGTACATTTTGTGGCTACGGGTGGTCGCCTGGTTCTACCAGATTTCCAACCTTTCCCTGGACCTGGAATATGAACTGAAGCAGTATTGTCTTTTTCCTGTGATTCTTGCCCATATCTGGCTTGTCCATTTTGTATGGCTGCGCCTTCAGAATCGCAAGTGGAACGATTCCGTAAAGACGGTGGTCATGCTCATCGCTGTCGCCAATCCGGCATTCTACCTGGATGGTCCCGTGTGGGGGCAGGTGGATATTCTTCCGGTGACTATTTGCGTTTGGGCCTTGTGGTATGCGGCAAGGCCAAGGACATTTGCACTTGGCATGGGTCTCTTTATGCTAGGCCTTTTGACCAAGTTCCAGATGATCATGTTCCTGCCTGTGTTTGGCGCTCTAGCCCTTCGCTATCGCAAGATCATGTGGCAGGGAATTCTTTCTGCGGCCCTGGTTTTCGGCATTGTGTTTTTGCCCTTTATCCTGGCAGGAAATTTCTCCAAGGAATTTTCCCAGGCCTATTTAAGTTCCGTGGGGCAGTACCCCTATGCCGCCATGAATGCAGGGAACCTGTGGATGGCCCTGGTTGGAAACATGACTCCTGATTCCAGACCCCTGTTCGAATGGATGCCCGCCTTCATGAATCCGGGATTGCTGGGTAAGATTCTCTTTGTCCTGGTTTCTGTGGCAGTGCTGGTGAAGACTTTCCTAAAAAGGTTGAACATGGGGCAGTTGATGATGATGGCCGCCCTGAATGCGCTAGCTTTCTTTATGCTGCTTCCCTGCATGCACGAACGTTATGGGCTCGCCGCCGCCGTCATGTGCATTGGGGGTGTCGCCTGCCAGAAAACGCCCCGGCTGAATGCCGCCATGATTTTATCCGGTGTCGCCTTTGTAAATATTGCCATGATGATGTCTATCCGCGGGACCGATCTCTGGTTCTGGATTTCCGTGGCGGGGATTATTGCCATGGTCTATTTCTTCGTTGTAAATATCTGCCCGGAGGCGTTTGAAAGAATTTGTGGCAAACTCCGGAAAATTCCCCTGCCAGGAATTATTGCCCCGCTGGCTCTCGTCCTTGTGTACGGTGTTGACGTGGGGAATACCTTGGCGAAGGTGGAACGGTCTGCCTACAAGTTGAAGTCCGGCGAAACTTTTGTCTATGACCTGAAGCTGATTTCCCAGACGCAGGGGTATGGCAGTACGAATATCGGGAAGTCCGTCGACAACAATCCCCTGCATGTAAACGGTTCGCTTTTCATTGCGGGAATCGGCACCCACGCTCCTTCTCGGCATGTATATGAACTTCCGGAAAACGCAACCCGCTTTACGGTGAGTTGCGGCGTAGATGACGAATCGGGCAATGGGGTGATTGAGTTCATTATCCTGCTGGATGACCGGGAGGTTTGGCGGAGCGGAACCATGGAAGGCCGCCAGATCGCCTCTGCCGACATAAGTGTGGAAGGGGGGAAGCGCCTTTCTCTCGTTACGGATGAACTGGGCTCGAAAAATTTTGACCATGCGGACTGGGTGAATCCCATTGTCTATACGAAGGATTGATTTTTCAGGGGCTGTTCCTGAAATCTTGAAAGTCCGAGTTTTGTATATTACAGGTCGATTAGGAATTTGAATATGCGTCGTTTATTTTTGATCTTGATCGTTATGATGTGGGCGGGTGCCGCAACGGCATTTGCCCGTCCCATTAATGATGGCAATAAGCTTTTTGCTGCAGGCGATTACGCCGGTGCCTTGGAAAAGTATATGAAAGCCCGTGAAGGGGCTCCCGCTGAACCCATCCTCTTCTATAACATCGGTACCTGTCAGTATCGTCTTGGCAATTATGAGGAAGCCAAGAAGGAACTGGAAACGGCCATGAGAATGCCGGACCAGAAAATGGCTGCAAAGGCTTCCTACAATCTGGCCAACACCCATTTCCGTGTAGGGGAAAAGGCTAGCGAACCCAGCGAACGAATTGCAGCCTGGCGTGAATCCATTGCCTACTACAAGAAGTCCATTGATCTGGATAACAATTTTGAAAACGCAAAGAAAAATGTGGAAATCGTCCAGCGAAAGCTGAAGGAAGAAATCGACAAGCAGAAGGAAAATCAGAATCAGGACCAGAACCAGGATAACGACCAGAAGCAGCCTCCCTTAAGCGAAAAGGCCAAGGAAGCCCTGGCTCGTGCCCTTCAGCTTAGCAAGGATGGCAAGTACGAGGAGGCCAAGGCCCTTCTGGAAAATATCATTGCCGAGGACGAAACTGCGGGTCAGCTGAATTCCTATGTGCAGCGTATGGACGACGTTATCGAAATCAAGGCGGGTCGAAAGCCCAAGGCAAAGATCGACGCAAGCAATGCGGATAATGACCTGGAGGTGATCTAATGAAAATCCTTCGTGTCATTCTGAGCGCAGCGAAGAATCTAGCCGTTCTTGCATGTTTCGCTTCAGTGTCGGCTTTTGCTGCTCCCAAGTCTGCGGGCGCCTACTACGGTGACGCAGCCTTCCAGTACATCGAAAATCGCCTGCCTACTGCAGAAATTACCTGTAACGAGGGCTTGCAGCATTATCCCAACGATCAGCAGTTGCAGATGCTCCTGGATCGCATTAAGGAAGCGAAGGAAGAACAGAAGAACGAAAACAAGAAGAACGATCCTAAGAATGATCAGAATAACGATCAGAACCAGGATCAAAATAAGGATAACCAGGACCAGCAAAACCAGGATCAAAACAAGGATCAGAATTCTGGCGAGAGCAGCTCCAGCGCCGAGAATAATCAGGACCAGCAGAATGGCGGTGGCCAGTCCAGCAGTAGCGAGGCTGGTTCCAGCGATTCTAAGGGCGGTGCCGATCAGCAACCTCAACAGCCTGAAAATCAGCAGTCCAGCGATAGCCAGGGCAACAATGACCAGCAGCCGGATGAGACTCCCGCCATGCTTAGTCCAGAAGAGGCCAGCCAGCTGTTGAAGGATTTTGACGAGCAGAACGGCGAGCGCAAGCCCTGGAAACCGATCCGCGGTCAGAAACGACCTGAAAAGGACTGGTAAGGTGAATGCCGCGACTGCAAGTTCACTTGTAGGCATGGCTGAACCGCAAGTCCTGCGCTTGAAAAGCGCAATGACTGGTAAGGTCAGATATTTTTGATTTTAGAAAGCGCGGGTTAGGAATGCTCAAAAAAATTGGAACAGCTCTTTCCGTGGCTTCTCTATTTGTGGGCTGCGGTTCAGAAAGCTCACCGAGTTCTGCAGTGATGCAGGCGAGTTCGTCAAGCCTTGCCGAGATGCCGACCAGTTCATCTGTTTCTCCAGTAAGTTCCGCAGCAGCCCTCTCTTCAAGTTCCGTCGAAACGATGGTCGTATCTTCCAGTAGTGTCGAGACCGTAAGTTCGTCGAGCGTAGCCGAGATGCAGGCGAGTTCCGCTGCAATTCCGGTAAGTTTCGCGAGCGAATCCGACGCCTGGTATTTTGACGATGCAAACGGCGACTGCGAAATGTGCAATAGCTTTACCGCCAAGGATCCGGTATTTACGGCCCGCGGCGGAGAAGGCTCCATAACAACCTACGGGAGCGTTACCGAGAAGGAAGCCAGCTCCGGAGGCGCCTGCAATTACGGCAAGACGGACATTCATTATTACGCGGCCATCCATGTGAACGTCTCCAGCGGGGACGATAAGGGACCTTGGAATGGGGGCCTTGCCTGTGGCGGCTGCGTTCGTGTAAAGGCAAAAACGCCTGATGGCTGGAAGCGTGTAACCGTGCGCATTATGGACCGTTGCCCCGACGAAA
>JAKSIH010000025.1 GCA_024398935.1 Fibrobacter sp. | reverse complement strand
ATAATGGCGAGACTGAAGGGGAAATGAGCACGGCATCTCGTGTTGTCAAGGTTCGTGGCATGAATAGTTATAATGCTGTAACAGGAATAATCTTTACAGCAGAAGCAGGCTTTGCCGAAGTCTACTACTACGATATGAATGGCAACATGAAGTATGGTATGGGTGCAGATGTTCCTGCCGGCGAAACTATGCTGAAGGCCGAAAGTGAAGCCCTTCCCAAGGGAATGTATTTCGTGAAGGTTAAGCTAAATGGTCGCCTTATCGCAAAGGCTAAGGTGACGAACTTCTAAAATCTCTCTCTAAAGAAGCCTCGAAAAACAGGAGTGTATTTTCGAGGTCTTTTCAAGCTTTATAGGAAACATTTTTTGTTTTCTAAGATTCCCTTTTTGTAAAAAAAGTTGTAGGAGTGCAACAATGAAAAATTGGATGGGTAAAATTTGGCAGACGGCTGTTGTTGCTTCTATGATTGTCGCTCCTGCTATCTGGGCAAAGGTGACAATCTACATGGTGGGTGATTCTACCATGCAGAACTGGAATGCAGGCTATTATCCCAAACAGGGCCAGGGTCAGGATTTCCAGTATTGGTTTGATTCCGGTTTGGCTACTGTTGCAAACCATGGCGCGGGCGGTACCGCCGCAGAAACTTTCTACACTGGAGGAAAGTGGGGTCCGGTGGTCAATAACTTGAAAGCTGGAGATTACGTGTTTATCCAGTTTGGTATTAATGACCGCAGTTATAGTAATGAAGCAAATTATGTGACCTACATGACTAAGATGGTGAACGAGGCCAAGGCCAAGGGCGCCTATCCTGTGCTCATGAATCCCATCCGCCGTAGCGATTATCGTGGCGCTGCTTTGGATTCCATTTACGAATCCTACCATAACTATCCCATTTTGACTCGCAAGCTTTCCCAGGATCTTAAGGTTCCTCTCATTGAAATGGATACTTTAAGCCGTAATTACTTGCTTTCCGTGGGACGTCCTTACGCTCTGAACTTTGTAAACATGGTTCTTGACCCGGGTGAATACAGCAACTACAAGAACGGCAATAACGATAATCTGCATTTCCAGCAGACCGGTGCCAACGCCTTTGGCCGCATTATTACTGAACAGATTCGCGTTCATTCCGATGCCAAGGTGAAGGAACTTGCAAAAGCTCTTGCACCTGTCTACCAGGTAGATGTAAAGGTTTCTCCCGCAGGTGCAGATTCCTTGACCAGCATCAGCGCCTACTATCCCAAGGGAATGACCGTGACTCTCAAGACGCGTCCCTATGCCAATGGCAAAAAATTCCTGGGATGGTACGATGGTAACGGAAACAAGGTGACCGCTAATAGTAATTCTACGGTGGTTTCTGGCAATATCATCACTTTCGTCATGGGTGATAGGAGTACGCAGTACACTGCAGTCTATGAAGGCGGTTCCGCTGTTAAGTATGCTGGTAACGGAGCTGCTCTTTCTTCTGTGCCGACTTGCACCCCTAAGAAATTGGGGGCCGCTTGCCCTACTGCAGGTGAAGTGATTCCCGGTTCTTCCAGCTCTGTCGAAATTGTGATTCCAGAAAGCTCCAGCAGCGAAGAAGAAGTGACTTACATTAGCACCGACATGAAAAACTTCATGGATGCTGCAAATCCGGAAAGTGGTGATGGTGCTACTGAAAATAATCACGAAGGCTACATTGGGGAAGGTTTCTTCAACTTTACCAATGCAATGAATTCTTCTGCTACCTACGATATGATTTTCCCCAGCGCGGGTTATGTAACCATGGGAATCCGCTATTCCTTTAGCGGCGCCGCTGATCGTAAGGTGAATGTCTATCTGGGCGAACATGACTACATCATTAACTGTAAGTCGACCGGCAGCTGGGACAAGTGGGACACCGCCTATGTGGATCTGGACTTGGTCAATGGCGAAACCCAGATGAAGATTATTTCCATGACGGGTGATGGTGGACCCAATATCGATGCGTTTGCCTTCAGTGTTGATGGTGTAAAACGTAAGGCAAAGGTGGTGGGCAATCCAGTAGAATCTATTGAAGATTCTAAGGATACTACTGAGGTTCAGAAGTCTGATACTACTGATGTTCAGAAAACTGATTCTACAGGAACTGATAAACTTTTGAATCGTAGGGCTGTACAACCCTTGAATTCTAATGCTCCTGCTTATGATCTTCGCGGTCGTCGAGTGTATAAGAATAAGGTCAGCAATTTCTACAAGCTTTATTCTGTTATGAAGGGGAGGGAATAATGAAGGCGTTTGCAAAGTATGCCATAGCCGCAGCACTTTTCACAAGTGTTGCCGTAAGTGATACAACCAGCTTTACCATTCATGTGATTGGTGACTCTACGGTTTGTGCCTATAAGGACTCCGCTTACCCGCAGACTGGCTGGGGCCAGATTATCGGATCTTTCTTTGATGGATCCCGCGTTAAGATTAACAATGTTGCCATCGGTGGCCGCAGTTCCAAGACCTTCATTCAGGAAGGCCGCCTGGATGCCTTGCAGGGTAAGGTTCAGAAGGGAGACTTTATCTTTGTGCAGTTTGGCCACAATGACCGCTATTTTGGCTCAAAGTCCCGTGAAGTTCCTATCGACTCCTTGGATTATTGGCTGAATCAGTACATCACCAAGGCGAAGAGCTGGGGCGCAACCCCTGTATTCGTGTCTCCCATGATCATGAATACCTTGCCTCGAAATACTTTTTCTACCAAGTATTCCACCAAGGGTGAGTACGATGTTCGTGACCATATGGAAGCCTTGGCCAAGAAAAACCAAATTCCTTTTGTGGACCTGAACTTGAAATCTTATAACGGTTACAAGTCCATGAGTGGCGCTTATATTTCCCGCTACCAGTTCAAGTATTTCCTGAAGGGCGAATATCCCAACTATCCTGATGGTGTGACTAATGACGGCACCACTCATTTCCAGGCTTCTGGTTCCATCACTCATAGCCAGTGGATTATGGAAGAACTGGAAGAGGAACTGAACGCAAGTTACCTGTCTGCAGAAGCGAAGGCTCAGATGATTAACCTGGTGGGTGCCATCAAACCCCGCTACGATTTGATCGTAAAGTCCAATGTCAGTAATGGCAACGGCTTGATTACCCACAATCAGAAATTGCCTGCGGGCGCTCCGCTGGTCTTGCATGTGAGTCCCGGTAGCTTCGGCAAGAAGTTTAAGCACTGGGCTGATGATGACTGCAATGTGGTTTCTGCAGACTCCAATTACTACGGCAAGACCATGCCGGGCCGTAGCATTACCTACACTGCAATTTTCGAAGGCGGCTCCGCATGCGTCAAGACCGTGCACGGGGATGAGGCCTCCAGTAGTTCTGTAGCACCCGCAAGTTCCAGCAGCGTCGTAGAATCCTCCTCTAGCTTTGACGAGGCTGTATGCTTTACAGGTGTTGCCGATGCCGCCTGGCCTTCTCCCATTGATATGTCCAAGCCAGAAGTGAGTGACGGTACCACCGATACCAACCACGAAGGCTTTACTGGAATTGGTTTTTATAACATTGCAAATTCCGCTACCAGCAAGGCTGTCTATAATGTGACTTCGGATCAGAGTGCCTCCAATGCGCGAGTCATGATCCGTTACGCCTTTGCCGGTACTGACAATCGCGATATGAAGTTTACCATCGATAACGGTACTTATGATGTGGCTTTCCCGCCCACAGGTTCCTGGGATAAGTGGGATACGACCTACATCAATGATGTTTGGGTGGATGCCCTGGACTTCCAGCTGACCATTCAGTCTACGGTACCTGCGGGCGGACCGAATATAGACATGATTGCCTTTGACATCAAGGATGTTTATCGTACGGGATGTAAGCCTGCCAAGGTTGCAGAAGTTCTTGAAAATTCCAGTTCTTCCCTGGAAGTATCTTCTTCCAGCTCCGCAGAAGATACGGATGGAATTATTGGACGCTCGGGTCCGAGGACCGCTGGAACAATGAACAGGATTAGGTCAGGAACCGTTAATCTGCTGGGCCAATCCGTAGGTTCTAGGCGTGCGCCTGGAAAATATTTTGACCTTCATTAGGCTCCTACGGAATATCAATTCCTCCAACATAAAAAAGAACCGCGTCATAGACGCGGTTCTTTCTCTTTTATGCAGTTCTCTTTTGCTCTTTTATTTTTTAGGAACAACTTTTATTTCTGAGCCTGATATTCTGCAAGACCTGCAAGAATCTTTTCATGGGCGGCCTTTACGGCATTGACAAGGCTTGGATCCGCAGGTGCATTTTGGGGACGGAGCTGTTCCGTAAGTTCGGAGGCCGCCTTTCGCAGCTTTTCAAAACCCAGGTTTGCGGAGACTCCCTTCAGGGAATGTGCCGCACGGAACTGGTCTGGCAGATTTCCGGATTCGATCGCTTCTGTCAGGGTGCCGTAGGAAGAATCCTTGATATACATCAGCGCAAATTTCTCGATGAAGGAATCCTTCATCAAGCGGCCAAGAACATCTTCGTAATTACCGTCAATTTTTTCATAAAGTTCTCTAATGGTCATGTAAACTCCTTACTCCTTGTATTCTACAATTTTCTGTTCGGACTTGCATCTTGCCAGGAATTCCTTAAATTCCGCCTCGGGCAGGGGCTTGCTGAAATAGTAGCCCTGGATGTAGTCGCATTCAGCCTTTTTTAGCATGTTCAGCTGGCTTTCCGTTTCGACACCTTCGGCAACCACCTTCATTCCCAGGTGATGGCACATGTTGATGATCAGTTCCACGATATGGGGAACCTCGGGCTTTTCTTCTAGCTTGCGGACAATGCTCATGTCAATTTTCAGGATATTGAACTTGTAGTTCATCAGCATTCCCAGGGAAGAGTACCCGCTGCCGAAGTCATCCATCAAAAGCCAGGCCCCAAGACTCTGCATTTCGCGAAGGACGTCCCCGCGATTCTCCTTCAGGGCGGCAAAGGAGGATTCCGTAATTTCGTAGCGGATGGAACCTGGTGCACTCTTGTTGGACTTCAGTCGCTCCAGGATAAAACGGATCATGTCCTCGTCGTAAAAATCCATCCAGGACAGGTTTACGGAAACAGGAACCGTGGGCAGCCCCTGCTCCTTCCATTCCTTAAGGACGGATGTCACTTTCAGGTCCACGAACAGGTCCAGCTTGGAAATGTATCCATCCTTCTCCAGGACGGGAATGAAAAGGTCTGGGCGGACAAATCCCCGGTCTGGGTGGATCCAGCGGATCAGTGCTTCTGCCGAGGCGATCTTACCCGTGGCGGCTTCCATGACGGGCTGGTAGTAAACCTTGAATTCGTCATTTTCCAGGCTGGTCTCGAAGTCAGAAGTGACGACGGCGGCGTTCACGTAGTTTTCAGCCATCTTCTCATCAAATTCCGCATAGGGCTTCAGGTATTCATCCTCGATGTAGTTCAGTGCAAGCTTTGCGCGGTCCATGTAGCCGGCAATAGGCGCAAGAGAATCAATCCTTGCCACGCCCATGCGGAACCGGACCTGTAGCGGTTTCCCGTGGACATTGATGATGGCCCCGTTATCTCTCATCATGGCTTCGTAGTCGATCTTTTCGCTTTCTGCCAGGCATACGAAGTGGTCCGCTTCAAGGCGCGTGACAAACAGCGGTTCCAGTTCTGAATTGATAAGTCCCTTGCTCACATGCTTCAGGACGAAGTCTCCGCCGTCGATGCCCATAAGGGAATTGGTCGCCTTGAAATTCTTCAGGTCATAAAAAATGACGGAGTACTTGCTTACGTCCTCTGCCCGCTGCAGGAAATTTTCTACCACCTGGATGAAGCCGTTTCGACTGTAGCAACCCGTAAGGATGTCGCGATAGCTATGGGCATAGAGGGATATGACATTCTGTACGCGGTGATTTACGATACTCGGGTTAAAGGGCTTTGTAAAGAAGTCTACCGCGCCAAGGCCGTATGCCCTATCCAGGGATTCTTCCGAGGTGTCGCCGGAAATAATGATGACGGGAAGCTGTTGCTGTAGCTTACGATTCTTGAGTTCCTGCAGGAAACAGAAACCGTCCATGACCGGCATGACCAGGTCCAGGAGGACCAAGCGGAAAATGTGGTCGCCCTTTTCAATGATGGCTATGGCTTCCGCTCCATTTTCGGCTTCCGTAACCTCGTACTCGTCCTCTAGCATCAAGTGCAGCATGCTGCGATTGATTTCGGAGTCGTCCACAATAAGAATTTCGTTTTTTACCATGTCTACAAACCAATTTTCCCAAGACAACCGACTTTGTACAATAATCTATTCAGTAAGATAATTTTTTATTACAAAAAAGACACGTTTTTATGAAAAAAGTTTGAAAAATTAAAACAAAGCAGGAATATGCTTTATCCTAGAACATTCTGGATCGCCCTGATCAGTTCTACGATGTTGATGGGCTTTGCCACATGCCCGTTCATTCCCGCTTCAAAGGCTTTCTGGCGGTCTTCCTCGAATGCATTTGCAGTCATGGCGATAATGGGAATGCACGCCTTGGACTTGTCCTGCAGGGATCGGATATTCCGGGTGGCTTCGTAACCGTTCATGCGAGGCATCTGGATGTCCATGAGAACCAGGTCGAAGTATCCGTTGACGAACTGTTCCACCATGCTTACGCACTTGACTCCGTCAGCGGCACGAGTCACCTTGAAACCGTTTTCTTCAAGGATGGTCGTTGCGATTTCTGCATTGAGGTCGTTGTCTTCGGCAAGAAGGATGCTCTTGTCCCGGAATGATATTTCGTCTGTGCCGGAGGGTGCATCCATGTTGGCCTTTTCCTGCGGCTTGGAGTGGACGATCTGCGCTTTGGCCTGCCGCGCACTTTCCGCCTCTTCTGCGGTTGCGATTCTCAGGGGAATCTTGATGGTGATGGTCGTTCCCTTGCCGAGCTCGCTCTGGATATCGATGGTCCCGTTCATCAGGTCGAGCAGCTTTTTCACGATGGGCATACCAAGGCCCGTTCCTGCGACCTTACTGTCGGTGGAATTTTTCTCCCGGGAAAATTCTTCGAAGATATGGGGGAGGTAGTCCTTGCTGATTCCTATGCCGGAGTCTTCTGCAATGGCGAGAAAGGTCGTGTATCCAGGTCTTTCGCAGGGGACTTCCCGTAGGGACAGCTTTACATAGCCTCCCGGGGCGGTATACTTGATGGCGTTGCTTATGATGTTCAGGGTAAGCTCGCGGAGCTTCATTTCGTCGCCAACGACAAATTCGCTGGTGAAACTGTAGTCGTTACGGAATGTAAGTCCCTTCTGGTGTGCAAGATCCGTGAACACCGCATCCGTAATGTCTTCAAAATCCTGGGTGCAGATGATGTTTTCTGCGAGAGTTACCTTGCCACTTTCTATGCGGGCCATTTCCAGCACGTTGTTGATGAGGGCCAGCAGAAAGTCGCTGGATGCGTGAATCTTGTTTAGGTAGTCGTTGAGCTTTTCCTTGTCGTCCAGATTTTTTTGCATGAGATCCGTGAAACCGATAATGGCGTTCATGGGGGTTCTTATGTCGTGACTCATGTTGAACAGAAATCTGGACTTGGCCTGGTTCGCCTTCTCCGCCTGCTTTTTTGCCGTTTCCAGGGAGGCGTTCAGTTGGTCCTGGCGCTTCTGGTCTGCTGTAACATCCCCGATAAAGCCGGAAATGGAAATGGTCCCGTCGGATTCTTCCAGTCGGGTCCCGCCGGCGCTGAGATAGATGAGTCCCTTGGTCGGGTGGTTCCATTCGAAAATGCGGGTCTTGATGGTTCCGCCTCTCATCTCGCCATAGTCGTCTTTTACATCCTCGGCGGATTTTGGGGTTAGCCTGTCCGTATAGTAGGCGAGCCGTTCCTCGGGTGTGAACTTCTTGCCGGGGACACCAAAAATTTCCATCCATTTTTCATTGCCGATGAGCCCGCAGACCTTGCCCTCCTTGTCAAAAATGAATTTCCAGATGCCGTAGCCCGCTGCTGCGATAACCTGGTTGTTTTCGGCAAGCTGGTTGCGGAATTCCTCCTTTTCATCCTCCTGGACAAAAACATGCAGGACGCAGTTCCCGATAAGAAAGCCCATGGTATAAAAGGGGATGAGGGGGTTGAATGTCTGTAAAATGACGGCGATCGTCATGATGATGCCGAAGATGGCTATGGTAATGTGTCTTCCCCGGGTGGCGCCCTTGGATTTTGACGATACCCATAAGGTCTGGACTGCTGTAGTCATGAACAGGATGATCTGGGCGATCATGGAAAGGTAGCGGAGCAGGTAGGATTGGTATTCACCCTTGTCGCCGATCCAGAAGAAGATATGGTAGAAGTGGTTTACGATAAGTAGGGCTAGGGCTGAAATTCCAAAAATGGATCCTGTAATCCGGAGAAATTTTCCGAAATTGTTATTGATGTGCAGATAGGAAATCGCATACCGACACCAGAGAATTACGGTGAAGGTTCCCGCAACGTAGTACAGGACCGTGTCGATATAGAGGAATGTCGTTTTGTGTGCTGACGCGATGAAACCCCAGAGGGCGTCTGTAATGTAGTAGGCGAGAAGGCTGAAGATGAACCGTTTGTAGGCGGACTGAACTAGGGAGGTAGACTTTTTTCTGATGATGTCATAGTTGATCACCAGGTGAATCAGTATGGCGATGATGCCTACAATGGAGTAAAATGAAATATCCATAAGGGGAACTCTGTCTTTTTAACCTCAAATGTAAACTTTTTGTCAGTTTTTTGACGGGTTTCCCCTTTTTTCTTGTGTGTTATTGACATTTTATCCATACAAAGATTTTTTGTAGTACAAAAAATGCACAAAAATGACTAATATTTCTATATAAAAATACAGGAGTGTTGTGTATGAATAAAATTTCTAAAACTTTGCTTCTTGGAACTGCTCTTTTTAGCATGGGTTCCATGGCTCTTGCCGCTCCCAAGCAGATGGAAAATCTTAGCCGTGGCCTGTTGGTGTCCAATGTGGGCCAGGGTGTGCTGGTCAGCTGGCGCCTTTTGGGCTCCGAAGACCCCAAGACCGAATTCAATCTCTATCGCGATGGCGCAAAGATTGCAACCATCAAGGGCAACGAAGGTACCAACTACCTTGACAAGTCCGGAAAGACGACCTCCAAGTATGCGGTTTCCGCGGTGGTTGACGGTAAGGAAGGTGCCAAGTCCGATGTTTCCGTGGTTTTGGACCAGACTGTTGCGAATTCGGGTGTCTCTGTCCCTTTCAAGACCATCAAGCTGCAGCCTCCTGCAAATCAGACCATGCCCAATGGCGAAGTTTGCACTTATACTCCTAACGATGCAAGCGCTGCCGACCTGGATGGGGATGGCGAATACGAAATTATCCTGAAGTGGGATCCTTCTAACGCCCATGATAACTCCCAGATGGGTTATACGGGCACCGTGTTTATTGACGCCTATAAGCTGGACGGCACCCGTCTGTGGCGCATCGATCTTGGACCGAACATCCGTGCGGGCGCTCATTACACCCAGTTCCAGGTATTTGACTACGATGGCGACGGCAAGGCCGAAATGATCGTGAAGACTTCCGATGGTACCATCGACGGCAAGGGCAAGGCCATTGGCGACAAGTCCAAGGTTTATCGCGATGGCAACGGCTTGGTTCTTACGGGAAACGAATTCCTGACTGTTTTCCGCGGTGTAGACGGTTCTGCCATTACGACTATTGACTTTGTTCCTCCCCGCAATATCCTGAAGTCCGAAAAGGGCAAGAATGGTGCTGGCTACTGGGGCGATAACTACGGCAACCGTAGTGAACGTTACATTGCTGCAACCGCCTATCTGGATGGCGTTCATCCTAGCGCAATCTTTGCTCGCGGTTATTACACTTCTTCCTATGTTGTTGCCTACGACTTTGATGGAACCACATTAAAGCAGCGCTGGTACCACAAGTCCGAAACTCCGGGCCAGGGCCTTTACGAAGAAGGTAACCATAACATTACCACCGGTGATATCGATGGCGACGGCTACGACGAAATCGTCTTTGGTGCAGCTTCTCTGAATCACGACGGTACCTTGCGCTACCGCACTGGTCTTGGCCATGGAGACGCTGGCCACTTGGGCGACCTGGATCCGGATATCCCGGGCCTTGAATTCTTCGGAGTTCAGGAACATACCACTGCAAAGTGTACCGACGACCTTCGCGATAAGGACGGAAAGTTCCTTCATTGTAGCCCTCAGGGCGGTAACGATAACGGTCGCGGCATTGCTGCCGATATCGACTCCACTCACCGCGGCTATGAATTCTGGTCTGCTAAGGGCGGTGGACTTCACACCATCAAGGGCGAGGTCTTGGGAACTCCCGCACTTTCCCAGAATTTCCGCATCTACTTCGATGGCGACGCATACGATGAACTGCTGGATGGCGGCTATGTGACCAAGTACGATCCCATTGCAAAGAAGTCGAATGTCTATTTCGATGGTCCGAGCGCCTTGAAGGCTGCTGGCTGTAACGGCACCAAGAATACCCCGTCCCTGGTGGCTGACCTCTTTGGTGACTGGCGCGAAGAAATGGTGCTCCGTAAGGATGGCGATCCTACCACCTTGTACAT
Organism: Fibrobacter sp.; assembly: GCA_024398935.1. GTDB lineage: Bacteria > Fibrobacterota > Fibrobacteria > Fibrobacterales > Fibrobacteraceae > Fibrobacter. The sequence goes on along the minus strand of JAKSIH010000025.1, from coordinate 30,032 downwards.
AGTCTCTACTCCGGTGACCTCTCCTCATCGCGTTTATACTCTGATGCATGATCCGGTTTACCGTACCGCAATTGCCTGGCAGAACACTGCCTACAACCAGCCGCCGCACCTCGGTTACTACCTGCCGGATATGGTCAAGAACCTAAAGCAGCCTGAAATCCAGGTGGTGGGCGAACCCATTGTTTCTGTTCCCGACGAAACTGCTGACTATCCGGTTGTTAAGGATGGCAAGTCTGCTCTGGATGCCTCTACTCCGGTGGATGGCAAGGGCTGGACCGAAAAGACCAACGCTGGCTTTGAGAAGAATGGCTACTACAACTTTGATAACGCCCTTTCCAGCTATGGCGTCTGGGAAATCTTCTCCCCGAAGGATGCCAAGACCACTTTGACCATTCGCTTTACCAATGGCGGCAAGGTTGACCGTAATATGTCCATTAGCGTTAATGGTAAGTCTGCCGGCTCCATCAGCTTCCCGTCTACAAGCGCTGACTGGACCAAGTACGATGTGGCTACCGTCGATATTGCATTAAAGGCCGGTCTCAATACCATCAAGCTTTCTTCCTTGACTTCTGAAGGTGGCCCCAATGTGGATATGTTCACCTTCGCCATGGATGGCATTGAAATCTATGACGGCCAGAAGGTTCCCGAAGTAAAGGATCCTGAAACTCCGAAGGACTCTACCGAAACTCCGAAGGATTCTACTGCAACTCCCGATGGTCTGACAGCTCCTGTATATGCAGGCATGAATGCCTACAATCCTTACACAGGAATCCTTCGCAGCAACCGTGCCGGTGACGCCCAGGTGATTGTCTATGATATGCGCGGCCAGGTGGTAGGTAGCATTTATACCAGCATAACCGCTGGCGAAAATATGGTGGTCATTGACCGCGAAATGCTGCCGCAAGGCAAGTATATCGTGAAGGCTTCCGTGAATGGAGTCACCGTTTCCAGGGGAATCTTCTCTCTGAAGAAATAAAGAATGTTTAACGCCATCCCGAGGAACTTCCTCGGGCTTTGGCATTTTTAAAGTTTGGGTATGCTATGAAAAAAAGTTTCTTCAATAAATTATGGCAGGGCGCTGTTGTAGCTTCTATGCTGGTGGCTCCTGCAACCTACGCTGGCGTGACCATCTACATGCTTGGTGACTCCACCATGCAGGACTGGGCCTCCGGCTACTATCCCAAGCAGGGCCAGGGTCAGGATTTCCATTTCTGGTTTGACAAGGCTGTTGTTGTAAACCGCGGCCAGGGCGGTATGTCCCTGGGTGGTGGCGGCCTTGATAAGAAGGGTAATACCGCTGTGGGTTACTATGACATGTTCTGGAAACATGGCTGTACTTCTGGTAGCAACTGTATTGCTGATAAGGTTCAGGCAGGCGACTACGTGGTGATCCAGTTTGGTATTAACGATGTCAGCTACAGTACCGAGGATTTCTTTGCGTCCAACATGAGAACGTTGGTGGCAGAAGCCAAGGCCAAGGGCGCCTATCCCATCATTATGAGCCCCATTCGCCGTCTTTACTACGATTCTCCCACTGCAATTCATAACAGCTATCGTGGTTATCCCGCCTTGAATCAGAAGTTGTCCGAAGAACTGAGCGTTCCGTTCATCGATATGAGCGAAATGGTGGCGAACTACATGATTTCTGTGGGAGAACAGTATGCCGCCCAGTTTATCTTCAACTATGCAACTAGGGATGAATACAGCAATCTGGGTAGCGATCAGGCGGATCAGGTTCATTTGCAGATGAACGGTGCGAACGCCTTTGGACGTATCATTACCGAACAGATGCGTGCCCATAAGGATCCCATGGTCAAGAAGCTTGGTGATTACATGGCTCCCATGTACCAGGTGGATGTGAAAGTCTCTCCTGAAGGTTCTGCAGAGGCAACTTCTATTGGTGCCTATTATCCTTCTGGCATGACCGTAATGTTGAAGACCATTCCCAAGTCTGGCAAGAAGTTCCTGGGCTGGTACGACGGTAACGGAAACAAGGTTAGCGGTAACGCAGTTTCTACGGTGAAGTCTCCCTATATTTACACGTTCAAGATGGGCACCGCCTCGACCCAATATACGGCTGTGTATGAAGGCGGAACTCCCCAGAAATATACCGGCGATGGCAAGGCATTAACTGCTTTCCCTACTACCACACCTAAGAGTCTCGCCGATGTGACCTTTGAACCCTTTACCCCCATTGGCGGCACAACGGAAACTTCTGTTGCCGTTGACAAGGATATCAAGAAATTCTTTGATGCCGCTAAACCCGATGATCAGGGCGTTGGTTGGACTGAAAGCAATAACGCTGGATTCACAGGTGAAGGTTTCTATAATTTTGACAACTCAAACAAGTCCTTTGCAACTTTCAAGGTGAACTTCCCTGGTGCGGGCTATACCACTTTGGCTGTTCGCTATGCAAACGGCGGCACCACAGACCGTATGTTCAATGCGTATCTGGACCATGACTACTATCTTGCAGCACCTCCTACCGGCGGCTGGGACAAATGGGATACCGCCTATGTTGTTCTCGATGCTCCCGCAGGTGAAGCGGAACTGAAGTTCATGTCCATCACCTCCGATGGCGCACCCAATATTGATGTCTTTGGCTTCAGTATGGAAGGTGTGTGCCGTGCGGATGACAAGAAATGCATCGAGGCATCTCTTCCCAAGGATACGACCACCACAACTCCCAGTGACACTACTGAAACTCCTGAAACGCCTGAAACCGGGGATTCTACGGAGGTCAAGCCCGATGCTATTGCAATGAACCCCCTGAATGTATTCCAGAGGGCGGATATCGATGTCCAGGTGTTCGATATGACTGGTCGCAAAGTGGTCCAGTTCCGTCAGGACAAGGCTCTCGGCTCCTTGCAGAACCAGCTGTCTGCAAAGGTTACCGATGCCGGTACCTATCTGGTCGTTATCCGTCAGGGAAATCGCAAGACCCGTATGAACTGGATGAAGGTTCAGTAGAAAGGCCTTGCAGGGAGTGTAACTTATGAAATCGTTCTTCAAATACTTGGCTGCTGCAGCTCTCTTTGCAGGTGTTGCCGTCAGCGATACCACAAGCTTTACCATCCATGTGATTGGTGACTCTACGGTTTGCAACTATAAGGATAGCGCCTATCCCCAGACGGGCTGGGGACAGGTTCTTGGTCCCTTCTTCGATCCGTCCCGGGTAAAGGTCATTAACTACGCCATCGGCGGTCGCAGTTCCAAGTCCTTCATTAATGATGGACGCCTGACGGAAGTGTTGAACAATACCCAGCCCGGAGACTATCTCTTTGTGCAGATGGGTACCAACGACCGAGATTACTCCAAGGCCGACCGCTATGTTCCCATTGACTCCAGCGCCTACTGGTTCCAGAAGTACGTGGATGGCGCCAAGAGCAAGAACGCTCACATTGTGCTCATGAGCCCGTTGATGTTGAATACTTACCCCCGTAACGTATTCGATAATAACCTTACGGATGCATCCCACAAGGGCAAGGAATATCCGGTGAAGGATGTCATTAAGAGCGTTGCAGAAAAGAACGGCGTACCCTTTGTGGATCTTACCACGAAGACTTATGATTTGTACAAGCAGCTGAGTTCTGCGTACATTTCCCGCTACATTTTCAAGATGTTCCTGCCGGGTGAATATCCCAACTATGCAGGTGGTGTAACAAACGACGGTACAACCCATTTCCAGGAATCGGGTTCCGTGGTTCACGCCCAGCTCATTGCAGAAGGCCTGCGTGAAAACTTGAATAATTCCAGCGTAAGTGCTTCCGAAAAGGCTGCCTTGACTACTTTGGTTGGCGCACTTGCTCCTACCTATAAGCTGACTGTGAAGGCCAATATTTCGGGCAGCGGCTTGATTACCCACAATCAGTATCTGCCGGGTGGCGCCGCGTTGAACCTTCACGTTTCTCCGGGCAGTTTTGGCAAGAAGTTCCAGTATTGGGCTGACGATGACTGCAAGAAGGTGACTGCGGATTCCAACTACTACAAGGTGAAAATGCCTTACCGCGACATCACCTATACGGCAATTTTTGAAGGCGGCGCAAGCTGCGTGACCACGGCTCACGGAAGCGAAAACGTTCCCGTTGCAGGTTCCAGTTCCAGCGAAACTCCCGCATCATCTTCCAGCAGTAGCGAAGTGGTGAAGTTTGAAATCCTTAAGGGAACCGCTGATTGGCCCAGCGTAAGCGATCTGGCCTATCCCAGCATTGGCGATGATTCCCAGGGATGGACCGAGGCAAATCACGTAGGCTTTGAAGGGAAGGGCTTCTTTAACTTTGACAATGCGGTAGGCCGCTATGCAACCTACAAGATGACCTCCTACCAGTCCGCTTCCAATGCCAGGATGTTTATCCGCTACTGCAACGGAAAGACTACCACAAGCAAGATGAGCGTCCAGGTGGATGCGAAAACCTACGAAGTGGAATTTCCGCCCAGCGGCTCCTGGGACAAGTGGGATACGGTTTATGTAAGCGATGTTTGGCTGGACGCCTGCGATTTTGACCTGAAATTTACGGCACTTACATCCGACGGTGGCCCAAACGTTGATGTGGTTGGCTTCGATATCAAGGATGTTTACCGCATCGGTGCAGAACCGAAGGAAGAAACTCCCGAGTCCAGCAGTTCTGCTGAGGATCCTGTTGTAGAATCCAGTAGTTCCGAAGGTTGCACCGGAGACTCTTGCGAGACAAAGCCTGATGCCATTCGTTCCAATAGAATGACTAGGCCGAAAGCGCAGTTGGAGAATCGCAGCAAAACGGTAAACCTGCTTGGTCGTACCGTTCAGAACAAGACTCCCTATGGAGTTTACTTCGATCTAAAAGTGAGGTAAAATCTTTTGAGATAAACAGATTTTGCGTTGCCATCCCCGGCTCCATGGGAATCGGACCATGTAGGGAATTTGTTTAGGCAAAAAAGATAAAACTGTGGACTGATTAAATAGAAAAGTGTGGACTTCTGCCCACACTTTTTTTATATTGCTTAATGGATAAATTATGACTGGATTGTGAACCACCAATCACTAACCACTAACCACCAATCACTAATCACTGACCTCCTTTCCATGATCAATCTTTTTGAATACCTGAACTACCGCGAATTTTTGAAGGATGCCTACGAAGAACGTCATGCCAGTGACTGGCGTTTTAGCCATCGCTATATTGCAGAAAAAGTTGGCTTCGATAGTTCCATGTTCAACAAGATCTTGCAGGGAAAGCGCAATCTTACGGCTCGCCAGATTTCTTCCTTTGCGGAAATTTTCTGCAGGGATGATCGGGAAAAAAAGTATTTTGCCGACATGGTGGCCTTCAATCAGGCAAAGACCCACTCGGAAAGTCGTCAGTATCTAGAAAAGCTGGTCGCCACCAAGGAATGCAAGGTGGAAACGGTGGCAAAGGACCAGTTTGAGTATTTCGATCACTGGTATCATGCGGTGATCCGTGAACTGGTGACCTTTTACCCTTACGTAGGGGATGCTGCGGCCCTTGGATTGATGGTCCGCCCGCCCATTACCGCAAGCCAGGTGAAATCCTCTGTCGCCTTGCTGGAACGGCTTTCCATGATCCGCAAGAATCCGGAAACGGGTCTGTACGAACAGACGCAGGGCTTGATTTCCAGCGGTAGCGAATCCTATAGCACGGCGGTAAATTCCTACATCCAGCAGAATCTGGATGTGGCGACAACCGCAATGGACCGCTTTGGCCGAGAGGAGCGGAACCTTTCCACTCTGGCATTTGGCTGCGACGAAAACACCTATAACGAACTGGTGGAAATGGTGCGCCGTTTCCGTCGTGAAGTCCTTGCAAAAGTGGGGCAGTGTGAAAAGCCCAACCGGGTTTTCCAATTGGGTATGCAGCTGTTCCCTTTAAGTGACCCTTACCCGCCACCTGTAAGACGAGGCCGTAAGCGTCGTATTCGTGGGGAAGAAAATTTGCCGACAGGTGATGAATCTGCAATGGGGGAGGTAAACGATGACTAGAAAGTTTACTTTGGGTGGTGTTGCCTTTTTTGCGGCAACATTTGCCATGTCATCTATTCTGGTTTCTTGCTCCAGCGACAAGAAGAATGTGGCCGGAGGAACGGAAGCGGAATCCACCATCGCCCTGCAAGTTCAATTGGCGGATGGCCGGGGCGTTGCTGCCCGTGTTCGCGCCTTGCCCGAGGATTATTTGGCTGAAGGCGAAAGTTTTGCTGAATGGTTTACGACGGATGAAAACGGCTATGTTTCCATCGCGGTAGAACCTGGCAATTATATTGTGGAGTCCCGCGGAAAGGACGGCTCTGACGCCGTAGGGGCAATCTACGAAAAGACTGTGGTCAAGTCCGATATGATTCAGACGGACACCGTGTCTTTGGAAAAGCTTTCCTCCATCGAAGGCCTGGTGACCTCTGGTCAGGGGCCTTCCGTGGTTCGCATTCCGGGGCTGGAACGTTTTGTCGTTCCCGACAGCGCAGGTCATTTCGTCATCGATTCCCTTCCGCCGGGAGATTTCAGCGTCTATATTGAAAGCCGCAGCAATCGCGGTTCTGTAACCGTGGAAGCCGCTTCCGGCGATACCGTTCCCGATGTAGATCTAGGTAAGGCCCGCGGCTTTGTGGTCGAAGACTTCGAGTCCTTTAGCGGAATTTCTTACTCCGGAAGAATTCTTGGGGATGGCTGGTGGTATTCCCTGGCATCCGATGGCCAGATGGCTCCCCTGTGGGAAGAGTCCCTCACCAAGTATTACTCCGGTAGTGAAGGCTGCGCTTCGGGTGGCTGCGTCAGAACGGCCAACCGCATGGGCGTTCTGCTGGGCCTCCACAAGGCGGACTATGCCCTGCCGGAAATGGACACCCTGATGTTTGCCGCCCGCGGTTCAGGTACTCTTACGGTTTCCGTTGCCTACGGCGATGGGGACGAGGAGGAAAGCGGCTTCTCCTATGAAATTGACTTGAGCAAGGTCTGGCAGGGATACGCCATCGCTCTTGCCGACATGAAACCTTATGGAAAAGCCAAGTCCGCTGCAGACGGCAAGAATATTTTGGCTAGCCGCATTGATTTTCAGATTAGTCGCGGCGATTCCGTCTATCTGGATGATATCGCTCTGGGTGGCATTACCGAAGAAATTCTGGAATCTGCCATTATTTCCGGCGGCAAGGGCTTTACCGATTTTTCAGCAAACTGGAATGTCCATGACTCTCTCCTGAAGGAATCCCTGGGCTATGGCGAAAAGACCTGCGGCGCTTCCTGTAGGATGGATTCCGATGGAAAGATTACATCTGGGGAACGGGGCGATATCTGCCTGGTGACCGCCCTGGAAGATAGTGTTTCCGGATCCCTTCGTTCCTGTGTGGAGAAGGAGGGCCCTGTCTGGATCCTCTTTGAAAAGAACGGAAACTACAAGCATTCTTCGCCCTTGTTCGTTACCTCCGACAAGACCATCGACGGTCGCGGCCGCGATATTGTTATTTCCGGCGCGGCGGTTTCCATTGTCCAGGAACGGAATGTCATTCTTGAAAATCTCTGGTTTGCCGTTCCCGTCATTGTGGAAAAGTCAAGCCATCTCTGGGTGGATCATTGCCAGTTTACGGACGCTCCGGAACAGGAACTGGACCTTAGAAATTCCAGTAATGTGACCGTTTCCTGGTCCCGCTTTGAAAATGGAAAGTCCGGAATTGTCTTTACGGGAATTGCCGATGGGGAAAACCGGATAACGGTTCATCATAACTATTTTGGAAATCTGGAAGGGGAGGGGCTTCTCCTGAATGAAGTAGACGCCCATCTCTTCAATAACGATTTCAATGAAATTAAAGAGGCTGGCTTCAGATGTTCCGAAGGGGCCCGCTGCTATGCCGATGGTAATGTCTTTAATGTTTCGTCCCCTGCAGATGTTAAGGGCGGATCCCTTCTCATGAAGGATAGCTGGTTTATTTCCGAAGGAAACGACAAGGCGGGAGATGCCAAGGGCTTTGTTCCCGACTATAGCTATACTTTGGATAAGGCTGGGACGGATCTGGTCTGGTGCGTCGTGAGCCTCAGCGGCATCCGATAATTTTCTAGATTGGGCTCCATGAAAACAAAAATTGCCGCGATTCTTCTGATGGCAGCGACCATCTGCTCCATTTTCGCCTTTGTCTACGTCCAGCGTCAGACGGGCTCTGAACTTTGGGCGTCCATCGCTGCGGTCGGCTTCTATGTGGGAGCCTTTCTCATGATTGCCGCTGTCTTCAATGTCAAGGCCAAGAAGGGTGAGGAAAAGTCCTCCTGGCAGGAACTGAAGGAACTGCAGGTTCTCGCCAAGAAGGCCGCCGAAGAAGAGGCTGCAAAGAAAGCCGCCGAGGAAAAGGCCGCCGAAGCGTCCGCCGCCCCGTCTAACGGGAAAAAGTAATCGAAAGGCAAATTGAAATTTTCGGTTTTCGCTGGCATAAAATTTGCATCTTAATCCCGGTAAGAAACCCGAATGGTTCGGGAACCCATTTTTGTTCCCTTTTTGTAAATTCTTGCGAAAAGGTTTTTCATTTTTTTGTAAGTGAAGGTCTAGAATGTCTGAAAAAAATAGCTCGTCCAAACTGATTTCTGCTCTTGCCCTGGTCAAGAAAACCCTGTCCGAAGTTCGCCTGTACAATCACGCCTGTGCGGTACTTGGGTTTGACCAGCAGACCATTTGCCCGAAGGAGGGTTCCGAAGCTCAGGGTGAAGTGGACGCCTTTCTCAGCAACAAGGCCTTTATCCTGCAGAAGGACCCTGCCTATATCGAGTCTTGCCAGTACATCTATGACCATCGCGATGAACTGACTGCAGAAATCTGCGGTAGCGAAACCGATGCTGAATTTGACCGTTGCCTTGCCGAAAGCCTTCATCGGGACTTTGCCCGGGAAAGGAACATTACTCCCGAGATGCAGCACGAACGCTCCCTCATTTACAACAAGGCCTATGTCAACTGGCTAAAGGCAAAGCAGTCAAAGGATTTTGGCATTTTCGCGCCTAGCCTTGCCGATGTCCGCGAAGTCCAGATTCGGGAGGCAAACCTTCACGAAGAAAAGAAGGCGACTGCCTACGATACCATTTTTGACGGTTACGAACGGGAACTTTCCTGCGAGGAACTGGATGACACCTTCAATGAGTGCAAGGCCCGTCTGGTCCCGCTGCTGAAAAAGATCAAGGCCAGCAAGAAAAAAATCCGTACGGATTTTCTCAGTCGCACCGTTTCTGACGAGGCGCAGAAAAAGATGACCCGGTACCTGCTGGAAACCATGGGCTTTGACTTCAATCGCGGGGCCTTTGCGACGACGGAACATCCCTTCACGACCGAACTTGGGAAAAACGACATCCGCGTAACGACCCACTTTTATCCGGACGCATTCTACTCCAACATCTTCAGTATCATTCACGAAGGTGGCCACGCCCTCTTTGAACAGAACCAGCCTGCAGAAAACTACAGCCATTTTATTGAATTCAACAAGACCATGGGCATGCACGAAAGCACCAGCCGTTTTTACGAGAACCGCATCGGCCGCAGTCGTGAATTCATTTCCTTAATTTATCCTAAGTGCTGCGAATTGTTTCCCAATGTATTTGAAGGCGTTTCCGAAAATGAATTCTACGAATCCATGAATACGGTAACACCGAGTCTTATCCGCACGGAAGCTGATGAATTTACCTACACGTTCCACATTATCATCCGTTATGAAATTGAAAGGATGATAGTGAATGGTCGGGTAGGGAATAGCGGAAAAATGGAACCTATGACCGCTGCTGATATTGCCGCCCTCCCTAAACTCTGGAATGAAAAGTATACGGAATATCTAGGGGTCACTCCGTCCCACGACGCAGAAGGAATTCTTCAGGACATCCACTGGACTTCAGGCTTCGGGTATTTCCCGACCTATGCTCTGGGCAACATGTACAACGCCATGTATTACAATAAGATGGCTTCTGAATTTGACCTGAAGGCGGCTGTCCGCTCCAGTGATTTCGGGACCATCAATGGCTGGATGAAAAAGAACGTGTGGGCCCGAGCCGACCGCGAACCGCCCAAGACCTGGATCAGAAACATTACCGGCAGGGATTTTACTCCCAAGGATTTCCTGGACTATCTGGAAACCAAGTACAGCGAAATCTACGAACTGTAAGGAAAACAGGCGACTACGCCGTTCCGAGACAGCCCGCCCATATCTAATTGCTCCAGCATGTCATTCCCGCGAAGGCATTTTTCCGTGTCATTCCCGGCTTGACCGGGAATCTAGCATTATGCTTGACCGGGAATCTGGCCCCATGTCTAATTGCTCCATGTCATTCCCGGCTTGACCGGGAATCTAGCATTAAAGCCCTAGGGCTCTCTCGAAAGTCTTTTCTACGGTAATAGGATCGTCTGACCTAAGCCAACTCAAGGTTTCCGTCCCGCGGTAGCTCCAGGCGAAGATGTTTTCGATTCCAGCCTTACGGCTTTCCTCCACGGCAATCGCCAAATCCTTTTCGCGGCCTCTTTCAATCTGGTAGGCCTTGATCCACATCTGGGTGGCCTTGCCGAACTTGCGGGCGGAGTTTTGGAGCTTTGCTGCAGTTTCTGCGTACTTCTCCCGAACCCATTCTTCGCTTGCTCCGCGTTCCCAATAAGGGTCGCTGGCAATTTCGTCAACGCTTTCAAGGCTTGCGATCTTGTCCCAGTCGTCCAGCCCCGCAGGAAACCAGGGCGGCAGCATGCAGACGCAGTTCCGCTTGCCGTGGGCCTTTACATCTGCAGTCATTTCCTTGAGAAAGTCAATCAGGCTATCCTCGCGAAATTCCTTCACGTCATCCGTGAGCTGTTCGGGCATATCATAGTCGAAACGAGACTTGAACTTTGCTTTGCAGCGTTCACAGCGGCAACTCCATTTTTCTAAGCCGCCTTTCTCGAAATAGAAGTGGGGCTCGTCCCAGAAGATGGTGTTCACGTTAGTTTCGCAGACGGTTGCGATCCAGCGGTGCATATACTCCCTGAACTCCGGATGGTTGGGACAGGCGGCCACCTTAGGCAAGCCGTCAACGCCAACCTGGCACATGTCGTGGTTCCTGGCGGTAAGTTCGGAGTAGGCTTCTCCGCCAAAGACGCGGCCCACACCCCAGGGGTTGACATAGACTTTCAAGCCTTTTTCGGCAGATCCATTCACGATCTTTTTCATGGTATCGAAGTAGTACTGCTGGTCTTCCTCGCTCCAGGTATGGAGCACGGCGTTAAAGCCGGCCTGCTTGATTTTGTCCATGTCGGAAAGGGCGTACTCCGGGGTGCGTACGCCAAAATAGCTTACGCCTTTGATTTTTACTTCGTCCATAAGTATCTCGAAAAATTAGAGGTCGTTGCGGGCCGCCCACTGGGGAGATCCGTTACGTAAAAGCACCTGCTGCAGGGTAGCTGACCATTCCTCTTCGCTGACAGGGCGACGGACCCAGAAAAGGCCTGCCTCGTCCTTGGGTAGTGGCATGTCGTCCGGCACCAGTTCCACAATCCAGGACTCGGGAATGCCGTCATGAAGCACCTTGCTGAACTTCAGGTTTTCTTCACGGGGATGGTCCGCATGATCCAGGATGATCAACGCAGGGGACTGTCCGATAATCAGGGCGCTCTCCAGCAGGTTGGTTGCATCCTCGATGGAATTGCAGGTATAGAGGGTGGAATCTTCCGCCAGGTCCCCATGCTCCAAAAGCCAACGGAACGTCCATTGGCAAAGCCGGTCCAAACTGCCCGGCGAAGAAGGGGAAATAAAGAAGATGTGACCCATGTCCTTAAATTTAGATTAATTCCGCTTATAAGCAAAATCTGAGATTGATTTTCTGTCCATTTTAAGAGTGAATAGTGAACAGTGAAGTGTGAAGTAGAAATTAGAAACTAGAGATTAGGGATATAAAGATGAAACTCTCTTTAAATAGTATGTACTTGCCTCCCGCGGCCCTAACCCCTAGAACCTAGCCCCTAGTCTCTAAAACCACTTGATTCCTTCAGCCCTATCCCCTAGACCCTAGACCCTAATACGCCATTGCCTCTAGGAGCGAAGCTCCGACCTCACACCTGAAGCGAAGCGTACCTCAAATTTCTTGCCCTTAAACTAGAGAAGGTTGAAAAAATGTTGTATTTTTGCAAAAAAAAATGAAATGAACTTAGGTGGTGAACACTTGAATCCTTCCGCCCTAGATACTAACCTCTAATCTCTAGCCCCTATGATTAATGTTGCTGAATTTCGGTTTGTTGAATCCCTTTTGCAAGGTGCCGCACCTCTTAAGGAAGAATCCCCCGGTGTTAGAACTTGGCTTGGGGTCGGGGATGACGCCGCCATTTTTGATGGTTGGGTAGTGACCAAGGACCTCTCGGTGGAAAATACCCATTTCCGTCTGGACTGGTCCACTCCGGAGCAGGCGGTAGAAAAACATATCGTCTCCAATGTTTCCGACATCTGCTCCATGGGGGCCCGTCCCCGGATCGCGTTGCTAGGACTTTGCCTCAATAGGCACTGGTCCGAGGAAACTAGGAATCGGGTGCGGAAGGCTTTATCCGATGGATTTGCCAGGCGGGGTATAACCCTCATTGGTGGCGATACGGTCTCCGGTGAAGAAGGCGTCTTTTCTACGACGCTCTTAGGAGAGCTGGCCGGGGAGAAAGCGCTTGTCCGGACCGCAGTTAAATCTAATGATAATTTGTATGTAAACGGTACCCTAGGAAAGTCCGACGCAGGACTTTGGATCCTTATGAATCATCCGGAGGATGCTTCCAAGTTTCCCAGTCTGGTGGAGTACCACCTTGCTCCACGGATTCACGAGAAGGCGGGGGAGGAACTGGCCCGCCTCAAGGCCTACGGGGGCTGCATGGATATCAGTGACGGTCTCTCCTCGGAATTGAACCATCTGGCCCTTTCTTCCGGAGTCAATCTCGAAATAGACGAAAAGCTGTTACCCATTGACCCGGAAGTTCTGCGGATGAGTCGCTATTATGGCATTTCACCCTTAAATTTTGCCTTAAATGGAGGGGAGGAATATGAACTTCTGTTTGCCAATTCCCTGCCAGAAAGTATATTTGAAGGTGAAAACGAATTGCTAGGCAATGTGCGAAAGATTGGTCGTGCCGTTAAGTCGGACTGCGAACCTAAGGTCTTTATGCATTGCCTGAATGGAGATAAGGTGCCCGTGATTCCCCGGGCGTGGTCGCATTTATGATTAGAAATATGAAGATGAATCTTGGGCAATTGCTCCTCCGCCAGGGTGTCCTGGACGAAGACCAGCTGGCCCATGCAATGTCTGAACATAAACGAACCGGCATCATGCTGAGTAAGATTCTGGTCCGTCTCGGCATGGTGAGCGAAGATACGCTGACAAGCATCCTTGGCGTCCAGATGCAGTCTACCACCAAGATGCGAATTGGTGAGATGCTTATTGCCCAGGGCTACATTACCGAAGAACAGCTGGGCAAGGCCCTGGAAACCCAGAAGACTACCGGCAAGCGTCTCGGACGAACCCTGGTGGATCTGGGCTACATGCCCGAAGAACGACTGATTGAAATTCTTTCCAGACAGTTCGAGGTTCCCTACGTCAAGCTGGATACCTTCCACATTGACTCCGAAGCCTACAACTACCTGCCGGAAAATCTCTGTAAGCAGTATAAGGTGGTTCCCCTCTTCGTTCAGGAATCCGAGGATGAACGCCACCAGGTACGACAGGTCATGACCATTGCCATGACAGACCCCACCAACATGCGTACCATTACCGCAGTGCGCTTCAAGGTGAAGATGGAAGTGGATGTGGTCATGGCATCCGACGCCGATGTGCAGAAGGCAATTGAACGCGTCTTTGCGGGTCACAGCTCCACCACCGAAGAATCCCTTGCCGAGTTGATCGGAGATTCTAAGGATAACGAAGAACTGGAGACCGTGGAACGCGGTCAGGGCAATCAGGAAGAAGAACTGAGTGACGAAGAAGGTCGTCAGGTCGTTAAGATCGTGACCACCCTGATTCACGAAGCCATTGCCCGTAAGGCATCCGATATTCACCTGGAACCTCAGGAAACCTTCCTGAAGCTCCGTTACCGTATTGACGGTGACTTGCAGGTCATGTCTCCCATTCCTGCTCGTCTCATGCCGCAGATCCTGTCCCGTATCAAGCTCCTTTCCAAGATGGACATCGCCGAAAAGCGTAAGCCCCTGGATGGTCGTTTTACGGTGCGCTACAAGGGCTCCGAAGTTGACCTTCGTGTGTCTTCGTTCCCCATTTCTCTGCGTAAGCGCGGCGTCTGCGAAAAGATCGTTATGCGTATCTTGAACCCGAACTCCGGTCAGTTCCCCCTGAAGGACATGGGCTTCGACCCCCGCGTGCTCAAGCAGTTTATTGACGCCATTAACGCTCCTAACGGCATCGTGCTTGTTACCGGTCCGACTGGTTCCGGTAAGTCTACGACGCTTTACGCATCTATTGGTGAAATTCTTGATAGTACCATTAACATTTCTACCATGGAAGACCCTGTGGAATTGAATATCGACGGCGTCAACCAGGGGCAGATCAACAATGCGGCCGGGTTTACGTTTGCCGCGGGCATTCGTGCCTTGCTCCGTCAGGACCCTGACGTGATCATGATCGGTGAAATGCGTGACCAGGAAACTTCTTCAATGGCTATCGAAGCTGCTTTGACGGGGCACTTGGTCTTTAGTACGCTCCATACAAACGATGCTGCTGGTGCATTCCCTCGTCTTTTGGAAATGGGCCTGGAACCCTTCCTTGTGTCTACAGCAATTAAGGGCGTTCTTGCCCAGCGACTTGTGCGCCGTATCTGTAAGAACTGTAAAGAACCCTACGAAATTTCCCAGGAAATGCGCGACGAACTTCACCTGTCTCCGGACATGCAGTTCTATCACGGTCGTGGCTGTGAAAAGTGCGATGGCTCCGGTTACAAGGGCCGTGCCGGTATTTATGAATTCCTGGTGCCTAACGAATCTGTCCGTAACCTGATTATCAAGCGTTCTTCCGGTGATGTCATCAAGCGCGCCGCCATGCAGGAATGCGGGATGATCACCCTGCGTATGGATGGCATTTCCAAGGCCCTGCAGGGTATTACCACCCTTGAACAGGCCGTAGGTGCATCCGCCGCCGACGATTAGTCCTTAGGCATCAAGCGCTTGTAATTAAAAGGACCTCCCCAACGAAAGTAAGGGGAGGTCTTTTTTACATGTTGAGGGTTGGGGGCGGTAGCCCCCTTGTCATTTAAATTATCCTTATTAACATCACCCGCAATCATTTGAGGAGGAAGCTTCGCTTCCCCTCAAACTTAAAAGGACCAGGCAAAGCAAGCTCTGCTTGCGAAGCCTTGTCGTTTTAACGGGGTTCCAAGGGGCAGAGCCCCTTGAGTGTTATTTAACCGTTATACTTCTTGATGATCACGACGCCGTTGTGACCGCCGAAGCCAAGAGAGGCAGATGCGGCAACATCGATGTTTCCCTTCACACCCTTGTTGGGAACGTAGTCCAGGTCGCATTCCGGATCCGGATTTTCCAGGTTGATGGTAGCCGGGAAGAAGGAATCGCGAACAGCAAGAGTGCTGATAATGGCTTCGCAGACGCCGGCGGCACCGACGCAATGGCCGGTCATGCTCTTGGTGCTGGAGACCTTGATCTTGTAGGCGTGTTCGCCCAGGGCAATCTTCAGCATGGCAGTTTCCGTCACGTCGTTCAGGTGTGTGGAAGTACCGTGGGCATTGTAGTAGTCAATGTCGGTAGGTTCAATGCCAGCGTCCTTGATGGCGCGAAGCATCGCCTTGGCGCAGCCGCTTCCATCGGGCTTGGGGCTAGTGATGTGGTAAGCATCTGCAGATGCGCCGTAGCCGGCAAGTTCCGCATAGATCTTTGCACCGCGAGCCTTTGCATGTTCCAGTTCCTCGAGAACGAGAACGGCACCGCCTTCGCCCATGATAAAGCCGGAGCGGTCCTTGTCGAAGGGGCGGCTTGCCTTTTCTGGGCAGTCGTTGAACTTGTCCGTCAGGGCGTGCATGCCAGCAAAGGCCTTGATGGAATAGTCGTTGATGCCGCTTTCGGAACCGCCGGCAAGGCAGATGTCCAGACGGCCGGAACGCACTGCATCCAGGGCGACGCCAATAGCGTCTGTGCCAGAAGCGCAGGCCGTTGCGACAGTCCAGGCGCAGCCCGTAATTCCAAGATTGATGGAAACGTTTGCTGCACCTTCGTTAGGGATAAGTTCTGCCATGGCCAGGGGAGAAACGCGACGCTTGCCACCAGCAACGTACTGGTTGAAAGTGGAGTCAACTACATCGATACCGCCAAGGCCGCAACCGGCGATGACGCCGATGTTGTCTCCGTGCAGGTCTTCCTCGGTAAGCTTTGCATCGGCAACAGCTTCCTTGGATGCTGCCAGCAGGAACTGGGTGAAGCGGGCCATACGGCGGGCTTCCTTCGGATCGATGCCGTGTTCTTCGGGCTTGAAGTCCTTCACTTCGGCGGCAATCTTTACCGGGCAATCAGTAGCGTCGAACAGGGTAATGGGGCCGACACCGCACTTCTCGTGCTGGATAGCGTCCCACAGCTCGTTAATGTTCTTGCCTACGGGTGTCACGGCACCCATACCGGTAATTACGATTCTTCTTCTGTTCATACATTTCTCGCTAATTGTTTTAACACAAATATAGAAATCCCGACGCTGTTACACGCCGGGATTCCCGAGAGTTTTGTCAGATCGGAGGTCCGCTATCTACGATTCATGGCTCTTGGATTCGCCGGGTGTTCCTGCGACCTTTGCCTGGGCCTCTTCATTCTTTTTTTCTTTGTCGTTATCGCGGATGGTTGCGCGACGGATCTTTCCGCTGATGGTCTTGGGCAGCTCATCCACGAAGTCGATGAAGCGGGGACTCTTGTAGGCTGCTGCCACCTTCTTGGTGAACAGCTGGATTTCCTTGGCAAGTTCCTTGGAGGCTTCATAACCCTTATGAAGAACGATGGTTGCCTTCACGGCCTGCCCGCGGGTTGCATCCTCTACGCCCGTTACGGCCACTTCCATGACTGCAGGGTGCTGGTGGAGAACTTCTTCCACTTCGAAGGGGCTAATGCGGTAACCGGAACTCTTGATCAGGTCATCGGTACGTCCCACGAACCAGTAGTAGCCATCCTTGTCCTTCCAGGCGGTGTCGCCCGTGTGGTACACGCCACCTTCGAAAACCTTCTCGGTACGGGCCGGGTCGCGGTAGTATCCGCCGAACAGGCCGAAGGGCTTGCCGCTGTCGATGCGGATGATGATTTCACCCACTTCCTCTACGCCGCAGGAAGTTCCGTCGGAGTTGATGATGTCCAGGTTGTAGCCGGGGGAGGGCTTGCCCATGGAACCGGGCTTGCATTCCATCCACTCGAAGTTTCCGGTAATGAGGGTGGATTCCGTCTGGCCGTAGCCTTCATGAAGCTTGTGGCCGGTCTTTGCAAGCCACTTGTTGAAAATGTCGGAACTGAGGGCTTCGCCTGCAGTGGTGCAGTAAGTCAGGCTGGACAGGTCGTACTTGCTCAGGTCCAGAAGCAGGAGGGCGCGGTATGCGGTAGGAGGAGCGCAGAAGGTTGTGATCTTGTACTGCGCCATCTTTTCCATCATCTTGCCCGGGATAAACACGTTCATGTCATAGACGAAAATTGCAGAACCAGCAATCCACTGACCGTAGATCTTACCCCACATTGCCTTTGCCCAGCCGGTTTCCGCAATGGTCAGGTGGCGACCGCCGTCTACCACATGCTGCCAGAATCGGGCGGTGTTGATGTGACCCAGAGGGTAGGTAAAGGTGTGCGCCACCATCTTTGGGTTGCTGGAGGTGCCGCTGGTGAAATACACCAGCATAATATCGTCGTTCTTGGTTCCTGCTTCGCCCGTGGGACGCTTAAATTCCCGGGGGAGAATTTCGTAATCGTCGTAGAAGCTGATCCAGTTCTGGCGGGGTGCGCCGATGGTTACCAGCTTTTCCACGGAGGGACACTGTGCCTTTGCTGTTTCCACTTCCTTCTGGAGGGACGGCTCGTCATAGGATACCACCATCTTGATGTCCGCCGCGTTAAAGCGGTATTCCAGGTCGTGGGCGGAAAGCATGTTGGTTGCCGGGATGACAATGGCGCCAATGCGGTGCAGAGCCAAAATGAAAAACCAGAATTCGTAGTGGCGACGCAGGATGAGCATCACGCGGTCACCCTTCTTGATTCCTTGGTCCACCAGGAAGTTTGCCGTACGCTGGGATGCTATGGAAATATCCTTGAAGGTAAAGATATGGCTTTCGTCGTTGTCATCGCACCAGACAAGGGCTTCGCGCTTGGGCTCGGTTCTTGCGTATTCGTCCACGACATCGTAGGCGAAGTTGAAATTTTCTGGAATGGAAATCTTGAAATTTTCGTGAAGATCTTCGTAGGAATCGAAATCAACTCGGGAAAGGAACTTATTTAAGATCATTTTTTAGAGATCCCTATACATGATTTTTTCGCGGATGGAACTGGCGTAGCGGACCATGTTCAGCAGTCGCTTGTCGCCGATAGTCTGGAAATCGCTGGTGTGGATAATCAGACGGGGAATTCCTCCAGGAAGCAGCATGGTAAGGCATGCGGCACTTTGGGCGATGTTCAAAATGCAATTGGGGAGAATAGAGAAGGTAAGAACCTTGGAACGGATAGAGCTGAAGCTTAGGTCCGTCTTCTTGTAGATGTGACCGAGATCTTCGTAGTAGTCAAACATTTCCAGGGCCTGATTCTTCAGAAACTTGTTTGCGGTCCAGACCGGCGGAATGAATCCTGTGGGCTGTCCGGCTCCGTTTGCCTTCCACAGCTTCAGGCTACGGCTAAGAAGATTCTGGGAGAAACGTTCGTTGAGACCTGCGAATTCAGCTCCATTGTTGGAAAGCCACAGGGCCATACGTCCAATGAAGTTTCTGTTGATGAACAGGTCTGCGCGATGGCGGGTTCCATGAAGGAGGATTTCGTAGCCGTCGTTTACAAACTTCTCGATTTCGTCGTGGAAAAATTCGACTTCGGATTCGGGAACGCCACCGACGGAGGGAACCACGGCGATAGAAATAGGCGCACCTGCCGCTTCGGCAATCTTACGGATTTCAACCACGGCCTTCTTGCAGTTCTTCACTGTCAGGGAGTGGTAGCACAGGATAAACTTTTTGTCTTTGTGACGGCGGGCCTCGGCTTCCTGGAGGTCTGCGATGTCTTTATTGATTTCCATAGGTAACCTCCTTATCCGTTGAAGTCTTCTTGATCCAGCTTGCGGGATATATAAACATGATAAATGCCGAAGAGAGCAATCAGGACGACTGCAGCTCTGAGTATGCCCTTGAAAATTTTGCTTGCCATAAAATCACCTCTTGTGAGTATGGTAAAAGTATAGATTTTTGTTCTATACAGAGTGGATTATTCCATTTGAATAATAGAAAAAAGTGAATTCAAAAGGTTGTTTTTCTTACCAAAATCCCTACTGAGCTGTACATTTTTCAATAACTTTTTCTCACAAACGACTTAAGTTGCGAAAAGAAATATCGGTATAGAATGAATCTATAAAGACGAGCCTTGCAAAAGTTCTCTTTTGCAAGGCTTGCTTTATTGAAAAGGTGTAAAATGTTATAAGCTTTCGCTGTACCATTCCCCGTAGGATTGAGCCTTGAGCGTGGGGCTATAGTTACCCTCTTCGCATTTCCATCGTTTGCTTCTGGCACCGCGATGGACTACGGTGGTATTCTCGTCGATGAGTCCTTCGCAGTCTTCAATCAAGAAATAGACGGTGAAATAGGCTTCCGTTCGCATGCATGCTCCACCAGGACTAATACTGATGGTTTCGATGGTGTCCTTGGTGATTTTGCTTAGCACGTGTCCTGTAGGCTGGGCACCGTCGTCACTGCCCACCAGATAATACTTGCAAGATTCGTCCCGACTGGTGAAATCCACTATGGAACTGGTTGCCGGGTAGCATGCCGGGATGGCCTCCCTTTCAATAGGCATAATCGGCTCGGAATTGATGGTGATGATCCCATTGGATTCCTTGTACCTGTCCATGGCAGTAAAGCAGTCCTTCCTGAGATTGCTGTTATATGCCATGACGTGTGGGTCAAAGGACAATTCCTCGGGCTTTGCGTATTGCAACGCGTAGCTTGCCAAGGTTCTTGAGGTTGTGTCCAGAATGATTTTTTCGTTTGGATCTTCATCAGAGAAAATGATGGGGACAGGTGCATTTGCTGTTCTTGCACTATCGAGAGAGTCAAGACTGGCTTGCATATCCAGCTGTGTACAGCTTGAAGTCATGATATTTTTAAATCTCCCCAAAGCATCGTCGATGGACATGTAGTCGGAACCCGAAATGCAGGCGAAGTCAAAGGAATCTCCCTGGACGTTGAGAGAGTCTATGGTCTGATTTGCTGCGTCTAATGTGTAGGCACAGGTCTTTTTGAGCATATAGACTATGTCGGGCACTTTAACCTTTAGGTTTCTTCCGGAGTAGGCTCGGGTAATGAGACCGTCGTTGATTTTTACAATGCCGGTTAGTTCCTGCTCACCCACGGTGCAGTTTCCAGAGGCTGCGTTTTCTTCCTTGTAAACAGAAATAATTGTTTTTCCAAGTTTTCGTTTGTCCGTAGGGACCGTAGTAAAGGTGTTTATGGACTCGAAATCGATTGTGATAGGGGGGCGGACCGATGGTGGGTCTATGGGCTGGTTGCCGCTGGAAGAACTTTCGCTTGGAACGTCATCGTTTCCTGTTGGATTTTCTTCGCTTGTTCCCGGAATTTCTTCACTAGAAGAAGAAAGGTCTGCAATGCCGTTGGGTTCTACGGCGTTGCCAGCAGTGTTGTCGTCGGAGCATGCTGCAAACATCAATAAACTGAGGGTTCCTGCCGCCAAGATGATTTTTTTCATGATTGCCTCCTAGACCTTTTTTGTGAATGGGAAGAATTGAATGTTCATGCGATAGACCTGGTCCAGATTATCGCAGTCTGCGGTAATGGCATTGATGCGTCTGCAGCAATCCTCCAGTTCCGCCACCACTTTGCCATAAAGTTCCGCGTTAACCCCCATGGTGATTCCCATGAAATGGCGTTCCTCTACGGAATATTTGTCCACCGCTTTTTCGGCGTAGTTTGCCATTTCCCTATGCATGGAACGGATGGCCAAAGGCAGTGCTTCCTTAGAGGCGATTACCGTTTTTTCGGTCTGGGTGTAATTTCCATTTTCAGACTTCAGGAACCCCCGCTTCACAAGAAATTTTAAAATACGGCTTACGTCCTCTGCCGAAATATCTTCGTTGCAGGCTGCCGCCAATTCGTGAGGCTTTGCTCCTGGCATCATGGGAGCCAGCTCTCGGATTACAGGATATTCCCAGGACTGGTAAAACTCAAATGCGTCGCTGTCAACAATGCGGGCCTTGTGCTCCTTGGCTATGCAATCCATTTCCAGCAGAATTTCCTTTTTCTGAGACGCTTCCTTTGCGTTGTCAAGGGAGACCATCAAGTCAAAATAGGTTAACTCGTATCCGGCTAGGTTCATGGCTTTGGCCACTAATTCCACCTTGGTTTTGCTTAACTTGCTTTTGCCGTCGCAAACCAATTTTAGGTAGTTGGGGGAGGTGTACCCTGCCAGCTTGTTGAACTCCCGCCAAGAAAAGGCGGAGGTTCGTTTTCTTTCTTCGTAGAAGTCCGATATGTATTGCCGAAAATCGGTATAACTTACAATGCTTTTCATATCATCAAATATAGGTTTGATTTTGTGAAAAAGAATCGTTTGTTATACAAAAATCGCTTATTTGTTGTAAAAATGTAAAATTCTTGAACTTTGTTGGTAGAAATTTTTGTTTTATTATACGCTTTGTATTATATGACGAAAGGGGCTTTGCCGATGGAATAGAATAATGGAGTTGGGTTGCCTGTAGGAAAAATGCAGAAAAAAAGAAACACCCCGCTTGCGCGAGGTGTCTCCAAATGTTCCAGTTGTCGTTGGATCAACTCTAGCGTTAGCGAGAGTAGTATTCCACAACCAGCTGTTCCTGCAGCTGAACGGGGATCTGGTCGCGGAGCGGGAGCTTCACGAGAGAGCCTTCCATCTTGTTTGCATCGACAGTCAGATATTCAGGAACAGCTGCGCCAGCGGCCAGTGCTTCCTTGATCTGAACATGTTCCTTAGACTGTTCGCGAACTGCGATCACGTCGCCGGCCTTGAGCTGACGAGCGGGAGAGAAGCTACGAACGCCGTTCACGGTGAAGTGACCGTGAGCAACATACTGACGAGCAGCAAAGATGGTCCGAGCGAAGCCCATGCGGAGCACTGCTGCGTCCAGACGGGTTTCCAGCAAGATCATCAGGTTGTCACCTGCAGAACCGTCGCGACGGTTTGCTTCGGTGTAAGCCTTAGCGAGCTGTGCTTCGGAAATGTTGTAGGTGAAGCGAAGACGCTGCTTTTCGACCAACTGCTGCTTGTACACAGAAGCGGACTTCTTGCGGTTCTGACCATGCTGGCCAGGTGCAAAATGACGACGGTCGAGAGCCTTCTGAGTCTTGTTAGAAACAGCAAGGTCCAAGGAACGGGCAACCTTGCCCTTAGGTCCACGGAAAGAGGACATATTAACCTCGTTAAAGGAAGCTCTTTGGTTCACACGTATGCTGGTAGAGCTTAACACGACATACGCTAAGTGTGCCCCATATATAGAAAATCTTGTGAGGGATTTCAAGAGCCATAGGAATTCTCGCAGGGGAAATTCGGCTGCCGGAGGGGGAGACTTGCACCCGAGGAACGGCTTTTTTAATGGATGATTGATGATTGAAAATGGATAATTTGAAAGAATGGCGGCTTTGCCGCGAAATTTTATAATTATCAATCATCAATTCTCAATTGTCAATTATATTTACGCCATGAATTGGAACGAACCCCAGCTGATCGATATCCCCATTGTACACGATGAACGTGGTAACCTGAGCGTTGTGGAAGGGGGCGAACTGATGCCCTTCGACATCAAGCGCGTGTATTACCTGTACGATGTGCCGGGAGGTTCTACCCGCGGGGGACATGCCCATCGTAAGCTCCGCCAGTTGATCTTTGCCGCCAGCGGTAGCTTTGATGTGGTACTGGACGACGGCAAGACCCGCCAGAAGTTCCAGTTGAATCGCTCCTACAAGGGCTTGTACATTCCCACCATGACCTGGCGTGAAATCGAAAATTTCAGTAGCGGTGCGGTATGCATGGTGTTGGCCTCGGAACATTACGATGCTTCCGACTACATTTATGAGTATAATGATTTCCTGAAGGAAGTAGAATAAATAGTCCCGGGGTTCCACCCGGGCTTTTTCGTTTAGAAATCCTTGGTGTAGTAGGCGTTTACTACAGGCTTTGCCCCAAGAGATTCCTTGTACTTGATAAGGCTTTCGTTCAGGTAGTTTCCGCCATCTTCGGTGGAAATGCCCCAGCTGAATTTCCTGAAGCCTTCGCGGGCCGCTTCACGCATGGCGTTGACATACAGCGTCGTGGTCGGGTGGAAATCCTTGAAGTTGTCGTCGGGAGCGATGTACTGGGCGTGAAGAACGCCTACTTCGGGAAAGGCGAATAGCATCATGGCGGCCACGTAACGATCGTTAAGCCAGATGCCGCGGAAACGGATTCTTTCCTGAGTCGTGCCGTCTGGGGCGGAAACATTGAGACGCTTTTCCAAATCGCAAAGTTCTTCCATGGAATGAACCGGCTTTACGTTATGCTTGGCCTTGGAAATTTCGAGGAAGCTGTAGAATTCCTGAAGCTCCCTGGAGGGTTTGCCGGTTTGAACATCGGCCGCATTGAATATCCGGTAGGTAACATCGAACTTTTCAGAATTGCGGAAGATGCGGCGGCAGTCCTTTTCGCAGTTGGCCAGAGGGTCGGCAATCTGGTTGCGGTCGGCATCCACGAGGGCGGTACAGGAACTAAGCTCCGTATGGCGGGTGTATCCCAGGTGTTCCAGGGCGTACTCGATCATGTCCGGAGATTCCTTGGCGAAAAGGGCCGGAGTAATCTTGAGCCGAACTTTCTTGTATTTGCTTGCAAAAAGCTGGTCTGCAAATTTCAGGGCTTCCATGACTCTGCTTGCAGAGTAGAATGCCTTGCTGAATATGGGGCCACCGAAAGTTGACCCCTGATGGGATACGAAAGTCTTGCTGCCATCCGGTTCTAAAATTTCATTGCCTGGAAAATAGACTGCGATGGTTCCGCTACGTTCCAAGGCGAAGCTTGCTTCCTCAAAACGATTGTCCGGATGGTAGTTGAGAAACTGCCTGCTCTGTAAAAAAGTCCCATTGACGGATTCCTGGAAAACAAAGTTGTCCAGTCGATGGTCCAGTTCCTTTTTGTAGTTCAGCAGTTCAAGCATGTCCTTAAAGTAGTAAATCTTCATCATTTATATTTGCCATTTCATCGTCTTTACGGCAAAAATTGTTTTTTAGAAAGAGGATATTTACTACTTTGAATTCCATGACAAAAGTTCCCTATTATCCTCTCAAGCGAGTAAACGATTCTTACGGTGATGAACTGAAGAATGCAGTAGATCAGGTGGTGGATTCCGGCTGGTACATTCGTGGCAAATGCTGCCAGGAATTTGAAACGGCTTTTGCCGAATACTGCGGGACCCGCTTTTGCGTTGGGGTTGGGAATGGTCTTGAGGCCTTGTCCTTGATATTGAAAGGCTACATCGAACTTGGTCAATTGGACCTGGGTGATGGCGTTATCGTTCCCAGCAATACATTCATTGCGACCTGGCTTGCCGTCAAGGCCGCAGGTCTTGTACCTGTCCCTGCAGAGCCTGACGAGAAAACTTGTGTCCTGACCCTGGGCTCTGTGGAAAAATCTTTCTTGAACGCCACATATAGCCATGTCCGTGTGAAGGCGATCCTTGCGGTTCACCTATACGGAAGGCTTTGCCCTATGGATCGTTTGCGCGGTTTCGCGGAAGACCGTGGCCTACTCTTGCTGGAAGATGCCGCCCAGGCTCATGGCGCCTGTATGGACATGTCGGGCGAAGGTTCTCTGAAAAGGGCTGGCAATTTGGGCGACGCCGCCGGTTTCAGTTTTTATCCCGGCAAGAACCTGGGGGCTCTTGGGGATGGCGGAGCAGTAGTTACCTCTGACGAAGCTCTGGCTTGCGTTGTGCGAAAGCTGGCAAATTACGGCTCCGAAAAGAAATATGTTCATGAATATGTGGGGGAGAACTCCCGACTGGATGAAATGCAGGCCGCAGTCTTGAGCGCAAAGCTTCCGCGACTTGATTCCGAGAACTCTCGCCGTAATGAAATTGCAAAACGCTACCTTGCAGAAATCAGGAATCCCTTGATTCGCCTGCCGCAGTCCGCCAATGAGGTGAATCCTGCGCATCCTATTTCGGATTGCGTCTGGCACATTTTTGCCATCCATTGCGTCTGCCGGGATGGTTCCAGCTGCCGCGATGCCCTCCAGAAACATCTGGCGGAACTTGGCGTTGAAACCTTGATTCATTACCCTACGCCGCCCCACAGGCAGAAAGCCTTTGTGGATACTTATGGTGTGGTTGATTATCCCGTTGCAGAAAGGCTGGCCGCAACAGAATTGAGCCTGCCTCTTCATCCTTTCATGACAGAAGAGGAAATCGGTATGGTCATTGATGGCGTGAACAGTTTTGAATCTACCGATAATCCTAAGGACGGCTCATGTTCCTAAAGAAGTTTTTTGAGTCTGGTGCAGTTACCGTGGTAAACGCCTTGCGGGCGCTTGCCATCAATAAATTGTTGGCCATATTTCTACCGCCTGCAGCCTTTGCCTGCGTGGGGCAGTTCCTGAACCTGATGTCCATCGGACAGGCGACCTCTAGCCTTGCCCTGCAGAACGGCTGGACAAGCCTCACTGCAAAGAATGCGGAAAACGAGAAGGAACTGCTGGGGATCTGGCGCGGGGGAGTGCGCATTACTACCTTTGCGACCCTCTTCACCTTTATTGCCATGGTGCTGTTCTGTTTCATGGCGCCTCTGGAAACCCTCTTTCCGGGAATGCAGCCCCGACTGGTACAGGCCGCCATTCTCTTTGCCATGCCGGGAATCCTTGCCTCCAACGTGATTGCCATTGTGTCGTCGGCCATGGTAGGGCTTGGGGAGAATCGGAAGTGGGCCTTGATCAATGTGGTTACCGCCCTCTGGCAGATTCTCTGGGTGGCGGCTTTCCTTTATACGGGAAAACTGAGCGTCCTCTCCGTTATCGCGACCCAGAGCATCCTTGGAGCCTTCTTTGCGGCGGCAGTCACCAAGAAGACTAGGTTCCGCCTGAAATATATCTGGTCGACCGCCCTGGATACCCGCAGGCCCTGGCATTCCTATGCCCTGATGGGAATTGTTCCCATGGTCCTTTCTCCAATCGTGCTCACCATTATGCGTACGGCTATCGATGGAAGTTTTGGACACAATGCGGCGGGCCTCTGGCAGAGCGTTTGGAAATTTTCCGACTTCATCTTTATGGTCATTTCTGCGGTTCTTACCGTAACGGTTCTCCCCGCTGTTTCCAAGGTGAAAAGTCGGGCTGAATTCAATAAGGTTTTCTATCCCAAGCTTTTCTTTGTTTTGGGCTTTTCTCTCGTGCTGGTTGGCTCCCTTTTCCTTGGCCGAAATTTCTTTGTTCCCATTCTTTTTTCAAACGCCTACCTGGGTGCCGCTGACTATATGCAGTGGCAGCTGGTGGGGGATTTCTTCAGGGCGGGTGGCTTCACTCTGGCTCTGGTCCTGATATCCCGTCAGGAAACGAAAAAGTTTATCGCTACGGAAATTTTTGGTGAAATGTTTCTTGCGCTGGGAACCATTGTGGGAATGAAGTACTTCTATTTTAGTGGCCCCATGCTGGCCTACGCCGCAGAAAATATTTTGTACTTCCTGGTCATGGGAGTTCTGGTCTGGAGGCTGAAATGGAATACTCCATAATCAGTGTTGCCGTAGAGAATCCCTTTGAAAACATCTATGCCAAGAAATTTGCAGAAGGTGTGGAAATGGAACAGCGGGATAAGGTTCCCCTGGTTTCTGTGCTTCTTGCCAGCTACAATCACGAGAAGTATGTAGAAGCGGCCGTCCGTTCCGTGATGGAACAGCGGGGTATTCCCTTTGAGTTGGTCGTGGTGGATGACGGCAGTTCAGACCGCTCGCCTGAAATTCTGAAAAAGCTTTCGAAAGAGCTGGGTTTTCGATTCGTCCATCGTCCCAATAAGGGGGTGGTCGCTACTTGCAACGAATTGCTCTCCTACGCCCGAGGGAAATGCTACTGCACGTTTTCTTCTGACGACATCATGCCTCCGGATCGTCTGGTGAAACAGTTCAACTTTCTGGAAAGCCATCCCCAGGCGGTGGGGTGCTTCGGGCAGGTAAAACCCATGTCTGCAGAAGGTGTCGTGGGGGAGAATCTGGACCCGCAGTTTCTGGAAGCGGTTCCCGAAATACATTTCGAGGAATTTTTCCTGGGCATGAAGGCCCTTCACGGGTGCGCGGAAATGTTCCGTACCGAAAAAGTCCGCAGTCTCGGGGGCTACGATGCACGGTTCTTCTTTGAAGATTATCCGCTATATCTGAAAGTCCTTTACGAGTTTGGTCCTCAGCCAGTTTCCCCTGATGTGGTCTGCTGTTACTACCGGGATCACGGGAATAATATGCATACCAATCATAACCGCATGTACGGGGAATTCCTAAAAATAATAGAACAGTACAAGGAGCATAAGCTTTATTCCAAGGCAGTTAAAATCTGGAAGGCTCGCTGGTTTTCGGCGTTGGCATATAAGCAAAAATGGGAGGCCGTCAAGCACCTGCCGCAACTGGCAAGTTTTAGCAGCTCCTTCCTAAAACGCTTACCCAAACTCTTCATCCCCTCAACACTCCTCTCCCGCTAAAACCACTAACCACTAACCACTAACCACTAATCACTAACCACTAACCACTACCTACTACCTACTACCCACTATGTCAATATCCGTCTGCATGGCCACTTATAACGGTGCTCGCTTTATCGCTCAACAGCTGGAGAGTATTCTTTCCCAGTTGCCCGCCGATGCTGAAGTGATTGTCGCGGATGACGGTTCTACGGATGATACTCTGGAAATTATCCGTAAGTTTGAAGACTCTAGAGTCCGGGTACTTTCCGCGGGATCTCATCTTGGACCGGTGTATAATTTTGAACGGGCCCTGAAGGAGGCTCGGGGGGATGTGGTTTTCCTTTCGGACCAGGATGACGTGTGGCTTCCGGGAAAGGTTCCTGCCATGCTGGACGCGCTTGGCTATGAGAACGGCGGCTTCTGTAAGGATTCGCCCTGGCTTGCGGTTCATGATGCAATTCTGGTCGATAGCGCCTGCGAACCGCTACCCTCAACAAGCCGCTACTCGCAGTACATGACCATGTGGTCCAGACGCCCCTACAGGGAAGGCGTCTATCGGAACTGTCTGAAGAATTCCTTTACCGGCTGCTGCATGGCTTTTCGCCGGGACCTGCTGAAGGTCGCCCTGCCATTCCCGAAAAGGCTTCCCATGCATGACCAGTGGCTTGGACTCCTTGCGGAACGCAAGTATGGCGTGGCCTCCGTGCACCAGACCCTGATTTTGTATCGGCTGCACGAAAACAATGCCACCCAGATGGTGGGTGGCCGTTCTGCCGGTTTTGCACAGCGGTTAAAGTGGCGCTGGAATCTGCTGGTCGCCCTGCTTTTCCGCCATTAACCGCGTCATTCAGGAGGCATCGCAGATGCCGATAGAATCCACTACTTGCTTTCCGCGGGTGTGTCGATAAAGGCGCCTGCGGCAACGAACTCCTGCCAGCCTGCGGAGACGAATGCTCCTGCGCGAGTCAAGTTTCCCTGTGCGGTTTCGTATTCCTTCAGGATGTTGGCCCAGTCGGAGACGTCTCGCTTGATCTTTACTTCGCGATTTATCTTTTTCATACGCCAGTCCTGCTTCCATTGAGCGGCATTGGCGAGGTGCCTGCAGGAAACATCCAGGGCATCCAGGTAGGCGGGAACTGCCGTAAGAAAATTCTTTTCGAAAGGCTTAGCCTTTGAAAGAGCCTTCTGGACCAGTTCCTTCTGGGACTTGCAGTTCTTTTTCAGCTCTTCCATGAGACGGATGATACGGACAAAATCTACCTGGGGCCAGAAAAGCCTAAAGGGCCACATTTTCTTCCAGTGGAACTTGAACATGGACTCGTGGGCCGTATTTTTAGCCCTCATCATTTCCTTGAGGTTCTCGAAGATAATCTGGGAGGGGAGTTTTTTCTGTTCGGCAGTTTCAGTCATGCCCTCAAATATAGAAAAAGACGCCTATTTTTCCTTTTTTTTCAAAAAGTTAACTTGCAATTTTCTTATAAGGAATTAAATTCTATGTAGAACTTTCTTAAAAGGAATCCTATGAATAACGAAGAAATGGAAACAGAAGTGGTGGAAACCGATTCTGCAGATACTGCAGCAAAGGCTTCTAACAGCATGAAAAAGTTTAAGATTCTGCTAATCGTGGATATTGTCCTGATTGTTGGTCTTTTTGTCATGATGATGCTCCTGAAGGGCTCTTATGAGGAAACTGCCAAGTCTTCCTTCGATGCACAAATCACCGCCTATCGTGATGGCGTGGACGCAACCATCTATGAACAGTGGAAGTCCGTGGACCAGTACAACATGGCCTGGAACTTGGTGTACGCAACCTTGAGCGGAAACAAGACTGTTGCCGCCTTTGACGAAACCGCAAAGAAGATTGAAGGCGATAAGGAAACTCGCCTCAAGCAGGTTGCCTACATCTATAGCTCTGCAGGTGTTAGCGACAAGGCTGTAAATACTTATGCGGAAAAGGCCGGTCTTGCAGAATCCTTCCTGCTGAAGAACGAGGCAAATGTAAAGGAAGTCGCCTGCGGTAAGGGCTGCGTGGTTACTTTCAACTTTGACGGCAAGAAGCTGAAGTCTGTGGACTATGAAGCTCTCAAGAAGATTGACATGGCTGGAACCTTTAAGGTGGGTGAACCTGCCCCGTATCATTTTGACTAGGAGATTGCACAATGAACGCTAAAGTATTTTCCATTGTATTGACCGT